>JBDTRR010000049.1:0-36587 GCA_039931615.1 Acidobacteriota bacterium
CCGCGATGGTGGTCCGGCTGCAGTAGGACGGGGACAGGCGAAATTAGGAATTAGGTAATTAGCAATTAGGAATGTCCGAATTCCTAATTTCGAATTCCTGATTCCTAATTTCCTGTCTTGTCCATCAAGCCCTCGGCCAATCGACGAATCGATGCGCTGATCGCCCAACTTTCCTCCGACAGCGCGTCAGCCCGCGACGCTGCGGTCGTCCGTCTCACCATCCTCGGCCCGAGAACCGTCGACAAGCTCATCACCGTGGTCGGATCGGCCGCGCCCCGCTTCACCCGCATCGCCGCGCTTCAGGCGCTCGAGGCGGTGGCCAGTCCGCGCGCGATCGATGTGGCGTTGCATACGCTGGACGATCCCGACCTGGCAGTGGCCGTCGCAGCCGTGTCAACGGCGCAGACATTCCTGGACGCCGAGCGGGGTGCCGACGTCATCGACCGCATCATCGAGGTCGCTCTCGATCTGCGCCGGCAGACGGAGCTCAGGCTCGCCGCGATCCAGGGACTGTCGACGCTCAAGCCGGGCACGTTGACGCCACTGCTGAAAGTCCTGGCGCAGGATCCCGACCCCGAGGTGCGCGACCGGGCGCAGGCGGCAGCCTCACCCAAGCCGGCGCGCCCGCCCGATTCGCTCTACGAGGTGTCGACTGCGGCCAGCGGAACGCTTCCCGATGATCCGGTCGCGCTCGGCCGCGCCGTCGCTGACGCTGCCGCCGCCATCGCCCTGCCGCTCCTCCATCAACTGATCGATCGCATCCGGGCGCATGAGGCGGCGCAGCCATCCGGCCATCGCGCCGAGTGGGCGAAAACCCGGGCCGCGGCGCACCTCGCGCTGGCCGGCCGCGGCAGCCGTCTCGCGCTCTATGACCTCAGGGAATCGATCGAGTCCGCCACGGCGCCGCTTCCGGTCGAGTTCCTCGCCGCCCTGTCACAGATTGGCGATGCGTCGTGCCTGGAGGCGATCGCCGCCGCCTACGCGCGCGCAGCCGGACCGGGCCACGGCTCCGCCGACTGGTGGCGCCAGCATCTGGCGAGTGCGTTCCAGACGATCGGAAAACGCGAGGGGCTGACGCGGCGACACCGGCTGATCCGGAAGATCGTGCAACGCTGGGGCGACGCCGCACCAGCGTTGCACGCCCCGCGGGGATAGAGCGGCCTGGCCGCCGCCTTCAATAGGACTTGGCGAACCACGCCTCGACCTGCGCCGGGCTGTCGCAGCGGATGCACCGGCCGGGCGGCACGCCGGCCGTCGGGATGTTGCGAATCGTCGCCTGCGTCTCCGTCTTGATGTGCGCCTCGCAGTCGGCCGAACCGCACCAGGGCGCGATGACGAATCCAGGGCGGCCCTCCAGCACCTGCTTGAAGGCGGCGTAGGACTCGACGCGCTGCGTATGCTCCTCCCGGAACGTCCGTGCCCGTTCGAGCAGGGTCCGCTGGATATCGTCCAGGACCTCCCGCACGCGCTCCACCAGCCCGTCCATCGGTACGCCGGCCTTCTCACGCGTGTCGCGCCGGGCCGTGAGCACCTGCGACTTCTCGATGTCCTTCGGCCCGATCTCGATGCGCAGCGGCACCCCGCGCATTTCCCATTCGGAAAACTTCCAGCCCGGCCGTTCGTCGCGCTCGTCCAGCGTCACCCGGAAACCGGCAGCGACGAGGGTGTCCCGGATCTCCTGGGCGCGCGGCAGAACCGTTTCCCGCCAGTTGTCGCGGCCAATCGGCACGATCACCACCTGATAGGGCGCAATGCGCGGCGGCAGCACCAGGCCGCTGTCGTCGCCGTGCACCATGATCGCGGCGCCGATCAGCCGGGTGGTGACGCCCCAGGACGTGCCCCAGACATGCTGGACCGACTTGTCCCGGGCCTGGAAGGTGATGTCGAATGCCTTGGCGAAGTTCTGGCCGAGATTGTGCGAGGTGCCCGCCTGCAGCGCGCGGCCGTCGCCCATCAGCGCTTCGATCGAGTACGTCCGGAGCGCCCCGGCGAACTTCTCGCTCTCGCTCTTCCGTCCGGTCACCACCGGCATGGCCAGCTCGGTTTCCACCATCTCCTGGTAGAGCGCGAGAATCTTCAGCGTTTCTTCTTCCGCTTCCTGTTCGGTCTCGTGCGCGGTGTGCCCCTCCTGCCAGAGAAACTCGGTGGTGCGCAGGAACGGCCGGGTCACCTTCTCCCAGCGGACGACGTTCGCCCACTGATTGATGAGGACCGGCAAATCGCGCCACGACTGGATCCATTTCGCGTACATCGTGCCGATGATGGCCTCTGATGTCGGGCGGACGACCAGCTTCTCCTCGAGTTCTTCGCCGCCGCCATGCGTGACGTAGGCGACCTGCGGTGCGAACCCCTCGACGTGCTCGGCTTCCTTTGTCAGCAGGCTCTCGGGAATGAACAGCGGAAAGTAGGCGTTGACGTGGCCGGTCGCCTTGATCCGCTTGTCGAGCGCCTGCTGGATCAGCTCCCAGATGGCGTAGCCGTACGGCCGGATGACCATGCAGCCCTTGACCGGAGAGTAGTCAGCCAGCTCCGCCTTGCGCACGACGTCCAGGTACCACTTCGAGAAGTCCTGTGAGCGGGGCGTGATTTCGGTGACGAACGAGTCGTTCCCGGGTTTCTTCGACATCGATGGGTGTCCTTCGGCCTATTCAGCGCCGCGCGTGACCACGGCGTGGAATTTCCAGTTCCGATCGTCGCGATCGGGAAAATCATCGCGGAAGTGTCCGCCCCGGCTCTCCTCGCGGGCCAGCGCCGCCCGAGCGATCACCCGCGCCACCGTCAGCAGATTGAAATGCCGCCACCAGTCGTCGTCGGAAGCGGCCGACTGCAGACGGATCCGCTCACCGGCGTACGCCGCGTCGAAGCGGGCGACCGTGGCCTGCAGGCGTTCGCGGGTGCGGAACAGCCCCGCCGCCCACCACATCAGGTCGCGAACAGCCGCCGTGCTCATCGAGGCATCGCCGGCGTGGAGACTGGAGGGTGGAGGCTGGAGGCCGGACGACCCGAGGCTGGCCGGCTGGTTCTCTGTGCTCTCCGCGGTGCCCAGTCTCAAGCCTCCCGCGTCCTTGCGATCTGATTTCATGGCCGCGGCCCGCAGCGGCTCCTGCATGGCGATCGCCGACCTGGCGCCGAACACCAGCCCCTCCAGCAGAGAATTGCTGGCGAGGCGGTTGGCTCCGTGCACCCCGGTGCAGGCGACCTCGCCGGCGGCGAACAGGCCGGCCAGCGACGTGCGACCCCATTCATCAGTATCCACACCGCCCATGATGTAGTGCGCGGCGGGGCCGACCGGGATTGGATCGCGGGCCAGGTCGAGGCCGAGGCGGCCGCACATCTCCGCGATGGTGGGAAACCGGCTCCGCACGAACCCGGCGTCGAGATGAGCCAGCGTCAGGAACACGGCACCGTGGGTTCGCTCGATCTCGCGGACGATGCTGCGTGCGACCACGTCTCTGGGGGCAAGGTCGCCGTCAGGATGATAGCGCGCCATGAACGTCTTGCCGTGCTCGTCGACCAGCCGGGCGCCCTCGCCGCGCAGCGCCTCGGAAATCAGGAAGCGCGGCGCGGCGGCGAGATTGAGGGCGGTGGGATGGAACTGGACGAACTCGAGATCGGCGAGGCGCGCACCGGCGTGGAAGGCGAGCGCGATGCCGTCACCGGTGGCGACCGGCGGATTGGTCGTCTCGCTGAAGACCAGGCCGGCGCCGCCCGTCGCCAGCAGCGTCGCACGCGCGCGGACCTCGTGCGGCCGTCCCTCGCGATCGAAATAGCGGACGCCGAGCGCCTCGCCGCCCTCGACCAGCAGTTCGGTGACCAGCGCGTGATGGATGGTGGTGACCGAAGGCAGCGCCGAAACCCGCTGGCGCAGCACCCGGCCGATCTCGCGGCCAGTGGCGTCGCCGGCGTGCAGGACGCGCCGGACCGAGTGCGCGGCCTCGCGCCCGAGGGCCGGCCGGCCGTCGGCCTCGCAATCGAAGCCGGTGCCCCACGCCATCAGTTCGCGGACATAGACCACCCCTTCTTCGACCAGCACGGCGACCGCGGCTTCGTCGCACAGGCCGTCGCCGGCGCGAATCGTGTCCGCCGCATGAAGGGCCGGGCTGTCGTCGCCGCCGATCGCCGCGGCGATTCCCCCCTGCGCGTAGCCGGTGTTGCTTTCGCTGGGCTCGGCTTTGGTGAGGATCAGCGCCCGGCCGCTGTCGGCAAGTCCGATAGCGGCGCGCAAGCCGGCGATGCCGCTGCCGATGATGAGAAAGTCGGTGTCGTGGGTGGCCAACGCGCTCGATGTTATCCTACCATCCGCGTTGCACGCTCCCGGCTGTCAGCTCCTGGCTGTCCACCTCCGCCTTTGACGAGCACCGCGCGCTGAAAATGAACGGCTGAGACCTGCTCGACATGGACCCCACTCGCATCGACGTCACGACACCCTCGCGCGGCTACGTGATCACACTTGGCCACGGCGTCCTCGAACAGCTGGGCCGGCTGCTCGACGACCTGCGGCTCCCCGAACGCCGGTTCGTTGTCTCCAGTCCGGCGGTGTGGCGGCTGCACGGCGACCGGGTGACGCGCGCCATCAAGCGTTCGGAATCGATCCTCGTGCCCGACGGCGAGCGGTTCAAGCAGCTGGCGACGGTGAGCCGCGTCTACGACGCGCTGGTGCGGGCGAAGGCCGATCGCGCCTCGACGCTGCTGACCTTCGGAGGCGGCGTCATTGGCGACCTGGCTGGTTTCGCCGCGTCGACGTATCTTCGCGGCATCTCCCTGGTGCACGTGCCGACGACGCTGCTCGCCCAGGTCGACAGCGCCATCGGCGGCAAGGTCGGCGTCAATCACCCGCTCGGCAAGAACCTGATCGGTGCGTTCTATCAGCCGCACGCCGTGCTGATCGATCCGTCGGTGCTGGCGACACTGCCGCGGCGGGAATTCCGGGCCGGCCTGTACGAGGTCGTCAAATACGGGATGACGTCGAGTGCGGCGTTGTTCGATGCCATCCGGCGCGACCGGACCGCGATCTTTGCCCAGGAGGCGGCGGCGCTCGGGCCGATCATCGCCGAATCGTGCCGGATCAAGGCGGAGGTGGTGTCGGCCGACGAGCGCGAAGCCGGACCGCGCCGGATTCTCAATTTCGGCCACACGGCGGGGCACGCCCTCGAAGCGGTGACCAAGTACCGCCGCTACCGTCACGGCGAAGCGGTCGGGTACGGCATGCTGGTGGCGGCGCAGCTGGCGGCAGCGCGCGGCGCCCTCGCCCGTCAGGACCAGGCGGCGCTCGCCGATCTGATTGCCAGCCTGGGTCCGCTGCCGCAGATCGCGGACGTCTCGTCGGCCGAGATGCTGGAAGCGATCAAGCGCGACAAGAAAATGGTCGCCGGCCGTCTGCACTTCGTGCTGCCGATCGCGATCGGCGGCACGTCGATTGTCGACGATGTGACGGAGAAGGAGATGAAAAAGGCACTCAGGGCGGTGGGGTTTCGAGCCTGACGGTCGCGCGGCGCCGTCGGATCGTCCCGGCTTAGGACCCTGGCCAGAATAATGTCGTCATTTTGGCCGCCGATGCATCCCGCCGGGCGGCGTTGCTCCTCGCTTACATACGCCCGGTATGCTCGCTCGTCGCGCCTTGCCGGGCGGGCGCCTCGACGCCCCCAATGGCAACCTTATTCTGGTCAGGGTCCTTACTCCAAGCCGTACTCCCGTATTTTCGCCATCAGGGTCTTGTAGCCGACCTGCAATAGCTCCGCCGCCCGCGCGCGGTCGCCGCCGGCCTGCTGGATGACCGCCGCGATCTTCCGGCGTTCGACCTCGCTGACGACCCGCCGCGTCACCTCGCCGAGGGTCCCGGTCATATCGACGTGATCCCACACCCCGACTGCTGGCGCCGGCGGCGGCGACTGCACCGTCAGCTGGAGGTGGCGGGCGTGAATGGTGTCGCCCTCGGTCAGGATTACCGCGCGTTCCATGCAGTTCTGCAGCTCGCGCACATTGCCCGGCCACTGGTACTGCTGCAGCTGCTCGAGCGCGGACGGCGCCAGCGTCAGCGGCTTCTTCTTCAGATCGCGGCTGTACCGATCGATGAAGTGCCGGGCCAGCTGCGCGATGTCCCCCGGCCGGTCCCGCAGCGGCGGCACCGTGATGGGAAAGACCGACAGCCGGAAGTAGAGATCCTCGCGATACTGGCGCGCCGCGACCGCCGCCTTCAGGTTTCGATTCGTCGCCGCGACGACGCGAACATCCACCCGCAGCGGCGTGGTGCCGCCGACCCGCTCGAAGGTCTTTTCTTCGAGGGCGCGCAGGATCTTGCCCTGCAGTTGTAACGGCAGATCGCCGATCTCGTCGAGAAACAGCGTGCCGCGATGCGCCATCTCGAATTTGCCCGGCTTGCGGGCCGCGGCGCCGGTGAAGGCCCCTTTCTCATAGCCGAACAGCTCGGTCTCGAGCAGGTGCTCGGGGATCGCCGCGCAGTTGATGGCGACGAACGGACCATCGGCCCGCGGACTCAGGGCGTGCAGAGCGCGGGCGAACAGCTCCTTGCCGGTGCCGCTCTCGCCTCCGATCAGCACGGTCATGTCGGTCGCCGCCGCCCGGTGCAGCTGGATCGACAGCTGTTTCAGCCGCGGATCGTCGCCGACAATCTGCGGCGCACCGCGCCGCTCCGCCAGTTCCTCCTTCAACAGCAGATTCTCGGTCGCCATGCGCCGCACCGCCAGCGCGCGTTCGACAATCAGCTGGAGATGGTCGGGATCAACCGGCTTGGCGAGAAAGTCGAGCGCCCCTTCCTTCATCGCCGCCACCGCGTCGTGGATGCTGCCGAAGGCGGTCATCAGCACCACCGGCAGCTCGGGGTCCAGCTCCTTGGCGGCGCGCAGCACGCCGAAGCCGTCGCCGTCGGGCAACCGCAGATCCGACAGCACCACCGCCGGATACGTGGTCTGCAGTGCGGCCACCGCTTCGCGCTGATCGCGCGCTTCGATCACGGCATGGCCCTGCGCTTCGAGCGCATGCCGCAGCATGGCGCGGAGCGAGTCCTTGTCCTCGACCAGCAGAATCGGCGGATCGGCGGCGTGGCGCTGCCGCGCCGTCACCGCAGCCAGCCGGGCGGCACCGAGGCGCGCCGTGCCTCTTCTTCGAGGTCGGCAATGGCTGTGGTGGTGCGGTCGATGACCAGCTGCAGGCGGTCGAGCTCGTCGATGGCCCTCTCGCGCTCGCGGGTGATGACGGCGCGCTGCGCCGGGTCGTCGCGCAACGCGAAGTCGGTGGTCAGGACGTTGATGCGCGACTGCAACGCCCCGACATAGATCTGATCGCGATCGAGTTGGACCACCAGATCCCGCATCCGTTTCGACCAGTACTTCTGATCCCTGGCCGCGCCTGGCTCGGCCGCGTCCGGCGCCCGCTCCCCGGCGGCCGTGGTGTCGGCGGGCAGCGGCGTCGCCGGTGTCTCGCCCGCCGCCGGTGCGGCTGCCGGCACAGGCGGCGGTACGTGTGTCAGGTCCTTGTTCGTGTAGACCCTGGCCGGTTGCCGGATCTCCTTGCGGCGCGCCTCTTCCCGGCGTGCCACCTCACCGAGCGACTGCGCGGCGAGCGGCGTCGCGGCCGAGATCGACAGCGCGACCGCGATCGGTCGGACGGAAGACTTGAAGAGCATATGGATTCTTCCCACGACCCGTTCCGGCTGAACCTGGATCGCTCGATCGTACGTGAGGGCCCGGGGACGGTCAAGTAATCCGGCTGAAGCCGGATCCCACGTCCAAGCGAGGCGCGGCGTCCCACTTCAGAATCGTACGTGGCGTCTGACTTCAGTCGGACTACGGATCGATGACGCGCGGCTCCTGATGAAGTCCCGTCCTTGGAGTCCGGCTTCGGAGGATGAGAAGAATCGATTCTGACGGAGTGCAGACCTTCAGGTCTGCCAGATACGGCAGGAAGTGACGCTCAGCGCAGCTCCCGCCATGACAGTACGCGGACACGGCCGTCGCGGTTCCGCGCAATCGCGATCTCAATCATCTTGTGCGCGTGGCGCGGCCCGAATGCATGCGCGCGCAGGAGCAGCACGCCCGCACCCGGGTTGTCGGACCCGCTGCCATCGGCGGCAGGATCGCCGTCGGTTTCAGATGGATCGTCGGCGACCAGCACCAGCACGTAGAGCGGCAACTCCACACCGGCGACGAACTCCTTGATCTCGCCGTCGGCGTACAACTGCCACCGTGGATTATTCGCGCCCCACGGCCGCTCGGCCGTCACGGCGTCCATGTCCGACGCGCTGCAGGTCGTCGCCTTACCGCAGTTCGATCGCGCGACCAACTGGGAGAGGTCTACCAGCGCTCCGTTCACCAGCCGCGTTCCAGAGGGCGACCCGGCGGTCAGCCTCGAGCGGATGCGCCCGGTAAGCAGAGCATCCCAGTCGGCGACCACCGCGACCTCGGCCAGCGCCTCCTCCGCTGCCGCGTCGGCCGCGTACAACGCCGCCAGGCTGTGGCGGAAGTTTGCCGCGATCGCCGTCTCGGACGAGGTGAGCAGGATGAGCGCCGCACCAAGGGCGCTCACCAGGAGCATCGCCATCAGCGCGGCAACCAGCATCATCCCGGTTTCGGATTCGCGCCAGGCGCGGTCACCGGCCATTGAGATTCCGTGGCGCGATGTCGAGCCGGAACTCCCGATCCGGCACCCACCGGCCGGCGTCGGTGGATGAACCGCCGTGCGCGAACAGGATGCCGGCCGGGCCACGCAGCGCCGCCAGCGCCGACTCGATCCGAACCGTCACGCCAATGCTCCTGATCCTCAACAGATCGGCGTCGTATCGATGCGGATTGGTCGCGTCGGGACACCACGGCCCGTCCGTCAGCTGTGACGCGGCGAGCCGGACCAGGGTGGAGCCGCTGCGGCCCAGTGCGGCCAGACGCGGCAGGTGGCGCGTGCCGGTGTCATCGAGCCGGAACGCACAGTTCTCGCCGGCCGGATAGGCGGTCGTCCGCCGGTCGGGCGGCGGCGGACGCGGCCCATAGGAGGTCCACGGTCCGGTCGGCTCGGTGACCGGCCTCAGCACGACCGGCGGCAGCGCGTCGCCCAGGTAGTCGAACGTCAGTCCGACGACGTGGTCGACCACGGCGGCATCGGAGCGAACGCCGTCGTAGCGCATCAGTTGGTCGGTGGCGGAATCCTCGTCCACCTTGCGGTAGAAGGTGTGGCTCGCCGCGGCCACGATCTTCGCGCCGGTGGCATACGTCTGCGGGGTATCGGTCATCGTGTGCTGAAGCCGCAGCACCTCGCCCTCGGCGCTGGTGATTCTGAACGTGTCGTATGACGCCGTCTCGTCGTAGACCATCACGTCCATCCCGGCGACGAACCCGCAGACCGGACCGGCCGGCCGACACCCTTCGTCGGCGTTCAAGCGCACGGATCCGGACTGCGCCGGCAGCGGATGGCGGATGGTCGCCTGCGGCGCCGCGGCCGGTGACAGGTAGACGACCGTGATGGTGTCCGACGTGAACGTGCCGGGCGGATCGGCGCCGACGGCACCCTGCCGGAACGGCAGGACGGAGGCGACGAAGAAGTCGAGCGGCCCGGTGTGAGCGCCCCGATAGGCGCCCGCTCCGGCCATCAGCAGATCCCGATACAGTGCGTCGCTAGCGACCCGGACGCGCTGCTGGACGTCGGCGCGTTCGCCCTCGCCGGCAAACCGACGCTGCAGGCCGCTGACCAGCGTGAGCGCGCCAGCCATCACACAAAGGCCGACGACCATCGCGATCAGCACTTCGATGACCGAGAAACCCTCATCTCGACTGCAATACATCCCGCCTCCTGGCCAGCGCGCCTTGCGCGCAACCCTCGTTCGTACGAGTCAACCCGAGCGACGCGTTCTGATGCCGAACAGGCGGACTTCGTCCAGGCCGATGTCCGTCGAACCCTCGCGGCGACGACTGCCGACGCGGCTCACCGAGATCTGGATCGTCAGCGCGTCGCCGGCAGCCGACGGCCCGGGCGCGATCGACCATCGCCGGACGAACGCCGTCGGACCGGGCGGCTCCCTGCCGCCGCCAAGCGTCCGACCCTCCTCATCCAGGAAATCGCAGTATCCCGGCGTGTTGGCGCCGAGCGCGCCGGGCGGCGAGGCGCTCAGTCCCGTGCCGCCTGAGGGTGAGGGCGGGAGGACGGTCGTATCCGTGGCGAGATCGGAGATCGGGAGGCCGACCGCATCCGACGTCCAGGCCAGCGCGCGCAGCTGCTCCATCTTCTGCGACGCCAGCACCGCGGCCATCGTCGCCACGCGCGCGTCGTGGTTCATCCGGATCGACGTCGCGCACAACTGCGCCAGCGACAGGGTGCCGATCGTCGTGACGGCCGTGGCGACGACCACTTCGATCAGCGAGAAGCCGCGATCCACGACGTGAGCGGTGCAACCGGCGATCCGCGACCGCTGCGGACGATTCGCTGGGAAAATCGCGGGCGCAGTGCAGTGTGGCGGCAACCGTTGCCACCGTTGCTCCGGCGAAGATGGCGGATTCTGCATCGCAGCCGAAGCGCCGCAGCGACTGCCTCACACCAGCCGCCCCCCCGCCGCCGCGCTTCGCGGTGCTGGCCGGGCGATCAGTCTTCGAGCGGCAGGGTCACCTGAAAGCTGGCGCCGCCTTGCGGGGACGTCCCGACGCTGATCCGCCCGTTGTGGAAAACGATGATCTTCTGCACCAGGGCCAGACCCAGGCCGGTGCCGGCGCGCTTGGACGTGAAGAACGGCCGGAAGATGCGGTCCCGTGCAGCGGGATCGACTCCGGGACCGCTGTCGTTCACCGAGATCCGCGAGCTCTTGGCCGCCGGAATCAGCTCCGACTCGACCACGATGACCGGGGCCATCGCGGCGCCGGCGCACGCCTCGACGGCATTGCGCAGCAGGTTCGAGAACGCCTGCCGCAACAGCACCTCGTCGCCTTCGAGCGTGCCAAACTGACCGCGCACCTCGACGTCGCCCCCCAGCGCCCGCGCGTCGGCGCGGATCTCGTCGGCCGCCCGTTCGCACATCGAGCGGAGGTCGACCCGCGACAGCGTCAGCTCCGCCGGACGGGCGAAGTTCAGGAAGTTGGTCACCACCTCCGAGAGCGAGGCGGTTTCGGCGCGAATGCCTTCGACGTACGGTCTGAACGCGGCGGGTAGCGCATCGAGGTCGATCAGCTTGCCATAGCCGTGAATCGTCGCCAGGCCGTTCCGGAACTCGTGCGCGATGCCGGCGGTCAGCTCCCCGACACTGGCCAGGCTTTCCTTCAGCCGCAACTGCTCCTCGAGATCCTTGACGGCCGTCAGGTCGGAAAACAGGCAGATCGCACCGTTCAACTCACCGCGGCCGTCGAACAGCGGCGACACCGTCACGCCCAGATGCGTCGCGCCGGCGGCGGTCAGCCGCACCGTCCGCCGCAGGATCGGGGCGCGGGCCGCCAGACACTCGTCGATCATCTGTGCCAGCGGCTCGGCCAGGACGCGGCGGTAGTCCTCGAGCCCGGGGTTCTCGGTCAGGCCGAGCATGCGGCGGCCGGCCGGGTTCAGGATCCGGATCCCGGCGTTCAACCCGACCACCAGCAGCCCGGCGGTCAGGCTGCTGATGATCTCGCCGCTCAACCGCTGCGACGCGTCGGCGCGCGCCGCGGCGGCACGCTCCTGGGCCTTCAGCTTGAGGACCGCTTCCTGGAGCGCGGCCGCGAGCAGCGGCGGATCCTTGGCGCCGCGGCGCGTGTCGCGCGCCGCCGCCAGGAAGCGCAGCAGCGCGAACACCAAGACGGCGACCAGCGCCGCGACGATCGCCGTCAGCCCGAGCAGCGCGTAGGCACTTTCCGAAAGCGGCATCAGATCACCACTGTCCCAGGTACCAATTCAGGAGAGAGTCTCCCACGGCGGCCGCCGCCGCCGCGCCGAGGGCGAGAAACGTGCCGAACGGCAGCGCCGACTTCATGCTGCCGCGCCGCCTCACGATCAACAGCAGACCGACGATCGAGCCGGTCAACGACGCCAGCATCAACGTGACGAGCACGAGCCGCCACCCGAGGAACGCGCCAATCATCGCCAGCATCTTGAAGTCGCCCATGCCGAGGCCTTCTTCGTGCCGCAGCCAGAAATAGACCGATCCCAGACCGAGCAGCGTGCCGCCGCCGACCAGGGTCCCGAGCACCGCGGCCGGCCAGCCAGGCTCGGTGAAGACGCTGAACGCGAGGCCGACCACGATGCCCGGCAGCGTGATCGCATGAGGCAGCAGCAGATGCTCGCGATCGATCTCGAACAGGACGATCAGCGCGCAGCCCAGGACCAACCGCGATGCCAGCAGGACGCCAGGCCCCCAATACCACCAGCCGAGCGCAAACATCGCCGCGGTGAGTGCTTCGATGATGGGATAGCGGGCGGAAATCGGCGCGCGGCAGCTGCGGCAGCGGCCACGCAAGGCGAGGTAGCTGATGATCGGGATGTTCTCGAACCACGCCAGCGGTCGGCGGCAATCGGGACACGCCGAGCCCGGCCAGACGATCGACGCGCCGAGCGGCAGGCGGTGGATGCAGACGTTGAGAAAGCTGCCGACGACAGCGCCGAAGGCGGCGGCGATGACGATGGCCGGGAGGTCGCTCATGCCGGCGGCCGCAGCCCCATGCGCCGTGGCTCCTCTGGCGGCGGCCACAACGGCGAGGCTGGCGACAATCGCACCGTGCCGTCCGATCCGATCTCGAAGGGTGTGCCGACGGGATCCAGCGGCACGCCTGGAACGACACCGGCCTTGATCAGCGACGGCCAGCCGGCCGGACGCTGTCCCGCCGCTCGGGCGGCCAGGTCAACTGCCCGCTGCAGGCGTTCGATCCGGTCGAGCGCATCCAGCTGCGTGAGTCGGCGATCGGCGTCGTGTTTCAGCCAGTCGTTCTCGGCCGACTCGCGAATCGCCGTCCACATCTGGCGGGAGGATTGCCGATCGCCGCCTTGCGCCAGCGTCGTCGCCGCCAGCGACTTCAGCCACCACGGCGAGCCCGGCACGCCACTGGCCTGATCGAACCAGCGGGCGGCCGCCTGGTAGTCGTGAGTGAACCAATAGTGCACGAAGCCGATGTCGAGGCGGTATTCCCATTTGTCGGGCCGTTCGCGGAGCCCCTTCTCGAGCAGCGCGATCGCGAGATCGGGCCGGCCGGGGCCGCCCGGAGCCGGCTCGGACAGGAAGACGGCGCCGAACCGGTAGGCGACGTTGAATCGCGGATCCAGCGAGGTCGTCAGGTCGAGCAGCGGATACAGCAGCGGATAGCCGGCGGCGGGATCGGCCGCCAGCGACGGTGGCGGCGCCAGCTGCGGCAGCTCGGAATCCAGCTGGCGCTTGATGCCCCCGTAGTACTGAATGGCGCGGATCCAGTAGACGTCCGCGGCCAGCATCGAGTAGGCGAGCGACAGCCGCCTTACCGCCGCAGCCGAGGTGATGTAGACCGTCGCCGCGGTGTCGGCGCCGGTCGGGTACGCCCGCTCGCGCGCGGCCTGGACCCCGACCACGGCGGCCATCAACGCCGCCACCAGCAGGACGGCCGCGCCGATGGTGACCGCGTCGTGTCGTCCGGCGCGCGTCCTCATTTGAAGTCGCGGCGCGAGAAGATCAGCATCGCAGCAACCAGCAGGACGGCGATATACAAGGCGGCATAGGCGCCGGTCAGTGCCAGATAGCCGATCGGCACCGGCTGGCCGTGGACGACCTGCGCCTTGACGTCGAACTGCCCGAGATTGGGCAGCACCCAGTACAGCCCCCGGGCCAGGGTCGCCGCAGCCGGCGATTCGACCACCTGCCCGAAGCCGCGCAGGTCGGCGCTGAAGTGTCCGACGACGAACAGGCTGAACGTGAAGGCGGCGGACAGCATCGGCGACGAGAAGGTCGAGAAGAAGATCGCGATCGCCGTCACGATCATCAGCTCGAACAGAATCAGCAGCAGCGCCTTCATCAGCGCCGGGTCGAGGGCCGGCGCGTCCCACGCGCCCTGCACCTCGGCGGGCACGCCCCAGCGCATGTAGGCCAGGACCGCGTAGAGGGCCGCCGACATGATCGCGACGTTGACCGCCAGCGTCAGCGTCAGTCCGGCATACTTGCCGGCGATCATCTGATAGCGATGGATCGGCTTGGCCAGCAGGCTGTAGGCACTGCGGCGCTCGATTTCCTTCGACACCAGGCCGATCCCGATGAAGATGGCGATGAACAGGCCGAAGACGGAGGTCGCCGCCAGGCCGAGATCCTTGATGATCTTGATGTCCTGGCCCGCGGTCAGCTGGCCAATCAGATACGACGCGCCGATCATCAGGATGGCGAACAGGACCAGGTTGTAGAGCACCTTGTCCCGGACCGATTCCCGGAAGACGTTCAAGGCGATCGCCAGGGTGGCGTTCACGACGCCGCCTCGAGCCCGCGGCGCGGCGCGGTGGCTTCGGGCGTCGACACCTGGCGGACGAAAAACTGCTCCAGGGTGTCGCGGATCGGGTTCAGCGACACCAGCCGCGCTCCCCCGCCCGTCAGCTGCGCCACCAGACGCTCAGGCGGCGGATCGAGCGGGAGCTCGAAGGCGTAGCGTCCATCGCCAAGACGCACCGCGGCGCGGACCCGGGAGCCGAGCGCGGCGGCGACGGCGTCGTCCAGGTCGGCCATCACCAGCTCCCAGCCGCGCGCCTGGAACGCCAGGATCTCGGTCAGGCGGCCGTTGGCGACCAGCCGCCCGTTGGCCAGGATGGCCACGCGGCTGCACAGCGCCTCGGCGTCGCTCAGCACGTGCGAGCTGAAGAACACGGTGCAGCCGCGGTCGCGCAGCTGCAGGATCAGCGCCCGGACGTCGCGCCGGCCGAGCGGATCGAGGCCGGACATCGGCTCGTCGAGAATCACCAGCTCGGGCTCGTTGATCAGGGCCTGGGCGATGCCGACGCGCTGCATCATCCCCTTCGAGAATTTTCTCAGCGGCAGGCGCCGTTCCGCGCCGATCCCGACCAGGTCGAGCATCCGGCCGGCGCGCGCCCGCCGCCCGGCGCCTCGATAGCCGAACAACGCCGCGAAATAGGTCAGCAGCTCTTCAGCGCTCAGGTAGTCGTAGAAGTAGGGATTCTCGGGCAGGAAGCCGATCCGCCGCTTGGTGTCGAGGTCGCCGACGGGACGCCCGAGGATCTCGGCCCGGCCGGCGGTGGGAAAGACCAGCTGCATCAGCAGCTTCAGCGTCGTGGTCTTGCCGGAGCCGTTGGGTCCGAGGAAGCCGAACACCTCGCCGGCGGCGACGTCGAGCGTCAACTGATCGAGCGCGCGATAGGGACGCTTGCGCCAGAAGCCGACGGCGTAGTCCTTGGTCAGCTCGAACGTCGAGAGCGCGGCCGTGGTCATGACGCGGGACGCCCGCTGCTGCCGCTCCGACGCTCCGGGTCTGGCGATCCGCGCCCGGCGCCGCTATTTCGTCGTCGCGTGTTGCAGCTCGTATTCAATCGCCTGCTGGAAGTACTGCGGGGGCAGCGCGCCGTCGACCTTCTTGCCGTTGACGAAGAAGGTCGGCGTCGCGGCAACGCCGAGCTGCTTGCCGAGGGCGATGTCGCTCTTCACCGACTCGAGCGTCGAGGCGTACTTGGCATCGAAGTCGGTGACCTGTCCGATCTCGCGCGCCCCCTGCTTGACCAGGTCCGGCGTCAGCGCCGGCTGGTTGGCGAAGATCCACTCGATCATCGCCTCCTCGCGGTTGTGGGTGCGCGCCAGGCGGACGGCGACCGCCGCCTCGCACGCCGCCGGGTGGATGGTGCTGTTCACGTTGGCGTTGCACTCGGCGTCGAGCGGGTAGTCCTTCAGCACGTAACGGACCTGGTTCGGCCGGTCGGCGGCGAACCTGGCGATGATCGGCGTGTAGGCCATGTGCGAATTACGGCACGGCGGGCACTGGAAGTCGTTGAACTTGACGATCAGGACCTTGGCGCCTTCGGCCGGGATGGCCATCGGCACCTTCTCCCGCGCCTCCCAGTAGCGCTCGAACTCCGACGCCTGCGACTGCGTCGGGACTGGAGCCGGCGCCGCGGTGGTGGCGGCCGCGGTCTGGCCGGCCGCGGCGTCTCCGGCGGCCGCCGCCGTCCCTTCCCGGGGGAAGAAGGCGAGCGTCGACGCCGCGCCGCCGAGAAACAGCACCGTCACCAGCAACGCGAGGGGACTGGAGACGAGGGCGCGAAGATCACGGAAGGCACGGCGAGGCAGCGTCGTCATGGGAAATGGAGTGGTCGCGCCGGTCAGGAAGAAGAGCGCGATGACGGCAGCGGCCATCACCACGCAGAGGATACAGACGGCTTTCAACACCACGAACGAGACGTACTCGAAGTAGAGGACCACCGCCAGCGCGAGCGTCGAGGCCGCGAAAAGATAGCCGGGCACGCTCTCCCGCACGCTGCCGGTCGCGACCATGCCGGTCACCGTCAGCAGCGCCGCCGCCGCGAACCAGATCGCGCCGATCACCGCCACCGGGATGCCGCGCACCGTGCTGTAGGCGCTCAGGTAGACCTGCGTGCAGCTGACGCTCGTGCTGACATCACAAAAACTGGTGTAGGTGGGGTCGAAGATCAGATGGTAGTGGACGTAGGCGGCCGCAATCGAGGCGCCCAGGCCGACCAACGTACAGAGCAGCGCGAGGCGTGACGTGGATGTGCTCATGAGACCGTACGAGTTGTAACCGAGGAGGCGGTCGGCGTCAAGCGGATGAGACGAGAGTGGCGGGTGACAACGAAAGAGGCTAGAGGCCGGGGATTCCCAGCGTCTAGCCCCCAGCCTCCAGCCCCGAGTTTCCAGCCCCCGGCTAAGCTGGGCTGCTCGAGCCGTGTCCCCAGTTACTGAATCGGAACGGTCGGGGCTGCCCCAGCCTTGGTGAGAGTCGCGGTCAGCAGGGTCGTCGTATTTTGCCAGATCGTGCCGCGCTCGTCGGTGCCGAAATAACGGGTTCCGGTTCCCCCAAGCGTCAGCGGGGTCGCCCCGGCGTAGTACGAGCTCACTGCAATTCCCTTGGCATTGCACGTAGAGGCCTGAGCCATAACCGTCACGCCCACCGGAAAGCCATCAGCCAATGCGATGGTATAGCCGCTCTTGACGGTCGAATCACTCAATGTCAGATCCGGGCTCAGGAAGCCCTGAACGATAGGGGCGACCGTGGTCGCGGCCAACTGAGTCAGCTTGTTGGCGTAGCCGCCCCCAGCACAGCTGGATGAAAAGGCAGCCTGGCCGCCGTTGATGGCGCGCAGCGAGCCGATCGCCGACGCCTCGTTACCTGACATGCGGGCGCGGAGCAGACCCGGAACCGCAATCGCCGCAATAATGCCGATGATCGCGACGACGATGAGTAGTTCGATGAGCGTAAAACCCTTGCTCGACCTGATTTTCATGTGTGCATTCTCCTCAAGAACTGACGCCCCGGTGGCGGGTTGACGCGCCCCGCTTTCAGGGGTTCACTCCCACTTGAGCAACGCGGGTGCCAGACGTCAGTGCGCAGCGGCGTTGGTGTAAGTGACTGTCTGAATTGCACATGTCATGCAGAGCCGGTCGCGCGGCCGGCGATCGCTCGGTCCGACTGACAATTAGTGACACGCATCGTCGACATCGATTGTCATAAGAAATACAACTCTCGCTCGCGTTGCCTACCGCAGGTTGTATTTCTTCGCGTAGTAACGGAACGACCGGAAGCTCATCCCGACCAGCTCGGCGGCGCGAACCTGGACGCCGCCGGCGCGCTGCAGCGCCTGCGCCAGATAGCCGCGCTCGATCTCTTTGACGTGCGCCTCGAGATCAAAGCCGGCATCCGGCAGCGCCTCGGTCCGGGCCAACCCGGCGCGCGGCGCGTCGCCGCGAATCGAGGCCGGCAGGCTGTCGGGCAGGATGGTCGGCGTGGCCTCGAGCGCGACCGCCCGCTCGATGACGTTCTCCAGTTCGCGGATGTTGCCGGGCCAGCCGTAGCGGACCAGCCACTGCATCGCGGTGTGCGAGACGCCGGAGATGTGCTTGCCCATCTGCTCGGCGTACTTGGCGAGGAAGTGCTCCGCAATCAGCGGAATATCTTCACGGCGGTCGCGCAGCGGCGGCAGCGCGATCGGAATGACGTTGATCCGGTAGAACAGATCTTCGCGGAACCGGCCCTCGGCGACGAGCCGGATCAGGTCCTGATTTGTCGCGGCGATCACCCGGATGTCGGCCTGCAGCTCTTCCAGGCCGCCGATGCGCCGGAACCGCCGCTCCTGCAGGACACGCAGCAGCTTCACCTGCATCGGCGCGCTCATCTCGCCGATCTCGTCCAGGAAGATCGTCCCGTGCTCGGCGACCTCGAGCAGCCCCTTCTTGTTCGAGTCGGCGCTGGTGAACGACCCGCGCATGTGGCCGAACAGCTCGGACTCGAGCAGCGCCTCGGGCAGGGCGCCGCAATTGAGCGAGACCATCGGCTTGTCGCGGCGCAGCGAGTGGAAGTGAATCGCCTGCGCGACCAGCCCCTTGCCGGTGCCGGACTCGCCGGTCAACAGGATCGTGCTGGTGGTCCGCGCCACCATCTCGATCATCTTGAACACCTCGAGCATCGGCGCGCTGCGGCCGATGATGTTGGCGAACTGGTGCGAGATCCCGAGCGTCCGCTTCAACAGGACGTTCTCCTGCCGCATCTGGCGGTTTTCGATCTTCTCGCGCACCTTCATCTTCAGCACGTCGATGTCGAACGGCTTGCTCAGGTAGTCGCAGGCGCCGAGCCGCATCGCTTCGACGGCGGTCTCGGTCGAGGCGAACGCGGTGATCATGATGGCCAGGATGTCGCGATCGATCTGCTTGGCGGCGCGCAGCACTTCGACGCCGCTCAGGTCGGGCATCTTGATATCCGAGATCAACAGGTCGACCGGTTCCCGCTCGAGCATCGTGATCGCCGCCCGGCCGGTCTCGGCCAGCAGCACCTCGTAGCCCTCGCGGCGCAGGACGATCGCCAGCAGCTCGCGCATCGATCGCTCGTCGTCGACGACCAGGATGCGGGCCGGCGGACGGACGGTCATCGGGTCGGGTCCAGTGGTCATCGGGTCAACAGGGGCCGCGTCGCCGGCAGGCGCACCGTCACGGTGGTGCCCCGTCCAGGCGGCGAGCTGACGGTGATCTCGCCGTGATAGTCGCTGACGATCCGGTGGACGATCGCCAGGCCGAGGCCGCTGCCCCGGGCGAAGTGGCCGTTGAACGGCTGGAACAGACCGTCGAGATGGGCCGGCGCGATGCCGATGCCCTCGTCGGTGACGGTCAGCACGATGCCGTTCGAGGCCGGCTCGGCGGCGGCCGCCAGGCGCAGCCGCCCGCCACCGGGCATGGCGCGGATGCCGTTGCTGGCGAGATTCCAGACGATCTGCTTGACCTGCCCCTGGTCGGCCTCGTACCACAGCTCGTCACGCGGGACGTCGACGTCGATAAAGTGCTGGTCGTGGATATCGACGCTGTGACGCAGCAGCGCCGCGGCGTCGGTCAACGCGCGCCGGACGTCGAACCGGGCGATGGCCGACCGCTGCGGCCTGGCGTAGGCCAGAAATGACTGGATGGTCTCGTTCAACCGTTCGGACTCGCGCAGCACGATATCCATCAACAGCTCCTGCTCGGTGGTCAGCGGCAGCTCCTGGCGCAGGATCTGGATCGATCCGGACATCGAGGCGAGCGGATTGCGGATCTCGTGGGCAATCCCGGCCGCCATCTCCCCGACCGCGGCCAGCCGCTGCTGCAGCGCCGCGTCCCGTTCAAGTTTCTTGATCGTCGTCACGTCCTGGAAGCTGAACAGGAACCCGGCCCGTCCGCCCGGAGTCTCGAGATGCATCGCGCTCAACCCGAGCTCGATGTCGCCGCGGCCGTCGGCGGTCCGGAACGGGAACTCATGCCGCCGCGCCACCCCATCGGCCAGGTCGACGTCGAGCACCTGGATCACCGTCGCCGGCAGCTGCATCACCTCGGCGATCGGCCGGCCCAACGCCGTCGCCGGGGCGACGCCGGTGATGTTCTCCGCCGCATGGTTGAACGTCAGGACGTGCCCGCCGGGATCGGTCGTCGCCAGACCGCTCTGCAGGCTGTCGATGACGTGCTGGTTGAGCGCCTGCAGGTCGGCGATCTCGGTCGACGCCCGGACCAGGCGGGCCCCGGTCGATTTCAACTCCTCGGCGAGCGAGCCGCTGAGCAGCGCGGTGGCAAAGAACACGAAGACGTTGAGCGCCACCGTGTATCGGGCGACCAGCTGCGGCGGCAGGACGATGGTCGGCACGTGCCAGACCGAGTCCTGGAGGATGTCGCCAAGGGTGTATTGGCCGACCACCAGACTGATGAAGAGCGCCGTGCTCAACACCGCAACCAGCAGACCGCCGCGGCGGTATTGCACCGAGCTGGCGGCGACAATCGGCAGCACGTACAACGGCGAGAAATAGCTGGCCACGCCGCCGGTCAGGTAGATGAAGGCCGACACGATCAGCACGTCGGCCGCCAGCTGCACGTCGACCAGCCAGCGCCAGCGCTCGGCGTAGCGCAGGGTGACCGCGAAGCAGATGGTCAGCGCGTAGGTCAGCGCGATCAGCGAATAGAACGGATCGATCGGGAACGATCCCGGCGAGCTGATCTGGACCAGCGTCGCCGAACCGAGCAGCACCGTGCTGATGATCGCCCGCACAGCCATCAGCCAGGCCAGTTTACGTTTGAGCTCGGTGTCCAACATCACAAGGTTCTTGGTCCTTGGTCCTTGGTCCTTCGTGCTTGGTCCGTCCTTGGTCCCTGGTCGTCCTTGGTCCTTGGTCCTTGGTCGTCCTGCGTCCTCGGTCCCTCGGCGTCCTTGATTCCCCGCCGTCCTGTTCCCCGGCGTCCTAGGCCGCCTCCGCGTGCTCGTTTATGTCATTTTGCTGATCAGATCGAAGATCGGCAGATACATCGCGATGACGATGCCGCCGACGACCACGCCGAGGACGGCGATCATGATCGGCTCGAGCAGCGTCAACAACCCGGCGACCGCCACGTCGACCTCCTCCTCATAGAAATCCGCGATCTTCGCCAGCATCGTATCGAGCGCGCCGGTCGCTTCGCCGACGGCGATCATCTGCGTCACCATCGACGGGAACACCTTGGTCGCCTTCAGCGGCACGGAGATGGTCTCGCCGCGCTCGATGCTGGTGCGGGTGACCATGACGGCATCTTCGATAATCGAGTTGCCGGAGGTCTTGGCGGTGATTTCGAGGCCGTCCAGAATCGGCACGCCGGAGCTGATCAGCGTCGACAGCGTGCGGCAGAAGCGGGCGACCGCAATCTTGCGCAAAATGTTGCCGAGCACCGGCAGGTAGAGCATGGTCCGGTCGATGACCCGCCGGCCCTTCGCGGTGGCGTAGTAGCGGCGGAAGCCGTAGCCGATCGCGCCGCCGGCGACGAACAGGAACGGGAAGTAGCGGACCAGGTTGTTGCTCATCGCGATGACCACCCGCGTCGCCAGCGGCAGGTCGGCGCCAAGGCCGGAGAACAGTTCGGCGAATGTCGGAATCACCTTCCACAGGATCACGCCGACCACCGCACCAGCGATCACGACCACCGCGACCGGGTAGATCATCGCCGACTTGACCTGGCCGGACAGCTTGACCGATTTCTCGATGTAGGTGGCCAGCCGCTTCAGGATCGTGTCGAGGATGCCGCCCGCCTCGCCGGCGGCGATCATGTTGGTGAAGAGGGGATCGAACGTCCTGGGATGCTTGCGCATCGAATCGGCCAACGACGCGCCCCCTTCGATGTCCGACCGGGTCTCTAGGATAACCGCGGCGAAATTCTTGTCCTCCTCCTGCGATCCCAGGATCTCGAGGCACTGCACCAGCGGCAGGCCGGCGTCGATCATCACCGAGAACTGGCGGGTGAAGACGGCCAGGTTCTTGGCCGAGACCCGCTTGTTGAGCTTCCCCTGCTTCGCCTCGGCCACCGCGACCCGCGCCTTGGCCGGCGCGATCCGCGTCACCATGATCTGATCGCGCCGCAGCAGGCTGACCGCCGCATCCATCGTGGTGGCGGCGCGCTCCCCGCTGACCGTCGCACCGGCGCGGGTCCGTCCCGAATATGCAAATGTCGGCATCGCTTCCGCCCTTTCACCAGCTGCGCGGCACCGCCCGTCGGCGCCGCGCCCGCGCCTTGTTCATCGCCCCGGTCTCGCGCCCGGGCCATGGCCCAGCCCGGCTCCGGCCACCACCCCGACCCCGCGGGTCACCATGTCCTGCAGCTCATCGCGCAGCGAGGAGGCCGCCAGCGCGGTCTCGAGCGTGATCTGCCGCTTCATGATCAGGCTGGCCAGCGACTGATTGGCCGTCTGCATCCCGAGCTTCTCCTGCCCCGCCTGCATCGACCCGTAGATCTGGTGGATCTTGTCGTCGCGGATCAGGTTGCGGATCGCCGGGGTCGGAATCAGGATCTCGAGCGAAACGATCCGGCCCTTGCCGTCGGCGCGCGGCAGCAGCACCTGGCAGACGATCCCTTCCAGCACCAGCGACAGCTGGGTCCTGATCTGCGCCTGCTGACCGGCCGGAAAGATGTCGATGACCCGGTTGATGGTCTGCGCCGCCGAGTTGGTGTGCAGCGACGCGAACGTCAAGTGGCCGGTCTCGGCGACCCGCAGCGCACTCTCGACGGTCTCGAGATCCCGCAGCTCGCCGATCATCACGATGTCCGGGTCTTCGCGCAGCGCCGCCCGCAGGGCGGCATTGAAGCTGAGGGTGTCGCTGTGCACCTCCCGCTGGTTGACGATGCAGTTCTTGTGCGTGTGGATGTATTCGATCGGATCCTCGATGGTCAGGATGTGGGCATGGCGCTCGCGGTTGATCCGGTCGATCATCGCCGCCAGCGTCGTCGATTTGCCGCTGCCGGTCGGGCCGGTCACCAGGATCAGGCCGCGCGGCCGGTCCGCCAGCGTCGCCAGCACGGCCGGCAGACCAAGCTCGCCAAAGGTCCGGATCGTTTCAGGGACGACCCGGTAGACCGCCCCGACCGCGCCGCGCTGGTTGAAGACGTTGCAGCGGAAGCGGGCCAGCCCGCGGATCCCGAACGAGAAGTCGAGCTCCAGCGTCTCTTCGAAGCGCTTCTTCTGAAGGTCCGTCAGGACGCTGTAGACGAGTTGCTTGGTCGCGGCATCGGTCAGCTCGGGCTCCGGCAGACGCTGCAGCTCGCCGTGCACCCGCACCTGAGGCGGCGAGTTGGTCGTCAGATGCAGATCCGATCCGCCCATCGCCATCGTCGTCTTCAACAAGTCCGGTAGCGTCGCCATATCACGTCCTTGAACCCGCGTGCCCGTGGTGGATCCATCCAGCGAGACCCTTACTTGACCGTTTCGCGCACCACCTCTTCGATCGTGGTCTTCCCGTCCTTGACCTTGCGCAGCCCGCTCCGCCGCAGCGTGATCATGCCCTCGTCGACCGCCTTGCGCCGGAGATCGAGGCCCGAGGCGCCGACCAGGATCAGCTCCCTCAGCGCCTCGCCGATGTCCATCACTTCGTAGAGGCCAACGCGCCCCTTGTAACCGGTGTGGTTGCAGTGATCGCAGCCGGCGCCCTTCACCGGCGTGACGGTCGCGGCCTCCTCCGGCGAGAACCCGGCCTGGACCAGCGCCGCGGTCGGCACGGAGTGCGGCTGCGTGCAGTGCGCGCAGACCCGGCGCACCAGGCGCTGGGCGCAGATCAGGTTGACCGAGTTGGCGACCAGGAACGGCTCGATCCCCATGTTCATCAGCCGACTCACCGTGCTCGGGGCATCGTTGGTGTGCAGGGTCGACAGCACCAGGTGGCCGGTCAACGCCGCCTTGACAGCGATTTCCGCGGTCTCGAAGTCGCGGATCTCGCCGACCAGGATGATGTTCGGATCCTGCCGCAGGAAGGATCGCAGCGCGGCGGCGAAGGTCAGTCCGATCTGCTCCTTGACCTGGACCTGGTTGACGCCGGCGAGGTTGAACTCGACCGGATCCTCGGCGGTCATGATGTTGGTCTCGACCCGGTTGAGCTTGGCGATGGCGGAGTACAGCGTGTTGGTCTTGCCGCTGCCGGTCGGACCGGTCACCAGGACCATGCCCCACGGCCGCAGGATCGCCGCCTCGAACTTGACCAGCGACTCGGACTCGAACCCGAGCTTGGTCATGTCGAGCATCAGCTTGTCCTTGTCCAGCAGCCGCATGACGATCTTTTCGCCGAACAGCGTCGGCAGGCAGGAGACGCGAAAATCGATCTCCTTGGGCACGCCATTCTCGTTGAAGCGAATCTTGATCCGCCCGTCCTGCGGCAGGCGCTTTTCGGCAATGTCGAGCTTCGCCATGATCTTGATGCGCGACGCGATCGCTTCGCGGAAGCGCATCGCCGGGCTCATCATGTTGTAGAGAATCCCGTCGATGCGATAGCGGATCCGCAGCTCCTTCTCGTAGGCCTCGACGTGGATGTCGCTCGCCCCCTTCTGAATCGCCGACATCAGCACGACGTTGACCAGGCGGACGACCGGCGCCTCCTCTTCCTGCTTGGCGAGCGCCTCGGCGCCGATCTCCTGCAACTCCTCGAGAACTTCGACGTCGCCGGTCCCGGGCAGCGCCTGCAGCTCCTCGAGCCCCTTGCTGGCCAGCTCCAACGTGCTGGGGCCGGTCGACTCGCGGATCGCCGGCACCTTGCCGGCCGGCGGGTAGTAGCGGCGGATCGCCTCGATTACCGCGATTTCCGACGCGACCACCGGCTCGACGTTGTAGCCGGTCATGAACTTGATGTCGTCCATGGCGAAGACGTTGGTCGGGTCGGTCACCGCGATCGTCAGCGTCGCGCCGGCCCGGCTGAGCGGAACAATCTGATACTTGTTGGCGGTGTCCGCCGGGATGAGCTTGATGACCGCCGGGTCGAGTTCGAATTCGGACAGGTTGATGAAGGGAACCCCGTACTGCCTGCTGAGGAGCGCCGTGATCTCCTCGTCGCTCACCAGCCCCATCTGGATAAGGTTGTAGCCGAGCTTGCCCCCCGATTCTTTCTGGCGATTCAGGGCCTGTTGCAACTGCTCAGGAGTGATGCGCTTCTCTTTGAGGAGGAACTCGCCAATGCGGACGGCCATGGAAGTAAGACACGCACATTACCGAGAATGACAATTTTTGTCAATTTAGTGACCTAATATGTCACCCTTAGGGCAAAACCCCACGCCTTCATCGCGTCATCGTCGCCGCGCGTCAGGTGCGCGTCGAGAAACATCCCCTGCCGGATGGCGAGGCTCGCTCCCCCGCTGTACGAGGATCGCACCTCCCCGATTGAGTTGACGCTGACCCCGCCGCGCAGGCCAAGTCGCCCCGCCCGTACTTCACCACCGCCGGCGACGTGGCGCGCTTCCCCGCCGGCCGTCGCCGTCGTCGTCAGATCGGCGTCGACCGCGGCGACTAGCGAGACGCCGCGGCGCGACGATGTGAAAACGGCGGCGCCGACCCGTACCTGGCGCTTGTGCTCAATCGGATTGCCGTCGACGGTGAGGTCAGGCGCAAACATGTTCCGTGCCGAAATCCCCAGCCGGATGGAGCCGGCCTTGGCCAGCGCGCCGAGATCGAGATCGCCGCGAGTCTGGTCCGCCCGCACCAGCTTGGCCGTCGACGCCACCACCAGGTGCTCGCCGAGCGACTGACCGGTCGTCACGCCAAACTGCGTCAGGGAGAAGGTGAGGGAGCGGATCCCGGCGTCCTGATCCTGGCCGGCCTCTCCGGTGGGCACAGTAGAAGACGACGGCTGGACGGCACCCACTCGCACGCGGTAGTAGCTGAGGCCGAGCGAGGGCACCATCAACGACACGCCGAGGGTGCCCTCGTCGTAAATGCCCTCCCCGGTGCGGTGCTCGATGCTGCCGCTGAAATAGGCGCCGCTGGCCAGACCCGCCGGGTTCCACCAGGTCGCCGTTGAATCGTCGGCGACCGCGACGAAGGCGCCGGCCATGCCCTGCGCCCGGATGCCGACGGTTTCGTAGAGCTGTGCCGAGACGGGGCGCGCGAACGCGCAGGCGAAAACCACGATCGAAAGAAGCCGCACGACGACCATCCTATCGCGGCCGGGCGCCCCCGCACTGTTCAATCCGGAACGAGTCGGGCCGCAGCCGGTTCATGGCACCCGGGAGGGCGGTCGCCTCATGCCTCGACCGCGAAGCTGCCGTACTGCCAGAGGTCGTCCTCGGTTACGGCCGGCGTCCCCCACTTGGAGAACAGCCGCGTCCGGCTCTGCAGCGGGGTCCAGTCAGTCTGCACCGATGGACACGGACCGAGGTAGGCACCCGCGACATCCAGAATCTCCCTGAACGGAATTTCATCGGGCGTGAGGATCCCTTCCGCGGGATTCCTGATCATCCACACCAGCGCCCCGATCACCGACGCCGCCACCTGGAGCGTGGTCGCGTTCTGACCGCCGACCAGCTGGCGCGTCTCGTGGATATCGAGCTGGGATCCGGTCCACCAAGCATTCAGCCCGTGCCCCATCAGCAGCACCCCGAGCTCGTCGATCCCGTCGACGATCTCGTCCGACATGATCCGCAGCCGCGGCTGCAGCTGGAAATTCCGCATCGCCAGCTCGTGCAGACTGAGGATCGCGTTGTCACACGGCATGTAGGCATAGTGGACGGTCGGCCGATAGGTCGCCCGGTAGCCTTCGATCGTCTGCTCCCAGACCGTCAGGTGATCGCTGATGGTGAACGACTCGGCGTGGCGCACCACCATCCCGATGATCGGACCGCCGGCCGGCACCCAGGAATGCACGAACGTCCGCACGCCCGGCTGGGCGAGAAAAATCTGGTTGCCCGGCCCGCCCATCGGCGTATAGGCGTTCTTCGGCAGCCGCCGCTCGTGGGTGCCCCATCCCATCTCCGCCGGCGCCGTCCCTTCCTCGTAGAACCCCTCGATCGACCACGTGTTCACGAACTCGTCGACCGTCTTCGGCACGTTCGAGATCTGCGTGTCGCGCTCGGAGATATGAATCACCTTGGTGCCGGTGGCCCGGCTGAGCCGGGCGAACGAACCGGGCGTGAACGCCTCGGCGTCGGCGATGAGCTGCTCGAACTGGCCGGTCTCGACGCCGGTCGCCGCCGGGACGCCCCGTGTCACCATCGCGGCGGCGATCTCGAGCAGTGCACGCTTGGTGAAATGGCTGACCAGTCCGGGATTGGCCCCGTGGTCCATGATCATCGTCGCGATCGGGGTGCCGCGGCGGGCGAGTTCCGCCTTCAGCAGCCGGATCCGCATCTGACGGGAGTAGAGGCTTCGATCGTACGGCGATTTGTCGGCGGCGCCGCCATACGGATCCCACTCCTCGACCGACGTGTTGACGAACCGCACATCGTGCTCACCGCACCACCGCAGCATCTCGAGCGTCTCGACGTTCCACGACAGGTCGACGATGACGTCGCCGGGACCGACCAGATCGGGCAGCATCGTCTGGAAGTTCTCCTGGGTCAGCCGTGCCTGCTTGAAGACCACGCCGGCCTGGATCGCGTCGGCGATCTTCCCACGCACGTCCTCGAAGTCCATGACCGTGACCCGGCTGGCCGGCATGTCGAGGTGACGCAGCACCAGGGGCAGCGTGCACTGGCCGACCGAGCCGCAGCCGAGCATGAGGAGACGTCCTGAGAACGGAGCGCGATGCGAATTCGATGTCATGTCATCCACCTCCAGCCTGAGAAGGAGCCCGGACGTGCCGGGGTCGATAGCGGGATCAGACCGACCCGAGGCACGGGGCCGACGCACGGGCGCATCGTCGATCGTCGGCGCCCGTCGTCGGCTGGTCGGGTCGGCGGCCAGTCTAGGCTGACGGCGACACGGGAGTCGGGGTGGGGGCCGGCGCCTGGCGCGGCCCGATGCCGGCGGCGGCGCGAGGGCGGACCGCCCGCGGTTTGGCGGCGACGCGCCGGGCGGGCTTCCGCAGTGCGCTCCGGCCGTCGTCGACGACGGTGACCGGGGGCTGGAAGCCGTTGAACGACGTGGCACTGGCCTTCGTATAGGCGCCCATGCTCGGGACGATCAGGAGATCGCCGATCTGCAGGTCGGGCAGCATCTGATCGCGGGAGACGATGTCAATCGAATCGCAGGTCGGCCCGGCGACGACGCACTCGCGAACCGGTCCGCTGCGCTGCGGGATCAGCTCGTAGTCGCAGTGATCGAACAGCTTGCCCGAGAACGCGCCGTAGAGGCCGTCGTCGATGAAATACCAGGGGATGCCGTTCCGCATCGAGCGGCCGATGACGCTGACGACCAGGGTCATCGAATCACCCGAGATGCAGCGGCCGGGCTCGGCGATGATGCGGACGCCGGCCGGGAACAGCTGCGACAGCCCGCGCGAGACGACCCGGCAGAAGTCCTCGAGCGCCGGCATCTCGGTGCGATAGACGACTGGAAAACCACCGCCGATATCCAGGGTATCGAGCCGGACTCCCGCCTGCTGGGCCGCGTCGAACAGACCGCGGACGACCTGCAAGGCGGTGATATAGGTCGCCGGATCCGACGACTGCGATCCGACGTGGAACGCGATGCCGCGGACGTTGACGCCGGCGGCGCGCGCCTGGAGGATCAGCGCCAGCGCCTCGTCCTGGTGAGCGCCGTACTTGGCGCCGAGATCGACGACGCAGCTGTCATTGCGGATCGCGACCCGGAGCAGCACGCCGGCGTCCGGCGCGTGCAGGCGCAGCTTGGGAATCTCGTCCGGGTTGTCGAAGGTGAACCACTGCACGCCGTGCCGGACGCACGCGACGATGTCGGTATCCTTCTTCACCGGATGCGAATGGAACAGGCGCTCGGGCGTCACGCCCGCCGCTGCCGCCAACGCGACCTCCGGATACGAGGCCACGTCAATCCCGTCGACCAGACCCTCGAGCAGCCCGAGCAGCTCAGGGTCAGGGTTCGACTTCATCGCGTAGTACAGCTCGACGCCAGGCAAGCAGGTTCGCAAGGTCCGGATGCTCTTTTGAATCCGCGCGGGATTCAGCACCAGGAACGGCGTCGGCACGGTTCCCGCCAGAACCGCTGCGCGATCGAAGGACAGGTTCGGCTCGATGGCCGGTCTCGGCAAGGGCATCGGCGTCAGCGCGCCATTTCCATTTTTCATTTCATTCCCACCTCGTTCCAACCAACGGGTTGACTGCAGTCCACGCCACGACCGGACGCGCCTCGATGGCGCCGGATTCGGCTCCTACTTCCACTTGCCCCGGCCGCACCTAATGCTGCGGCGGCCAGGTCACGAACAACACCTCCGCCGGCGAGCGGCCGACGTTCCTGATCGAATGTTCCTGCTGCGCCTTGTAGCTGAACGATTCCCCGGCCTTGGCGATGGTCGACCGGCGCCCCAGATTGACCGACAGGCGGCCGCGGATGACGTAGCCGAATTCCTCGCCGTTGTGCGAGGCGTGCGGCCCCAACCGTTGCCCGGGCGCCAGAACCAGCCGGCACGGCTCCATCGCCATGGTCGTCGAGCCGGGAATCAGCAGCTCGAACTTGTCGCACCCCTGATCGACCAGCAGGGTGCGCTCTTCTTTCCCGAAGACGAACGGCTGCAGCACGTCGGACGAAAAAAACGTGCTCAGGCGCTCGCCCAGTACTTCCAGCACCGCCTCGAGCGTCTCCAGCGACACCGAGCTCTTGTTCTGCTCGAGCAGCGAGATGAAGCCCTTGGTCACGCCGGCGCGAACCGCCAGCTCTTCTTGTGTCAGCTGGTGCGCCAGCCGCACCTCGCGTATCCGCTTTCCTATGTCCACCAGGACCGCCTATGTTCATAAGCAGGCCGTCAAGCACCACTTGACCTGACCAGACGGCGAATCATTAAACCCTTGGTATAGCATTGCTTGACTCAGTGAGGTTACAAGTAGTTTTCCCGGCCGTCAAGGCATTTTGTGTGCCGGAGGGCCAAGCCCTTTACCGGTCGTACGTTACCGGCACTTCTTGGGCGTTTGACCAGCGCCTTCCAGACGCTTTTCGGCGCCCTCACGCGTTTCCAGCTTCCAAGCCGACTAAGGAAGTCGTATATCTATCGATGAGTCAAAACCCGGCTGAATATGCGTTTGACGGACGCGGTCCGGAATGATACGTTGGCCGCGACTCCGCCCGGCGGCGCGACGCGCGGCCGGTCCGGATGGACACGCGATCGATGACCCGTCACCAGGCGGGAGGCCGCTCGCGAACTCCGCAGATCATGCCGCCCGTGATGCGGAAGCTGGCGCGGCGCGGCCTCCCGGGCGAGCCGCCGGAGCGAACATATTTACCAACTCAACCGTCATATATCTATTCTGGGGTGTTCAGTCAGACCGGCACGTTCAACCCTCCGGCCAGCTCTCGAAAGGACGACCCATGGCTCAAGCAGTGGCAGCTTCAATGACAGCGACCGCGGCGGAACCGAAAGGGCTGGTCGCCAGGATTTTCGGCGTGCTGGTGGCGCCGCGCGCGACCTACGCCGATGTCGCGGCGCGGCCGCGCTGGCTCGGCGTGCTCGCGGTGGTCCTGCTGGTGATGGCCACCGGCAGCATCATCCTGTTCTCGACCACCGTCGGCCAGGAAGCGCTGCTCGACCAGCAGGTGTCGATGATCGAGTCGTTCGGCGTCAAGCTGCCGGCTGAACGGTATCAGGCGATGGAGGCGAACCTGGCGCGCCCCACCACCCCCTACGTCACCGCCGCCGGCCAGGTCGTCTTCGTGCCGATCATGGCGCTGATCATCGCCGGCATCGCGATGGGGATCTTCACGGCGGTGCTCGGCGGCGATGCGACCTTCAAACAGGTGTTCTCGGTGGTCGCCCACGCCGGGGTGGTCAGCATGGCGCAGCAGCTGTTCGTCTACCCGCTCGACTACGCCCGCGGCTCGCTGTCGAGCCCGACCAACCTCGGCGTTTTCCTGCCCTTTCTCGACGAGATGACCTTTGCCGCCCGGCTGCTCGGTACCATCGATCTCTTCCTGATCTGGTGGCTGGTGAACCTGGCGATCGGGCTGGGCGTCTTATACAAGCGACGAACGGGACCGATCGCGGTCGGGTTCCTCAGCGTCTACCTGGTAATCGCCCTCATCATCGCCGCAATCAGAACCGCAGTGGCAGGAGCCTAGATGTCTCGCCGCAATATCCTCATCGTTCTGGGCGTCATCGTTCTCGGCGGCGCGCTGGTCGCCGCCAACCTTTGGTACAAAAAGGAGACCGGCCTGACCGTCACGACCGAGGTCGTCAAAACGCGCGATCTCGAGGCGATCGTCTCGGCGTCGGGCAAGATCCAGCCGAAGCGGCTGGTCAAAATCAGCGCCGAGACCTCGGGCCGGGTCGTCGATCTCGCGGTCAACGAAGGCGACCGGATCAAGAAGGGGCAGTTCCTGCTGCAGATCGACCCGAAGAACCTGCGCACCCGCGTCGACAGCGGCGAGGCCTCGCTGCAAGTCGCCGCGTCCTCGCTCGAGCAGATGCGGCAGGCGATCGAGACGGCGCGCACGCAGTTGGAACAGCCGCGCGTGCAGTTGGCACAGATGAAGGCCAACCTGAAACGGCAGCAGGACCTGTGGAGCCGCCAGCTCACGACCCGCGAGAGCCTGGAAAAGGCGGAGAACGACGTCATGAAGGCCGAGTCCGACGTCAAGGCGGCCCAGTCCGCCCTGCAGGAGCGCGAGAAGACGGCCAAGGCGCAGGACAGCCGGATCATGCAGGAGCGCGCGACGCTCGAAAACGCCCGCTACGACCTGGGCAAGGTCCGCATCGAATCGACCATCGACGGCATCGTCACCCGCCGCAACATCCAGGAAGGCGAGACCGCCGTGATCGGGACGATGAACAACGCCGGCACCGTGCTGCTCGAGCTCGCCGACATGTCGGTGATCCAGGCTGAGGTCGAGGTCGACGAGACCAATATCCCGAACGTGCAGTTGGGACAGCCGGCGAAGATCTCGATCGACGCCATTCCGGATCGGACCTTCAAGGGCCACGTCAGCGAAATCGGCAACAGCCCGATTCAGGCGGCGGCGGGCGCGGCCGGCACCCAGGCGACCAACTTCAAGGTCGTGGTCATCCTGGATGAGCTGGTGCCGGACGTGCGCCCCGGCTTCACCTGCACCGCCGACATCACCACCGCCACGCGCCAGCACGTCACCGCCGTCCCGATTCCCGCGGTCGCCGTCCGCGAGCTGATCTACGACGCCGAAGGCCTGATCGTCAAGGAACCGCGCCCCGACAGGCGCCGCAAGCGGCCGGAACCGACCACCGCCACGACCGAGCTCAAGCCGGGCCAGACCCGCAAGGAGACGGAGGGCGTCTTCACCGTCCGCGACGGCTTCGTCGAGTTCGTGCCGATCAAGCTCGGGATTGCCGGCGACAAGTACTTCGAGGTGCTGAGCGGCATCAAAGACTCGGACCAGGTGATCACCGGTCCGTACAATTCGGTGCGCGGCATGGCCGACGGAGACCCGGTCAAGATCGACAACAAGAACGCCGCGGCGAAATAAGGGGAAATCGGGCTGGAACCGGCCCCGCAGCGAACATGAACAAATTCGTCGAATCCGCCTTGATTGCGCTGGCGGCGATCTGGTCGTCCAAGCTCAGGTCGCTGATGACCGTGCTCGGCAACATCGTCGCGGTGACGTCGATCATCGCGGTGGTGTCGCTGATTCAAGGGCTGAACGCCTCGGTCAAGAGCGCCATCCTGAACCAGGCGGGCGCCGATTCGTTCAACATCCAGCAGTTCCCGATCACCCGCAGCGACGAGGAGCGGGACAAGGTCCGGAACAACCCGAGGTTGTCGCTGCAGGAGGTGCGCGCGATCCGGCGCTACAGCTCGCTGGTGTCCGCCGTGATGGCCGACTCGTCCGCCAACGGCCGCATCACCTATCGCGACAAGTCGATCGACCAGACGCAGGTCCGCGGCGTCACGGCCGAATATGTCAACTTCTCCAGCTTCGACGCGGATGTCGGCCGGCTGATCAGCCCGACCGAGATCGATACCAGCCGTCCGGTCACCGTCCTCGGCTGGCAGACCGCCGATCGCCTGTTCGACGGGCTCGATCCGCTCGAGAAGATCATCCAGATCGAGGGCGTCCACTTCCGCGTCGTCGGCGTCAGCGCCAAGCGCGGATCGGCGCTTGGCCGATCGCAGGACGAATTCGCCGTGATCCCCCTGGGCCAGTTTCAGACGTTGTTCGGGGCGCGCCGCCAGCTCTCGGTCACCGTCAAGCCGCGCGATCTGACCCAGATCTCCCAGGCGATGGACGACGCGACGGTGGCGCTGCGATCGGCGCGCCGGCTCAAGCCGAAGCAGCCGGACAACTTCGGGATGTTCACTTCGGAAACGATTCTCGGCATCTACAACTCGGCGACCAGCGGCATCTTCGCGGTGCTGGTCGGCGTCGTCGGACTGTCGCTGGTCGTCGGCGGCATCGTCATCATGAACATCATGCTGATGGTGGTCACCGAACGGACGCGCGAGATCGGTCTGCGCAAGGCGCTCGGCGCCCGCCGATCCGACATCATGGCCCAGATGCTGACCGAGTCGGTAGTCCTGTCGGTGTTCGGCGGCGTGGTCGGCACGCTGCTGGGGTCGGGCATTGCCCTGGCGATCTCGTCGATGACGCCGATTCCGGCCGCGATCGAAGCCTGGTCGGTGGCGCTCGGGATCGGGATCACCGCGCTGGTCGGGCTGTTCTTCGGCCTCTACCCGGCGATGCAGGCGGCCCGTCTGGATCCGATTGAAGCATTGAGGCGCGAGTAGATGGCCATCCGGGCGAGTCTGTTCGCCGAAGTCGTCGCGATGGCGTTCGACACCGTACGCTCGAACAAGATGCGATCCGGGTTGACCGTGCTCGGCGTGGTCATCGGCATCACGTCGATCGTCGGCATGACGGCGATGATCCGCGGCTTCGACCAGTCGCTGCGCGAGATGCTCGGCTCGATCGGCCCCAACACCATCTTCATCCAGCGGTTCGGGATCGGCAGCTTCAGCGGCGGCGCCGAGTTCCGGGAGCTGTTGAAACGCCCGAATCTCAGCATCGCCGACGCGCGCGCCCTGGAGGAGCAGGCCACCACCCTCGAATACGTCGACGTCGAGTTGGGGGCGGCGGGGATCGGCCCGCGGACGATGCAGCGGGTGTTCTACCGCGATCTCAAAACCAAGAGTCTCGTCGTCCTCGGCACCTCCGAGTTCTTCGCCGAGGGCACCCGGATTCCGATGCTGGCCGGGCGCTTCTTCAACGGCAGCGACCTGCAGTACCGGCGCAACGTCGTCGTCCTCGGCAATACGGCGCACAAACTGCTGTTCGAGCCGTCACGCACCGATCCGATCGGCAAGCTGGTCCGGGTCGGCAACCAGCGCTTCGAGGTCGTCGGCGTGTTCGACAAGCGGCCGACACCCGGCGGCTTCGAGATCGGCGCCGACGACTTCCTGGTCATCCCCTACTCGACCTACCAGCGGGAATACGGCATGCGCGCCGTCAGCATCGGCCGCGGCCTCGGCACGATCATGAACATCCAGATCTCGGTGCTGCCGCGGGAAGGCGTCGAGCAGAAGGAGGCGCTCGCCGACGTCCAGCGCGTGATGCGGATCCGGCACGGTCTCAAGCTGGAGGAACCTGACGACTTCGATCTGATGACCCAGGACTCGATCCTCAAGCTCTACGATCAGATCAGCCAGGCGACGTTCTTCGCGCTGCTGGTGATCTCCTCGATCGCGCTGATGGTCGGCGGCATCGGGGTGATGGCGATCATGTCGATCTCCGTCACCGAGCGGACCAGGGAGATCGGCGTGCGCAAGGCGCTCGGCGCGCGGCGCGTGGAGATCCTGTTCCAGTTCCTGATGGAGGCGGCGTTCCTCACCTCGCTCGGCGGCGTGCTCGGGATCCTGCTCGGCAGCGCGATCGGCTGGGCGGTCCACCTCATCTCGGGCTTCCCGATCTCGCTGCCGTGGTGGTCGTTCGCCATCGGCCTCGGCTTCTCGGCCTCGGTCGGGATCTTCTTCGGGATGTACCCCGCCTTCAAAGCCTCGCGGCTCGATCCGATCGAAGCCCTCCGCTACGAGTAGACTTCAGCCCGGTCCCGGCTTGCGGCCTCCCCTGACCGCGAATATGATGCGCCTTTGGACCACTTCCTTCTCCCCGGGGGAACTCACTTATGAAGGTCTACGACGCCGCCAGCATCCGCAATGCCGCTCTCGTCGGCCACAGCGCGTCGGGCAAGACTCAACTCGTCGCCGCCATCCTCAGCGACGCCGGCATGGTCACGCGCTTCGGCAAGGTCGACGACGGGACGACGGTCACCGATTTCGACGAAGAGGAAGTCGCCAGGAAGCACACGCTGTCGGCCAGTCTGGCCTACGCCGAGTGGAACAAAGCGAAAATCAACCTGATTGACACGCCGGGCATCGGCAACTTCCTCAGCGACGCGCGGGCGGCGCTGCACGTCGCCGACGCCGCGCTGGTCGTCGTCGACGCGGTCGCAGGCGTGATGGTGCAGACCGAAAAGGTCTGGGCGGCAGCCGACGAGATCGGCCTGCCCCGGATGGTCGTCCTCAACCGCCTCGACCGCGAGCGGGCCAGCCTCGACCGGTCGCTGCAGTCGCTGCGCGAGGCGTGCCATCGTGCGGTGGTACCGATCCAGCTGCCGATCGGCGAAGAGAAGACCTTCAAGGGCGTTGTCGATCTGGTCACCCGGAAGGCGTTCACCTTCCAGGCCGACGACAGCGGCAAGTTCACCGTCGGCGACGTGGCGGCCGACATGAAGGAGGCGGTCGAAGCGGCGCGCGAAGCGTTGATCGAGATGGTCGCCGAGGTCGACGAAGCGCTGATGGAGCGCTTCTTCGAGGCCGGTACGTTGACCGACGAGGAGCTGGTCACGGGCCTGCGGACGGCGACGATCGCGGGCCGGATTTTTCCGCTGGTCTGCGTCTCGGGACTGCTCAATATCGGCGTGCAGCCGCTGCTCGACGCGATCGTGGCGTACTTGCCGTCACCGGCCGAACGACCGTTCAAGGGAGCGGGGAAGGACGGCGCCGAGGTCGCCCGCGCCGCCGCCGAGACCGAGCCGCCCGCCGCCTTCGTCTGGAAGACGATTGCCGATCCGTTTGCCGGGCGGATTACGATGTTCCGCATCGTCTCCGGCGCGTTCAAGTCGGACTCAACCGTGCAGAACAAGACCAGGGAGGCTCCGGAGCGTCTCGGCAGCCTGATGCTGCTGCAGGGCAAGACCCAGACCAGCATCCCGGAGCTGAAGGCCGGCGATCTCGGCGCCGTCGCCAAGCTCAAGGACACCCTGACCAACGACACGCTCGGCGACAAGGCCGATCCGTTGACGTTCCCGGCGATGACGTTCCCGGACCCGGTCCTCTCCTACGCCATCGAACCGAAGAGCCGCGGCGACGAAGACAAGATCAGCACCTCGATGCACCGGCTCGAAGAAGAAGACCCGTCGATCCGCTACAGCCGCGACCCGCAGACCAAGGAGCTGCTGCTGTCGGGGCAGGGCCAGGTCCACATTGAAGTCACCGTGGCCAAACTGAAGCGGCGCTTCGGCGTCGACGTCAACCTGAAGCCGCCCCGGATTCCCTACCGCGAGACGATCAAGGCGTCGACCGAGGCGCACGGCCGCCACAAGAAGCAGACCGGCGGCCACGGCCAGTTCGG
>JBDTRR010000050.1:0-36245 GCA_039931615.1 Acidobacteriota bacterium
CGATCGCCGATGCCAACGAATCCTACAAGCTCGGCGTCAACTACATCGTCTACGGGCTGACGCATTGAAGACGCGCGTCGCGATCCGCCGGCAGCAGGACTTCATACCGTGAGGAGTGCCGGGATATCGCGGCGGGCGCTGCTGCAGGCGCTCATCGCACCGGCGCTGCTGCCGGTGCGGGCGTCCGGCCAGGCGCGGCTGCTGCGGAAGCCGAAGCCGTTGCCGAGGGGCGCGGTGACCCACGATTGGGTGTCGTTCCTGGGGCCGTCGCACAACGCGGTCTCAACCGAGACGAGGCTGACGCGTGTGTTCCCGCCACGACTGGTGTGGGACCTTCCGAAGGGGACCGGCTACGCCTCGCCGGCGATCGCGGGGCGGCGCCTCGTGTTCATCCATCGCCTCAACGACGAGGAGATTGTCGAGTGCCTGCATCCGGAAACCGGGGCGAGCCTCTGGCGATTCCGCTACCCGACCGCGTTCGAGGACCGCTACGGCTACAACAACGGGCCGCGGGCCAGCCCGATCATCGACCTGCAGCGCGTCTACACGGTCGGGGCTGAAGGAAAGATGCACTGCCTCGATCTGGCGACCGGGCAGGTGGCGTGGCGGCGCGATCTGCGGGCGGAATACCGGGTGCCGCAGGATTTCTTCGGGACCGCGTCGACGCCGCTGATCGAAGGCCGGCTGTTGATCGTCAATGTCGGAGCGCCGGGCGGCCCGTGCGTCGTCGGGCTGGACAAAGCGACCGGACGCGAAGTGTGGCGGGCCGGCGACGAATGGGGACCGAGTTACGCCTCGCCGGTTCCGGCGGTGATCCACGGCCAGCGCCGGGTCTTCGTCTTTGCGGGCGGCGAGTCCGATCCGGCCACCGGCGGGCTGATGTCGATCAACCCGGACACCGGCCGCGTCGATTTCGTGTTTCCGTGGCGCAGCCGCAGCCGCGAGTCGGTCAACGCGTCCTGCCCGGTGGTGTTCGACAACAAGGTGTTCATTTCCGCCAGTTATCGCACCGGCAGCGCGCTGCTCGCCGTGCAGCCGGATTTCACGCCCAAGGTGCTGTGGACGACGCGGGAATTCGGCCTGCATTTCAATACGGCGATTCACCGCCGCGGTTACCTGTATGGGTTCGACGGACGGAATGAGCCGGACGCGTCACTGGCCTGCGTCGATGCGGCGACGGGAAAAATCGTCTGGCGGGAAACGCCGGAATGGATGGAGCGGACCGGTCCGGACGGGAAGGGGCGGCAGCAGCTGACCGGGACGTATCGGGGATCGCTGCTCGCCGTCGACGGTCAGTATCTGTGCCTCGGTGAGATGGGGCACCTGCTGTGGATGAATCTGACCCCCCGGCGCTACACGCCAGTTGCCCGCGCGCGGCTGTTTGCGGCGCGGGAGTCGTGGACCCTGCCGGTCCTCAGCCGGGGCTTGTTGTACGTGGTGCAGAACACCAGGGACATCAACCGGACCGCCGGTCCCCGGCTCCTGTGTTACGACCTCCGTGCGGCGGTGCGCCCGGCGCGATCATCGGCGCCGCCGGCGGCGGGGCGCGGCCGCGGGCAGGCGTCGCCGCCAGCAGTGCGGCCCAGGTAGCGGGCCAGGAAGACACAGGCTGGGGCCGCACGCCCCCTCGTTACGTGGGATCCGGATTAGTGCGTAGTCCGGCTGAAGCCGGACGCCACGTACGGTTCTGAAACGCGAGGGCCTGCCTGTCACGGTCCGGCTGAAGCCGGACACGACGTACGGCGACGGAGCGGACCATGTCCGCATCGGCAGGGTATACTCTCGCGATCCTGGGCATGCCGCGCATCCATTGGACGCTGGCGACCGCCGCTCTCGTCGCGGCCATTCCACAATTGACGCATTCGTACGTCGGATCCGGCCCGCGCCGGATTGGCGTCGCTGGCGTTCAGGCGGCCGGTCAGGTCCAGGTCGGTCCCGCGGCCGTTGCGGCCGGCGGCCGGCTGTTCCGTGAGCGCTGCGCCGATTGCCACGGCGGCGATGCGAAGGGATCGCGCGGCCCGGACCTGACCGGATTGTGGGTCAACGCCGCGGCCGACGATCGCGCCTTTCAAATCATCCGGACCGGCATTCCCGGCAGCATCATGCCGCCCAGTCCCGCTCCGGACGAGGAGCTCCGGGCGGTCATCGCGTATCTGCGGAGCATCGGCACCGCCGGCGCCGGCGAGCGCTCGGCGGGCAACGCGATCAACGGCGAGCGGATCTTCTCCGCCAGCTGCGGCGGCTGCCATCGTGTCGGCGGCCGCGGCGGCCGGCTCGGGCCCGATCTCTCGCAGATCGGCAACCAGCCGCGCCAGGCGCTGGCGCGTTCGATTCGCCAGGCCAGCGACTCGTTCGCCCTCGGCTATGAGCCGGTGGTGCTGGTGATGTCGGACGGCCGGCAGATTCGCGGCGCGCGGAAGAGCGAGGATCCATTTTCGATCCAGATCATGGATACCGGCGAACGGCTGCAGGGCTATCTGAAGGCCGACCTGCGCGACCTCACCCGTGACAGCAAGTCGCTGATGCCCGACTTCGGCCCGGATCGACTGGACGCCGCCGCGCTCGACGATCTCCTGGGCTTCCTGGCGACGCTGCGTGCGACGAGGTAACCGGCTGATGCGCGAATCAACGATCCGGCGGGCCGGCCTGGCGCCCGCACTCGTCATCGCCGGCGCGGTGCTCGCGATCGCACAACAGGGCGCACCAGAGATTACCTATCAGGACCTGCTCAACGGGCTGAAGGACCCGGCCCGCTGGCTCACCTACTCCGGCGACTACAGCGGACAGCGGCACAGCCCGCTCAAGCAGCTCACCCCGGACAACGTGCGGCGGCTGGCGGCGCAATGGACGTTCCAGACCGAGACGACGGCGCGGGGGCGGGGATTCGAGGCGACGCCGCTGATTCTCGATGGCGTGCTGTACGTGACCGGCCCGAACAACTACGCCTGGGCGCTCGATGCCCGCACCGGGAAGATGTTCTGGCGCTATCGGCGCGATCTGCCGGCCGATCTCACCTACGGCGCGTCGGCGCCGGTCAACCGCGGGTTCGGCGTCCTCGGCGACACGCTGTTCATGGTCACGCTCGACGCCCACCTGCTGGCGCTCGACGCGAAAACCGGGGCCGTCGTCTGGGACGTGGTGCTCGGCGACTACAAGATCGGCTATTCGGCGACGCTGGCGCCGCTGGTGGTCAAGGACAAGGTGATTGTCGGCATCTCGGGCGGCGACTACCCGACGCGCGGATTTCTCGACGCCTACGATCCGCGAACCGGGGCCCGCGTCTGGCGCTTTTACACCGTGCCCGGCGCCGGCGAGCCGGGGAGTGAGACCTGGCCGGCGTCCACCGAGGTGCTGGCGCGCGGCGGCGGCGGCACCTGGGTCACCGGCAGCTACGATCCGGAACTGAACACCCTCTACTGGGGGACCGGCAACCCCAATCCGGACTACTACGGGGAGGATCGCAAAGGTGACAACCTCTATACGGCGTCGCTGATCGCGGTCGACGCGGATACCGGCAAACTGAAGTGGCACTACCAGTTCACGCCGCACGACCTGCACGATTGGGACTCCAACCATGTGCCGGTGCTCGCCGATCTCACAATCGGCGGCCAGCCGCGCCGGGTGGTCTTCGTCGCCAACCGCAACGGCTTCTTCTACGCACTGGACCGCGTCACCGGCAAGGTGCTGTTCGGCAAGCCGTTCACCGATACCACCTGGGCGAGGGCGCTCGGACCCGACGATCATCCGATCGTCCTCAACGACGGCAGCCGGGGCTGCCTGCCCGACCAGTGGGGCGGCACCAACTTCATGCCGCCCTCCTACGATCCGGCGCTGCGGCTGTTCTTCGTCACCGCGCGCGAAACCTGCGCCACCTACACGCCGGAGAAACAGGCGATTGTCCCGGGCCGCGGATCGACGATGGGGACGGTCCAGCGCGATGCGGCCAAAGCCTACGGTGCGCTGCGTGCGATCGATGCCACGACCGGCGAGCGGCGCTGGGAGTTCAAGTATCAGACGCCGACCTTCGCCGGCTTGCTGTCGACCGCGTCTGGACTGGTGTTCGGCGGCGACAACGAGGGCAACTTCATGGCGTTCGAGTCGCGCTCCGGCAGGAACCTGTGGCACTACCAGATCGGATCCGCGATCTGGGGCGGGTCGCCGATGACCTACCTGCTCGACGGCCGCCAGCACGTGATCATCGGCGCCGGCACGACAATCACGAGCTTCGCGCTGCCGGTGAATTGACCGATGGCCCGTCGTGCGCTGAACCACGAGCGCACGAAATCACGACTCCACAAAAACAACGGGCCACGCCCGCCACGAAGACCTTGAGTACGGACCTTCCGTGCACCACGCCGTTTGTCCCCGCAGACGTCCTGAAGAACTCCAGAAATGTCGTGTTTTCGTGGCCGACCACGGTTCGAAGTCGCGTTCAGAATCTCAGCTGCGCGCCGAACTTGATCAGCCGTCCGGGCACGATCGCCTGCGGCGTGCCCCAGCCGACACCGTTCGACCCGTAGGCGCCATTCAGCCGCAGCGCGACGTTGGCGTTGAACACGTTGTAGAGGTCGAGGAGCGCCTGCAGGCGCCGCCCTCCGGTCATGACGAAGGTCTTCGCCAGACGGGCGTCGAGCTGGTTGGTGCGGTCGGGATAGAGCGTGCCCGGCTCGACCACATTGACGGTGACGGTGCCTCCCGACGACAGACTGCGCCCCAGCGACGGGCTGATCTGGGCGTTGCCGGCGACGTAGTTGGCAGGCAGCCCGAAGTAGTTGTAGTCGAAATTCGCGCCGCCGACCGGGTCCGAGATCTGGCTCTGGAACGTGCCGCTGGCCTGCAGGCCCCACCACGGCAGCGGATACGTGCCGAGCAGCTTGATCTGCGGCAGGAACGCCGACTCGCGGTGGCACAGGTAGGGGCTGGGATTGTCGATCTTCCCGACCACGTCACAGTTGTCGGCCATCTGCCGGCCGCCGCTGAAGCCGCCCTGCAGCAGGATGCCGCTCTGCAGGCGCGCCTGCACCGAGACATCCAGTCCGTTCCAGCGCTCGACCTGATTGCCGTAGACCGACGAATTGGTGCGCAGTGTGTTGACCTGGCCCACCTTCGTGGTCTTCAGATCGAACAGGCCGCAGACCCGCTGGCCGCCGCCGTTCGGCAGCCGGGCGTCGAGCGGTGCGTCGATACAATACTGGTCGTAGTCATCCGGCGACACCAGGGTGTTGTCGTTGACGATGAAGTTGCCGTAGGAGCGGCGGTTGTAGCTGACCTCCAGCCCGACCCGCGGCGCCAGCTCGTGCTGCACCGTGATCAGCATCTCCCAGTTGAACGGCCGCGCGCCGAAGCCGGTCGCCCAGTCCGGATCGAAGCGCAGCGTCGTGTTCGGCTGGCCGAAGTTGGCGTTGGGGGAGGGGCCGAGCTCCTCGTTCAGCAGCGGGTTCAACGGGTCGCCCTGGGGAATGAAGTCGCCGTTGCGATCGGTCCAGGTCCGGGCGATGCTGTTGGTGGCGGCGATCACCGGGTGGACGCTGTTGGTGTTGCCCTTGCCCTCCTGGAGGACGTATCGGGCCAGCGAGAACTTGACCGCGGTCTTGCCGTTCCCGCGCAGGTCGTACGAGGCCGCCAGTCGCGGCGACAAATCCTTCCAGTTCAACACCTCGGCGGCCGGGTAATCGCGCGCCACCGGCAGCCAGCGGACCGGCTCGATGTGAATCGCGTTGTAGGAGCTCCTGAACTGGTCGAAGCGCAGCCCGCCGCCCAGCGTCAACCGCTTCAGCGTGAACTGATCCTGGACGAAAGCGCCGAACGGCTTCAGGTAGAGCGGCGTCGCATACGGCGTCGTGTAGTAGGTCACCTGATTCGGTGTGCCGTTGAGCGTCCGGTAGTTGACGTCGCCGATCACGAAGACGGTCGGATCCTTGGCGAACTGCCACGAATAGGTCAGACCGGCCTTGACGCTGTGGGCGCCGGTCACATAGGAGAGCGACAGGCGGTAGTCGTCGACCGTCTGCGGCGTCGGGAAATATGTCGCATTGGACCTGAAGCGCAGGTTGTTCGACTGTTCGAGGATCGACGGCTCGGTCGCGTCCGGCTGCGGCTCCCGCGGGAACGAGCTGAGGTAGTGCGAGAAGCCGGCCTCGAGCAGCAGCCGGTTGGTCAGCGTCGAGGTCCAGCGCGTCTGCACGATGCTGCTGTCGCCCGGGTTGTAGGTGGCGGCTTCCGGCGCGATGGTCGGACTGATCGAGAAGTGGCACAGGCACATGTTGTCGTAGGCGCCGAACACCGAGAGCCGGTTCTTCGGCGAGACCTGCCAGGTGACGTTCAGCGTCGTGTCGTAGGTCGTCTGATCGCTGACCGCGGGCCGGCTGGTATCCGGCGTGTAGGTCCACGCCTTGGGCGTCAGGTTGTAGTAGAGGCCGCCGACGTAGTTGTCGGTGAGCGAGTAGCGGAACGCGGCGTGGAACCAGACGCGATCGTGGGCGATCGGCCCGCCGAACGACGGGTTGATGTCGACCAGCCGTTTGGTCTTGTTGGCCACGGTCAGCCCGCGGCTCCGCAGGTCGTCGTCGAGATTGTCGGCCTGCAGCCCTTCCGCGCCGTAGTTGGCGAAGAACGATCCGCTGTAGCGGTTGGCGCCCTCACGCGGGATGACGTTGGCGAAGACGCCACCGTAGGCGATTTCCGCCTGGTGGCCGGCGAGCAGGATGCCGTACTCCTGCGCGGTGCCGTCGGACCAGTTGCTGCGCGTGCCGCCGGTGCCGGTCAGCGACGTCACCGACATGCCGTTGACCATGATCTGCTGGTCGAGCGCCCGGCCGCCGTGAATGGCGGCGAACGCAAAGTTGAAGCCGGTCCCGCCGCCGACGTCCTGCGAGATGTTCAGGCTCGAGTTGCTCATGATGACGCCGGGGATCAGCGTCGCGTAGTTGGCGATGCCGCGCCCGGATGGAATCGCGTCGATCACGTCGCGCGTCATCACCCGCTGCTGGTTGACGTTCTGGATGTCGACGACCGGCGTCGCGCCCTGGACGGTCACCGTCTCGGCGACGCTGCCGACCTTCAGCTCGGCATTGACCGCGGCGGTGAATCCGACCGTCAGCTCGATGCCGTCGCGCCGCACGGTGGAGAAGCCGGGCAGGGTGAACGTCACGCTGTAGCGACCCGGGCGCAGATCGACGATCCGGTACTGACCGCGGCCGTCGGTCACGGCGCTGCGCGTCTTCTCGATCAGCGCGTCGCTGCTCGCTTCGACGGTGACGCCCGGCAGCAGGCTGCCGGTGCTGTCGGTGACGACGCCGGCAAAGCTGCCGTTCTGCTGCGCCGCCGCCGGGCCGGGTAGAAACACGCCACAGAACATCAGAGCGACTGCGAACCACCTTCCCATCGGATAGCCTCCATGCGGTCCGCCCGGATGCGGGCGGGAGCGTGTGAAATTTGCTGCGGACGTCGTGCAGACGACGTCCGCCTGACGCGGCAGGCCTGAAGGCCTGCACGACGAGTGTCAAGCCAACGTCTCCGGCGTTCGTCGGGCGCCTGGTGCTGAAGTCGTGCGGCCTTCAGGCCGGCCGGAGGCGCCTCACTTCTGAAAGTGGCGCGACGACTTTTCGTTCTCCGCGCAGACGAACTCGATCAGCTCGGCGTCGGGGAGAACGCGCTGGTTCAACGTCACCGACCACGGTTTCGTATAGGCCTTCGGATCGTCGACGGTCACCTGGATCTCGAGATGGCCGTAGTCGGCCCGGCGGAACCGTTCGGTCATTTTCGCCGCGTCGGTCAGCGGACTGCCGGTGACATCGAGCCAGCCCTCGTCGCGGAACCCGGTGGTCTCGACGACAAGCGTGTCGCCGTCCCACCGGCCCACCGAATACCCGTACCACCAGGGCTGGGGGTCGTTGCCGGGCAACGGCCGCCCGTCCATGAAGATCTGGCGTACCCCGCCGTTCGCTTCGTAGAGGATGACGATCAGCCTGGGCGTCTGGATGATCTTTCGCGGTTGGGGATGGTTGTGGAGCTGGGTCAGGCCGATCGGCAGACACAGCACGTCCGGGTTGTCTTTCTGGTTCTCGGCCATGCGCCGCTGGCGCAGCGCTGCCGCCCAGGGCTGGTAGGGCAGGCCTTCCTTCATCGCCGAGCCGATGTTCCAGAAGTAGTTCACGGCGGCGGGCTCCGGGTCGGTGGCGACGATCCGTTGTCCAGGCCCGGTCCGGACGCTTTCCCAGAGCCCGGAGAGATCCGGCTTGCCGTCGGGCGACCGTGGCGTGGGCGCGGTGAGGTCCAGTGCGCCGGCGGGATTTCTCGGTGCGCCGGTCGGGTAGGAAGGCCATTGCGCCGAGAGCGGCGGCACGGCCGCCAGCATCGCGATCAGGCCGGCGACGCCAAGCCGATTGGTCATCTACTTGTCCTCGACCAGCTCGAGCGCCTCGCGGCTGGGCCCTTCAATCATCACCGCGCGGCCGTCGCCGAACGCGTAGACGTCGCGCAGGAAGGTGACGTTCTCCCGTTTCAGCCTGGCGATCCAGGCGTCGAGATCGCGGACCGCGAACGCGTAGTGATCGGCCGCCTGGCCGCGCGTGCCGGCGAGCGGACGATCGCCCGGGTTGGTGTACCACAGCATCGCGACGTCGCCGAAGGCGACCCGTCCGCTCGGCGTGCGACGGGTGCCTTCCCGGACCGTCGACGGCCAGCTCGGCTCGCCCGGTGCAGTCCGGCAGGTCGCGTCGGTTGGCGGCGCCGTTTCACCGCGCGCGGCGCGGCGCGTGCCGCCGAGATGCCGCTCGTACCACAGCTCGGCGCAGATCGGATGGTCCTGCCACATGTCGAGCTGAGCGAGCCGCCCGGTCTCGCCGGCCCGTTCGAACCCCTCGACCGACAGGCCGTCCGGACCCTTGATGTAGGTGAAGCCGGCCTGATGCGTCGGCGCCACGCCCTTCTGTCTGGCCTCGGCCAGCGCCCTTCTGGTCAACGTGCCGGGGAGGGTGTCGCTGCTGATGTCGACGTGGCCGCCTTCGTCCGAGGTGTAGAGCGGCTCGGGCTCCATCCTGTTCGCCCGCGCCCGCGCCACATACTGCCGGACGTCCGGCGTCAGCCAGACCTGGTGCCAGTAGGCGCTGCGCGGCTGAGTCGGCGGCGGCGTGCTCACCTTGGTGAATAACAGGTACAGACGGCCGTTCCGCAGCCCGTCGAATCCGGCCACTGTCGCCTTCTCGGTGGAGTCCGGCCACAGCGTCAGATAGCCGGCGATGGCGGCGGCGGGATCGGTCGAGTTCAGATGCAGATGATGGAAGACCGGCTGGGCCAGCGCCGCGCCGGCGGGAGCCTGCGTACTCACGGCCGCCGATCGCGCCAGCAGCAGGCCGGCCAGTCCCAGAACACTCAATCGCCGGCCTGTCATCCGCTCACCTCGTCACCGAAAAAGGGATACGGCTCCCTTTCCAAGTCAGTTCGCGGCCAGTGCCTTGCTGATCGCGCCGCGAAGCACCGGCGATTCCGGCGTCACGTCGCTCGGGTAGAAGGCGACGATCTTGCCATCCTTGCCGACCAGGTACTTGCTGAAGTTCCAGGCCGGCAGCTGGCCCGAAGCGCCAAGAAATTTGTAGATCGGCGACTGATCCGAACCGGCCTTCGTCACCACTTTCGAGAACATCGGAAACGTCACACCGTAGGTGAGCTTGCAGAACTCGGCGATCTCCTGCGCCGACCCCGGCTCCTGGTTGCCGAAGTCGTTGCTCGGAAACCCGAGCACGGCGAACCCTTTCGGCGCCAGCTCGCGATTGAGCTTTTCCAGTCCTTCGTACTGAGGCGTGAAGCCGCACTTGCTGGCGACGTTGACGACCAGCGTCACCTTGCCCTTGAAGACGCCGAGGTCGGCCGGTTTGCCATCCAGATACGAGGTCTTCATGGCGTAGAACGACGAGGGTTGGCCCGAGGCCGGACCCTGCGGCGCCGCGGCCAGCGCGGCGACGGCGGACACGGCGAGGGAAAGGGCGGCGGCGACGGCGATCGGGTGATGCAACATCATCATCTCTCCTGCGTAAGGGAATTGTAGTCGAACAGCAACGATCTACATGACGGCCGGAATTTCCACGGGCTATCCTTGTCCCGCATGACGTCCGCCCGCCTCGTCGTCGTCACCCTCGTGGTGCTTGCCGGCTTCGTCTCCACGCACTGTTCCCCGGCCCTGCCCCACATCGTCGAGCGGGCCCGGCCGGCGATGGGATCGGAGCTGCGCCTGACGGCGTGGACCACCGACGACGCCGCCTCGGCCGCGGCGTTCGACGCGGTCTTTGCGGAGTTCGACCGGCTGGAAGATTTGATGAGCGTGTGGCGTGACGGCAGCGACATCCAGCGGCTCAACGGCGCCGCCGGCGATCATCCGGTTCCGGTCAGTCCGGACGTCCGCGAGGTCCTCCGGATCGCCCATCAGGTCAGCGAGTGGACCGACGGCCGGTTCGACGTGACCTTTGCTGCGCTGTCCGGCCTGTGGAAGTTCGACTATCAGGACAAGGACTACACGATCCCCGACCGCGGCGAGGTGCTGAAACGGCTGCCCCTGATCGACTACCGCGATCTGTCGGTCGACGAAGGGGCGGGCACGGCGTTTCTGAAACGCCCGGGGATGCGCGTCAACCTGGGCGGGATCGGCAAGGGCTACGCGACCGATCGCGCCGCCGATATCCTGCGCGGCCGCGGACTGCGCGACTTCATGATCCAGGCGGGCGGTGATCTGTACGTGGCGGGGCGGCGGGGCGATCGGCCGTGGCGCGCCGGTATCCGCGATCCACGCGGGCCAGCCGAGCGCAGCTTCGCCGCGCTCGATCTGACGGACAGCACCTTCAGCACGTCAGGCGACTACGAGCGGTTCTTCATCAAGGACGGCCGGCGCTACCATCACATTCTCGATCTGTCGGTGGGAGAGCCGGCCCGCGGCTGCCGCAGCGTCACGCTGGTCACCCGCCGCGCGGTGATCGCCGATGCGCTGGCCAAGGGCGTCTTCGTGCTCGGACCCGAGGCGGGGATGGCGCTGATCGAGCGGCTGGCGGATGTGGAAGGCGTGATCGTCAGCGCCGGCAACGAGGTGTTGATCTCGTCGGGCCTCAGGGGCCGCTTAATCCGGCTTGCAGCGCCGACTGACGCGCCATAGCCACGGCCTTGTCCTGCTTCCTGATGATGATCAGCCAGTGCGGGCACTTCTTCTGATCCAGGTAGAGCCGTTCGCAGTCGTCGCAGCGCACGCATTCCGACTTGACGATCACCGGCCCGCGAATCGCGCCCCACTCACAGGTCTTCTCGCAGATCTTGCAGGTCTTGCACTCGGACCAGCGCTTGATCCGGAACACCGTCAGGCCGGACAGCAGCCCGAGGAACGCGCCGACCGGACAGAGAAACCGGCAGTACAGGTTCCTGACGAACACCGTCGCGATCAGCAGGATCGCGAGGCCGATCCACATCACCGCCGAGCCATGGCCGGTGAACATCCAGAACGGCTCGACGTAGCGGTAGATGGAAATGTCGCGGGTGACGAGGTAGTAGACGACAACGGCGGCGAGCAGCCCGTATTTCACGTAGCCGGCGCGCTGCTCGAGCCAGGGGGGCGGTTCGCGGCGCAATCTGGCTGGAACCACCTGGTCGAGCAGTTGGGTGAGCGCACCGTAGGCGCAGATCCGCCCGCAGTAGAGGCGGCCCCACAACACCGTCGACACCAGGGTGAAGCCGGCGAACAGATACCAGAACAAGCTGTACCGGACGATGGGCAGGTTCCAGGAGAGGATGCCGAAGATGTTGACGACCGAAAACAGCTGGCTGCGAAACACCCCCAGGTAGACGACCGACGCCGCCAGGGTGATGTACTTCAGCCGGACGCTCTTGCGGAAGAACCCGACCAGGGCCAGCGCGACGAAGGCCGGGAACAGCACGAGGTCGGTCGCCTGCGCGCCGATCTGCTGCCGCCAGGTCGGCTGCTCGTCCACGTCCTCGGCGAAATCCCACTTGTCGGCCGCCGCCGGCTGGGCCTGGGTCGCACCGGCAGCCGTCTCCGCCGCCGCCTCTGAAGGAGCGCCCGGCTGCGCGTAGGTGCGGGCGCCGTGCGGCGCCAGCACGATCAGCATCAGCCCGATCGCCGGGATGATCGCCGCCCGCTTCATTTGCCGCCGGCCTCCGGAGGAGTCAGGAACTCGCGCGCCATCCGCCGCGCGCTGTTGCGGATCGCCCGCGTCGCGCTGCTGATGCTGATTGACGCCCTCGACACCGCGTCGATGTCCGAGCCGACCTTGAACGGATCACGGATGCTCTTGCCCTTGAACTGGGCGGCGAACTGCGGCGGCTCGATCGAGAAGTTGCCGTACGGCTCGTGATGGTCGACGACGATGATGCCGGCGAGGACGCCCTTGGTGTCCATGCCGACGAGAATCTTGATCGGGCCGTCGTAGGCTCGCTCGAGCGGCTCGAGTTCCGTCGTCCAGAAGGCGTAGCCGGCGAGGGTCTGGCCGCCGGCGTAGGCTTTGAAGTGCGGTGGCTGACCCTCCTTGGGCGAGAATCCAGTGGCCGACGGAAAGATCTGTTTGAGCTGGGCCTGCAGCTTCGAGTCCGACGCCGACTGACCCGAGACGGCGATGGCTGCGCCCGCGAGCAGCAGAGCGAGTACGGCGATCCTCATTCAGCGACGCCTCCCTTGAGCGTCGATTATCATGTCACACGTGGTTGCGCGGTTTCGAGGACCTCGCCGGCGCGGACAGTTCTGTATGATTATCGGGGACAAAGCGGTATACGAAAAAGGGGACGACGCATGGCGATGACGAGGCACGGTGGGCTGCTGGCGGCGCTCGTCTTCCTGGCCGGGGCCGGCGCACCCGCCGGGCAGGGGGCGGAATCGAATGCGCTGTCCAAGGTGAAGGCGCTGAAGTGCGTCTTCCCGGTCTACGCGTCGGGCAGCTGGAAGGCCGGCGTGCCCCAGGCGCAGGCGAAGACCGGGCAGCTGTCGATTCAGATCGAGTCGATCGACGTGGCGGACGGATCGGCCCGGTTCGTCGGCACCGGCGAGAGCGCCCACATCAACGTCCAGCTGTCCGGGTGGAGCCTGCATTTCCTGGAAACCGGCAACACCGGCAGCGTCAACGTCACCACCGTCTTCTCGCAGGAAGCGCGCGACAAGAAGATGAAGGCGGTGCATTCGCGCCACGACTACCTGCAGATGTCGCTGCCCGGGTTCGTCTCCGAACCGACCGTCTCGCAGTATTACGGCGAGTGCGAGGTGATGCAGTAACGGACGCCACCCATGGTCCGCGGACGGCGCGGATTCACGCCGTCGTGACAGATCAATCCAGGTGACTCGCATGAACCACCAGCCGGCGGGCGGCATCAGTACGGGCCTGCTGGCGATGATGGCGGTCGGGTCGGGGATTGCCGTCGCCAACATCTACTACATCCAGCCGCTGCTGGCCGATATCGGGCGGACGTTCGCCGCCTCGCCTCCGGCGATGGGGGTGATCGTGATGCTCGGCCAGATCGGCTTTGCGATCGGCGTGCTGCTGTTCGTGCCGCTCGGGGACATCAGCGATCGCCGCCGGCTGATCCTGCTGATGCTCGGCGGCGCCGCGGTCAGCCTGATGGGCGTCGCGCTCTCGACCTCGTACCTGGGGCTGGCCGCGGCGATCTTCCTGGTCGGCCTGTTCTCGGTGTCGCCGCAGATGTTCGTGCCGTTCGCCGCGCATCTGGCGGCGCCGGAGCGGCGCGGGCGGGCGGTCGGCGTCGTGATGAGCGGCCTGGTCATCGGCATCCTGGTCTCACGCACGGCGAGCGGCTACATCGGGAATGCGCTCGGGTGGCGCCCGATGTTCTGGATCGCCAGCGCCCTGTCGCTGGCGCTGACGATCGTGACGGCGCTGTCGCTGCCGCGCAGCACGGGCAGCCTCCGCCTGCCCTACGGCCGGCTGATCGCGTCGATGTGGCAGCTGACGCGCAGCCAACCGATCCTCCGGGAGTCGGCGCTCTCGGCGGCGATGCTGTTCGGCGCCTTCAGCGCGTTCTGGTCGATGCTCGCCTTCCGGCTGGAAACGCCGCCGCTCCACTACGGCAGCCAGGTGGCGGGTCTGTTCGGCCTGGTCGGCGTCGCCGGCGCCGCCGCCGCGCCGATTGCCGGCCGGCTCGCCGATCGCCTGAATCCCCGGGTCAACGTCCGCATCGCCCTGTTCGCGACCGCCGCCTCCTTCCTGATCCTCGGCGTTTTCGGCCACACCATCACCGGTCTGGTCGTCGGCATCACCGTGCTCGACGCCGGCGTGCAGGCGGGTCACGTGACGAACCAGTCGCGCATCTTCAACATGCTGCCGGAAGCGCGCAACCGCCTGAACACCGTCTACATGGTGTCGTTCTTCCTCGGTGGGGCCGCCGGCTCGGTGCTGGCGGCCAACGCGTGGCAGCGGTGGGGATGGACCGGGGTCTGCGCAGTCGGTCTGGCGATGCCGCTCGTCGCCGCGATCAGGCTGTCGCTGCCGGAGGGATAGCCTTGATTTTGCCTGGTCCGGCTGAAGCCGGACGCCACGTACAACAAGATTTTCGTACGTGGGGGCCGGCTTCAGCCGGACCTTCGAGGTGCCGCTATAGAGCGTGTGAACACAGCGTCTGTCTACGGCCGCCCGATCCTTTCCAGGTCCGCCGCGGCGGAATCGACGACCTCGACCAGCCGCAGCAGCGCACTCGAAACCCGCGCCACCTCGCCCTCGACCTCGGCGTAGCGCCGCTGTTCGATGCTTTCCCTGACGCCCGGCATCGTCTTCACGCTGTAACCGGTGTGGAGGCCGGGCGCATAGAGGAGATGCCGGTACCAGGGCCGGTTGGGCAGGCCGGCGGTGTCGGTCAGCTGCCGCTCGGCGCTTCGCAGCCGTGCGTTGAGCGCCCGCGCGGCGTTGCCGGTCATCGCGGTGCGGGCCGATCCGAGCGCCCGGTCGTAGCGGCGGGCGCTGTCGGTCAGCGCCACCGACGCGTTCTCGAGCGGCGCGAAGTTGATCGCGGGCGGCACCCGCTCCAGCTGCGGCGCCACCTGCGGAAGACGCGGATCGGCGACCGCCGCGAAGACCCCGTCCTGAACCTGCCGGTTGTGCTCGCGGCTGTCGCCCTGCTTCTGCTTGAGCAGGTCGGTCAGTTCCTTGACGTACTGTTCCACCGTGTCGGCGAGATTGGTGAACTCGATCGGCAGGACGTCGCTGTCCGCCAGCCGGATCACCGCGGTGCCGACGGTCTGGGCCAGCGCCCGGCCGTAGACGAAGTCGGTATCGAGGAATCGCGTGAAGAAGTAGAAGTCGTCGTAAATCGAGTGATAGATGCCGTCCTCGTCCGCCTCGTCGAAGCCGAGATTGAGCGACGCGATGCCGGCGTGCTGGAGGAACGGCGAATAGTCCGATCCGGAGCCGAGCGCGTCGATCCGCAGGTCGGCCCGATCGCGCGCGCTCTTGCGCGCCTCGGCGGTGCCGCGGGCGATGAGGCGCGCCTGCCGCCGTTTCCAGACGCTGACGCCGGTCTCGGGATCGGTGACGTCCCGCGCCACGCCGTTGATGAACCGCTCCAGCGAATGTGACCCGCCGGCGCTCAGGAAGCCGCGGCCGTTGCCGTCGGTGTTGATGTAGACGACGGCATGATCCCGCAGGTCGTCGGCGTGCGTTTCCACCCACTCAGTCGATCCGAGCAGCCCCGGCTCTTCGCCGTCCCAGGCGGCGTAGACGATGGTCCGCTTCGGTGACCAGCCCTGCTTGCGCAGCTCGCCCAGCGCGCGCGCCTCTTCCAGCTCGGCCGACATGCCGCTGGCCGGGTCAGCGGCACCGTTGACCCAGGCGTCGTGGTGATTGCCGCGGATGATCCATTCGTCGGGAAACGTCGAGCCCGGGATCTTCGCGATGACGTTGTAGAGCGGCTGCTGATCCCACTGGAACGCCACTTTCAGATGGACTCGGGCCGGACCCGGTCCGATCCGGTAGGTGATCGGCAGCGACCCGCGCCAGGTCTCCGGCGCGATCACTCCGGCGATCGCGGCGAGCAGCGGCTGGGCATCGGCGTAGGAAATCGGCAGGACGGGGATTTTGGTGAGCGCCGTCGCTTCGCTCAGGGGGAGACGTCTGGCACCCGGCGTCGCCCCGATTCCCGGCGTCAGCGGATCACCGGGATAGACCGGCAGATCCATCACGCTGCCACGCTGCACGCCGTCGCCCGGCCGCATCGGTCCGTTCGGGAACACCGGTCCCATCGCATAGCCGTCGTCGCGCGGATCCGAATAGATCAGGCAGCCGACCGCGCCGTGCTCGGCGGCGAGCTTGGGCTTGATGCCGCGCCACGACTGTCCGTAGCGGGCGATGACAATGGCGCCGCGAACCGTGATGCCGAGCCGATCGAGCAGCTCGTAGTCCTCGGCCCTGCCGTAGTTGACGTAGACCAGCGGCGCGGTGACGTCGCCATCGATCGAGTAGGCGTTGTAGCTCGGCAGCTGTTCCGCCTTCTGTCCGGAGGTCGGATCGCCGGGAACGGCCGGTTCTTCGAGCCTGGCGGTGAACCTGGTCGGCTCGATCAGCTCCAGGCGGCGTTCCCTCGGCGTCGGGAAGAGCACGTCGAAGCGCTCGATCTCGGCGTTCCAGCCCCACTCCTTGAACCGCGCCAGAATCCATTCGGCGTTGTCCTTGCCGTAGGCCGACCCGACGTGATGCGGCCGCGCGCTCATGCGCTGCATCGAGCTCCTGATGTTGGCCGTCTGCGGCAGGGCGCGGAACGCTTCGTCCCACATCATGGGGGACGGTGTTTGGGCGGCCGGCGACGCCGTGACGCCGGCAATCAGGACGACACCGAGCAGCCGGATGAAAAGCTTCATGCGTCAGGGCGTCCCGCGGTTGTGGGTGGCCTACTTTGCAACCACCTGGAAGTAGTCGGGCAGACCCTTCTTGGTCTCGCGCAGGATCTCGACGACGGCCCGCCGATCGGCGAGGCTCAGCGTCGCGTACTTGGCGTCCTTGTCCTGTCCCGACAGCACCTGCCACAGGCGGCGGTAGAACTGATCCCGGGCCGGCGCGGGCAGCGCGTCGAACGCGTCGGAGTAGATCATGTAACTGCAGGGATATTTCATCATCCGCTGATCGAGATCGAACTGCCGCAGCGACCGGCCCTTGCCATCGGCCGGCCCGATGGCGGCGAATTTTTCGGCGAAGCCCGAAGAGCCGCGGACCTTGTCGGAGAGCGGCGTTTCGTAGACGAACAACGCGTAGTCGACCAGATCGGCCGCCGCGATCTCGACCCGCGAGGTCTTGTCCTTCGCGGCCGCGCCGCTTCTGGCGGCTGGCGGCGCCGGGGATGGCGCGGCGTCCGGCCCGGGTTGGTAGGCCTCGAGCCGTGCCTCCCAACCCAGCCGTGTGATCAAATTGGTGATGTGCGTCTGGTGTTCCAGGACCAGCAGCGCTGCCACATCGCTATACGGAGTCGGATAGCCGGTCAGGTCGAATCGTCCCTCGAGCGACACCAGCTTGCTCGTTGCCGGCTCGGCCGGCATCGTCGTGGTCGACACCGGCAGGTTGGCCATGTGACGAATGGACCCGAGGTTGCCGGTCACGTACCAGCCGCCCCACCGGGTGTCGAAGCTGGTGGTGTGATTGCTGACGAAGCCGGACGCGTAGGAGTTCTTGTCGTCCGGCAGCGTCAGCATGCTCAGGGTGAACAGCCCCGGGACGCCGCGCGTGCTCCAGGTCAGGTGGCACGCCAGGCACTGATCGTCGCGTTTGAATTGGGGCGCGCTGCTGGCGGTCTGTTCCAGGGTGTAGAAGATGACGCCCTGCCGCGGATCGTGGGTGGCCACCTCCAGGTAGCCGCCGCCGCGGACGAAGCCGAGCGCCACCGCGTCGTTGAAGTAGAGCGCGCGCGGGTTCTTCATGCCGATCAGCGGCCCCTGCGAGCTGTTCTGGGCAAACACGGCGACCTGCGATTCAACCGGGATGTTGAGAGCGGTGAGCGCCGAACGCAGGTAGCCGCCCGGGCCGTCGAACTTGAGCTGCAGCGAGCCATCGGCGAGTTGCCGGTTCACTGCCGCCACGCGGTCGGTCACCGGCCCCTTCGAATAGCCGATCGCCGGGTGATCGCGCGACTGCACGTACGAATCGGAATACTGCGCCACGGCCGCGGTGGCGTAGATTCCGCTCATCAACACGAAGCCGGCGAGTAGTCGTGTGCTGTTCATGCCGCTGAAGAAATGATAGACCGGCGGCGCTCCCCCGCCAAGACGCCTGCCCAGCTTGACCTTCCAGGCCGGATCGCCAGGATTGTGAATTGTAAATTCCTAATTCCCAATTTCTAATTCCTGCCCCTACCGTCCCTCGAACACCGGCCGCGATTTCCCGACGCTGCGCAGGCCGGCGAGCGCGTCCTGCGATCGGAAGATCTCAAGCAGATGCGCCAACTCCATTCGTAACCCGTCCTCGAGTGGGACCGCGGCGCCCTCGTCGATCAGTGCGGCGGCGAGCCTCACCGCGATAGGGGCCTTCTCTCCGACCGCCTTCATCGCCGCGGCCAGGCGTTCGTCGCCGCCGGTTTCGGCCCGGCCGGTGCGAATCTGCTCGACGTCGTGGATGTCGAAGAACTCTGCCAGCGGCCGATGCGCCGGCCCGACCGGCCCGGGCCGCCGCTCGGCGCTCACCCCGTCTTCGATCAATTCGGCGATCGCCGAGTCGAGCTCTTCGTACGGGGCGACGCGGTCGATCAGTCCGATCGACGCGGCCTCTTCGCCCGGAACGATGCGGCCGGTCAGTACCAGCCACTTCGTCAGCCCCGTGCCAATCCGCCTGGTCGTCCGCTGGGTGCCGCCGAGCCCGGGATAGATGCCGATGCCGGTCTCTGGAAAGCCCAGGCTCGCTCCTGGTGCCGCGACGATGTAGTCGCAGGCCAGCGCCAGCTCGACGCCGCCGCCGAGCGCCAGGCCGTGCAGCCGCGCCACCACCGGCTTGGCGCAGTGCTGGATCTCCAGGAGGAGAGCCTGGCACTGCCCGGTGAACCGCACGATGCGCTCGAGATCACCGCTCTCGATGTGTCGAATGAAGAAGCGGAGATCGGCGCCGGCGACGAACGACCGGCCGGCGCCGGCGATCACGATCCCCGAGGTCGCCGGGTCGGCGGCGGCGCGCTGAAAGGCCTCGCGCAGCTGTGCGATCACCGTCTCGTCGAGGGCGTTCATGGCGTCCGGCCGATCGATGGTGATGGTGGTGATGCCGCCCGGCGCGTCGGCTCGGGGCGCGTCGTGTCCGCCTTCCGCCTTCGCCGGACCGTCGGATCGTACCAACGCCAGCGCGAACGGCCGGTTGGCGCGGCCGGCATCGGCAAGTGACGGCGGCACCGGCAGTCCCCACCGGGCGGCCAGCGCCGCCGCGGCCTCGAGCGACCGCGCCGTGCCGTAGCGGTTCATCAGCGCGAACGGACCGGCCGGCCAGCGCAGGCCGACGCGCGCGCCGATGTCGGTATCCTCCTTCGTCCCGATCTCCTCGTCGACGAGCGTCGCCGCCACCAGAAAGGTGATGGCGAGCAGCCGGCCGGCGACACCCTCGGCAACGGCCGGGTCGACCGCGCCAGTCAACGGCCACGGCTCACCGATTTCTGTCTGCGTCCGGAGGCGCGCCGGCGGCGCATACATCGGCCCGTAGGCCTGGCCGATCGTCGTCGACGCGTGGAAGGCGATCGGCACTCCGGTGACGTTCATCAGCTCGAACGGCCCCATGGCGGTGCCGAACGTCTGATTGGCGATCGCATCGATCGTCGCCGCGTTCGCCAGCCCTTCCTCGAGCATGCGTACCGCCTCCACCAGCCAGACGACGAAGAACCGGTTGACGATGAAGCCGTAGGCGTCGCGTGAGGCAATCGGGATCTTCCGCAGCTGCTCCTGCAGCGACCAGGCGCGGCGGAACACGGCCGGGTCGGTCGCGGCGCCGGGAATCACCTCGACCAGGTGATTCTTCGCGGGATGGAAGAAGTAATGCAGTCCGAGCACGCGGGACGGATGCCGCACCACCGCCGCAATCTCGCTGACCAGGTACGACGAGGTGTTGGTGGCGAGAATCGTGTCGGGACCGCACACGGCGTCGAGCCGGCGAAAGACATCCTGCTTCAAGGCCCGATCCTCGAACACCGCCTCGACCACCAGACTCGCGTCCGCCACATCGTCGAGCCGCGTCGTGCCCTGGATCAGGCGGCGAATCGCTGTCGTCCGGTCGGCGCGCATGACGCGGCGCTCGACCGCTTCGGCGAGCATGCGATCGATGGTGGTCAAGCCGCGCCCGACCCGCTCCTCGTCGATGTCGACGAGGAGCACGGCGAAGCCCTCGGTGGCCATCTTCTGCGCGATCCCGCTGCCCATGTTTCCGGCGCCGACGACGGCCAGCTTTTGAAATTGCCTCATAAGCACTACGCTTTCCGGCACGGACTCATGTCCATGGCCACATCCCGCGTCCGCGCCGTTCCGCTCGGCCCGCTTTCGGCGACGCTCGACCGCCGCGCCGACGGGACGATGCTGCTGCGCAGCCGCGGCGAGCTCGGCGGGTATCCGCGCCGGGCGACCGAGCGGCTGGCTTACTGGGCCGGCGTCGCCGCCGACCGGCCGATGCTCGCCTGGCGCGGCGCCGCGGGCCGCTTCGAAACGCTGACCTACGGCGACGGCTTCAGCGCGGTCCAGCGCCTCGGCGCCGCGCTGATCGGCCGCGGCCTGTCGGCCGACCGTCCCGTCGCGATTCTATCGGGGAACGACCGCGAGCATGCGCTGCTGGTGCTGGCCGCCCAGCACGTCGGCATCCCGGTCTGTCCGATCTCGCCGGCCTATTCGAGCGCGCCTGGCGATTTCGTGATGCTCAAACACGCGATGCGGCTGCTGACGCCCGGGCTGGTGTTCGCCGGCAACAGCGGACGGGTCGAGGCGGCCCTCGCCGCCGCGGTGCCGCTCGACGTCGAGGTGGTGACCGGCGGCGGGAGCGCCGCAGCGCCGCACGGTGCCGCCGGGCGCCGCCGGCGTGACACGACGTTCGACGAGCTGCTGAGCGCCGAGCCGACCGCCGCCGTCGCCGGCGCGCACGCCCGCATCACGCCCGAGACGATTGCCAAGATCCTGCTGACGTCTGGTTCGACCGCCCTGCCCAAGGGCGTGATCAACACGCATCGCATGTTGTGCAGCAATCAGCAGATGATCGCCTACGTCATGCCGTTCCTGTGCGATGAGCCGCCGATTCTGGTCGACTGGCTCCCCTGGCATCACACCTTCGGCGGCAACCACAACCTCGGCCTGGTCCTCCACCACGGCGGGACGCTCTACATCGACGAAGGGCGGCCGCTGCCGGCGCTGTTTCCGCCGACGATCCGCAACCTGCGCGAGATCGCGCCGACGGTGTATCTGAATGTCCCGCGCGGCTACGAAGAGCTGGTCAAGGCGATGCGGCAGGACGATCGGCTGCGGGTGAATTTCTTCAGCCGGCTGCGGCTGCTGTTCTACGCCGCCGCGGCGCTCAGCCAGCACGTGCTCGACGCGCTCGACGCGCTGGCGCTCGAGACCTGCGGCGAACGGCTGTTCATGATGACCGGGCTCGGGGCCACCGAGACCGCGCCGATGGCGATCTGCCGCACCTGGGAGTCGCCGCTGGCCGGCGCGATCGGCGTGCCGGTTCCGCAGGTCGAGGCGAAGCTGGTTCCGACCGGGGGCAAGCTCGAGATCCGCGTCCGCGGTCCGAATGTGACGCCCGGGTATTGGCGCCGGGAAGACCTGACCCGCGCCGCGTTCGACGAGGAAGGGTTCTACCGGATCGGCGACGCGGTGCGGTTCGTCGATCCGGGCGACATCAGCCGCGGTCTGGCGTTCGACGGCCGTCTCGCCGAGGATTTCAAGCTCGCCACCGGGACGTGGGTGAACGTCGGCGTCCTGCGCGCCCGGGCGGTCGTGCACTTCGCGCCGTACCTGCGCGACTTCGTCGTCACCGGCCACGACCGCAACGAGATCGGCGTCCTCGCGGTGCCGGACGTCGACGCCTGCCGTGCGCTCTGTCCCGCGCTCCCGGCGTCGGCCGCCGGCGCCGAGGTGCTGGCGCAGGCGGCGGTGCGGGACTGGGTGTGTGAACGGTTGACCTCGTTCGCCGCCGCCAGTACCGGGACGAGTACGCGCGTCACCCGTGCGATGATCCTCGATGAGCCGCCGCTGCTCGATGCGCTCGAGGTGACCGACAAGGGATCGCTCAACCAGCGCGCGATGCTGACGCGGCGGGCGGCGCTGGTCGAGGAGCTGTACGCGGCGGTGCCGTCGCCGCGCGTGGTGACGATTGCCGGAGCCGCCGCCGAGGCGGGTTGATCGGACCGGTTGATCGTTCTACCTACCAACAGTCTGCGATCAGAGGCCCGCGCCGTTTGGTCGAGGAGCGGATCGTGAAGGCATTTAGTGGGCGGAGGCCGCAAAACCGGATAGAATCTGGCGCTTCCCTGTTGTGAGTGTCAGCGCGCCATCTGATCCGGTATTCGTGCGAAGGCGGTATCGTGCATCCTGATCTCGAAGAAGCGATCGATTTCCACAATTCGATTATCACGGAAGGCGGCAAGGCGCTGATCGGCTACGAGACGGCCAAGGCGCTCGCCAACGTCGTGCTGCTCTCGGAGATTCCGACCACCTACGACAAGAACGAGCAGCGCCAGGTCAACGCCGGCAACCTGCTGCTGCGCGGCGTGCCCGGCGTCGGCAAGACGTTCTTCGGCGTCATCCTGGCGGCGATCAGCGACGCCAAATTCGCCCGCATCCAGGGCCGCGCCGATCTCCAGCCGACCGAGGTGGTCGGGTTCCAGATGATCAATCCGGCGACCGGCGCGCTGGTCACCGAGTTCGGGCCGCTGGCGTCCGCCGAGGTCATCCTGCTCGACGAGATCAACCGGATCCCGCTCAAATCGCAGAGCGCGTTCCTCGAGGGCCTGCAGGACCGCACCGTGACGGTCGGCAAGACCACCTACGAGCTGCCCGCTTTCAGCTTCGCGATTGCGACGATGAACCCGATCGAGCTCGGCCAGGGGACGTTTCCGCTCTCGGAGGCGGCGACCGATCGGTTCGCGATCATGGTCAACATCGGCTACCTGGCGCCGGCCGAAGAGCAGAAGCTGGTCAACTTCGACTTCAAGAAGGTCCGGCTCGACAAGCTGATGCCCAAGGAGCGCATCATCCATCTGCGCAGCTCGATCAACTCCGAGGTCTTCCTGCACGAGCGCCTCAGCATGTACATCCAGCGGCTGGTGGCGGCGACGCGGCCCTACAATCCCGACACCGACTGGCTGATCACGTCGCCGTCCGAGCTGGTCGAGCACAGCGTCGACCTCGGCGCCTCGCCGCGCGCGATGATCTGCTGGGGGCGGCTGGCCAAGGTCTGGACCCTGCTGGTGCGGCACCGGACCGAGGTCTATCCCGAAGACATCCAGGACCTCGCCGTCTACATCCTCAGCCACCGCATCTGGCTCGGGCCGCATGCGGCCAGTCACGGCCTCACCGTCGACGCGGTGATCAAGGACATCCTCGAGCGGGTGGCCATCCCCTGATGAAGATCCTGACCTCGCCGACCAAGGAACGGGAGATCGAAGGGCGCGACCCGAAATCCGGCGAGCCGCCGCTGGTCAACCTGGCCGAGATCACCGAGATCGAGCTGCTCATCCTGCGCCGGATGCGCGAATTCACCATTGGCGAGCACCGCAGCCTGTTCCACGGCAACGGCTTCGACTTCGTCGGCCTGCGCGACTGGCAGGCCGGCGACCGGTTTTCCGCGATCGACTGGCCGCAGTCGAGCCTGACCAACTTCAGCCCGCTGATCGTCCGTGAGTTCGAGCAGCCGAGCACCGCCAATGTCGTCGTCGTCGCCGACGGATCGCTGTCGACGCGGTGCGGCATCGACGGCGTGCCGATCGCCGCCGCGATCGCCCGGGCGATCGCCACCATCGGGATGTCGGCGGTGTTCTTCCAGGACCTGTTCGGCCTGATGACCTTCGACGTCGGGTTCGCCCATCTCGGGGCGGTCCGGCCGCGGATCGGCAAGAATCACGTGATCCACTGTCTCGACGCCTACCAGCATCAGCGCGGCCTGCAGGACGTCAAGGAGAGCGAGAGCATCAGCCGGTCGATTGCCGGCTTCATGCGCAAGACGTCGCTGATCCCGGTGATCTCGGATTTCCTGTTCGACGACCCGGGCGCGGTGCTGCGCGAACTGGCCCGCTTGAACTCGACCCACGACGTCTTCCTGATCGTCATCGACGCGGCGTTCGCCTTCGACCTGCCGAGCGTCTCGGCCGGCTGGATCGAAGCCTTCGATGTCGAGACCGGCGGCTCGCGCGTGATGTCGCGGGGCGCGTTGAAGAAGCTGGCGCGCCGGGTCGTCGAGTGGCAGGACGATGTGGAGCGGATGGCGAAGGAGCAGGGCATCGACGTGCTGCGGCTCAGCCTGGATCCGGTGCTCAGCGTGGTCGCGCTGACGGAGTTCGTGATGGAGCGGCGGCTGCGGAAGGGCTAGGAAGAAATTAGGAATTAGGAATTAGGAATTAGGAATTCGGAACTGCGAATCCGTTCAGGCAGTTGACCATCAGGAATTCAATCGTGAGCATCCGGAACATGAGCAAGCGCTGGGGCATGGCAGTGGTGGGCGTGGGGTTGCTGACGGTCGGCGCGTCGGTGGGAGTGGCGCAGGCGCCGCCGCCGCCGGGCGACGGCCAGACCGTCGACGTCGAGGCGGATCCGATCCGGTGCTGGTGGCGCACCAGCGCCAGCGCGGTGCGGGTCGGCCAGCCGTTCACCGTCGTGCTCACCTGCGCGGTGGTCGAGAACGAGACGACGACGGTGGTGCCGGACCAGTCCCGGCTCGAGCCGGCGGCGCTGCAGCTGCCGCCGTTCGAGGTGATTGGCGGCGCGCGCGGTCCCGATCTGCACAGCGATTCGCGGCGGTTCTTCCAGTATCAGTACAGCCTGCGGCTGATCAACGACGAGATGTTCGGCAAGGACGCGCACATCCCGAGCGTGCAGGTCAACTACAACATCGAGAGCCACGTCGGCCGCGGCGAGGCGGTGCGCGGCCGCGATCGCACCTATCTCCTGCCGTCGGAATCGGTCCGGGTGCTGTCGCTGGTGCCGGCCGACGCGACCGACATCCGCGACGCGCCGTCCTGGACCTTTGGCGACATCGAAGCGCAGCGTTTCCGCGCCCGCGTCTTCTTCGTCGCCGCCGGCGTGCTGTTCGCCGCCGCGGCGCTGGTGGCCATCGTCGCGCTGCTGCGGCTGATGCGCACCTACCGCCAGGGCGGCGCGGTCGGCCGTCGTCTGCTGTCCGATCGCGCGGTCCTGCGCGGCGTCGGCCGCGAGCTGGCCGCGGTGCGGCGGCAGACCCAGGGCGAGGGCTGGACCCGCGAGCTGGCCGGCCGGGCGCTGGCCGCGCTGCGGGTCGCCGGCAGCGTCGCGCTCGGCCGGCCGGTCGGCCAGGTCGCGGCGGCCGCCGGCGTCAACGGCGCCGATGGCCAGCTGGTGATGCGCGGCGGGCTGCTGCGCGGCCGCAAGGCGCTGGTGTCGGGATCGGCGACCGCCGAAACCGTCGCCCGGGCGCTGGCCGCCGGCGGCGGCAGCAGCGGCCACCGTCAGGCCCTCGAAGAAATACAGGTGGCGCTGGCCCGGTTCACCACGGCGCTGTTCGGCCGCGATGAGAAGATCGACGAGACCGCGCTCGGCGAGTCGCTGTCCGACGGTTTCCGCGTCGTGCGGCGGCTGAAGGTCGAAAACCTCTGGCTGCTGAAGAAGTACAAGGGCGTGACGCAGTTTGCCACCGAAGTGGGCAATCGCGCCTGGTCGCGGTGATTTCGATCGTCGTGTCCGGCTTGAGCCGGACCGTGACCAGGTCCGCCTGAAGGCGGACACTACCTACGAAAGCAGATGGCTGAGAGCTGACCGATGGGCCTGAACGAGATCAGCGTCTTCCTGCGCCAGAACGTCGCCGAGTGGCAGAACGTCCGCGTCGCCGAGCTGTTGTTCACGCATCGGAACGCGGCGCGGTTTGCCGTCGTGCTGCTGATCGCGGTCTCGCTGGCCGTGCTGATCCTGCGGATCGTGTTCGCCCGGCGCGGCGGCACCCGCCGCGTCGCGCTGCCGGCGATCCTGCCGATGTTCCGGCATTCGCCGTTCTCGTTCGTGCGGCACGGCGCCCTGCTGCTGTTCCTGTGCGGTCTGCCGTTCTTCCTGCTGGCGTTTGCCGACCCCTTCACCTCGCTCACCCAGCAGGAGGTGTCCTTCCCGGGCCGGCGGATCGGCCTGTTGATCGACGCCTCGTCGAGCATGATGGAGCCGTTCAAGGCGGCCGAACTCGGCAAGAAGGCGCCGAGCGACGCCCGCTTCTTCACCGCGGTGGCGGCGGCGCAGATGTTCGTCAAGCAGCGGATGAAGAGCAAGTTCCGCGACCTGATCTCGCTGATCGAGTTCGGCGACGAGTCGTACGTCATCACGCCGTTCACCAACGACTACGACAACATCCTGCTCAGCATCTCGCTGATCGACGACCTGACCGAGTTCAACAAGTTCCCCGATCAGGGCACGACCATCGGGATGGCGATCAGTCAGGCGGTCAAGCTGTTCACCGCCTTCGACTTCCTGAATGCCGCCGGCAACCTGATGGTGATCTTCAGCGACGGGGAGGACACCAAGGTCAGCGGCCCGCGTCTCGGCGGCATGAACGTCGAGGAGATCCTGAGCAGCGCCACCCAGGCGAAGATTCCCGTCTACTTCATCCGGGTGTCGTACAACAAGGCGATCGGCCGGGCGTTCACCGATCCGATCTGGAAGCCGGTGGTCGAGAAGACCGGCGGGAAGTTCTACGCCGCCTCCGACGAGGCGACGATCATGAGCGCCATCGCGGAGATCGACAAGGTGGCGATCGGCAAGATCGCCATCCGCCAGTACAGCACCCAGCAGCCGCGCTTCACGAGTTTCGGCCTGGTGGCGGTCGGTTTCTGGACGCTGGCGCTGACGCTGCAGCTGACGGTGCCGTATCTGAGGAAGTTTCCCTAGGAGATGTCGCAATGAAGAAGGTCGCCGGCCAGATCGTCCTGGCAGTCGTGTTCCTCGCCATTGGCGGTGCATTCTGGGTGGCCGGCCGCCTCGAGGGCCGCGTCGCCGATGCGCACGAGGAGCTGGCACTCCTCAGGTACACCGCGCTCGACGCCGAATACGGCGACATCGATCAGGCGATGACCTACGTCCGCCGCGTGCCGTGGGTGGCGGACGGTCTCGTCGACGACGTCGAGGAGCACCGCGCCGCGTCAGACTACTGGCGGGCGCGCTACGATGCGCTCGGCCCGCAGCGTGATGCCACCGGCGCCGTGATCGAGCAGCAGCCGGCGGTACTGTCGATGGCCGCCAACGCCGCCTACCGCACCGGGCAGCGGGAAGGCAGCGACCGCCAGGCGGTGCTGCGCCGGCTCGATACGGCGGTCAAGACCTACGCCGAACTGCTGAAGAAGGCGCCGGACAACCTCGACGCCGCCTACAACTACGAGTACCTGGTGCGGCTGCGTGAGACCACGTCGAAGGCGAAGCCGGTCCCCGCCGGCAAGCGCCAAGACCCGGCCAAACTGGTGCAGCAGCTGACCGGCCAGACCATGGCCGGCGACCTGCCGGAAGGCCGGACCGTCCACGGCGATCCCGGAGCGCCGCCCCCCGATACCGACATGACGCAGTTCAAGATGCACATCCCGATACGGCCCGACGAACGGCAGGGCGGGTCGGACGCCGGGCAGGGCAAGGTCAAGATCCGGAAGGGGTGAGGCGGCAGGCGATTAGCAATTAGCAATTCGCAATTAGCAATTAGCAATTACGAAGTTACCAACTCTCCCTGCATGCTTCCCACTCTCGACCTTGCGACCGTCCGGTTCGAGGAGCCGCAATTCCTCTGGCTGCTGCTCGCCCCGGCGGTGCTGCTGGTGCTGTGGTTCTGGCAGGCGGCACGGCGCCGCGGCGATGCGCACCGCTATGCCAACCGGCGCACGCTGCCGGTCCGGCAGCGGTTCGGGCTGTTTGGCGGCCTGCTGTTCTGGTTGTGCCTGATCCTGGCGACCGCCAGCGCGATCCTGGCGCTGGCGCGTCCGCACGCCCGCATCTCGCTGGTCCGCACCGCCGGGATCGACCTGGTGATTCTCCAGGACGGCTCGACCTCGATGCGGGTGACGGACGTCACCGGCAACCGCTGGCAGCGGTCGATGCGGTTCCTCCGGCAGCTCGGCGAGGCGATCAGCTGGAAGGACGATCGGCTGGCGATGGCGCTGTTCGCGCGCATCGCGACGCCGCAGGTCCGCCTGACCAAGGATCCCAACACCTACTTCTTCTTCCTCGACCACCTCAGCGAGGAGTCGCCGTTCCGGCTCGAAGACGACACCAGCTGGGACACCAACGTCGAACTCGGGCTCTACTGGGGGCTCAAGCTGATCGACAAGGACGAGGAGATCCACGGCAAGTCGCCCAACGCCAAGGCGTTCGTCTTGATCTCGGACGGCCAGTCGTGGAGCGGCGAAGTGGAGAAGTCGCTGGAGCGGGTCCGGGCCAAGGGCATTCCGATCTTCGCCATCGGCGTCGGCACCAGCGGCGGCGGCCTGATTCCGAATCCGCCGCCCAATCCCGCCGGCGGTCCGCCGCTGCCAATCGTCTTCTCGGTACTCGATCGCGCCTCGCTCAGCGTCGTCGCGACGGCCGGCGGCGGCCGCTACTTCGAGCTCGATCGTGAATCCGATCGGGAGATCACCAACGAGATCATCGACAGCACACGCCGCCGGGCCGGCTTTCAGGGCATCGAAGAGGCGACCCAGCCGCTCTACTGGCGGCTGCTGCTCGTCGCCGCGGGTCTGATCTGCGTCGGCTGCCTCTTCCTGCAGGAACGCGCCGAGCTGGCGATCCAGGTCGCCGGCGCCGCCATCGTCCTCGCCATCGTCACCAGCTTGACCGGGTAGCACCGCGGCAGGCCACGAACACACGAAAGCCACGAAGGCACGAAGGCACGAAGGCACGAAGAAGAACTCGCCTGGTCCAAACCGGATTTTCTTGCACTCTCTGTTTGTACGTCGGGCTCCGGCTTTAGACTATCCGGACCCGTGGCAGGTCCGCCTGCAGGCGGACCCCACGTACATGGAATCAACTAAAACTCTGAAAGAAGCATTTTCTTCTTCGTGCCTTCGCGTCTTCGTGGCGCATTGTGTGAGTAACGGCCCGACAACGAAAATCCGGGCTTACGAGGCGACGTAGCCGCGGCGTGCGCGGACTCGGAAGCGCGGGTTGCGGACCTCGACGCGGATCGAATGCCAGCGGCCGTCCCTTTTTTCGGGCGACAGATAGCCAAGGTAATACTGCCGGCTGAGCTCGTCCGCGATCCCGGCGGTTGCCGGGTCGAGGTCGCGCGGCGCGCGAACGATTTCGGCCCGGCCGCCGCTGTCGTCGGTGACGTCGCGCAGGGCCGTGACGTCGACCGGATCGCTGCAGTCGCGGCCGCTGCCGGGTACGGGCGGTGGCGGCATCGGCATCCGGCGCCTGGGTGGAGGGGCCGGGATGCCACGCGGCCGTCCGGGCGGAAACGGCAGCGGGATCGGAATCGGAATGGAACCGCGCCGCTGGAACCGCGGCCGCTGCGGCGTCCGCGAATCGGGGTCGGCCACACAGTCGAGGCCGATGGCGTAGACCAGCGATTCGCTCTCGCGAATCAGCGCTTTCATCGCCGGCAGGCTGAGGCGGCTGCTCGTGTCGTTGCCATCGGAAATCACGACCAGCGCCCGCTTGCGATGCTGCGCCTGCGGCACCAGGGCGAGGGCCTGGGCGACCGCGTCGTACATCGCCGTGCCGCCGACCGCCGAGATCCGGCCGAGTGCGCGCGTCAGCAGTTGCCGATCGGTGGTCCAGCCCTGGATCAGCGTCGGATGATCGCCGAAACGATAGAGGAAGATCTCGTCGGCCGGATCGAGCAGATCGTAGAGCAGGCGGTCGAGGGCGTGCTGCGCCGCCTTGATCTTCGCGCCGTCCATGCTGCCGCTGGTATCGAGGACGATGCCCAGGCTGACCGGGACGCGGTCGGCGCTGAAGTGCGTCACCGCCTGCGGCTGGTCGTCCTCGTAGACGATGAAGTCGTCCTGCGTCAGGCCGGCCACGAACCGGCCGGTTGCGTCCGACACCGTCGCGTTGACGTTGATCAGCTCGACGCCGCTCTTGAAGCGGAACCCGGGTGCGGGACTCTGGGCAGACGGCTCAGGCTGCTGGGCGCGGAGGACAACGCAGAAGAGCGCGGCCGCGAGGCCGGCCGCCACCCGGCACGCGCGGCGGCGATGGTGGAGAGGGACGCTGACCGACCGGATTGCGCCGGGCACGACATGCCATGGTATCGCGTCCGACGCGCTCCTCGCATCGGTTCCGATCTGTTAAGGTATCTGGGCCAAAGCTGGCGAGGCTGCGGCATCGCACGCCCCCTCGTACGTGGGATCCGGCTTCAGCCGGATTTGATCCGTAGTCCGACTGAAGTCGGACGCCACTTACGATTCGGTCGGAGACGGAGCCTCGCTACCTTCGCACAGGTAACTTGATGACGTACGTCAGCCTGGTCATCCCCGCGTATGACGAAGTGGGACGAATTCGGGAGACCGTTGGCGAGGCACACGACTATTTTCGCGGCCGCGGTCAGCCGTTCGAGATCATCGTCTCGGCCGATGGGACGGACGGCACACGGGAAGCGGCCTCGGATTTCGCGCTGACCCACCCATCGAGGTGATCGAGCACGTCGAACGGCCGCTGGACGTATTGCAATTCGGGATTGACGTCAACGCCGTCGCCCCAGGGGCGATGAACACGCGCCTGCTCGATCAAGTGCTCGAGGCGGGGCCGGCCCGCGTCGGCGAGCGGGAGTATCGCCGGGCTGTCGAACAGCGCGTCGACGGCGGCTCGCCACCGGCGCGGGCGGCGGAGCTCATCGTGTGGCTCGCCTCGCGCGAGAGCGATGGCCTCACGGGCCGGGTGTTGAGTGCGGTGTGGGATCCCTGGGAGCAGCTGGCGTCGCGCCACGACGAACTCGCAGCCTCGGACATCTACACGCTCCGCCGGATCGTGCCCGGGGATCGCGGCAAGGATTGGGATCAGCGCGCCCGATGAACTCACGACAGGCGTAGCGGTCGCCGCCGAGCGTCGCGTGGGCCTGGCGAATCCGCCGCCCTATCAAGGCCGCCTCCTCGCCGTGTCCGTCCGGATCCCTACGCCGCCAGCTTCAGCAGCGCGACGGCGTTGCGCCAGTAGATCCGCTCCCGCTCCGGCTCCGAGATCGGCAGCCGGTCGACGATGCCGATCGTCTCGCGGATGTACATCGGGCCCTTCTCCGGGTCGAATGGTGCGTCCGAGGCGAACAGGACGTGGTCGACGCCGAAAAAATCCAGCCCGCACAGCGTCGCCGAGTACTCGCCGAAGACCGCCGTGTCGCCGTAGAACATCCGGAAGTAGTCGATCGGCCGCTTCTTGAGCCGCTTGAGCACCAGCGAGAGATCCTGATCCGAGGTGCGGACGCCGAGCTGATCCCAGCCCGGGCCGATGCGGCCGGCAAAGAACGGCGTCATCGCCCCGAGGTGGTGCGCGATGATCTTGAGGTTCGGGAACCGATCGAAGAGCCCCTCGAAGACGACCCGCGCCATCGCGACGCTGGTTTCGTATGGCCAGCCGAACGTCCACCAGATTTCGTACTGCGAGGTGTCCTCGGTCGGGTAGTCGGCGGCGGCGGCGCCGCGGTAGGGGTGCAGCCACAGCGGCAGATCGTAGCCGGCCATGGTCTCGAAGATCGGCAGGAATTCCGGCGCCGAGATCGGTTTGCCGTTCACATTCGAGAAGATCTGGATGCCGCTGGCGCCGAGGTCGTCGACGGCGCGGCGCGCTTCCCGGACCGCGGCGTCGGGATCGTTGAACGGCAGCGAGGCGACGAATCCGGCGAAGCGCTGCGGGTGGCGCGAGACCAGTTCGGCCATGCCGTCGTTGGCCACGCGGGCGAGCTCGAGGGCCTGGGCCGGCGTGCCCATCACCTCGAGCGGCGGCGTCGGCAGCGACAGGATCTGTTCGTAGCCGTCGAACCGATCCATGACGCGAAACCGCTCGTCGAGGTCGTAGAGCATCGGCACGCCGCGGCTGCGTTTCCCGACGTCCTTGAAGTCGGGCGCGATCTGCATCAATTTCTTGAAGAAGTCGGGCGGATAGATGTGGGTGAAGACGTCGATTTTGCGCATCGTGGGCTCCTGGCCAGCGTGCGTTTATAACATGACGCCGCTCTAGCCGGCTCCAAATCGACTCGCCCGTTGCCGACGGGACGGTCTGAAGACCGTCCCCTACACCTGAAAGGCTCGCCTGATGCTTGGCGTACGTAGTGTCCGGCTTCAGCCGGACTGTGATTGCCGAGGCCGGGACTTCGACCCGGCGTTAGAATGAGGGCGCATCATGATCGCCCGAATCGCCCTGGCGTTGATTGCGCTGACCTCGGCGGCCGCTGTGGTGGCGTCGTCGCAGGCGGCGCAAGAGGGTCCGCAGGCCGTCTTCGATCGCGCCGTCGCCGACTTCCGCGGCGGCCGCATCGCCGAGTCCGTGGCCGGCTTCGACACCCTCGTCAAGATCTCGCCGGACTCGGCGCCCGGACTCTGGCAGCGCGGCATCGCCCAGTACCTGGCCGGCCGTTTCAAGGAATGCCGCGCCCAGTTCGAATCCCACCGCACGGTGAATCCGAACGATGTCGAGAATGCCGCCTGGCATTTCGCCTGCGTCGCGCGAACCGACTCGGCGGCGGCGGCGAAGGCCGCGTTGCTGCCGGTCGGTCCCGACTCGCGGCGGCCGATGCGGGAGATCTACCAGATGTTTGGCGGCACCCTCACGCCCGAGCAGGTGCTGACGGCGGCGGGCGCGCAACCGGACGGCCAGTTCTACGCCCAGCTCTACCTCGGGTTGTACTTCGACGCCATCGGCGACAAGACCAAGGCACTCGAGCACATGACGACGGCCGCGGCTGAGCGCTTTGCGCCGGTCGGCGGTTACATGTACACCGTGGCGCGCCTGCACCGGGATATTCTCCAGCGCAGCAAGTAGCCACTACCCCCGCATCCAGAACGCGCGGTTGACGTTGGCCACAGAGTTACCCAGAGGCGGAGGTCGTTTCGACGGGCACCGCGCCGTCGCCTGCCGTGCGGCGGCGCCGCGATGGCCGATCGTCGTCCGCGTCTCGATCGTCCTCTTCCTGATTGCGCTCGGCGGACTCGCTGCCGCCGCCGAAGACTGGCCCGGGTTCCGCGGCCCGACCGGTCAGGGGCATTCGAGCGAGCGCGGTTTACCGATCGAGTGGAGCGAATCGCGCAACGTGGTGTGGAAGACCCGTGTCCCGGGGCTGGGCTGGTCGTCGCCGGTCGTCGCCGACGGCCGCGTCTGGCTGACCACGGCGGTCAACGACCGCGGCGGATCGATGCGCGCGCTGTCGTTCGACGTCGAGACCGGCCGGCCGCTGGCCGACGTCGAAGTGTTTCGCGCCCGCAGCGCCGACCCGGTGAACGCCAAGAACAGCCTGGCGTCGCCGACGCCGATCGTCGATGGCGATCGCGTCTACGTGCACTTCGGCGCCGACGGCACGGCGGCGCTGACCGCGGCGGGCGAGCTGGTCTGGAAGACCCGGCTGCGCTACGAGTCGCAGCACGGCAACGGCGGGTCGCCGGTGCTGTTCGGCGGGCTGCTGATGTTCAGCGCCGACGGCAGCGACGCGGCGTTCGTCGTGGCGCTCGACCAGGAGACGGGGAAGACCCGCTGGAAGACCGATCGACGCCAGCCGTGGGAGCAGGCCTATTCGACGCCGCTGGTGATTCGTGTCGGCGGCCGCGACCAGCTGGTGAGCGCCGGCGCCTACCGGGCCGCCGCCTACGATCCGGCATCGGGCCGGGAGATCTGGCGGGTCAGCTATGCCGACGGGTTCTCCAATGTGCCGCGTCCGGTCTACGGCCACGGTCTGGTCTACATCGCGACCGGGTTCCAGCAGCCGGCGCTGATCGCGGTGCGCGCCGACGGCGCGGGCGACGTCACCCGCACGCATATTGCCTGGACGCTCCGCCGCGCCGCGCCCTACACGCCGTCGCCGCTGCTGGTTGGCGACGAGCTCTACGTGGTGAGCGACATCGGCATCGCCACCTGCCTCGACGCCAGGACCGGCGAGACGCACTGGCAGCAGCGGCTCGGCGGCAACTACTCGGCGTCGCCGGTGTCGGCCGACGGGCGGATCTACTTTCTCAGCGAGGAAGGCGTGGCGACGGTGATCGCGCCGGGCCGGGTGTTCCGGAAGATCGCGACCAACGAGCTCGACGGCGCGACGCTCGCCTCGATCGCCGTCTCGGGCGGGTCGCTGTTCATTCGCAGCAACACCCACCTCTACCGGATCGGGCAGAAGCCGTGATCGGTCCGCGATGACGCGACCGGACCATGAACGGCGTGACAGAGGTGCTGTGCGACGGCACGGCGGTCGTGGGCAGGCCGGTCGAACCGTCATGACCGGCTGGCGGGCCGGCGCGCTCGCGGCCGGTCTGGCGCTGGCGGCCGGCCTGGGTGCGCTCGCTGGCTGCGGCGGGACGGAGAGCGCCGAGCCGCCGGACCTGCTCATCCACAACGCGCGCATCTACGCCGGGGACGCCGGCAACTCGACGGCGCAGGCGATTGCGATCCGCGGCGACCGGATTGCCCGCGTCGGCGCCAGCGCGGAACTGCTGCCGCTGGCCGGGCCGTCGACGAAGGTCATCGATGCGGGAGGGGCGACGATCGTGCCGGGTCTGCACGATGCGCACGGTCACTTTGCCGAGCTCGGGGCGAGCCTGCAGACGCTCGACCTCCGCGGCACCGCCAGTTATCAGCAGGTCATCGAGGCGGTGCGCCAGCGCGCCGCCGCCGCCCGCCCAGGCGAGTGGATCCTGGGCCGCGGCTGGGATCAGAACGACTGGGACCGCAAGGACTGGCCGACGCACGACGCCTTGACCGCCGTCACGCCGGCCAACCCGGTGTATCTCACCCGCGTCGACGGACATGCCGGCCTGGCCAACCGGCAGGCACTCGACGCCGCCGGCCTCGGCAGGACCACTCCCGATCCGCCGGGCGGCCGCATCATCCGCAACACGGCGGGGGAGCCGACCGGTGTGGTCATCGATCGCGCCCAGGATCTGGTCGAGGCGAAGATCCCGCCGGTCAGCGCCGCTCAGCTCGAGTCGCAGATCCTGCTGGCCGATCAGGAGACCCGGCGTCTCGGCCTGACCACCGTGCACGATGCCGGCACCAGCAGTGAGACGGTCGACGTCTACAAGCGGCTGATCGATGCCGGCCGGCTGAAAACCCGGCTCTATGTGATGCTGCGCGGCTCGCTGCCGGCACTGACGCCGATCTTCCAGAAAGGGCCGCTGACCGACTACGCCAATCATCACCTGGCGGTCCGCGCCATCAAGATCCAGGCCGATGGCGCGCTCGGATCGCGCGGCGCCGCCCTGCTCGAGCCGTACTCGGACGAGCCAGGCACGAGCGGTCTGCTCACCACTTCGCCCGAGGAGATCTACGCGCAGACGCTGGCCGCCTCCAGGGCCGGCTTCCAGACCAGCGTCCACGCCATCGGCGATCGCGCCAACCGCATCGTGATGGACACCTTCGAGCGCGTCCAGCGCGAGGTGCCCGGCGCCCGCGATCTCCGGCTGCGCAACGAGCACGCGCAGATCCTCGACGCGGCGGAAATTCCCCGGTTCGGCGCGCTGCAGGTCATCGCCTCGATGCAGCCGGCGCATGCGACATCGGATATGCCCTGGGTGCCGGCGCGGATCGGGCCGGCCCGGATGGAAGAGGGCGCCTACGTCTGGCAGAAGCTGCTCGGGTCGGGTGCGATCATCGCCAGCGGATCCGATTTTCCGGTCGAGGAACCGAACCCGATGTTCAGCTTCTACGCCGCCATCACCCGGCAGGATCGATCCGGCAACCCGCCGGGCGGCTGGATGCCCGGCCAGCGGCTGTCGCGCGCGGCGGCGCTCAAGGCACTCACACTGGACGCCGCCTACGCGGCGCACGCCGAAACGTTCCTCGGCTCACTCGAGCCCGGCAAGCTGGCGGATCTGGTGATCCTGTCGGCCGACATCATGCGCGTGCCGCCGGCCGAGATCCTCACCACGACCGTGCGGATGACCATTATCGGTGGTGAATTCGTACGCTGATGAAC
>JBDTRR010000051.1:0-36099 GCA_039931615.1 Acidobacteriota bacterium
CCGCCGACCAGCAGACCCGCGTGACGGCCAGACTGCAGCGAAACTGATCGCTGGTCACGGTCCGGCTGATGCCGGACCGCACATTTCAACAATCGTACGGGCGTCCGACTTCAGTCCGACTGCAGATCAATCCGGCTGAAGCCGGATCCCACGTACGAGGGTCAATGAGACACGTCAGAATTTCACCGTCACGCCGAATCGAACCAGACGCGGCGCCAGGATGGCGGTGACGTTGTTCAGCGAGCTGCCGTAGGCGTTGACCTGTCCCGTCACCGGATTCGCGTTCAGCATGTTGAACAGATCGACGGTCGGCCTGACTTCGGCACCAGCCGCGCGGAACGCTTTCGACAGGCTGAAATCAAGCTGGTTGATGCGATCGTTGTAGAGCGTGCCCGGCTGGTTCAGCCGCACGCTGACGGAGGCCTGGCTCAGCCCCGGCACCAGCGCCCTGACCACCTGGTAGGTGATCGACCGCTCGCTGCCCGGCGTCGACTGGAACGACCCGGCGACGCGAATCCCGTAGATCAGAGGATACGTGCCGGACAGCTTGAATGCCGTCAGGAACGGAATGTCGTACTGGGTCTGATCGCAGAAGCGCGTCGCGTTGAGATCCTCGACCTCACACGTGGTGGTGACGGTGTGGCCGGTCGACGTGCCGCCGGTGAGTGCGCCGCCGCCAGGCAGCCGCAGGTTGAAGGTGGCGTCGACACCACGGAACATCCGCCGGTTCAGGTCCGAGTTGGTATCGAGCTCGTTGACCTGCCCGAACTTCGTGCTGCTGACGCTGTAGATCGGCAGCGTCTGGCTGGCGTCGCGCGGATCGGCGACCCCCAGCAGCAGATAGTCGCTGGGATCGAGCGCCAGGTTGTTGGTCCAGGTGATCTCATGGAAGCTGCGCTGGTTGAAGCTGACCGTCACCGCCAGACCGCGCACCACCTCATGCTGCACGCCGATGTCCCAGACCCACTGGAACGGCCGCTTGATGTCCGGGTCGGGGTTCTGATTGCGGCGGACGCCGAACGTGAGGTTGCTGGTGGGACCGAGCTCGCTCTCCTGGGCGATGTCGTCGCCGTTCGGATCGGTCCAGGTACGGCGGTCGGTCGAGAAGAACAGGGGATTGTAGGTGGAGGCGAACCCGGGCCCCTGCGACTGCACGTAGACACCGACGTTGCCCTTCAAGGCGGTCCGGCCCTGGCCGGTCACATCGTAGGAGGCGCCGAAGCGCGGCGAGTAATTGTTCCAGTTCGGCACGTCGGGAATGGCGTCGAAATGCCGCGCCGCGACGAACCGCCCGGCCGGCGCGTCCTGCGCCGGAATCGACGAGTTGAAGTGGTCCCACCGGAATCCGGGGCTGAGCGACAGGCGCCTCGTCGTCCACGTGTCCTGGACGAAGATGCCGAGGTCGGCGTTGACATCGGCGCGGTTGTCGAACGGCGTGTTGAAGACGTCAATCGCGAACGGCCGGCCGTTCTGATACAGCTGATTCGAGTCGCCGTTGATCAGGGGCCGGATGTCCTTGGCGTAACCCCAGCGGTGCTGGAGGCCCCCCTTGAGGTTGTGGGCGCCCGAGACGTAGGACAACGACGCCATGTAGACGTGCGACAGGGCCGGCATGAAGGCCGGCCCGGAGCCTGACACCGCTCCGGCGGCCGACGCGACGGTGTTCCGATTCCCCTGGAGGGTGTCGACGTGGGCGACGCCGCCGTAATTGGTGCCCGGCCCACAGAGTGCGAAGGCGGTGAAGCACGTCGCGACGGCGACCTCCGGCTCGTAGGTGTAGAGCGGCGCGTTATACGACTGCGAGTAGCCGGTCTCGAACAGCAGGTGATTGGAAATCGTCGACGTCCACTTCGCCTGCAGGATGTGCTGCGCCGGCTGGGCCTGCCCGATCGCCGCTTCCGGCGACACGGTCGGCGACAGGTTGCGGTGGCCGCGGACCTTGTTGGTCCAGTCGAACATCGCCGTCACGCGGTTCTTCTGACTCGCCTGGTAAGTCAGTCGGGCGGGAAACGCCTTCAGGTTGTTGTCGTCGATCGCCTGGCTGCCATCCGGCCGGAACGCGTTGGCGACGTAGTTGTTGTAGGCCCAGTTGCGCCCGGAGACGAAGAACCACAGCTTGTCTTTGACGATCGGCCCGCCGGCGCTGTAGTTGACGTCGTAGTCGCGGTACAGCTTGTCCGGCGTCGAGATTCCCCTCGCGCGCAGTGCGTCGTCGAGGTTGACGCCCTGGGTGCTGCCGTTGGCAAACTGGAACAGGGCGTCGCCGCTGAACCGGTTGCCGCCGGTGCGCGGAATCCGGTTGACCAGCACGCCGGACAGCTGGTTTTCAGCCGCCCCACCGGTGACCTGTACCGCCATTTCCTGGGTCTGCGCCTCGTTGTCATAGACGCAGGCGCACTGGCCGGCGCCGAACATGGCGTCCACCACCATGCCGTCGATCAGGGTTCTCGAGTCGCCGCTGAGCGAGCCGTGCACCAGCAGGCTGCCGCCGGTCCACATCGCGCTCGAGCCCCCGACGTCGATGACGCCGGAGCTGACGGCGGGGACCGTGTTGGCCATCAACTGGAAGTTGCGGCCGGTCGGAATCGACTCGAGCATCTGCTGCGACACGACTTCCCGCCTGGTGCTGGTCTGCACGTCGACGATTGGCGTCTCGCCGCTGACCGTGATGCTCTCCGCCAGGCCGCCCACCCGCATGTCGGCATTGATCGGCGCCGTGAAGTTGGCCTCGAGCAGGATGCCCTCGCGAACGACGGTGCTGAAGCCCGGGAGGGTGAAGGTCACGGCATAGGTGCCCGGCCGCAAGTCGACGATCCGGTATTGCCCGGCCTCGTTGGTTGTCGCCGACCGCACCTTTTCGATCAGCGCCGGACTGCTCGCCTCGACGGTGACCCCGGGAAGCACCGCGCCGGTGGCGTCTTTGACCACCCCGGCGATCGCGCTCTGGGCGAGCGCCGTGCCGGGCAGCATGATGAACACCAGACCGATCCCGAATATCAGGAACCCTCTACGCATGAACCGTTTCCTCCTCGACTGATCGCGCGGGAGTGCTCACTGGTACGAGCTGTGCCCGCCAGCCCAAAGGGGCCGGACGACGCAGCTCGCCATGTCCAGGCACGAAGCGATCTGGTGACGTAATAAAACCGTAATGAGCGTCTCGCAGGCGGCGGCGAAAGACAACCCCAAAAATGGGCAGGGACTTCCGGCTTGTGGCCGCGACTCAACTATTTGGATCGCGCCACCCGGCAGAGTGTATCCGAGACGCCGAGGCCGCACACGCCGTCCGGCACATTGTTTACTTTGTGACTGCAGGAGCGACGTTTACTTTGTGACTGCAGGCGCGAGGCGCTGCCGGTAGGCGTCGAGCTGCGCCCGGATCTGGGCGGCCAGACGGTCGCTGCGGCCGGCGGTCGCCAGCGCCAGCGCCTGTTCGGCGCTCGCCACGGCCTGTTCGAACTGGCCCAGCCCCGCCAGCGAGACGGCCAGGCCGAAGTGCGCGTCTACCTGGCGGCCATCGAGGCGCACCGCCTCGCGATACTCGGCGATCGCCTCCGCCAGCTTGCCCTGCACCTGCAGCAGCACACCCAGATTGTGGTGGGCGGACGCGTCGCCCGGCGCCAGCTCGATGGCGCGCCGGTAGGATCGCGACGCGTCGTCGAGCTGGCCCTCCGCGTACAACACGGTGCCGAGGCTGCGATGCGCATTGGCGTAGGCCGGGTCGATCTCGACGGCCCGCTGGAACGCGCGGCGCGCCTCGTCGCGCCGGCTCTGCAGCAGCAGCACGGTCCCCAGGTTGTACTGCGCGGCCGCCGATTCCGGTTTGATGCGCACCGTGGCGGCAAAATGGCCGGCCGCACCAGCGGCATTCCCGGCCTGGGCGTACAACAGCGCCGCGTCGTCGTGCATCGAGGCGTTGTCGGGATCGGCCTGCAGCATCATCTCGTAGCCCTTGATGTTCTCCGCGAGCAGACGGGAGCGGAAGGCACGGGTGAACAGGTCGCGATCGGCCTGATTGCGCAGCACGACCTGAAACCAGAGCTCGGCCATCTCGTCAGAGGTGCGCTGTCCGAATGTGACGCGCTGCGGCGGACGGTTCGGATTGCGGGGATTGTCCGCCGAGTTGTCGTAGCTCCAGCGCGCCGATACGACAGTACCGGCCGGCAGCGACACCGGCGACGCGTAGCGATAGACGTCCTGCCAGTTGAAATCCCAGTCCCGGACATAGAGCAACGGCTGCCGGGTGCCGTCAGGGAGCGTCGCGACGCCTTCGATCTCCCGGGCCAGGTTGTGAGCGTGCGGCTGGACGGTGTAGAGGTCGAGATCGACCGGCAGCGTGAAGGTGCTGGTCACGACCTGCTTGTCGCCGGCCGGGATCTCGAGATCCTGGCGCGTCAACCGGAGCAGTGCCGGCACCCGTGTCGGCGGCGTATCGGACAGATACAGGCCGACACTGACCTGGATGGTTTCTTCCCGTCCGCTTGGGCGCAGGTGCAGCATCAGGACCAGGTCGCTGCCCGGTTCCAGAGGGAAGGCCATCCCGTCCGGCGCGACGTACGGCGTGTGCCCCGGCGCCCAGTCGAGGAAATAGCCGTCCGGCGCCATCGACGTGTGAGCGATCAGTCCTTCGTAGCCGGGTTCCGGATCGTGCTCGTCGAGGTGCCGCGACGCGCCCGTCGGATCGAGCTCCATCGTGGCATGGTGCAGGACGCGGGGATTGCCCGGCCGGAGCTCCCACGCCTTGACGAACCGCCGCGCCGGGACCGGCACCGGGATGACGAAATGGCGATACACGTCGTCGCCCGCGGCGCGCAGGGTGTACGGCCGTGACATGGTGACGACGATGTCCGGCGGGCCAAGGTGCCAGCCGCTGCCCGCGACGGGAGCCGGCGGCATCGCCGCGGCGTCGCCTTCGTCGACCCCATCGGCCACCCACTGCTGAATCAGTTCGATCTGCTGGTCGGTCAGGCGGCGGACGCCCACGAACTGCCCGTGACCGGGTTCGGGCTTCCAGGGCGGCATGTACCGGCTCCTGGTGGCGGCGGCGATCTGCGCGGCGTGAGCCCGCGCGTCGGCATAGCTCAGCAGACTGAAGGACGCCGAGCCGCCCGGCCGATGGCAGGTCGAACAATGCTCGAAGACGATTGGCGCAATGTCCCTCGAGAAGGTCACGCGCCCGGCGGGGACGGCGGCAGATGGCGCGGCGCCCGCCTGGCCGCCGGGAGCAGCGGCGGCAACGGCGGGTGGCAGCCACGCCGCCAGCAGGATCAGCCATGCTGCGGCCCCATGGCGGGTTGTCGTCGGCACGGATCGATCTTCCGGTCTGTGGTCGTCGTGTCAAGACATTTATCTCGGGGTATCGTGGGATTGACGTCCCGCGATCGCCTCTCTACACTCCGATCAGCAGTAAAACGCGCGGTCTGCCAGCTGAAGCACGTCGGAGTATCACGGTCCGCCTGAAGGCGGACACTACGTACGCAACGGGAGCCATGGTCGCCCGAAGCGGACCCGACGTAGGCGAGGTGGGTACGTGGTGTCCGGCTTCAGCCGGACCGTGTCGGTGCGGCGACTGAAACCTGCCGAAAGGATTCCGGGATGACGAAGGGCGCGTTTGCTCGGGGGGACTGGTGACGATTCGCCGCATTTCCCTGATCACGGCGCTGGCATGGACGGCGGCCGCGACCATCGTGGTGGCAGCGGGTTCGAACCGCGCGCTGGCGACGCTTCAGGCCCAGGACCTTCCGCCGGCGCTGGGAACGCGGGAGACGGTCGACCGCTACTGCGTCACCTGCCACAACGAGCGCCTCAAGACCGGCGGTCTGGCGCTGGACCGCCTGGATCTCGCCCGGGTTCCCCAGGATGCTGACGTCTGGGAGAAGGTCGTGCGGAAGATCCGGACCGGCGCGATGCCGCCCGCCGGCGCGCGCCGGCCCGAGCCGGCTGCTGCCGACGCGCTGGCGTCGTGGCTGGAGCTGACACTCGATCGTGCGGCCGCAGGACATCCGAGTCCCGGCTCGGCGCTGCTCCGCCGGTTGAATCGCGCCGAATACGCCAACGCGATCAACGATCTGCTCGCGGTGGATGTCGACGCCGCCGCGCTGCTGCCGCCCGATAACGCCGCCTACGGTTTCGACAACATCGCCGAGGTGCTGGGCGTCTCGCCGGCGCTGCAGGAGCGCTACCTGGCCGCGGCCGAGAAGATCAGCGCGCTGGCGGTCGGCGATCCGGGCGAAGGGCCGGCCAGCGACACCTACCGGGTCCGTCAGGATCTGTCGCAGAACGGTCATCTCGAAGGGTTGCCGCTGGGGACGGTCGGCGGGCTGCTCGCCCGGCACGTCTTTCCGCTCGACGGCGAGTATGCCTTCCAGGTCAAGCTGTACCGGACCAACTTCGGCAACCTGCGCGGCCTCGAGCACCCCCACGAGGTGGAAATCACGGTCGACGGACGGCGCGTGCATGCGGCGACAATCGGCGGCAACGATGACCTCGCCGCCGCGTTCGACAAGCCGACCGATACCGCGGACGCGATCGACGCGCGCGTCAGCCTGCGGCTGGCGGTGCCCGCCGGTCCGCACGAGGTCGCGATCGCGTTCGTGGAGAACTTTGCCGTCGCGGATACGGCGCGGCTGCGGCCGTTCCTGAAGAGCGCCGCCGACACGCTCGATTGGACCGGACGGCCGCATATCCAGTCGCTCACTATCAGCGGCCCGTTCAAGCCGACCGGTCCGGGCGACACGCCGAGCCGCCGGCGGATCTTCGTCTGCAGCCCGGCCGGCCGGACCGGGGAATCCGCGTGTGCCCGCCAGATCCTGTCGACGCTGGCCCGCCGCGCCTTTCGCCGCCCGGTCACCGACGCCGATGTGCAGCCGCTGATGGCCTTCTACCAGGCCGGCCGGCGCGAGGGGACGTTCGACACCGGCATCGAGCGCGGGTTGCACGTGATCCTCGCCAGTCCGAAGTTCGTCTTCCGCCTTGAACGGGATCCCGCCGGCGCCGCGCCTGGCACGGTCCATCGCGTCAGCGACGTCGAACTGGCGACGCGCCTCTCGTTTTTCCTCTGGAGCAGTCTTCCCGACGATGAGCTGATCGCAGCCGCCGCCGCCGGCCGGCTGAAGATGCCGGCCGTGCTCGAGCAGCAGGTCCGCCGGATGCTGGCCGACCCGCGGGCGCACGCGTTGATCAGCAATTTCGCCGGCCAGTGGCTGCAGCTCCGCAACGTGCGGAACGTGCTGCCGAACTCGGACGAGTTTCCCGATTTCGACGACAACCTCCGGCAGGCCTTCCAGCGGGAGACCGAGCTGCTGTTCGAGAGCGTCATGCGCGAGGACCGCACCGTCCTCGATCTGCTGACGGCCGATTTCACCTACGTCAACGAACGACTGGCCAGGCACTACGGGATTCCGAACGTGTACGGCAGCCACTTCCGGCGCGTGCCGGTGGCCGACGAGAACCGCCGGGGCCTGCTCGGGCACGGCAGCATCCTGGCGCTGACCTCGCACGCGACCAGGACGTCGCCCGTGGTCCGCGGCAAGTGGGTCCTCGAGAACATCCTCGGGACACCGCCTGCTCCCCCGCCGCCGAATGTGCCCGCGCTCAAGGAAAACGAAAAAGGCGCGAAGCCGAAGACGATGCGCGAGCAGATGGCCGACCACCGTGCCGATCCGGTGTGTGCGAGCTGCCACAAGGTGATGGATCCGATCGGCTTCGCGCTGGAGAACTTCGATGCGATCGGCGGCTGGCGGACCGCGGATGCCGGCGCGCCAATCGATGCGTCAGGCGTACTGGCGGACGGCACCCGGGTCGACGGCGTCGTGACGCTGCGTCAGGCGCTGACCAGCCACCCGGAGCGCTTCGCCGGCACGATGACCGAGAAGCTGCTGACCTATGCCCTCGGCCGCGGCCTCGACGCGCACGACATGCCGGCGATCCGGGCGATGCTGCGCGAGTCGGCCCGCAGCAACCATCGCTTCTCATCGGTGATTCTCGGGGTGGTGAACAGTCTGCCGTTTCAGATGCGAACGGCAACTGCCGGGGAGTGATTGACAGTTGGTGAATCCGCCATGGTGATCAAGAAAATCGCACTGCCCCGCCGGACCTTCATACGCGGAGTTGGCGCGGCATTGGCGCTGCCCCTGCTCGACGCGATGGTCCCCGCCTTCACCCCGATCGTCAGGACGGCGGCGAACCCGCCGCCTCGGTTCGGAGCGGTGTTCGTGCCGAACGGCGCGATCGTGGATCAATGGATTCCGGCGGCGCCAGGCACGGGTTTCGAGCTGACGCCGATCCTGAAGCCGCTCGAGCGATTCCAGAGCTCACTCGTCGTCGTCAGCAATCTGACCCGGGCCAACCCGGGCGTCGTCGAGGGCGACCATGCGATCAGCGCCTCGGGCTGGCTGACCGGCGTCTACCCGAAGCGGACCGAGGCGGAAGACATTCGCGCCGGCATCACCATCGATCAGATCATCGCCAAGCAGATCGGCCAGGAGACGCCCTTTCCGTCGCTCGAGCTGGCGACGACCGACTACACCGGTTACATCGGCGCGTGTACCAGCGGCTTCAGCTGCGCCTATACCAACACGATCTCGTGGAGCTCGCCGACGACGCCGCTGCCGATGGAGATCAACCCGCGCGTGCTGTTCGAACGGATGTTCGGACGGCCGGGCACACCGGCGGAGCGCCGCGCCCGGGCCGAGCGCAAGATCAGCATCCTCGACCTGATCGCCAAGGAGACCGGCCAGCTGCAACGCGGGCTCGGCGCCCGCGATCGGGCCCGGCTCGGCGAATACCTGGACAACATCCGCGAGATCGAGCGGCGGATTGAACGGACCGAGGCGCACAACAGCACCGAGGTGACGTCGGTCGCGCTGCCGGTCGGCATCCCGGAGGCGTTCGAGGATCATCTGGCGCTGATGTACGACCTGATGACCATCGCCTATCAGACCGACCTGACGCGGGTGGTCACGTTCATGACCGACCGCGAGCTCAGCCAGCGGACCTATCCGCAGATTGGCGTCACCGAACAGCACCACACCGTATCGCACCATGGCAACGACCCGGAGAACATCGCCAAGGTCGCCCGGATCAACACCTATCACGTCGAGCTGTTCGCGAAGTTCCTGGACAGGATGCGCGCGACGCCGGATGGCGACGGCTCGCTGCTCGATCACTCGCTGATCTTCTACGGCGGCGGCATGGGCAACCCCAATCAGCACGCGAGCGATCCGCTGCCGCTGATCGCGGTCGGCGGCGGCGTCGGTACCGGCCATCGCCACCTCGCGCTGCCGACGCGCACGCCGATCGGGAATCTCTGGATGGCCGTTGCGCAGCACTACGGCAGCCCGATCGATCACGTCGGGGACAGCAACGGGGCGGTGGAACTATTTTGAGTACTGGAATTGCTGAATGCTGAACGCAGATTGCTGAATGAATGCGGAAACACCGTGTCCCCGTACGTGGGGTCCGGCTTCAGCCGGACCATGATGCGAGTGCTGAACTGAAGATGATGCTCTTGAACACTGCGACCGTCCTGCTGGTGCTCGCCGCCACACTGGGCGCCGGGGCCGAGGATGCCACCAGGCCGTCGGCCGACGGCACCACCGCGCTGCATCGCGCCGTCCAGGCCGGCGATCACGGCGCCGCGCAACGGCTGCTTCGTGACGGCGCCGCAGTCAATGCGGCCACCCGCAACGGCGTCACGCCTCTGTTGCTCGCCGCCATCAACGCCGACGCGGTCATGGTCGAGGTACTGCTGAAGGCGGGCGCGGATCCCAACGCCCCGCTGTCACAGGGCCAGACGATCCTGATGACGGCGGCCCGTACCGGCAGCGCGGAGGCCGTCCGGCTGCTGCTGGCGCGCGGCGCCGACGTCAATGCCCGCGAGCGGATCCTCGGCGAGACCGCGTTGATCTGGGCGGCGGCGGAAAACCATCCGGCCGTCATCAAGGTGCTGGTCGAGCATGGCGCCGACGTCAACGGCCGCTCCCGGGCGATGACCTACCCGCTCCGCGAGTACGGCGACGGGAAGTCCGGCCGTCTCACCGTGCTGCCGCCCGGCGACTGGACGCCGGTCATGTATGCGGCCCGGCAGAACGCCACCGGCGCCGTCCGCGCACTCGCCGCGGCGCATGCCGATCTCAACCTGACCGATCCCGATGGGACGACGGCGCTGGTGGTGGCGATCATCAACGCCCATTACGATCTCGCCGCCGTGTTGCTGGACCAGGGCGCCGACCCCAACGTCGGCGACGTGACCGGCATGACACCGCTCTACGCGGCCGTCGATCTCAACAGCTTTCCCGATACGCCCGGCCGTCCGGCGCCGAAGCCGTCTGGCGACCTCGACACGCTGGCCATCGTCCAGACCCTGCTCGCCCACGGTGCGGATCCGAACCTGCGGCTGAAGGCCCCGATTCTCGTCCGGGTCCACGACCGCGGCGACGCCACGCTCGGCGAGGGCGCGACGCCGCTGATGCGAGCGGCCAAGAAGAGTGACGTGACCCTGATGCGTCCCCTGCTGGCACGCGGCGCCGACCCCAGACTGGCCACACGCACCGGGGTTACGGCCCTGATGTTGGCCTCCGGCTTCGGCGGGCCCGGCCGTTTCGCCGAGTTCGAGGAACGCCACGCCACACCGGAGGAGATGATCGAGGCGGCCCGCCTCTGCCTCGAGGCCGGCGCCGACGCCAACGCCGTCAACGAGGCCGGACAGACGGCGCTGCACTTCGCCGCCGCCGGACGCGATGACACCTTCATCCGTTTCCTCGCCGATTACGGCGCCAGGCCGGACATCGCGGATCGCCAGAACAGAACGCCGCTCGACGTCGCGCTCGGGGTGGGCGGGCGCGGGCGCGGCGCGGCGCCGCAGGTCCGGGAAAGCACGGCCGTGCTGCTGCGGCAACTGATGGGCAAATAGCCGATGCGCGCGGTCGGACCGCACCGAATACTACGGGAACGACCAGCGATTTCGCATAAACTTATAGTTCCTTAATATCAACCTACGCAGGAGGCATTCGAATGAAGCGTTACGTCACCATCGCGGCGCTGACCCTGGCCGCTCTCGCGCCCCTCGCCGCACAGGCTCCCCAAGGGTGGAAGGTACGCGCCGATCGAAGCACCAGCGCCTCGGACCCCGATGCGTCAGGCGCCATCAAGTTCATGGCGATGGGCAACGGTTTTCATGCGATTACTCCCCAGGCTGCGGTGTTCTGGAATCCCGCCAATACCGCGACCGGCAATTACACGCTGAAGGGGACGTTCACGCAGCTCAAGGCGAGCAGCCACACGAACTACTACGGGCTCGTCTTCGGCGGCGAGCACCTCGACACCGCCGAACAGACTTACCTGTACTTCACTGTTGCCCAGGATGGGACCTGGCTGATCAAGCGCCGGGAGGGTGACGTCAACACGAAGAATGTCAGCCAGGCGGCCAACGCCGCCGTGAAGAAGCTCGACGCGACCGGCAAGTCGGTCAATGCGCTCGAGGTCCGGGTGATGGCCGACAAGGTCGACTTTGTCGTCAACGGCACGGTGGTCCATTCGGCGCCCAAGACCGGGCTGACCGCCAAGACCGACGGCCTCTACGGTATGCGGAGTAATCACGCGCTCGAGGTCATGGCCGAAGGCATCTCGGTCACCAAGCAGTAGCCTCCTCCCGCACGGCAGGCCTGGCGGGTGAAAAATCGATCCTGAAGTAGTGCAGACCTCCAGGTCTGCCAGAACGGCTGACTAAAGGCCTGCACTACATCGATTTTTTCACACCCGTACGGACCCCTCCACTGCCGGCCCTCTCTCGACGTCGCCCCTCGGCGTGAGGTGGCGCCTACCCAGAAGCGCACCTGCACGAACGCAGATGAAAGTCGCATCATGCCCACATACACTTCCATCATCGCGAGGTCCGCCGGCGTTGGACTCCTGGTCGTTGGCACCATCAGCCCGGCCCCGGCCAACGGGCAGCCGATCGCGGGGCGACAGGTCTCCCATGTCACCATCCCCTTCCTGGCCAGCGCCGCCCGGCCGGGCGACCTCTCGTATGAGGGGGGCGAATGCGACATCGATCGGTCCGGAACCAGCATGGCCTGTGAGTTTCAACAGGTGTTTTTCACCACCTCGGACTACGCACCGCAGACCTGTCTTGTCACCATCAACCGCTACGACCGGACATTCACGAGGCAGGACGGCGGCCGCTGGATCAGCACCACGCCGCCGGAGGGCCTGTGCGGCGTGTCGGACATCACCACTCTTCAGGATGATGGCGGCGTACGGTGGACCATGGAAACCAGGAAACGCGCCTCGCGCGCGGCCGCCGACCGCACCTGTCGAGACGTTGATGAACGGCCAGACACGCTGAGCTGGCAGAATCTGCGCCGACCCCTTCCCTGCGCCTTCATCCAGCCGGGCGGCATCTCGCGCTGATTCGCACCGACCGAATCGGCGTCGCGAACCATCGCGCTAGAATGCGGTTATCGGCTTGCACCTGGCCACTTGAAGGAACCGGATGACGTCTCGCGTCTCGCTCCGCCTGATCGGCGCCTGCTGTCTCTCCGTACTGGCGATTGATCCCCTCCAGGCCCAGGAAGCCGGGTTCAATCAGTCGCCTTCTGCCCAGTCGGCACAGGATCTCAAACGCCTGACCATCGAAGAACTGGCTGACCTCACCGTCACGACCGCCGCGAAGCGGATCGAGCGTCTGTCCGACGTCGCCGCAGCCATCTCGGTGATTCGTGAGGAGGACATCCGGCGTTCCGGCGCCACCTCGCTCGCCGAGGCCCTCAGGCTCGCGGACGGCGTTCACCTCGCCCAGGTTTACGGGCCGGGATGGGCGATCAGCGCGCGCGGCTTCAACATCTCGACGGCGAACAAGCTGCTCGTGCTGATCGACGGCAGAACCGTCTATTCACCGCTCTTCTCCGGCGTCTTCTGGGACGTGCAGGATGTCGTCCTTGCGGATATCGATCGCATCGAGGTGATCAGGGGGCCCGGTGGCACGCTGTGGGGCGCCAATGCGGTCAATGGCGTGGTCAACATCATCACCAGGCGGGCCGCCGACACGCCGGGCGGACTGGTCACGATCACGGCCGGCACCGAAACCCGCGCGGTCGCGACCGCCCGCTACGGAGGCACCACCGCAGGCGGCACCGCCTACCGGGCCTACGCCAAATTCCGCGCCGACGACGAGCACGTGTTCGCGACCGGAGTGCCGGCCGGCGACGGCGTGCAGTTCGGTCAATCCGGCTTTCGCATCGAGTCGAACGCCGCCCGCACCTCGTTCTGGTCGGTGCAGGGCGACGTCTACTACGGCACCGAAGGGCTGTACGATCGGCCAGACACACGGCTGTCCGGCGGCAATCTGCTGACGCGCTGGACCAGGCGATGGTCCGCGACGTCGCAGTTCCAGGCCCAGGTCTACTACGACCGGACCAACCGCCGCGTCCAGCGTCAATATCGCGCCGGGCGCGACACCGTCGACGTCGACACCCAGCAACAGCTGCAGCTCGGCTCCCGTCACCGCATCGTCTTCGGCGCCGGCTTCCGCGCTTCCCGAGGTGATGATCTCGGCGACGGCCCCGGCTTCTTTTTCGATCCGCAGGTCCGCACGTCCACGCTCGGCAGTTTCTTCGCGCAGGACGATATCGTGGTCAAGCCCAACCGGCTGTCGGTCATCGCCGGCGCCAAGCTGGAACACAACGACTTCACCGGGTTCGAGCTGCAGCCGAACCTCCGGTTGCGGTTGACGCCCGGTCCAAGGCAAACGGTGTGGGGTGCGGTCTCGCGTGCCGTCCGGATGCCGACGCGCTTCGACACCGACCTGCGGGTCCGTCTGCCGGCGAGCGACCGCTTGCTCCTGACCGGCACCGCTGCCTTCGTCTCGGAAAATGTGCTGGCCTACGAGGCCGGCTATCGGGTCCGCCCGGCGGAACGCGTGTCGTTCGACCTGGCCGCGTTCGCCAACAACTACGACCACTTGAGAAGCCAGGAGCCGCCGGCGGCGCCGGGCGACGCCGTTGTTCTTGGCAATGGCCTGAACGCGAGGACTTCCGGCGCCGAGATCGCCGCCACCGCCACCATCACGCCGCGCTGGCAGGCGCACGCGTCGTATAGCTACCTGTGGGAGCGTTTCTCGCCAGCGGCGGGCAGCCGCGACGTCAGCGGCGGCGCCAGTGAAGCCAACGATCCGTCGCATCTCTTCTCGGTCCGCAGCTCACTCGATCTGCCGCGCCGCTTCGAGCTCGATGCGGTCGTGCGCTACACCTCGCGTCTGCCGAACCCCGTCGTCGAGCCGTACACAGAGCTGACCACCCGCCTCGGATGGCGGGCGACCGATCGCTGGGAGCTATCGCTGATCGGACAAAACCTGCTGCACGACCGGCACGAGGAATTCGCGGCCGGGACGCCGCGCGAGCTCTACCAGCGGGCGGTGAGCGTGCGGTCCGCATGGAGATTCTGAAGCGGCGGTCGGACACGCGGGTCCGGCGGGTGGTCATCGCCGCGCTGCTGGCCGCCACCGCCCGGCTGACCGCCCAGCCCGCCAGTGTCATGGAAGACGACGTCAAGGCGGCGTTTCTCTACAACTTCGCCAAGTACGTCGCCTGGCCCGAGGAATCGTTTCCGAGCGGCGCGTTTCACGTCTGCGTCTTCGCCGACGAATCCTTCGTCAAGAGCCTCGATGCCATCATCGCCGGTGAAACCATCGACGGCCGTTCGGTGACGCGCCTGGTCCCGATCAGCCCTGAGGCGGCACGCTCGTGCCATATCCTCTTCGTCGGCGGCGGCGAAGCCGGGCGCATCGATCGGCTGCTGGCGGCGGTCAAAGGCGCTCATGTGCTGACGGTCGGCGATACCTTCGACTTTCTCTCGCGCGGCGGAGTCGTGACATTCGTCCGGGATGGCGAGCGCGTGCGCTTCGACGTCAGCGTGGCCCAGGCGCAGCGCGCCGGCCTGACCATCAGCTCGCGCCTGCTGCGCGTCGCCCGCCGCGTCTCCCCCGGGGCCGGGCGATAGCGATGCGCCGGCTGCTGCGTGACGCCTCGATCCGGACCAAGGTGCTGGCGCTGGTCCTGCTGGTGACGATCGTCGCCTTGATGCTGGCCTCGGGCTCGCTCCTGGCGTGGGACTATTACCAGTTCCGGACCGACATCGGCCGTGAGCTCTCGACGCAGGCGCAGATCGTTCTCGAGAACACCACCGCCGCGATGTCTTTCCAGGACGCGGCGACCGCGCGCGAGACCCTCGAGACCCTGTCGCGGAATCCGCACGTCCGGCTCGGCTGCCTCTACACCGCGGCGGGCGAGCTGTTCTCCCAGTTCAGGCCGGCCGGCGGCGCCGGCCGCTGTCCCGATCGGCCGCCCGCGGAAGGCTACCGGTTCGCTGCCACGCAGGTCGAGGTCGTCGTGTATACCCAGGTCGCCGGGCGGCCGGCGGGAAGCGTTTACCTGGAAAGCGATCTGGAGGAGGTTTCGCGACGCGCCCGCGTCCAGGCAGTGACCGCCGCGATGGTCCTCGGCGTCGCCCTGATCGTGGCGCTCCTCCTGACCTCGCTCCTCGAACGGATCATCTCGGAACCGATCAACGCCCTGGCTCGGACCGCACGCGAGGTGTCGAGCCGCAACGACTACTCGCTGCGGGCGCGCCGGTCCACCGGCGACGAACTCGGTCTGCTGGTCGATGCCTTCAACGGCATGCTGAGCCAGATCGAGCGCGCCGAGGCTGAGCGCGCCGGGCTCCTGGCGCGCGAGCGCGAAGCCAATCGCCTGAAGGACGAGTTCCTGATGACGCTGTCGCATGAGCTCCGCACTCCCCTCAACGCCATCCAGGGATGGACGCGAATGCTGATCGCGAAGGTGATTCCCGCCGAGGGCGTCGACAAGGCGCTGCTGAGGATCGAGCGCAACGCCCAGGCACAGGCCCGGCTGGTCGAGGACCTGCTCGAAGTCTCGCGCTTCACCACCGGCAAGTTCCGGCTCGATCTGACGGATGTCGATCTCGTCGTGATTGCCAATCAGGCGATCGAGACGATTCGGCCCGAGGCTGACGCGCGGCAGATCACCATCGAGCGGCAGTTCGAGACGCCGTCAGTCCGTCTGGAAGGCGACCCCGACCGGCTCCAACAGGCGGTCTGGAATCTACTGTCCAACGCCGTCAAATTCAGCGCCACCGGCGGCCGCATCGTCGTCGGCCTCCGGATCGTCAACGGCGGCGGCGAGCTGCGCGTCCAGGATCAGGGAATCGGCATCGATCCGGCATTCCTGCCGTTTGTCTTCGAGCTGTTCCGGCAGGCGGACGCCTCGAGCACGCGCGCGCACGGCGGACTCGGGCTCGGACTGTCGATCGTGAAGCGCATCATCGATCTGCATCGCGGCGAGATCACCGCCGCCAGCGGCGGCGTCGGACGAGGCGCCGCGTTCACGGTCCGGCTGCCGATCGACATGACGACGCAGGGGCGGCGCGCGCCAGGCCTACGGCCGGCTGATGACGATCGTCGGTGACGTCCACCGCTCGACGTCTTTCGGGTTGTCCCGGTCGCCGAGCGCCTTGAGGGCGGACATCTCGATGCGGTACGAACCGTTGGGAACCGGCTTGAGCCGGCCGCCGGCCCGCTTCATCGCGGTCCCGTCCCACGTCAACGCGAAGAACGAGGTCGGCGACGAGTTGCGCGACAGGAACTGCGAAATGTCGGCAAACCCGACCGGTTCCCCGGTCACGACATTGATGACCTCCATCTTCAAGGTTCTGACCTGATGGTCGAGATGGACCAGGATGTACGGGAGGTCGCCGCCGGCGAGGGTGAACGCCGCGCCGCCCGGCTGATTGAAGAGGCTCGTGCCGACGAGCCGGGCGAGCCAGGGGAATCCAGCCGGAGTCGGCGTCAACGCGGTGATCGCCTGATAGTTCCCGTTATACCCGCCATACGGAACGCGCAGCACGATGCCCCCATCGTTGGGGGTCAGGGTGATGTAGCCGCCGAACAGCCGGCTGACGCTGTCGGGCGGCGCGGTGAAGGTGACGTCGACGGTCGCCTCGTCGTCGTCATGGCCCGGCTTGCCGCCGAGCGTGACCGAGCGCGCGCTGAACGTCGCCGTCGCGAAGCCGGCAACAAATGCCGGCGCGAACGTGTCGGCGCCGGTCGCCACGGCCGGCTGGTGGCCCAGGGTGTAGGTCACCGGCGGGTCGTCCTGCCCGGGCCCTCGCCGCTTCTCAGCGGCCAATGAAATCCGCAGCGACCTGGTGATGGCGCCGGTTTCAATCTCGCCGAGCGCGAGACTGCTCGGCAGGATGGTGGCATGCGCTTTCACCGCATCGTCGATCCGCAGCAGCCCGGCGCCCTGCCGATGGACGTTGTCGAGCAGGCCGAGCGCCGGAATGCCCCACCACGCGGCCGGACGGGCGGTATTCTGCAGCCGCTGCTGGACCTCGCGGGGCCTGGTGCCCGGCCGTGCTTCGAGCAGCAGCGCCACGGCGCCGGCGACATGCGGCGACGCCATCGACGTGCCGCTCAGGTTGCCGTAGCCGCCCAGCTCGATCGGGAGCGTCGAGCGAATGCTCCCGCCCGGCGCGCCCAGGTCGGGCTTGAAGCTGAGATCGGCCGCCAGGCCGTACGACGAGAAGCTGGAGATGAGGCCGCCGGTCGGCTGCGGCTCGCTGGCGATCGCCGAGGTCCACGTCATCGTCACCGGGCCGCTCGCCAGACGCGCATCGATCAGCGCGCCCTTGACGTCGCTGATGGTGACGACCGGAATGGTGATCGGGGGCGTCCCTGTCAGGCCGATCGGGATCAACCCCGCCGCATTGTTGTAGAAGACGACGCCGGCCGCGCCGGCGGCCTGGGCGTTGAAGGCCTTTTCGTAGAACGAGCAGGTGCCGCGGCGAATCAACGCGACCCTCCCGGTCAGGCTTCCCGGCGCCAGGGGGCTCACTGGCGGAGTGCCGATATTGCAGGCGTCGCTGGCGCTCGTTGCGGTTCCCGTTCGAGCCATCGGGAAGGCACCGGTCAACGGCGCCGCCGGCGCGCCGGTGGCAGCGATGTAGCCAATCACCGTCCCATCGGGTGAGATCGCGAACGAGACGACGTTCATGTGCGTGTTGTCGAACGACGCCACGCCGATGACATCCTTGCCGATGCCCGGCGCGGCGGCGCCGTAGAGACCGAGGGCGCCTTCATTGCCGATCGAAGCGACGACGACCACGCCCTGCTTGACGAGTTGGTTGGCGCCCTTGGCGGTCGGGTATTGCGGCCAGGTCAGCGCGCTTCCGATGCTCATGTTCAAGACGTCGGCGCCGTCGTCCAGCACCATTTCCATCGCCGCGAGCATGATGTCGGCGGTGGTCGACCCCTGGCAGCCGAACACGCGATAGGCGCGGAAGGTGACGCCTGGCGCGACGCCTTTGACGACCCCATTGGCGCCGATGATGCCGCTGACGTGCGTGCCGTGGCCGTTGCAGTCGTCGGGATCTGGATCCGGGTGCGGCACCCGTTTCGCGGGGTCGGCGGAGCCCGCATTGTAGTCGTCGCCGACCAGATCGAAGCCGCCGGCGACGCGGCAGTTCGGCCCGAAACAGCCGCCCAGGTCGGGATGCTGGTAGTCGATGCCGGTATCCATGACTGCCACGGTGACGTGGCGGCCGATCAGGCCGAGGCTGCTCTGCGCGATATCGGCGCCCGTCATCCGGATCGCCGTCACCATGTCCGCCACGGCACCCGGCTGTTCCTCGACCTGCTGAAGCGCGACCTTCAGCACTGGATAGACCGACTGCACACCGGGAAGCGCGCGCAGCTTGCGGACGTCATCGGCGGACGCCGTGACGGTCAGTCCGTTCCAGAGCCGGCGGAAATGCCGCCCCTCCGAATACCGGATGCCGGCACTGGCAGCCGCCGTGTGGAATCCGGCCTCCTCACCCTCGAGGGCCGCCACGGCGGTGCCTTCCGCGGCCGGCGGGCTCGACAGCTCGACGAACCAGGCGCCGGTCGATTCGTTCTCGAGAATCGGCACCGACTGTCCGGTCTGCGCAGAGGACGACAGCGTGGCGAGCAGAAGACAGGCAGCAAATGCGCTGAGAAATCTCGTCATCGTGCACCTCCCCGTCGAAGCAGGAGCCAGTTCGACGAGGGCGCATTGTAATGCGGCGGTGCGCAATACGCGGCAGGACGGTTCACACTACCTTTGGAGCGGGCCGCAGCCGATGGCCGTCGTCCCCGCTGGGCGCGATGCCGGCGCCATCATTCTGCCGCCGGCGCCGCCTTCACCCGGATCAGCTCCAACTTGTCGTTCAGTAGATTCGTCCGCGTCACACGCCCAGCAGCCGCCGCGCGTTCTCCTTCAGAATCAACGGCCGCACCTCGTCGCGAATGTCGATTTTCTGGAAGTCCGCCAGCCAGCGATCGGGTGTCAGCAACGGATAGTCGGAGCCGAACAGCACCTTGTGCTTCAGCAGGGTGTTGGCGTATTGCACGAGCGTGGGCGAAAAATATTTCGGCGACCAGCCCGACAGATCGATGTAGACCTGCGGTTTGTGCAGACAGATCGAGATCGCTTCGTCCTGCCAGGGAAACGACGGGTGCGCCAGGATGATCGGCAGATCCGGAAAGTCGACGGCGACATCGTCGATCGGCATCGGGTTGCCGTACTTCAGGCGGATGCCGCCGCCGCCCGGCATGCCGGTGCCGATGCCGCTGTGGCCGGTGTGGAAGAGCACCGGGAGCCGCGCTTCGGCGAACACCTCGTAGAGCGGATAGGCCAGCCGATCGTTGGCGAAGAACTGCTGAATCGGCGGATGCAGCTTCAGCCCGTGGATCAGGCCCGACCCGACCAGTCGCCGCGCCTCGGCGACGCCCTCCGCCCCCCGGGCCGGATCGATACTGGCGAACGCGATCGCGATGTCAGCATGGGCGGCGGCGAACTCCGCCACGGCATCGTTGGCCACCTGCGGCCTCCCGGTCAGCTTCTCGTCGACCGTGAAGACGACGCAGCCGATGCGGCGGGAGCGGTAGTAGTCGGCCAGGGCGGTCCAGTCGTTGGTGGCGCCGCTCTCACCGAAGTAGCGGCGGGCGCCCTCGTCGGCGGCGGTCGACGCACCCATATGCTCGAGATGCACGTGGACATCGATCGCGGCCAGACCGTCGGCGTCGAAACCGGGGCTTGCACTCATCGGAATCGAACCCCTTCCTTTGTCGTGGGACAGCTCACCAGCGGTTCAACCCCTCCGTCAGCTCGATGGTCGTCCCCCACGGATCTGTCAGCACGGCCGTCGCGACGCCGTCCGGTCCCTTCGTATACGGCGCGTCGAACTTCACGCCGCGTGCCGCCGCCCCCTGGCAGAACTTTTCGAGATTGGCGACCTCGAAGCCGATGTGGTCGAGCATCCGCCCCCGGGTCGGCACCGACGCCGCGGCGTTGGACGAAAAGTTCAGGTTGACACCGGGAAAATCGACCGCGTCGTAGTTCGACCGCTTGCCAGGCACGCCGCCGAAGGTCTGCGCGTACCAGTTTTTTGCCTCAACGGCGGCGCCCTGCGGCACGTAGAGGTGGATATGGTGAAAAGCGATCGGAATCGGCAGCGGGTGGTTGTGACGGTCCGCGGTCGCGTCGTTCCCGCCCGAGTCGAGCGTGAACGTCAGGTTGGTGGCGGCGTTCTCGAACAGTTCGATCCGCTCGCCTTCCGGTGTATTGATCGATCCGACGCCGGGAAACTGGGCAAGACGCTGCACCATGAACCCGGCTTGCTCGACCGCGGCAAACGACTGGACCCGGAAAGCGACGTGGTTGACGACCGACCCGTTGGTGCCGCCGGACGACGCCCCCTGGGTCAGGAAAATCAGCACGCCCGGCAGCTTCAAGACCTCCGTCGCCCCCTGCTTCGTGGCGACGGCGCCGAGCGCGGTCCAGAACTTCCGGTTCGCCTCGACATCCTTCACGTGATAGTGCAGCTGGCCCATCGCCACGCCGGTGCTGTTCGGCGGAGCGAGCTGTGCGGCGGCGCTGGCGCTGTAGGCCAGCCCGATGAGCAGGAAAACGGCGGTAGTCGTGTGCCTCACTGTGCGCTCTCCAGTTGACGATCGCCTGGTCGATCCAGTGCCGACCATGTCATCTGCGAAGTATATGATGTCGCGGCAATCTGAGTGCCCACGACGCTGTTCGGCGGCGAGGGGCTGTTCTTCGCGACGCTGCGCGGACCCGGTCGAATCTGGCTGCAGTCGCTGCCCCTGAGCCGGATGGCGAACCGGATCATCGCCGCCGTTCCCGGGCTGCGCGGAGGACGGCGCCAAGAGGGATCGATTCTCGGCGGGCTGGGTGGTCTGCTCGACGGGGACAATAGCTAGAATCGGAGCCGGACAGCGTCTCAATCCAGCTTGACGAATCGCTTCAGCGACAGCGACAGCCCGGTGGCGAGGAGCAGAAACCCCGCCATGGCCGCCAGTCCGGCGGTATAGGACCCGGTGCGATCAGTCAGCCAGCCCATCATGTACGGTCCGACGAATCCGCCCATCGTGCCGATGGAATTGATGAAGGCCAGGCCCCCGGCAGCGGCCATGCCGGTCAGGAAGCGCGGTGGAATCGTCCAGAAGATGCCGCGCGCCGCGTTGATCCCGGTCAACGCCACCGTCAAGCCGGCAAAGGCGACCCAGAAATTGCTCGAGGCGATCGACCAGAAAAACCCGACGGCGGACACGAAACAGGCCAGAGCCAGGTTGACGATCTTCCCGCCCCGCCGATCGACCTGCCCGGCCCAGACAATCATGCCGACCGTGGCGACGATGTAGGCGCCGCTGGACAGATAGCCGACCTCGCGATCCGACAGGTTGCCGAGCTTCAGAATCTGCGGCAGGAAGAGGCCGACGCCGTAGGAGCCGACCAGGAACCCGAACTGAACGCCGGCCAGGATCAGGACCCGCACGTCCCGGAGCGCCGCACCGAGATGCCGCACTTCCCGCTCGCGCCGCTCGCCGCCGATGCGGTCCCGGACGATCTTCCGCTCGGCGTCGCTCAGCCAGGCCGCCTGCTCGGGACGATCGGCGAGCACCCGCAGCGCGATGAAGCCAAGCACCGCCACCGGCAGGCCTTCGAGCAGGAACAACCATTTCCAGCCCGACAATCCCAGGATGCCGTCCATCCGCAGCAGTTCACCGGACACCGGACCGGCGACGACGGAGGAGATCGGAACCGCGACCATGAACCAGGCGATCATCCGGGTGCGGTAGGCAGAGGGGAACCAGGTTCCGAGATAGAACGCGACGCCGGGAAAGAATCCGGCTTCGGCGACGCCGAGGAGAAAGCGGAGCAGATACAGGCTGAGCGGTCCGGTGACGAAGATCGTCCCCGCCGAGATCAATCCCCACGTAATCATGATCCGCGACAGCCAGATCCGGGGACCGACCTTGTAGAGCGCGATATTGCTCGGCACCTCGAAAAAGCAGTAGCCGAGGAACAGGATTCCCGCGGCTCTGCCGAACTGGGTGGCGGTCAGCCCCAGTTCCGCGTTCATCTTCAGCGCGGCAAATCCGAGATTGTTCCGATCGAGGTAGTTGAGAACGTAGGCGGCAATCAACAGCGGCATGAGCCGCCAGGCAATCCGGTTGAAGACCCGGTCGTCGGGTGGCTGACTGCTCGCCGTGGTTGGGCTGTTGGGCAATGTGGTGGTCACCTGGGAGGCTGGGCGAGTGTATCATTAGCCGGTTTTACGGTCCGGCTCGCGCTGGCCAGCACGCACGAGTGCGTGCGGAGGCGGATCCAGAGGCAGCGGTCGCTCTCGTGTCCGCGGCGCTGGGCCGACCGGCGGCGGTGGTCGGCACCACGGTTCCGATCAGCCTGGTGGCGCCCGGTGAGGTCTGGGGCGATCGCGTCAACGCGCTGGACCTGGGCGTGGCCAAGATCCTGCGATTCGGCCGGACCCGGAACACCATCGGCGTCGATCTTTATAACGTGACGAACTCTGCGGCAATCCTGACCTATAACCAGAGCTTCAACCCGGCAACGACGACCGGATCCCAGGCCTGGCTGGCGCCGCTGTCGGTGTTGACACCGCGGTTCTTGAAGATCGGAGTCCAGATCGATTTCTGAGGGTCATGCGAACCTTGTGGCGTCATCCTTTGACGACGGTAACGTCCACCGGCGGGCTCGACCTCAGCCGGCAGCCGCGAATTGACCGGAGGAAATTCCGGCATTTCCGGGGGACTGCGGGCGGCATGGCCCTTGCCCTTCGCGATGACACGGTCAATCGGGACCGCGCCAAAGGAAGCTGCACCATGAACCCAGTAAAGATGGCAACCGCCGCACTGCTCCTCGCGTCGTTCACCGGTCTGGCGCCGGCGCCGGTGCAGGCACAGGGCAACAACCGCCGCGACCGGCTGGAAGATCGGTCGGACCGCCGCGATGATCGACGGGATCGAGGCGACGATCGACGGGATCGGCGCGAGGCTGGTCGGGATTGGCGTGGCGATCGCCGCGACGCCTGGGACGCTGCGCGTGACTACCGGCGCGACGATCGCCGTTATCGCGCCCGACGGTTGGGCCGAAACGATCGCATCTATCGCGGTTCTGACAATCGCTACTACTGCCGGCGCGACGATGGCACGACCGGATTGATCGTCGGCGGTATCAGCGGCGGCGTACTCGGCAGCATCATCGCTCCCGGTGGATCGCGAACGCTGGGCTCCATCATCGGCGCGAGCGCGGGTGCCATCATCGGCAAGGCGATCGACCGTGGCAACATTGTCTGCCGCTGACGAGCGGTCGCGCGGTTGCCCTGACCGTCCACCTGACGGTCACGATCTGACGAGTCACCTGCTTCACTCGATAGCGAAGGCATTGACGCCCGTCGTCACGACGACGACGTACTGCTTGCCGTTGGGTGCCAGATAGGTCATCGGCGTGGTGTGGCCCTCTGAATCGAGGCGTCCCTCCCAGAGCACCAGGCCGGTACGAGAGTCGAACGCACGAAAGCGTTTGTCGATCGTACCGGCGATGAAGACGACGCCGCCGGCCGTGGCGATCGGCCCCCCCTGGCCGAAGGCCCCGGTGTTCTTGACGCCGTTCGCCTCCAGGTCGTCGCTCGTCCCCAACGGAACTCGCCAGGCGATGTCTCCCGTGTTGGCGTTGACCGCCATCAAGTGCGCCCACGGTGGAGCCTGGCACGGCTGGCTGTTCGCCGGATTCCAGAAACGGGCGTTCACCGTGCCGCGGCCGAGCGGGCTGAAGCGCCGATACGCCACCGTGTCCCCGTCGGGCGTCTTATCGAGACGGCCCATTCCTCCAACGTCACGCGAGTTGACGAACACGTAGCCCAGCCCCGGATCGACAGCGACGCCGCCGAAATTCGGGCCGCCCTGCTGCCCGGGGAAGAGGATGCGGACCTCCCGGCTGCTGTACGGCGTGTACGGACCAAGATTGTGAATGCCGCCAATCTTCTCCACGAGATCACGGCAGAACTTCTCGTGAGTCGGTTCACCGGTGAAGATCTCGTCGGGAGTGATGCTGAGCCGTGACAACGGCGGCGGCTTCACGGGAAACGGCTGCGTCGGCCAGGTTTCTTCGCCGGGAATGTCGCTTGGCGGCACCGGCCGCTCCTCCACCGGATAAACCGGCCGGCCCGTTTCCCGTTCCAGAAAGAACATCAGGCCCGACTTCGCGACCGTCACTACGGCGGGAATTCGCCTCCCGTTACGGACCACGTCGACGAGCGCCGGCGTCGCCGCGTTGTCGTAGTCCCACACATCGTGATGGGTGAGCTGAAAGTGCCAACGCACCTTGCCGTTGTTGGCATCGAGCGCGACGACCGACGACGCATACAAATTCTGCTGGGCGCGATGGCCGCCGTAGTACTGGGCGGCCGGCTGACCGATCGGCAGGAAGATCAGGCCGCGCGCCGTGTCGACCGACCCGAAGCCCCAGTTCGCGGGCGTGCCCGCGGTCTTCCAGTAGTTGGTCGGCCACGTCTCGGATCCAGGCTCACCCGGATGCGGGATGGTATGAAAGGTCCAGACGAGCTTGCCCGTCCTGACATCCCAGGCGCGGACATCCATCGCCGGACCGTCGGAGTTGTCCTCCTGGCCCTGCGCACCGGTCACAATCAGGTTGCGGTAGATCAGCCCGGGCGACGCCATCATGTACGGCAGCGTCGGGAACCGTTCGGCACCGCCGACGCGCAAGTCGATCGCGCCGCGATCACCGAAGGTCGGCACGAGTGTCCCCGTCGCGGCGTCGAGCGCAAGCAGGCGTCCGTCCGTCGTCCCCGCCAGGATTCGCGGCGGCGATCCCCGGTCGCCGGGCCAGTACGACACGCCCCGGTTCGGCGCCCCACCCTTCTCGAGCTCGTGCTTCCAGATCTCTGCGCCGGTCGCCGGATTGAGCGCGACGATCGTCCGGCGTGAGGTCGACGTGTAGAGCACACCGCGCACGAGAATCGGGACGGCCTGGCTTCGGCCGACCGCGATCGTGCTGGCGACGCCGTACTGCCACGCCAGTTTCAGCCGCGAGACGTTCTTCGTGTTGATCTGGGTGAGCGGCGAATAGCGGCGGCCCTGAGCATCGCCGCTGTAGGTGGCCCAATCCGTCGCCGACGGGTTCTGGGCGTAGAGGAGACCCGTGCCGGCCAGGCACGCCAGGAGAAACGTCCTCAGTGTCCGCATCGAAAGCTCCTCCGACACCAACCCGTCGTCATTGTTGGGGAGGCCATTCATACCGTCGCAGGGCCCTCCCCGGGCGGATTCTAGCGCAGGCGGCGCGCCGTCGGCTGACTTTTGAGCGGCGCCGGCCGGTTTGCCCGGACACACTCCTGACCAGCGGAAATCGTCTCGCTCGTCCCGTCAAATGGATAAGCTGGTCGTCGACGAGTGCGGGCTGATTAGATTGGGAGAGGCATGCCAACGATTACTGTCAACTCGCCCGGCTGGGAGATTCAAGGTCCGTCGCGGGGGGCCGTCACGCCGACGGCGGTGCTTCCCGGCCTCCCCGAAGAATTTCTCACGATTGGATCGACGGTGGAAGAGGAAGTCGTGCTCCAGCCGCGTCCGGCGGCGCGCGACGCCGGCGTCCTTGCCGGCTCAATCGATCTGAGCTGCGACCTCGCCGCAGGGGAAAGCGCGGTGCTCGCCATCCGTCGTCCTTCCGGCGCGCTCACCTTTCATCCGCCGGACCAGACAGTGCGCCGCACCCGCGGGGGGGCCGGCGTCGTCCAGTTCACGGTCCCCGCCCCCGCGCCGCCTCCTGGCGCGACGTCACGGGGCATCTTGACGCAAGCGATCAAGGCGATCGTCGTCAAGGTCAAGGACGGCGTGATCGATGCGGCGGCGGGCGCCACGCTACCACTCCTGACCCGAGCCTTCGAGACCTTGACGTGGAAGCAGAAGGGCCTCGAGGAGGGCTGGCTGACGGTCAGCCAGGCGGCGCTCAAGGCCGGAGACCTGCCCGCCGGCAGGCCGTCGTCGACCGAACGGTCGCTGCTCTTCGTGCATGGGACGTTTTCGAACGCCGCCGCGGCGTTCGGGTCGCTCGCCCAGTCGGACTTCTTCACCCAGGTCGCCCCGATCTACGGCGATCGGATCTTCGCCTTCGATCATTTCAGCCTCAGCCGCACGCCGGCAGAAAACGCTCGCATGCTGCTCGAGGGACTGCCCAACAGGCCGTTCACCTTCGACGTCATCACCCATTCGCGCGGCGGGCTGGTGCTACGGGACCTGGTCGAGCGCCCGAAGACATTCGGTCCCCTTTCCGATCGCTTTCGCATCGGTCAGGTCGTTCTCGTCGCCTCACCGAACGAAGGGACGCCATTGGCGACGCCGCGGCGCTTCGAAGACACCATCGGCTGGATCGCCAACCTCCTCGAGCTTCTCCCCGATCATCCGTTTACCACCGGCCCGGCCTTCGTCGCCAACGGGATCGTCTGGCTCGCGCGTCACATTACCGGTGATCTGCCTGGCCTCGCGGCGATGAACGGCGACGGGGAAATGATCCAGTCGCTTCAGCAACCGCCGGGACCGCCGCCCGACCGCTACTCGGCGCTGGTGGCAAACTGCAGTCCGACGGGAAGGCTGACCCGGCTGCTCGACATCGGGCTCGATCAGTTCTTCGGCTCCGCCAACGATCTCGTCGTGCCGTCCGAAGGCGGGTGGCGCATCGATCGGTCGGGATCGAAGTTCATCCCGGGCGCGCGCATCGGTTGCTTCGGTCAGGGCGGCAATCTGGCCGGCGAATCCGTCACGCACGTCAGCATCTTCGCGCAGCCGGGCGCGACGCCGTTTCTCGTCAAGGCGCTGAACGGAACGGCGCAGCCGCTCACTCCGATGGATCCGGCAGTGAGACTCCCGGATCGACGCCTGCTGCGCGCGGGCGCGGCCGGTGTCGCGGCGCCGCTGGTCACGCCCGGCATGATCCCGGTCGCCGGTCCTCGCGCCCGCGTGCGAGGGGCCCAGGCCCGACCTGCCGGGGAGGATCGGAATCCCGCGCAGTTCGCGATCACCGTGGTGAACGGCGATCTGTCATTCGAGCCGCTGCCGCTGCTCGTCGGCCACTACCGCTCGACGCAGCTCACCGGCACGGAAGCGTTCATCGATCGCGTCACGCGACGCGCGTTGAGCCGATCGCTCGACCTCGGCGTCTATCCGGTCGAACCAGGCACCCATCAAGTCTTCCTGAACAAGTTCCTCGATCCGAACAAGGACGCGCTGACGCCACGCCCCCAGGCTGTCATCGTCGTCGGCCTCGGCCAGGAAGGCGCGCTCAGGCCGGCAGACCTCACCCGGTCTGTGCGCCGGGCCGTCCTCGGCTGGGCGCAACGCGTGGCGGAGAAGGACCTGCCACAGGGGCCGCCGTTGTCGCTCGCCGCGACGCTGATGGGCAGTGGCGGTCACGGCATCACCGCCGCTCAGGCCGCGGTCCTGATTGCGCAGGGCATCTACCAGGCGAATCAGCTGTTGGTGAAGAAGAGTTCCGGTCTTCCCCGCGTCGGGGTCCTGCGCCTGGTCGAGCTCTACACCGACCGGGCCAGCGAAGCCTGGCGGGCGCTGAAGATGCAGGCCGACGCCACGCCAGGCCGCTTCACCGTGGTAGAGCCGATCACGGCGGGCACCGGGCCGCTGCTCCGGCCGATCGACTCCGGATATCGCGGTGCCGATTACGACTACATCCAGGTGACCACCCGGCAGGAGGCCGGCAGTCAACCGAAGATCGAGTATTCGCTCGACACCAGGCGCGCGCGGACCGAAGTACGCGGACAGGTCACGCAGCCTCGTCTAATCAAGAACCTCGTCCGCGAAGCGTCGTCCGGCCAGAGTCTCGATCAGCAGATCGGGAGCACGCTCTATAAGCTGCTCGTCCCGGTGGAGCTCGAAGCGTTTCTCACCAGCTCGGGCGAGACCCAGCTGGTGCTGGACGAAGGCACGGCAGGCATTCCGTGGGAGATGCTCGACGACGACGATGGCAGTCGTGGCCATGAGCCGCCATGGGCAATCCGCTCGAAACTGTTACGGAAATTCAAGACCGAGACGTTCCGCCAGCAAATCAAGGACACCGACAGTCGCGACCCCATCCTCGTCATCGGCGAGCCCGCGTGCCCCGACAACTATCCGCCGCTGCCAGGCGCCTACCGGGAAGCGAAGGCGGTCTACGACTGCCTCTCGGCGGCGGTTCCACACGTGGCGACGCGAGTCGAGCAGGTGATGGCCGAGACCGAGCAGGGGATCAAACCGATCGCGCGCACGGTCGTCAATGCGCTGCTGGCCGCAGACTGGCGCGTCGTCCACGTCGCGGGCCACGGCGCGCTGCCGGAAGAGGACGGCGGTCCTGGTGGAGTCGTGCTCTCTGACGGCAGCTTCCTCGGGCCGCAGGAGATCGGGGCGATGCGCGCCGTGCCGGAGCTGGTGTTCATCAACTGCTGCCATCTCGGCGCCTTCCCCGCCACAGCGCTGCTCTACGACCGCGTTGGCTTTGCCTCCGGTATCGCGCGGGCGCTCGTCGATCTCGGCGTCCGGTGTGTCGTGGCCGCGGGTTGGGCGGTCGACGACAGGGCGGCGTGCGAATTCGCCACGACGTTCTACCAGGCGCTGCTGAAGAAAGAACGGTTCATCGATGCCGTCGCGACCGCCCGCACCGCGGCGCTTCAGTTCGACGGGAACACCTGGGCCGCGTACCAATGCTACGGCGACCCTGATTGGAAATTGATCGCGGACGACGGCAACTGGGCAGCCACGGCGCCGCCGGCAGACGAGTTCAACCAGATGGCCTCGACGGCCGGCCTGGAACTCGTGCTCCGCACACTCATCGCGCAATCGACGTTCCAGCAGTACGACCGGACGATTCAACGTCAGCGCCTCGCCAGGTTGAAGGACCGATGGCTGGCGATGGGGTGGACGGCGGGGCATGGAATCGGCGAGCTCTTCGCCGAGGCGCATGCCGCGGTTGGCGATATCGCCGAGGCGATCGGCTGGTACGACGTGGTGCTGGGATCGGCCACGGGCGACTGCTCGATCCGAGCGTACGAGCAGCGAAGCAACCTCCGGGTCCGCACCGCGTGGGACCAGCTCGCCGCCGCTCGTGAGGCGCAGCTCACCGTGACGGGCCCAGACACCGGGCGCGCCCGCCGCGCCCGCGATCTGGCGCGGCGTCGGGCCAATGCGGCGAAAGCGCTCCGGCAGGCCATCGTCCAGGCGCGCCGCACCATTCGCACCGAGGACCAGCGCCTCTCGAACCTGCGGACCTTCGGCGACACCGCCGAACGAGCGAGCCTGCGCGGCGCCGCCATGAAGCGGCTGGCGATGGTCGAAGAGGTCGCGAAGAGCGCACGCCGCGAGCGAGCCGCGATCGTCGCGATGAAGAGACACTACGAGGACGCGCTCGCCCAGGCGCGCAGGGCCGGCTCCGTCGAGCTCTTCTATCCAGCCAGCAACATCATCGTCGCCCAGCTGGCGCTTGGCGAGCGCGTCGATAAGGAGCTGTTGGCCGCGGTCCGCGCCTCGCTCGCGGCGAAGGAGGCCGCCGGGCCCGACTTCTGGAGCATCGCCGAATACTCGAATTTGAACCTCTACGAAGCCATCGCGCAGGGTCGACTCGCGAAGCGGCGGCCGCGAGTGATCGCCGGGTACCGCGACCTTGCGCAGCGCGCCGGCGCCGGATCGAAGTGGGCCTCGATCTACAACACCGCGACGTTTGTCCTCTCGCGATATCTCAGACAGGCCGAGCGGTCGAGACGCAGGAAGGAAGCCGACGCGGCGATCGCCATCCGCGACTACTTGAAGCAGCTGATGGCGTCCCCGGTTCCGTAACCGCAGCCGGCCGCCGCATCGTGCACCCGCGACGAGTCTCGCGTGACGCCGCGCGCTACGGCGTGCGCGGCGACGCCGAGGGCGGTGCTGGCACCGGAAACCGGACGGCGCCCGGCTCGAGCTGCACGCCGAGGGTGTTCAGCGCCATCGACACCATGCGATAGCCGCCGCTCGTCGTCAGCACATCGAGCAGCTGTTTGGTGTCCAGCCGCGCCGCCAGCGCGCTCCAGGTGGCATCGGAGATCACATCGTCCTTGTACAGCTCGTCGGAGGCGCGCAGCAGGGCATCGGTCAGGGAGTCGGCGCCCGAGCCCGGCCCCGCGATGACGTGCTGTACGTCCGCTTCGCTCATGCCGGCCCGCCGGCCGGCTGGCGCATGCGCCGCCCACTCGTACTCCGACCCGCACAGCCAGCCGATCCGCATGATCAGCAGCTCCCGGATCACCGGCGACAGCGTCGAGCGCTGCCGGATGTGCTCGGACACTGCCGTCCTCGGGATGTCCATCTTCAGGTGGTGGGCGTAGGTTCGATAGATCGCCGCCACCGACCGGCCCGAGCCGCTGGGATCGAGCCACTTGCGCACCTCTGGCGTCCAGTCGGCCGGTTCGATCGGCGCGACGCGGGCCCGCTTCCCGATCAGCCGCTCATCGCTCTTCACCGCCGCGACACGATACGGGACGTCGGCTGGCAGACGATCCGTGACACCGCTTTCGATCTCGACGCCGAGCGAGTTCACCATGCCCGCGACCATGGTGAACTCGGCGACCGTGAACACGGCATCGATCGCCTGCTGCGTGCTGTAGCGGCTGGTCAGGACCGCCCAGGTCGGGTCGCTGATGAATGAGCTGACGTGCAATTGGTCCGCCGCCTGCAGCAGCGCCCGCTCGAATGGATCCCAGGCCGGATCGTCTGCGCCACGCGCGATCCGCTTCAACTCGTCGTCGGTGAGCCCGGCCTTCCTGGCGGCACCGGCGTGTCGCGCCCACTGATAGCCGGAGCGGCAGAGCCACGCCGTACGCAGAATCAACATCTCGCGATGGCGCGCCGACAGCGTCGATTCACTCGAGATGTAGCGCTCGAACGGCATCAGGTCCCGAACCAGCTCCGGATAGACGAGCAAGGTGCGAAGATCGTTCGACACCGCGCCATCGCCCGCGTAGGTCTTCGCCAGCTGGCGCTGGACATCACTCCATTGAGACTCAGGCAGCGGCTGCAGCCGCGGCGCGGCCGGCGCCGGCGCAAGAATCGCCAACGCCAGTATGACGGCAACCTTCACAGCGTCACATCCTTATTCTGCAACTGCATTCTGCAATTGATCTGCAATTCGCATTCTGCAATCTGCATTTCCTCTGTCTCACTCTTTCTCGCTCGCCCGCGCTGCACTGAGAATGTTCCGCAGTCCGTAGTTGCCTTCGTGGCAGGCGTATTCGAACGGCTGCTGGCTCTGATCCTTTTTCGACAGGTGCATCGCGAACGTCCACGGCCGGACCCAGGTCGACGGATCGTTGGCGGTGACCGACCACTCCACGGTGTTGGGCCCGACCGACTTGAACCGTTCGATCAATCGCAACGTCGTGCCGTCGGCTCCGCGGTAGGCCGTCTGGTCCTTGAAGTTCGTGGTTTCCACCACCAGCGTGTCGCCCTCCCAGTGGCCGCGGGCGTCTCCCATGTAGGTGCGGATGCTCGTCCCGACGTGGGGACGGGCGTCGAGCGGGATGACGCGGGTCTCATGAATCATCTCGTAGCGGATGGCGACGAAGCCGGGTCCCTGGTGGATCTCGTATGAGCTGCCGTAGATCGCGGGCATCATCGAGCCGGGCAGGCCGCGCGAGATGCACTGGTCGTACAGGCTGCGGTCCTCGTAGGAATCAGCCGGACCGCGGCCGCTATTCCGGCGTGCGTCGGCGCGGGCCGCCGCGCGCTGCTGCCCTTCCGGCGTCTGCGGCGGAATCTTGCCGTCGGGCGGATCGACGACCATCCAGGCGCGGCTGTTCTGGGCATTGAGCGTTTCCCACCAGAACAGCTGGGGATTCGGCTCCCCCGCCGCCCGCACCGCGTTCTCGACAATCCCATCCCGCCGTTTCTGCTGGATGGTGGCCAGCTCCGCGCCGGTGACGTCTTCGAGCCGGCGGCCGTCGAACTCAGCCGGCCGTTCGAAGGGGATCCCACTCTCGTCGCTGTTGGTGTAAACGCCGGCGATGTCGGGGTCGCCCCACGGCGTCCGCGGCGCCTTCCAGTTTTTCGGCAGCGCGTTGGGCGTCGAACCGGCCTTCTTCTTGAGGCCTTCGGCGACCTCACGAATCAGCTTGCGCTCCGCTTCCTGCCGTTCCTTCTCCGTTGCCGCCGTCGGCGCCTGCGCCGCCGCGGTCAGGTCGAACACCGAGCCGGGCGCCAGCAGCACAGCCAGCGCACCGACACCCACCAGAGCTCGCCGCCCCATCTGAGTCCTCCTCATTTGGCCGCCTGCGCGGCCTTCAGCTCGTCGGCGCGCGCGCCGCTCAGGATATTTCTGAGCCCGTAGTTCCCTTCGTGGCACGCATACTCGAACGGCCGCTGGCTGGCGTCCTTCTTCGTCAGGTTCATCGCAAACGTCCACGGCCGCGTCCACGTCGACGCATCCTCCGCGGTGACCGACCATTCCACGGCGCGCGGCCCGACCGGTTTGAAGCGCTCAATCAGCCGCAGCGTCCCGCCGTTGGCGCCGCGATAGGCGGTCTGATCCTTGAAGTTGGTGGTCTCGACGACCAGCGTGTTGCCGTCCCATCGCCCGCGTGCATCGCCCATATAGGTGCGGATGCCCTTGCCGACATGGGCACGGCCATCGAGCGGGATCACCCGCGTCTCGTGGATCATCTCGTAGATGATCACCACCAACCCCTGGCCCTGCACGATCTCGTAGGAGCTGCCGTAGATCGCCGGCATCATCGACCCGGGCAGACCGCGGGAGATGCAGCGATCGTAGAGACTGCGGTCTTCGGGGCCGTCGGCCGGGCCATGGCCGAGCCGCCGCCGGACTTCGGTGCGGGCGGCCGCGCGCTGGCGCGCCTCGGGCGTTTCCGGCGGAATCCGTCCGTCCGGCGGGTCGAGGACCAGCCAGGCGCGGCTGTTGGTGGCGTTGAGCGTCTCCCACCAGAACAGCTGCGGATGTCCTTCCGGGTCATCCGAGGCGCTGACGGCGCGCTCGACGGTCTGGTCCCGCCGCGTCTTCCGGAGCTGCTCCAGCTCGGCGTCCGTGATGTCCTCGAGCCGGCGGCCCTCGAACTGGGCCGGCTTCTCGAACGGGATGTTGGCCTCGTCGCTGTTCGAATAGACGCCGGTCAGATCGGGATCCCCCCAGGCGGTGCGCGACGGCTTCCAGTTCCTGGCCTCGATCGTCGGGTGCATCGCCGCGTCCCTCTTCTTGAGCCCGTCGGCAACGTCCTGGATCAGTTTCCGCTCCGCCGCCTTGATCGCTTCGACATCCCGCGGCGTCTGCGACTGGGCGGCAGCAGCCGGCATCGCGACCCAGGCCACTGCGATGACCAGGACGACCACGGCGAAGGATGCGAGAAATCGTTGCCTCATCTGCTGGCTCCCGGAGCTGACTTCCATCAATTTACAATTCACAATTCACACAACTTACGATTCACAAACCGTCAACGGTCATCATCCCACGACTCATGGCAGGCTCAACGCCACCAGCTCGCCGGGGTGGCGCTGCCCGCCGATCGCGAGGACGATGAACTGTTTGCCATTGAACAGGTAGGTCATCGGCGCGCCGGTGGCGCCGGCGTCGAGCTCGATCTCCGAGACGGTCTGTCCGGTGGTCTTGTCGAGCGCGCGCAGTTTGCGGCCGCCGCCGCCGGGCGGGGTCCGCGGATTGATCTGATCGCCTTCGGTGACGAACAACAGGCTCCTGGTCGCGATCGCCGCCGACCGGACCGCCTGGCCGAGTGGCGGCAGGTTCAACGCCTTGATCTCCGGGTGGTTGCGCGGGCCGTCGCCGTTGGCGACCATCCACAGCCGGTCGCCCCGGTTCAGGTCGATCGCCGTGACGCGGCCGTACGGCGGCTTCACCAGCGGCAGGCCGCGCGGACCCGGAACCAGCGGCCGCGCCGCGGCGCGATAGTCCAGATTGGTTTCTTCCGGCTTGCCCTTGACCAGATCCGCGGCGAATGGATTGGTCTTGGACGGAATGAACAGGGTGTTGGTGTCGGGATCGAAGGCCGCGCCGGTCCATGCCGTGCCGCCATTCGAGCCGGGCAGCTGCAGCGTCCCCTTCGTCGCCGCTGGCGCATCGCCGCGCACGGACGGCGGCGTGAACAGCGGGCCGACGCGATACTGTTTGAGGATTTCCAGCGCTTCGGCGCGAAGCTCGGCGGTGAAGTCGATCAGATCGTCTTCCTGCAGCCCCTGGCGCTCGAACGGCGGCGGTTTGGTCGGGAATGGCTGCGTCCGGGACGCCCTCTCTCCCACCACATCGGATGCGGGTACCGGGCGCTCTTCGATTGGCCAGACCGGCTTGCCGGTGATCCGATCGAGCACGAACACGAAGCCGTGCTTGGTGACCTGCGCCACCGCCTTGATTCGCCGGCCGCCGACGGTGATGTCGACGAGGATCGGCGCCGCCGGGTTGTCGTAGTCGAACAGGTCGTGATGGACGGTCTGGAAATGCCAGACCCGTTTGCCGGTCCTGGCGTCGAGGCAGACGATCGAGCTGGTGTAGAGGTTGTTGCCGAGCCGGTGCCCGCCGTACATGTCGTTGGTCCCGCCCGACGTCGGCAGGTAGACATACCCGAGATCGTCGTCGGCGCTCATCATCGACCAGACGTTTCCCGCCCCGGTATACGCGTTCGAATCGTTCTCCCATGTCTCGGCGCCGGGCTCGCCCGCGTGGGGAATCACGTGGAAGGTCCAGCGCAGCCGGCCGGTCCGGACGTCGTAGGCGCGGACGTCCCCGGGGGCACCCTCCCTGGTCCGGGCCGAGTCCTGTTCGAGCATCGACGAACCGATCACCACGACGTCGCGGACGACCAGGGGCACCCCGCTCCAGCGGAACGAGCGCATCAGCGGGCCGAGCCCGACGTTGAGGTCGACCTTGCCGCCGTCGCCGAACCCGGCGAGCGGCGCGCCGCTCTTCGGATCGAGGGCGAACAGGAACTGGGCGCGGGTGGTGAAGATCCGGGCATCCGGGCTGGCGGGCCCGCCCGGGCTCCAGTAGGCGACGCCCCAGTGCGCGCCGCCGCCGAGCAGGCCGTCGGCGCCCGGCACCAGCGGCTGCTGCGTCCACAGCGTCCGGCCGGTTCCCGGATCGATCGCCTCAACCAGCCCGAGCCCGTCCGGCACGTAGAGGACGCCATTGACCATGATCGGCGTCGCCGTGAAGCGGTTCGACAGCCGCAGATCGGGATTGGCCACGAGCAGCGACGGATCAACCTGCGGACGCCGCCACGCCACCTGCAGCTTCGCGACGGTGTCCTTGTTGATCTGATCGAGCGGCGAATATTTACTCGACCGGTTGTCGGCCGAGTAATAGGGCCATTCGCCGATCTTCCTGGCGTCGGCGGCGTACACCAGCGACAGACCGGCCACACCCACCGCCAACGCCACTCCCGACGACTGTCTCCGCATCGATGCGATCCTCATCCCCAGGCTGCGCTGCACACCACGATGGCCACGAAAACACGAAACACCCGTTGTCCGTACTAAGCCGATGCTATTCCGGCGCTCCCTTGAGCTCCCCCGCATCTCTTCGAATCACGTAGTCGGGCCAGCAGATCGTGTCATCGCTTACCGCGAACACGCCTCCCGGCGCAGCCGGCGCCGGCGATCGTCGGCGGCCTGCGGTCCCAGGAGAAGGTGTTCGGCCAGGACGGCCC
>JBDTRR010000052.1:0-35900 GCA_039931615.1 Acidobacteriota bacterium
ATTTCGAGCTTTTTGTTTACACGTCGATCTATAAACGCGCTTGTACTGGGACTAGTAGTATCCGGCTTGAGCCATTTGTACGTAGTGTCCGGCTTTAGCCGGACCGTGATCACGGTCCGCCTGAAGGCGGACACTCCGTACGTTTGGGGTCCGCCTGAAGGTGGACACTACGTACGTTTGTGGTCGTCGTGCAGGCCTTCAAATCTGCCGCTCTGTTTCTGGACGCACCTCCGTCCAGAACGACGAGGGGGTAATTGATGATTTCTGGCGCGATCTCACTTGCCGTGATCGACCTTGTCGTCGCCACGCTCGTCCTGACTTACCCGCTGTGCGTGATGGCGTGCTCCGGCGGTGAAGCGCAAACGGTATCCGTATCCGATCCTGCTCCCAAGGACGCCATCTGGGAAACCCTCGGCGAGCGCGACGTCCCCGGGCCGACTCGCCGGACCAACATCCTCGGCCGGTATGCCATCGTGCGGTTGAACAAACCGGCGCTGGACGCGCTGCTTGCCGGCGCGCCGCTCGAGAATACTCCCGCTGCGGCCGGGGCGGGCGTCGTCATCAGTCTGCCGCTCCCGGACGGTCGCTTCAGCCGGTTCCGCGTCGAGGAGTCGCCGACGCTCGCACCGGAGCTCGCGGCTGCCTTCCCGGGTTTCAAAACCTATCGCGGCACCGGGCTGGACGACCCGACCGCCAGCACCCGGTTCGGCTGGACGGACGCCGGTTTTCACGCCGTGATTCTGGCGGCTGGTGGATCGGTTTACATCGACCCCTATTCCCGCGACGATCTCTCGACCTATGTCTCCTATCGGGAATCGGATCTCCGTAACGATCGAAAAGACAGACAACCGCGGTGACGGCTGTCAAGGGTGTCCATGGACGAGCGTGCTGCGATGGTGACCAGAAGACGAAGACGCATGCTGCTGCTGCCAGTCGTGATCGCCGGCGGCATGCTGCCGTTTTTCCAATACGCGGTATCGGCCGCTGTCGGCATTACGGCGCACGTCGATGCAGCGGTAACCCGGCTGCAGCGGGTCAACGTCCGCCAGTCTCCACTCGCCCAGGGCGGCGGGCAGGCGGTTGCCGCCGCAGTGGGCTCGAGCGACGGCATCTGGGAGACGCCAGACGCGGGCGCTGTGCCCGCCGCCACCCGTCTTCCGGCCGGCGCCGGGCGGGGCGTTGTGGTCCGTCTCAACAAAGGGATCCTCGATCAGTTCCTCGGCCGCGCGCCGATGGAAGACACGACAAATCGTCCAGAGGATCAGGTGATCATCTCGCTCCCGCTGCCGGATGGCCGCTTCAGCCGCTTCCGGGTCGAGGAGTCGCCGATGCTCGCGCCCGAGCTCCAGGCCGCATTCCCGGACATCCGTACCTATCGCGTTGCCGGTCTCGACGACGCGACGGCGAACGGACGGATCGGCTGGACCGCGCTCGGCCTCCACGCCATCGTCATCGCGGCCGGCGGCTCGGTCTACATCGATCCCTCCGCGGCCGGCGACACGCAGCATTATGTCTCGCTGAGCAAAGCGGATCTGCCGCGCGCTCCGGATTTCGTATGTCTCGTCAACGGCGGCGCCGCCGCCCGCGCTGACGGCGCGACGGCGCTGCCGCTGTCGAACGGCACCATCAGGCGAACCTACCGGCTGGTGGTGGCGGCCACCGGCGAATACACGGCGGCCGCCGGCGGGACCGTGGCGCTCGCGCTGTCGCGCATGACGGCGACGATCAACCGTGTCAACGGCATCTACGAACGGGAGCTGGCGGTCAGGCTGACGCTGGCGGCCGGCACCGCGGCGAGCCCGACCGCGCTGATCTACACCAATGCCGCGACCGACCCCTATGCCAACGGCGTCCCGACCTCGATGATCGCGCAGAACCAGACCACCATCGACGCGGTGGTCGGCACCGGCAATTACGATATCGGCCACGTGTTCGGCACCAACAGCGGCGGCCTGGCTGGTCTCGGCGTCGTCTGCATCATCGGCAACAAGGCCAGGGGCGTCACCGGGTCGAGCAACCCGACCGGCGATGCGTTCGACGTCGACTACGTCGCGCATGAGATGGGCCACCAGTTCGGCGGCAGCCATACGTTCAATGGGATGACCGGGAGCTGCAACGGCAATCGATCGGCGGCTCACGCCTACGAGGTGGGCAGCGGCTCGACCATCATGCCCTACGCGGGTATCTGCGGCGGCGAGGATCTCCAGAAGAACAGCGACGACTACTTCAACGTCGACAGCCTGAACGAGATCACCACCTATCTCGCCGGCGAGGGTAACGCCTGCGCGGTGACGGCCGGCACCAGTAACGTTGTGCCCACGGTCACCACGCCCGCGGCCTTCACCATTCCGCAGCAGACGCCGTTCACGCTGACCGCGACCGGCACCGATACCGCCGGCGAAGTGCTGACCTATGCGTGGGAGCAGTACGACCTTGGCAGCGCCTCGGTCTCGCCCGCGACGATCGGTACCGACGATGGATCGCGGCCGCTGTTCCGTTCCTACAGCCCGACCACCAGCAACACGCGGACGTTCCCGAGCCTGCCGTTCGTCAGGAACAACGCCAACCTGCCGCCCCAGACCTACGCCGGCGCGTCCGCCGTGATGCCGGTCACCTGCAGCTCGGGCGTCTGCGCCACCGGCGAGGTGCTGCCGTCGACAAACCGCGCGATGCACTTCCAGGTCACCGCGCGGGACAACCGCGTCGGCGGCAGCGGTATCCGTTCGGCGCAAACGACAATCACCAGCACGACCGCAGCGGGACCGTTTCGGGTGACCGCACCGAACACTGCCGTCAAGTGGGCGGCGGCGTCGACGAGAAGCGTCACCTGGAACGTCGCCGGCAGCTCGGCGGCGCCGGTCTCGGCGGCCAATGTCAGGATTTCCCTGTCGACCGATGCGGGGCTGACGTTCCCCACCGTCATTCTCGCCAGCACGGCCAACGACGGCAGCGAGAACATCGTGGTGCCGAACCTGCCGTCGGCGATCGCCCGCATCAAGATCGAAGCGGTCGGCAACATCTTCTTCGACATGTCGGACGTCGATTTCGAGATCGAGCCGACCCCGGTCGAGCTGGCGCTGGTCATCGACGACACCGGCAGCATGCCGGAGGAACTGGGTGCGATCCGCGCGGCCTTGATCAAGACCATCAACCGGCTGGCGACTGATACGACGAAGCCGTTCCCGACGACCGCCATCGTCACCTTCAAGGACGATGTCACGACGCGGATCGTCTCGAACGACCCGGCCGAACTCCAGGCGGCCGTCAACGCGCTGGTCGCCACCGGCGGCGGCGACTGTCAGGAGGCGGCCACCGCGGCGCTGATCGCGGCCGGCAATCTGTTGGGCGCGGGCGGCACGGCGATCCTGTTCACGGACGCCGACTCACGTGACGACGGTCCGTCCCGGGCCGACGTCTTGAACACCTATTTGCCGAAATCGCTGCGGCTGTCGGTGCTGTTGTCCGGCGCCTGCGACGAGTCGCTGCGGCCTGGCGAACTGGTGACGTTTTCAGGACCGTCCGACAATTACGACTCCAGCCGGCGGGCGACCGCGGTACGGGTCGCCGCTGCCGGGCCCGGGAGGGACGACACCCCGGCAGTTCTGGGGCCGGAGGGCCCGGTCCGGACGTTCAGCGAGCTGGCGCTGGAAACAAGGGGCACGTTCGCGGCCATCCCCGAGGTGAACACCACCGCCGACGGGGTGACGAAGTACATCAACGTCACCACCAACCTGGCGGTGTCGGCGGTGCTGCCGGCAGTGTCGCTGGTCATGCCGTCGGCGGTTCCGCAAGGCGTGGCCATCCGTGTCGAGATCAACGGCGCGAACACAAACTTCCAGGGCTCGAGCACGGTCGGTGTCGCCGGCGGCGGCGTGACGGTGCTGTCGACGACGGTCGTCTCGTCGACCCGCATCCTTGTCGAGCTCGGCGTCGCCGCTGGCGCCGCGGTCGGCTTCCGGGACGTCACGGTCACCACGACGCTCAGCGGTGCCACAACCGAAAACGCCCTCGGTGGCGGATCACTGCAAATCACCCCGCCCCCGATCGGGCCGACCATCCTCGGCGTGACACCGTTCGTCGTCGCTCGCGGGGAGACCACCGACGTCGTCATCACGGGCCTCAATACCCATTTCGTCAACGGCGTGACGGTGGTCGATCTGGGCGCCGGCGTCGCGATCAACAGCGTGACGGTGACGAGCGCGACGGTCGCTCGTGCCAGCGTCACCGTCAGCGCCGCCGCCAGCGTCGGATTCCGTGACGTCAGGGCCACCACCGGCGCCGAGGTGGCCACCGAAAGCGTCCTCGCCGGTCCGCTGCTGGTTATCGCTCAGCCGCCGACGATTCCCCGTCTGGTCAGCATCTCACCCGCGACCGGCCGGCCCGGCAGCACCGTCAATGTGACGCTGGCGGGCGCGAACACGCACTTCGCGGCGGGTACGTCGATCGCCGCCTTCAGCGGCACCGGGATCACCGTCAACAGCGTCTCGGTGGGCAGCGCGACGCTGCTGGTCGCGAACATCACGATCGCCGCGGGTGCACAGCCGGGCTTCCGCGACATCGGCGTCACGACGTCGAGCGAGGTGGCGGTCCTGATCGGCGGATTCAACGTCGCGCCGGCGGCGCTCCCGTTTCCGCATCTGCTCGATCTGGACGGCGACCACGGCGGCGACGTGTTCCTCTATAACCAGATCACCGGTGCGCGGCGCCTCGAGCTGACCGGTTCCGGCACCGGTTTCAACGAGATTCCGGGCGCCTGGGATCCCGGCTGGCAGATCTATCCGGCCAACCTGAACGCCGACGGCTACACCGATTTCTTCCTCTACGATCCGGTGCGCGGGTTCTGGGTCCAGGCGATCAACAACGGGGGCGACGGCACCTTCACCACGACCCTCGGCAACTGGGACCGCAGCTGGACGGTGGTGCCGTCGGATCTGGACGGCGACGGCCAGACCGATCTGTTCGTCTACAACGTCACGACCGGCGTCTGGGTGAAGTGCCTGGTTGACGGCAGCGGCGGGTTCAAGGGCTACAACGTCGGAAACTGGGATCCGGGCTGGAGCTTCAACACCGCCGATCTGAACGGCGACGGCCGTGACGACTTCTTCCTCTACAACCGATCGACCGGCATCTGGGTCGAGGCGTTCAGTCAGGCGGGCGTGGGTGGGTTCGACTACCCGGCCTCGGGCCGGTGGGATCCAGGCTGGCAGCTCTACCCGGCGGATCTGAACGGCGACGGGTTGACCGATCTCTTCCTGCTCAACGCCGCGGGAGCGCACGTGACGGCATTGAGCCGGGCGATTGGCGGCTTCGACTACGCCGGTGGCCCGCAGTGGTCACCCGGCTGGTCGGTGACGGCCGGCGATCTGGACGGCGATGGCCGCGTCGATCTGTTCCTCTACGACCCGGTGAGCGGAGGGTGGCTGGAGGCGTTCAGCGACGGTCTTGGCGGCTTCACCTTGTCGCCGATCGGCGCCTGGGATCCCGGCTGGACGGTCGGCATCACCGACGTCAACGACGACGGCCGCGCCGACATCATCCTGAGCCGGCCGGACGGAACCTGGGTCCAGGCGAGAAACGACGGGCTTGGGATCTTTACCTATGCCGCCGGCAGTTGGGGCCCGGGTTGGACGGTCTTCACGAAACGGCTGGGCGATCGGTAGTCGTGTGATCACGGTCCGCCTGAAGCGGACCGTGGCGCCGATTCGACATGATAGAGTCCCGGACCGTGGCGCCGAGCGTATTCAGTCCGCGTTTCCGATGGCGCTCGATCGGGATCCCGCTGCTGCTCGCTGCCTTTTACGCCAGCACCGCGCTGCTCTGGTTCGTCGTCACGCCGCCATTCGAGGCGCCCGACGAGAACGCGCACTACGATTTCATCGCCTTTCTCGCGACCGAGCGCCGGCTGCCGGATGCGGACCCGGCGACACGGGCGGGCTGGAACTTTCAGGAATGGATGCAGCCGCCGCTCTACTACGCGCTGATTGCCCCGGTGGCGGCGCTGACCGGTCCCGATCGAAACGTGTTCAGCCTCGCGCCGGTCAACCCCAACCGGCCGCAGGAAGGCGGTAACTCGCCGCGTACGTTCACCTGGGACGGCCGTCGATCGCCGGGGATCGACACGGTGTTCTACGCCCGCTTTGCGTCGCTCCTGATGGGCGGCCTTGGCGTCCTGTTGATCTACTGGGCGGCGGGTCGTGTGCTGCCGCGCGATCAGGCGGGTCTGATGGCCGCCGCTGTCGTGTTCATCCCGCAGTACACCTACCTGGCAGCGGCACTGACGAACGACACGCTGGCCAGCCTGCTGAGCACTGCCACCATCGGCCTGCTGCTCACCACCTGGCAGAGACGCGCGCTGCCGTTGACGCTGGCCGGAGCGATCGGACTGTGCGCAGGCGCCGCGGTGGTGGCGAAGATTCATACCGTGTTCCTGTTTCCGACCATTGCCATCGCGGTCGCGTTCCACGCCCGCGGCCAGCTGCTTCGCGCGTTGACGTTTCTCGTCGTGGCGGCCGCCGGATCGTTCGCGTCGGCGAGCTGGTATTTTCTGCGCAACCTGATCGTCTTCGGCGATCCGATGGCCAGCCGGTTCAAGGTCGAGTTGCTGGGCAGCGTCGTCCGGCCGAGCCAACTGAGCCTGCTCGATCCGTATCTGTACACCTCCTTCCCGTCGGGACTGTTCCGGACGTTCTGGGCGTCGTTCGGCTGGGTGACGATCGAGCCGCCCGATGGCACGATGATCGGCTACGCGGCACTCTCCGGTCTGCTGCTGGGCGCCACGCTGGCCTACTTCACAGCGCTGCCGCGCCGCGGCATGGTGGGCCGTCCCGGGAAGATCCTGGCGATTCTGCTCGCTGCAGCCAGCGCCGGCGTCGGCGTGGCCGCGACGTGGGCGGCCAACAGCGGCGCCCGCGCGCTGGTCCACGGATTCGCGGCAGCGGCGGGTGTCTGCATCGCCGCCTCGCTCGTCTATCTCGTCGTCCTCACACCGGTGCGGCCGGTCGAACGTGCGGAGCGCGAGATCGTGGTCACGCTGGCGGCGGGGATCGCCATCCTCTTCCTGGAGCTGGTCCTCTACAACCTGACGTGGCCCAATACGAACCAGGGTCGCTATCTCTACCCGGCGCTGGCGCCAATCGCCATCGTCGCGGCGCTGGCCGTGAAACATGCCGCCGCGCGGGTCTCGCCGCCGCTCCGTTGCTGGGCCCTTCCAGTCCTTGTCGTTTTCCTGTCCGTGGCCTGGACCATCTCGTTTCACAGCGGCGTGGCGGGATTTCATTTCTGGTAGAGCACGCTGTCCCGTACACTGTTGAACGCCTTGACAGAGTTGCACGCCTTGACAGATCTTTCGCGCTTTTTTAGGATTGACGGCTCCAACCATTGATTTCGGACAAAACCATCTTCATCACCGGCGGCGCCGGCTTCATCGGCTCCACGCTGGTCGGCCGCCTGATCGAGCAGAACCGCATTGTCGTCTACGACAACCTCGCCCGCGATTCGCTCAAGGACAAGCCGTTCCGATCGCACCAGAACCTGCAACTGATCGAAGGCGATGTCCTCGACCTCGACCGCCTGGCGGCATCGATGCGCGGCGCCGACATCATTGTCCACTGCGCGGCCATCGCCGGCGTCGACACGGTGATCAAGAGCCCGGTGACGACGATGCGCGTCAACATGGTCGGTTCGGCGAACGTCCTCGAGGCGGCGGCGCGGCTGACCGGACTGGAGCGCGTGGTCTGCTTCTCGACCAGCGAGGTGTTCGGCCGGCAGGCATTCCGTTCGTCCGAGACCGACAACACCGTGATGGGTCAGGTCGGTGAAGCGCGCTGGGTCTACGCCGTCAGCAAGCTCGCCGAGGAGCACCTGGCGATGGCCTACCATCGCGAGCGGCATCTTCCGGTCACCGTGGTCCGGCCGTTCAATGTCTACGGTCCCGGGCAGGTCGGCGAGGGGGCGCTGCGGACGTTCGTGATGAGGGCCATCCGCAACGAGCCGATCGAGATCCACGGCGACGGGACGCAGATCCGCGCCTGGTGCTACGTCGACGACATGGTCGACGGCGTGCTGCTGGCGATCGCCCATCCGAATGCGGTCGGCGAGTCGTTCAACATCGGCAACCAGAAGGCGGTCGTCACCATCTACGGGCTGGCCAACACCGTCGTCCGCGTGCTGGGGTCGGAGTCGTCGATCAGCTTCGCGCGGAAGGACTACGCCGACGTCGAGCTGCGGATCCCGTCCGTGATCAAAGCGCGGGAGCTGCTCGGCTTCGAGGCCCAGATCGATCTGGACGAAGGGATCCGCCGCTCCGCCGAGTTCTACCGGAGCCAACCGCAATGACCCCGGTGCCGCGCCGTGCGTCTCACGGCAGCGGCGAGGTCGACCGCACCCGGTTCGTCAGCCTCGGCGACGGCGTGGTGATCGAGCCGGGCGTGCTGGTGTTTCATCCCGAGACCATCTCGATCGGCGAGGGGGTCTACGTCGGGCACCAGAGCATCCTCAAGGGCTACCATCGCGGCCGCATGGCGATCGGCCGCGGCACCTGGATCGGCCAGCAGTGCTTCTTTCACAGCGCCGGCGGCCTGACGATCGGGGAGAACGTCGGCATCGGACCGGCGGTGAAGATCATCACGTCGTTTCATGTCGACGAAGGGCCGTCGCTGCCGATCCTGCACAGCCGGCTGGCGTTTGCGCCGGTGGTGATTGAAGACGACGTGGATATCGGGATCGGCGCGGTGATCCTGCCCGGTGTGTCGATCGGACGCGGCGCCCAGATCGGGGCCGGGGCGGTGGTGACGACGAGCATCGCTGCCTACGCCGTTGCCGCCGGCGTACCGGCCCGGCACCTGCGTTCCCGCATCGCCGAGCTTTAGCCACCGATGTCGGATCGGGCCGTTCGCGTCTGCATGTTCAGCAATCTCTTCCCGCCGGTGCCGAGCGGATCGTCGACGCAGACGGCCGCCCTCAGCCGCGAGCTGGTCGGGCGCGGCCATCAGGTCGACGTCATCACCGCCCGCGTCGATCCGCGCCGGCCCGAGTATGAAGAGATCGACGGCGTCCGGGTGCACCGCCTGCCGGCGCTCCGCCTGCCGCGGCTGGATATCTCGCTGCGGTTTCCGTGGCTGAACGTGACGTTGACGCCGCGGAACCTGCGTCGGATTGGCGCCATCCTCGACCGGGCGCAGCCCGATGTCCTGCACCTGCACAACCACATGTTCGATCTCGCGTTCGCGGCGGTGTGGATGAAGCGGCGGCGGCGGATCCCGCTGCTGGTCACGCTGCACACCATCCTCGAGCACCCCCGGCCGGCCTACAACCTGCTGATCGGACCGGTCGATCGCCGGCTGCTGCGGCACCTGGTGATCCGGCAGGCCGATGCGGTGCTGTGCCCCGACCTCAACATCCGGCGCTACGCGGCGCGTGCGTTCGGACGAGGGGACGGCATCCTGATTCCGTATGGCATCACCCTGCCGGAGCATGCCGATCCAGAGGTGGTTGACCGGCTGCGGGAGCAGTATCAGCTGGCCGGCCGGCCGGTCATCCTGTCGCTCGGTCACGTGCACGACAAGCGCGATCGCCGCGAGCTGATCGAGGCGATGCCGGCGATCCTCCGCGCCTGGCCGCGGGCGCTGCTGTTGATCGTCGGCGCGGTGTCGAGCGACACGCCGGGCCGGCTGATGCGGAAGCTGGGGATCGAGCGATCGGTGGTGCTGGCCGGCGCGGCGCCGCACACCGAGGTGCGCGCCTACATGGAAGTGGCCGATCTCGAGGCGCACTGGCTCAACGAGGACTCGATCGACGACACGTCGCTCGGCATCGCCTCGCTCGAAGCGATGTCGGCCGGCCGGGTCGTGGTCGCCGCGGCCAGCGAGGACTCCTATGGGCCCGGCGTGTTGAAGAACGGCGAGAACGTCGTGCTGGTGGCCAGGGATCCAGCCGACGTGGCGAGCCGCATCATCGAACTGCTGGGCGATCCCGATCGGCGCGCGGCCATCGGCGGTCGCGCCAGCGAAACGATCCGGAACAATTTTTCGTGGGATGCCGTCTGCGAGCGGACCACGGCGGCATATGCTGGCGCGATCGAGCAGGCGTCCACGAAAAGGGGTCGTATCACTTTGTCAGACCACCAATGACCGAAAAGGGGACGCCCTGTCTTGTGGACAGACATTGACCCGATCAGATCATTCGCGGTGAAATGAACGCGTGGGGCCGACGTCCGATCCACCCGGGGCCGGCACACCACCCGTGCGGGCGGCGCTGAACCGGCGACGCCTTGTGCTGTTCCTGGCGACGCTCGCCCTCCTGCTGGCGACGTTCGCCTGGCAGTTCGGGCGTGATCCCGGGCGTCCTTCCAGCCCGCGCAGCCTCCAGGCGTATCAGATTCCGCTCACGCCGGGCAGCGAGATTGCCCAGACGCTGATCATCCCGTGGCACGACTTCGCACGCGTGCGCGTCCACGTCGTCGTCGAGGGCCGCGTCTCGGGCGGCGTGCAGGTCGCGATCGATCGGCTCGGGCAGCGGGACGATGTGGTGATGGAACGCGACCTGCGGCAGGCGCAGGCGACGGTCCGGGAACTGGCGGGCGAGGCGGACCTGGATGTGACCTTTCCGCCGATCCGCGATTCGGCGGGACAGCGCTACCGGCTGCGCGCCGTCGCGCCGGTCGTGCTGGGCGGCAGGCTGGCGCTCGCCGCCAACCGCGAGAATACCTATCCGCTCGGGTCGTTGTACGTCGGCGGAAAAAGAGCAGCGGGCGATCTCGTCTTCGATGCCTACAGCTCGCTGACGACGAGAGCCGATCTGTTGCGCGCGGCGATCGCCGGCCGTCCCTGGCCGTTCTCGTCGCCGGTGACGTTCTGGGGCCTGATCACGCTGTTCTGCGTGACGGCGTCGGGCCTGGTCGTCCTGGCGGCGGAGGTGAGCGGTGCGCTGCCGCGGCCGGCTGATATTTCTGGAAATCACCAGTAGTGCGGGCAAGGAAAACACGAAAACACGAGGAACAGTCACGGTCCGGCTGAAGCCGGACGCCACGTACGTAACTGAAGCCGGCTCCACGCACGTACTGTCGTAGTGCAGACCTTTAGGTCTGCCCGACACGGCAGGCCTACTCGCCGCCCGAGCGACTCTGGCGGAAGCGGGGCACGCCGAACGCCTTGACCAGCGCCTCCTGCAGGTCGATGTGATCGTCCTGCCGCGGCGAGGCCACCGGCGACATCCAATAATCGCCGAAGCGGCCGATGATCTCCGCGTCACTGCGCCGCCGGCGCGCCTGCAGCGCCTGCCGCCGCAGTGACAGCTCGGGCAGGCTGTCCAGGAAATCGCGGATGCCGAGCAGCGCGGCGGCCGCGCTCGCCGGAATGGGTTCGGCATGCGCGTCGAACGATGCCGGCTGTCCGCCGCGCTCGATCAGGTACGACGCGCGTGAATTGACGTCGCCCAGCGATCCGGTCCAGATCTCCCGGGCCAGGTAGCCGCCGGCGCTGACGCAGCCGGCGGCGCCGACACGCTTGAGGTTGACCAGCAGCGGCAGTTCCTTGCGCGCGCCGCGCGTGCTGAGCGCGTGCCGCGCCAGCCAGCGCAGGCGCCTGGGACGGACGCGGGACCGCAGCCAGTGGAGCGGCCGCAGCGCCCGCCGCCATCCGTGCCGCGCCTGGTTGCCGGACACCTCGTCGTAGCCGCGATGCGCCGCGGTGGCGAGCAGCGGTCGATCGGCGGCCAGCAGCAGCGCCGCCGGCAGCGTCCGCCCCAGCGTCGTCTGCTCCAGATGGGTGTAGACCATCCGCAGGGCGTTGCGCTCGAGGAGACGCAGGCGCGGCGGCTCCGGCCAGCGGCCGCTGGTGCCGTGATGCTTGTGATAGATCACCGCGCCGGGCGCGAACCACACCTCGTGGCCGAGCAGCCACAGCCGCCAGCCCAGCTCGACGTCCTCGTAATAGGCGAACGTCCCCTCGTCCCAGCCGCCGGCGTCGAGAAACACGTCGCGCGCCACCAGCATCGCCGCACCGCAGGCGAACAGCAGCGGCGCCTCCTGTCCCGGTCTCAGCCCGGCCGGATCGCCGACGTGATGCTGGAAGCCGCGCCCTTCGAAGTTCACCGACCCGCCGCAGAAATCGATCAGCTTTCCATCCCAGTCGAGAATACGGCACCCGACGCACGCCGCGCCGTGGCGCGCGGCGACGCCCAGCAGCTCACTCAGCCAGTCCGGATGCACGCGGGTGTCGTCGTTGAGGAAGACCAGGTAGTCGCCCTGCGCCGCGTTGGCGCCGATGTTGTTGGCGGCGGCGAACCCCAGGTTGGCGTGATTGCGGATGACGCGGGCGCCGGGATAGGCGCGCTCGACCGCCGGCGTCGGATCCTCGGTCGATCCGTTGTCGACGACGATCACCTCGCACCGGTCTGGTGGATGGCGTTGCGCGGCAATCGAGGCGAGACACTCGGGCAGATGCGTCGCGCCGAGCGCGGTCAGGATGACGATCGTTACCATCGGGACGCGTCCGTCGGCCAGCCGATCGACAGCTGGCACGGGGGCTGGGCTGGACTCCGCGGCCGGGGCTGTCGTCGCGACGTCCCCCGCGATCATCGCCGCGATGCCGAAATCGGCGATCAGCGCCCGCGCGACGCGCTCGTAAGTGCCGCCGGTCTCGTGCAGCCTGAGCGGATCGCCGAACAGCGGCCACAACTCCTGATCGGATCGCCGGCGCCTCGCTTGAATCAGCTGCCGCTTCGCCGACAGGTCGGCCAGCCGGCTGCCGAAGTCTTCGAGCGCGATCAGCTGCGCGATGGTGCGTGCCGGCACGCCGGCGCGCTCCGGCGGGCGGCGGCCGAGGAGGTAGAGCGCGGGATCGATGTCCAGGCCGGCGAGCGCGCGCGACAGGGCCAGCGTGATGGCGACCGGCGCGACGCGCTCCAGCGTCTCGTCGGAGTAGTTCTTGTAAATCATCGCCAGCGCGTTGCGCTCGTAGAGCCGCAGCCGCGGCGCCAGCGCCCACCGGCTGGCCGTACCGCGGCCCCGGTGCCAGGTGACGGCGCGCGGCGCGAAGACCACCTGGTGCCCGAGCAGATTCAGGCGCCAGCCCAGATCGACATCTTCGAAGTAGGCGAAGAACGATTCGTCGAAGCCGCCGGCATCGAGGAAGACGGCGCGATCGACGATCATCGATCCGCCGCAGGCAAAGAGCAGCGGCTCTTCGCCGTGTTCGATCGACGAAGGCTGCCCCTCGTCACGCTGCCAGCTGTGACCGATGAACGAGACGATGCCGCCGCCGAAGTCGATCCGCTCGCCGGTCCAGTCGAGCATCCGGGAGCCGGCGCTGGCTGCGCGGTACCGGATCAGCGCGCTGACCAGCTCGTCGAGCCACTCCGGCGCCACCCGGGTATCGTTGTTGAGAAACGCGATCAACGGCGCCTCACAGCGCCGCACCGCGTCGTTGTACGGCGCCGCGAACCCGCGATTGTCGTCGAACGCGATCACCCGCGCCCGCGGATGCGCGCCGGCGACGAACGCCAGCGAATCGTCCGACGATCCGTTGTCGACCACGACGATGTCGATCAGCTCGCGCGGATAGGTTTGCGCTTCCAGCGTCGGCAGGCATTCGGCGAGGTGGGCGCGGCCGTTGTGGTTGAGGACCAGAACGGACACCGCCGGCTTGTTCATCGCAATGGCGGCCGGGGCCTCACGGACCGAGCCGATAGTCGGAGTGCTGGCTGCAGAGGTTGGGATTGTAATATGGATCGCGCTCCAGCACGGCGCCCCAGCGCTCGCGAAAGAGCCGCTCGTCGTCGGGCCGCAGCGGCGGCCGCGTGACGCCGTCCCGCTCACGCTGGGTGAGTCGCGCGTACGGCGTGAAGACAATGCGGTGGCCGGCCGCGCGCACCCTCAGGCAGTAGTCCAGATCGCTGAGCTCGACGGGGAACCGCGGATCGAATCCGCCGACCTGGTCGAAGACGGCGCGCCGCGTCATCAGACAGGCGGCGCTGACCGCCGAGTAGTTCCTGACGCCGGCCGCAGACGAAGCGTAGCCGAAGGAGGAGGCGGGATGCTGATCGAACGCCTGCGCCGCGACGCCGCAGACCCCGAGCACGAGCCCGATGTGCCGCAGGCGGCCGTCGGGGTAGAGCAGTTTGGCACCCACCGCACCGACCGCCTCGATCTGGGAAAATTCGAGCATCGCTTCGAGCCAGTCGTCGTCGAGCGCCTCGATGCTCTCGCTGAGCAGCAATAGGTGCTCGCCGCGCGCGGCGGCGGCGCCGCTGGCCATCCGCTCAGACAGGTTGACGGTCCCCCCGGGCCGGTGCGTCTGCCAGCGGATGCGATCGGCGATCGGCAGCTGTCCGATCCAGCCGGGCATCTCGGGCGCATCCGACACGACGACGACCTCGAACCGCGGGTAGCGCGTCCTGCCGAGGCTGCGGAGGCAGGAGGCGAGCGGCGCGGCGGCGTCGGACCCGCCGGCGGCGATGATGATCGAGACCAGCGGCGATCCGGTGATCTGGTAGCGGATCCGGAACGAGCCCGGCGCCGCTCCCGGCAGCACGTCGGCCGGTTCGCCGCTGCGCCGGAAATGATCGGCCAGGGCGCGGCGCGCGGCTTCGTGCGCCCACGGCTTGGCGTCGAGCGCGCTCGCCGCCGACTCCGGGAGCTTGCGCCACCGGTAGAGAATCTTCGGAATGTGGTCGATCCGGTTCGTCCGCTCCATTACGCGCAGGACGAGATCGTAGTCCTGCGCCCCCTCGTAGCCGAGGCGGAAATTCCCGATCTCCCCGACCAGGCTGCGTCGTACCGTCATCATGTGGCACGTGTACATGCTGGTGAAGAAATGGTCGGGTGACCAGTCCGGCTTGAAGTACGGATCGCAGCGGCGCCCCTCGAGATCGAGCTTGTCCTCGTCCGAGTAGATCATGTCGGCGTCGGGATGCTGGTTCAGATGCCGGACGACCTCGAACAGCGCATCCGGCGTCAGCTCATCGTCGTGATCGAGCATGACGACGAAGTCGCCCGAGGCGGTCGCCAGCGCGGCATTCGAGGCGGCCGAGATGTGGCCGTTGACCGGCAGGCGGGTGACCTTGATCCGTGGATCGGCCGCCAGTTCGCGCAGCATCGCGCGCGTGCCTTCGTTTTCCGAGGCGTCGTCGGCCAGGCAGAGCTCCCAGTGGGGGTAGATCTGCCGGCGAACCGATTCGACGCAGGCGCTGAGCCACCGCGGGTCGGTGTTCCACACCGGTGTGATGATGCTGAGGAGCGGCTGATAGGGAAGCTGGGCGACCTGTTCAGCCATCGCCGCCAGCGCCGCTGCGTCGGGCGTGTGCCGCTGGCACCAGGTGGCGTAGTCGACCTCGGGATCCGGTCCGGCTCCCACCCCACGCAGCCGGTCGAGCGTGCCGCGCCAGCCGAACCTGCGAACGGCCGCTGCGGCAAGCCTGGCGACCTCGGTCAGCGGACGCGGCGCGCCGGCCGACACGCGCTGTGTCTCTGGATCGACCACCGGATGCGGATAGCGGATACGCCGCCAGCGGCGGAGCAGGCCGTCGATCATGCGGCGGTGTGCGGACTGGTGCGCGGCATCGAAAATCGATGGTAACTCAACTGAGGGAGGGCGGTCGGTCGTACGTGGCGTCCGACTTCAGTCGGACTACGGATCAATCCGGCTGAAGCCGGATCCCACGTACGAGGGGTAGTGGACTGTTTCAGACTGACTTTTCACAAGCTCTGAAGCCTGACCCCACGTCTGTGACTGCAATGGTCCGGCCGGCGCGCGATCACCCGTGTAAAATAGCCGGCGTTGGCCCAATTCCGCCTGGCGCTGGAGTACGGCGCCAGGCCCTTCCTGTTTGCGTTCCTGATGGCGCTGGTCGTCGTCCCGGTCTGCCGGATGGTCGCGCTGCGTCTCGGCGGCGTAGCCAGACCCCGTCGCGACCGGTGGCATCGGCGCCCGATCGCGATGTTCGGCGGCGTGGCAATCGGGCTGACGCTTGGCGCCGGGCTGCTGGTGTTCGGCAGCGGCCGCGAGATGGCGGTCCTGATCGTCTGCGCCGCACTGATCTTCGCCACCGGCCTGGCCGACGACCTGCTGGTGCTCAAGGCGTCCACCAAGCTGGTGATCCAGATCGCGCTGGCGTCGGTGCTGCTGGCATTCGGGTTCCGGCTGAACTGGACGGTGTCGCTGACCCTCGACACGATGTTGACCCTCGTCTGGGTGGTCGGCATGACCAACGCCTTCAACCTGCTCGACAACATGGACGGCCTGTGCGCCGGCATCGCCCTGATCGTGGGGACGGCGCTGCTGATCAATCTCATGCCGGTGCAACCCGGCACCGAACGATTCTTCCAGGTGCAGTACCTGGCGCTGCTGCTCGGCGCCGTCGCCGGCTTTCTCGTCTACAACGCGCATCCGGCCTCGATTTTCATGGGCGACAGCGGCAGCCTGCTGCTCGGCTTGAGCTTCGGCGCGCTGACGCTCAGCCACGCGCACAACGTCGCCGCCAAGTCCAACCCGCTGTCGATCGTGGCGGCGCCGGTGCTGGTGCTGCTGATTCCGATTCTCGACACGACGCTGGTCACCGCGTCGCGCCTGTTGTCGGGCCGCGCGCCGTCGGAAGGCGGCCGCGATCACTCGTCGCACCGGCTGGTGGCGATCGGCCTGTCCGAGCGGGCGGCGGTGGCGTTGCTGTGGCTGCTGGCGGCGGTGGGCGGCGCCCTCGGTCTTGCCTTCGATTACTTCAATCTGAGCTGGTCCGGGCTGGCCGCCTCGCTGTTCCTCCTGGCGATGGCGATCTTCGCGATCTATCTGGCGCGGGTCCGGGTCTACGAGGAGTCCGAGGAGCACCCGCTCGATCGCGACACGTTGACGCCGCTCGTCGCCAACTTCCTCTACAAGCAGCGGGTGGCCGAGGTCCTGCTGGACCTTTGCCTGGTCACGATTGCGTACTACAGCGCCTACCGGCTCCGCTTCGAAGGCAACGATTTCGGACCGGGCTTCACGGCGTTCTACCGCTCGCTGCCGCTGATGCTGGCGGCGCAGATGCTGGCACTGTTCGGCGCCGGCATCTATCGCCGCGTCTGGCGCTACTTCGGCCTGACCGATACGATCGTGGTCGTCAAGGCGGTCCTGATCGGCACTGTCGCCGGCAACCTGATCGTCCTCTACATCTTCGGTGCGGCCGGCTACTCGCGGACGGTGTTCGTCATCGATGCCATCCTGCTGGCGGTGCTGCTGACCGTCTCGCGGGCCTCGTTCAACCTGATGGCCGAGCTGCTCCATCGCAACGTCCACGCCGCCACCCGGGTGGTGATCTACGGCGCCGGCGACGGCGGCCCGGTAGTGGTGAACCAGCTGAAGGCGCAGGATGGCCGCTACCGGATTCTCGGGTTCGTCGACGACGATCCGCGGATGCTGCGGACGCGGATGCACGGAGTACCGGTGCTGGGCGGCTACGACTCACTGGTCTCGCTGGTCACCAGCGGGGTCGTCGACACGGTGGTGATCAGTGCGCGGATCATCGAGGTCGAGCGGCTCCGGCAGCTCGGCTCGCTGTGCACCGACCACGGCGTGCCGCTGCTGCGGCTGCACGTCGGCCTCGAGCCGGTGATTACGGGAAGCGGGGTGCCGCCGGCGGCGGCTGGGACTCAGAAATTAGGAATTAGGAATTAGGAATTGGGAATTAGGGATCAGATCGGCGCCTTTTCCAGGAACATCATCACCGTCGTGAAGATCGTCCCACCCATCTGGACCACCATGTGCGGTGCCTGGAAGCGGTTGCGATAGAGATCGACCACCGGGTACTCATAGCGGCGGTAGACCAGTTCGTCAATCGGCTGCACCAGGCGGAGGCCCGGGCGGTTGATCAGGGCATGGACGTCGGCAGGTTGGAAAACCTCTTCGTGCGGCGTCCCCCCGAGCATGTACTCGGTCGCCAGCACCAGGATGCCGCCGGGCTTCAGCACGCGCACCATCTCGTCGACCGCGGCCTGAGCGCCGGTCAGCCCGCCGAAGTGCTCGATCGACGACAGTGAATAGGCGATGTCGAAGGTGTGGCTGCGGAAGCCGAGGTGGCGGCCGTCCATCTTGAGAAACATCAGCCGGTCCTCGCGGTAGGGAAACGGCGCGTAGTCCTGCGGCCGGGCGATGACGCGCGCGTCCCCTTCCCGGATGCCGACCGAGCTCCACCGGCCTTCCTCGTACATGTCGGTGCCGATGACCGCGCCGACATGGTTCGCCAGCCAGTAGAGCACCGCTTCGTGGCCGGCGCCGACACTGAGGACGGTCGCGTCCGGGCCAAGACGGCCCAGCCGGCCGAGGCCGTAGACCAGCTGGGTGAACTCGTAGCCCTTGCGATGCATCGCCGCCTTGTCCGGCGTGATCACCTTGAGATCGCGCAGCAGGGTCATCCACTCGGGGTTGTCCCACTTGGCCGGGTTCGCCAGCTCGCACAGCTGCGTATCCCGCGGCACGAACAGTTCGTCGGGCGCCAGGTCGCGGTAGCGCTGCGCGAATTCCTCGGAGCGAATCAGCGTGGAGACGAAGCTCGATCGCGTCTCGCCCGCCGCGAGCGCAGCGACGTAGTGCTGGCGGCCCTCCGGATCAGCTGTCCGCCCCAGCAGCAGCTCGTAGGCGCGGTCGACGAACCGGTCGTCCGCCCCCAGCGCGCTCAGCGCCGCCTCGCCGGCGTCGGACCGGCTGCGCCCTTCCTTCCACACCGCGAAGGCCTGGCGGAACTCGGTCGACGAGATCACCCGCCGGAGCAGGGCCGGCTCGCCGCCGGCATCCGCCTCGCGGATCTGATCGCGCAACTCGATCTCGCTCGCCTGACGTCCGAGCAGGATCCAGAACGCCTCGTGAACGCCGCGGGCCTCCGCCGACATCACTGGGTACGGCACCGGCTCAGGCGGGGTCGCGGGCGGCTCGCGGTCGCCGATCAGTCGTTTCAACAGGCCCATGGTTGGAGGCGTCACCGCGACATTCACGTACGTGGCGTCCGGCTTCAGCCGGACCGTGTCGTTCGAGGATACTATCTCTGACAATGTCGGGGGTTGGCGGGCCGTCCGCGTCACGTCTGCAGCGGCGTTCGGGGCCGGCACGCTGGCGCGCGGCACTCCGCCAGCCTCGGATGCTGCAGGCCGCTCTGCTCGCAGCGATCGTCGTCATCGGCGGCGTGGTCCGCTTCTGGGGCCTGGGCTTCGGCCTGCCGCACACGCAGGCGCGGCCCGACGAGACCTTCCTGATCGATCTCGCGCGCAGCTTCCTGCGCGGCGACTTCTTCCCGACTTTCTACGACTACCCGTGGCTGTACGGGTGGCTGCTGACCGGACTGTATCTCGGCTACTACGTGTGGGGACGGCTGTTTGGGTTCTTCCACTCGATTCCCGATCTGCTGGCGAGCTGGCCGGTCCACTGGGAACCATGGTTCCTGATCGATCGCGCGCTTTCGGCGTCGGCCGGGACGGCCAGCATCCTCGTCGTCTTCTGGATCGGCCGGCGGATCTGGAATGTCTCGACCGGTCTGGTCGCGGCATTCCTCCTCAGCGTCGCGTTCCTGCATGTCCGGGATTCGCATTTCGGGACCACCGACATCACCATGACGATGCTGGTGACAGTGTCGGCCGGGCTGATCGTCGACGCCCACCTCACTCGCCGGCCCGGCCGGTTTGCCCTGGCCGGCCTGGTCGGCGGACTGGCGGCGGCGACCAAGTACAACGCACTGATGCTCGCGGCCCCGATCATTGCCAGCCAGGTGCTGGCGGTGATCGAGTTGCCGCGTCAGCGTCTGCGCACTCCGCTCGACGCCCGGCTGGTGCTGTTCGGGGCGGCGTTCGCCGCGGCGTTCGCGATCGGCGTGCCGTTCGTGTTCCTCGATCGGGAACGGTTCCTGTCGGCGATGGAGGTGTTGGGCGGTTCGATGGCCACCGGCTCGCCCGGTCTCGGCCTCGGCAACGGGTGGCTGCACCATCTGCAGTTCTCCCTGCGCTACGGGCTCGGTCTTCCATTCCTGATCGCCGGCCTGGCCGGAGCCGCCGCCATCCTGATCGTCGAGCCGGCCATCGGTGCGCTGCTGCTGTCGTTTCCGCTGGCGTACTATGCGGCGGCCGGCAGCATCAGGAATCTGTTCTTCCGCTACGCCATTCCGGTGGTGCCGTTCCTGTGCCTCACTGCGGCGTGGCTGATTTGCCGCGCCGCGCGCTACATCGCATCCTCGGCGACCTCGGCGACCTCGGCGTTTTCAAGGCCGCGCTACGCCGTCGTCGCGGCCGTGCTGGCGGTTCTCATCGCCGCGCCGTCAGCCATCAGTATCTGGCAATTCAACCGGATCATCAGTGAGACGGACAATCGCGTGATGGTGGCGCGCTGGTTCACCGAGCATGTCCCGCCGGGCCACTCGGTCCTCCAGAGCGGTTCATCCTTCGGTTACGTCCAGTTGGATGGGCGGATGCAGTACAAATTCTGGGTCTGGGATCGATCGCGCCGGGTCTTCACCTACGGCGGCGTGCCGCCGGTCGGGCCTCCCGACTGGATCCTGGTGCAGGACTCGCCGATCCCAGGCGCGATCCAGGATGTCGTCAAGGACTACCTGCGCCAGGACTACGTGCTGGCGCAGCAGTTCACCGCGCTGTCGCTGCCCGACGAGACGCGGCTCTACGACCGGCAGGACGCGTTCTTCGTGCCCTTCGCCGGCTTCCACCGGGTCCAGCGGCCCGGTCCGAATTTCCTGCTCTATAAACGCGCGGACGTTCCGGCCTCTTGATAAACGATGTGATCAACGATCGGGCGGACGATGCCGGCGCCCGGATCAGCGCCCGGTTTGCCGCCGCGACGCTGGCGCTGTTCGTCCTGCTCACCGTGGCGCACACCTGGCCGCTGGCGGCGGCGCCGGCGACCTGGTCGCGCAACGATACCTCCGATACGATCCTGCACGAGTGGATCCTCGCCTGGGTGCCGCATCAGCTCTGGCACGACCCTCTGCACCTGTTCGACGCCAACATCTTCTACCCCGAGCGCTATTCGCTCGCCTATTCCGATCCGCTGCTGGTGCAGGCGTTGATGGGTGCGCCGCTGTCGTGGGCGGGCGCCACGCCGGTGCTGGTCTACAACATCGTCCTGATGGCCGGATTCGCGCTGACCGGCTGGGCGATGTGTCTTCTCGTCGCGCATTGGACCGGGAGCCGGCTCGCCGGGATCATGAGCGGCACGCTGGTCGCGTTCAACGCGTTCACGCTGACGCGCCTGACCCAGATTCAGGACGAGCACCTCGAGTTCTTTCCGCTGGTGCTGCTGGCGCTGGATCGATTGCTGGCGAAGCCGCGGGCGAGGCGGGCGCTGGCGCTGGCCGGCAGCTATGTGCTGCAGGCGTTGACCGGTCACTATCTGCTGGTGTTCACGGCCATCTCGATCGTCGCCGCGACGCTGGCGCGGCCGCGGGAGTGGCTGGGTGGGCGGGCCCGGACGTTCCTGCCCAACGCCGCGCTTGCCGCCGCGATTGCCGTCGTCCTGCTGGCGCCGGTGCTGCTGCCGTATTACTACGTCAGCCGCGATCAGGGCCTGACGCGATCGCTGCAGGAGACCAACACCTTCTCGGCGCACCTGATCACCTATCTCTCTGCCGCCGGCACCCTCCATTTCAACCTGTGGAGCCGGCCGTTCTTCCAGGGTGACGCGCTGTTCCCCGGCGTCACGGCCCTGGCCCTCGCCGGCGTGGCGGTCGTCACCGGGGTCGCCATCCGGGATGCGCGCGCGCGCATGGTGTTGGTGATGGGGGTCGTCGCCGCGGCCCTCTCGTTCGGGCCGGCGTTTCTCCCTTATCGGTGGCTCTACGCGGTGTTTCCGCTGATGAGCGGCATCCGCGGCGCGGTGCGGTTCGGCCAGATCGCGCTGATCGCGGTCGGCGTCCTCGCCGGCTTTGGGCTCGCGGTTGTCCAGCGCCGCGTCGCGCGGCGCGAAAAAGGGGTCGGGAGTCATTTTCTGCGGGCATCATCCTTGCTTGCCTCCCGCCGATTCCCCGAAGTGGCACTGGCCGCCGTGCTGCTCCTGGCCGTCAACGTCGAGGCGTGGCGGGCGCCGATCGGCTACGTCACGTATCGCGGCATCCCGCCGATCTACGACGCGCTCGATCAGATCGGACCCCGTGCCGTCCTGGTCTGGCTGCCGTTCCGGCCGCCGCAGGAGGTCTTCATGAACGCGCCGTTCATGCTGGTGTCGACGCGCCGGTGGCATCCCATGCTCAACGGCTATTCCGGCTTCAAGCCGGCGAGCTACGATCGCCACTACGAATCGCTGAAGGGGTTTCCCGACGAGACCTCGATCAAGTACCTGCAGACACTGGGTGTGACGCACGTCCTGATTGACGGCCGCAACATGCGGCGCCAGCAGCTGGATCGGCTGGCCGGGTTCCGTGCGCTCACGTTCTGGATGACTGACGGCAATCTCCAGATCTATCTGCTCGCGAGCTGAATGCTGCAGACGTGGAACGACTGACCAAGGCGATCGTCGTGTTGTCGGCCGCGGCCGCCCTGGCCCTGATGATCCACTTCGTCAGCCGGGGCTTCCCGCCGCTGTTTCGCGTGACCGTCGGCGCCGGCGTGATCGCCGGTGTGCTCGCCGTCCTGGTCGGGGATGCCGCGCTGACCGGTCTCCTGTTCCTCAGCTGCGTCAGCCCGGTGCTCTTCCTCGTCCTGACCGGCGACTTCACCTATCACTTCATGCCCTGGCTGGCGGCGCTGTTCGGTTTCCTGATGGCGAAGAGCCTCGGAACCGGCTGGTCGTTTCCGGCTGGCTGGAAGGCGCCGCTGATCCTGTGGACGCTGTCGGTCGCGCTGGTGTGGCCGATTGTCGTCGCGCGCGAGCTCGATTTCAATCCGGCGCTGTTCTTCTATCAGGGCCGTCTGTGGACCTCGCGCAGCGGAGGCGCGCCGCCGGCCACCGTGGCCTGGACCGTCAGCCTCGTCTGCTCGACCCTGTTCGGGCTGTTGTGGCTGGACTGGCTGTTCACCAGGTACTCGAGCGCAAGCCTGAAACGGTTCGAATCGCGCATTGTCTGGCCGCTCTTCGCCGGCGCCGCCATCTCGGCAGCGGCCGCCGTCTACCAGTCGTTCGGGCACGTCACGTTTCTCAACCCGACGGTGTATGGCGGGCTGGGACGGGCGGCCGGGACGCTGCTCGACGGCAATGCGTTCGGTGTCGTCGCCGCGATGTGGCTGCCGCCGATCGCGGCGCTGGCGCTGTCGTCGATCTCCCGTCGCACGCCGATCTTTCTTGGTCTGTCGATTGTCTGGACTGTCGTACTGGCCGCCTTTGGCCGGGCGGTCTGGGCGACCGGATCGCGCACCGGTCTGTTGACCGCAGTCGTCGGGACGACCGTCTTCATCCTGTCGTCGTGGCGCTCATTCTCGCCGACCCGGACGCGCGCGCTGATCGCGGGCGGCATCCTGGCAGCCGTGCTGACGGCCGTCGCGGTGGCCGGCTTCCGATCGGACAGCATCATGTCGCGCCGGATCCAGCTGCTCCTGCCCGACCTGTCGTCACAATCCCTCGGACTGGCGTGGAACGAGCTCTGGGAGCGGAATCGCTACGGCACGTCAGCGGTCCGGATGATCATCGATCACCCGCTGGTCGGCGTCGGTCTGGGCGGCTTTCACACCCAGGTGTCCGACGCGGCTTATCTGGAAGGGGGCGCGTCGCTTCCTTCCGACAACGCCCAGAACTGGTTTCGCCATCAGCTCGCCGAGACCGGCCTGCTCGGCAGCGCCGGCTGGCTGGTGTTCATCGCGTTATTCCTCTGGCAGCTCGTGCGCGGCGTACGCGCCGACGAATCCTTGATGGCCGGCGCGGCCAGGGGAAGTATCGTCGGCGTCGGCATGGCGTCGCTGCTGGGCATGCCGACCCAGGACATCGCCGTCTTCGTCGCGCTGCTGGTGTTCGTCGTCTGGTCGTTCAAGCTGAACGCCCCCCAGCCGGCTGCGGCGATGCCGTTGTCCACGATCGGACGCGGGCAATGGCTGTTGATCGGCGGCGTGCTCGGCTGCTTTCTCGCCGGTACCGCGTATGCCGGCTGGAACGATCTCCGTCCGCCGTTTCGCGCGATGCGGGCCGAGTGGCCGTATCAATACGGCTTTCACGAGCAGGAGCCCGGCAGCGATCTCCGCTGGACGGACGGCAAAGCGGTCGACGTCTTCGAGATTGGGGACGCCCGCGAATACCGCTGGGTGAAGCTGACGCTGGGCGCCGTCGCGCCGGATGCGGATCGGCGGCCGGTCGAGATCAAGGTATGGCGCGATCATCAGCTGATCCTCCGGCTGACGAGGCGCAGCGATACGGTCAAGAACTGGTATGTCCGCGTGCCGGCGGGGCGGAAGATGATGATGCTGCAGATTGAAACCAGCCGGACCTGGCGCCCGGCCGACGATGGGGGTTCGGACCGGCGGGAGCGCGGTGTGATGGTCGGGGTGTGGCGATTTGTCTACGATCCCCCGAAAGGCGAATTCCAGATTCCGTGATCGCCGTATAGTGTCCGGCTTCAGCCAGAGTGATGTGAGAATCAGTCGTAGTACAGGCCTTCAGGCCTGGCTGACGTGGTCGTGCCCCGTCCCAGCGATTCGCGGCACACCCTGAAGGGTGTGCCCTACATCAGCAAGTGTAGGGGACGGTCTTCAGACCGTCCCGTGGGGCACAGCCGGCGAGTGCTTCGAAGGCGACCTCCCGCGGTCCGGCTGAAGCCGGACGCCACGTACAAGTGCAAAGCGCTTCAGCGTCGGGCGATGACCGCGTAATCCATCGACGAAAACAGCCGTGCGTTCAGCGTGTCGGCGTGGGCGTTGACGGCGGTGACCAGTGCTGCCAGGCGCGGATCGTCGGTGGGTTCGGCGGCGCCGGAAATCCGCGCCAGCCGATCGGCCTCGCTGATTGGCGAACGGAACTGCACGTCGACGTTCGTGAAACCGCTGGTCTGGACCAGGTAGCGCAGCGTGTCGGGATGCAGCGCCTGCCGGTGCGTGACGTCGCGGAGATAGCACTCGAAGAACGCCATCCAGCACGCCGGATTGATCGTTTCGAGCACCAGCGGCGCGCCCGGCCGCATCTTGTGGTGCGCGGTCTCGAGGACGCGCAGCAGATAGGCCGGGGCGAAGTGCTCGACGACCTGGATCGCGATCAGCCCGCCGATGCTGCCGTCCGGCTGTCGCTCGAGATAGCGCAGCGCTTCGTCGCGATCGACCTCGAGTCCGCGGGCCCGGCACAGCTCGACCATCGCGTCGTTGACGTCGACGCCGCGGGCCCGGACGCCGTGCTGGCGCAGCAGATCGAGCAGCTCACCGCGGCCGCAGCCGACGTCCAGCACGTCCGAGGCGGAGGCCAGGATCGGCAGGTAGTCCTCGACGCGCGTCCGGATCTCATCCTGCGAGCCGCGAAAGCGATCCTCGAACCCGACGTAGGTGAGCGAATCCACGGGCGCGGTGAACGCCGCGGCCGCCGATTGGCTGGCGGCGGAAGCTGCCGCTCCGCTGCCGGAGGCGGGCCGCCGTTCCAGCTCGCGTTTCAGGGCCAGGACGCGCTGTTCGGCGAGCGTCACGCGCTCCCGCAGTTCGTCCCCGCCGCCGCGCCGATCCCTGGTGTCGACGTAGGCGGTGATCGTCTGGAGATACTGCACCAGCAGCGATTCGAAGCGCGCCAGCGACGCGAACTGATGGCCGGCCGCGGTGAGCAGCGCACTGGCGGACTGTTGCAGCTCCCGATGCGCGGCAGCGTTGCGGTTGAGGTGGTCGACGATCTCCGCGTTGAACCGCTGCTGCGCGCCGATTGGCGGCCCGACCAGACGCCAGATCAAGCCACGCAGCCGGCCTTTCAACGACCGATCGATCGGCGGTGGGCCGTCCGGCAGGATCTGCCACGCCTGATTGATCGGCTCCAGCCGGGAGTCGTCGTAGGCGCGCGGCGGATCCGGAAGGGCGGGCGGTTCCTGGAGGGCGCGATCGACGGCGGTCAGCGCGTCGTTGTACTGCCGATCGGCGGCGAGCCGTTCGCGCTCCAGCCGCGCCAGCAGATCGTCGATCGGCTGTTCAGCAGGCATTCGGATGGCGACGACCAGGGCCGGCCTCGCCGACCTGCGGCGGCCGGGCCGCGGGCGATCCTGCAGCGGCGGCCGTGTTGTGCCTGGTGCCGGCCCTACCGGCCAACGAGGCCTTCCACGGGACTGCTGGCGCTCGCGTACGGCTTGCGCGCAATCCGGCCGGCCAGGTAGGCGAGGCGGCCGGCGCGCACCGCCAGCTTCATCGCTTCGGCCATCGCCACCGGATCCTGGGCGCCGGCGATCGCCGTGTTCATCAACACGCCGTCGGCGCCGAGTTCCATCGCCAGGGCGGCGTCCGACGCGGTGCCGACCCCGGCGTCGACGATCAGCGGCACCCGCGCGAACTCGCGGATGATCCGCAGGTTGTTGACGTTCTGGATGCCGAGCCCCGATCCGATCGGCGCGCCGAGCGGCATGATCGCCGCCGCGCCGGCGTCTTCGAGCTTTCGGCACACCACCAGATCGTCGGTGGTGTAGGGCAGGACGACGAAGCCTTCACGCACCAGAATCCGGGTCGCCTCGATCAGTGCGGCGTTGTCGGGGAACAGCGTCCGCTCGTCGCCGATCACCTCGAGCTTCACCCAGTTGGACAGTCCCGCTTCACGGCCGAGCCGCGCCGTGCGGACCGCTTCATCGGCGGTGTAGCAGCCGGCGGTGTTCGGCAGCAGGACGTATTTCGCGGTGTCGATGTAGTCGAGCAGCGATTCCTTTGATCGGTCTGAGATGTTGACGCGCCGGACGGCGACGGTGATCATGCCGGCTCCGGACGCCTCGTGCGCCAGGGCCATGACCGCCGGGGAGGCGTATTTCCCGGTGCCGACGAACAGGCGCGACGAAAACGTGCGGTCCGCAATGGTCAGGGTATCCGGGCTCATGCTGTTCCACCGCCCACGAAGTTGACGATTTCGATCTGATCCCCGGCGTCGACGACGGCGTGCTCGAACGCCGCGCGCTTGAGCACCACCAGGTTGTGTTCGACGGCGATTCGCCTGGGATCGATCTCGAGCTGCGCCAGCAGCTCGGTGACGGTGAGCGGCCGTTCGATCGCGAACGGCTCGCCGTTGAGCGTAATTTTCACTGCGGTCGTTCCATTTTAACGCCGCGCCGCGAAACTGGCTACCTGACGCGCCGGAAACGAAAGGGCTGAGCCGTATCGGCGTCGAGCCGCCGGCTTCTAGCTTTCCAGACCGGTTTCGTATCAGGATTGGGGGATGAGGTTCGACCGTGAAGCCGCGATCTCATGGTACCGCCGCAACCGGGCGCGATCGCAGGCGTTGTTCGAGCTGTTGACCGACGATGCCTATTACAGCCAGCCCATCGCGCTGCGTCATCCGATCGTGTTCTATGCCGGACATCTGCCGGCGTTCAGCTTCAACACGCTGGTCAAGCGAGGGCTGGGCGGCGCCGGCATCGATGAGCGTCTCGAGACGTTGTTTGCAAGAGGCATCGATCCGGACACCGATCCCGCTGCCGAATCGAGTGCGGCACCGGCCGGCCCCGGCGCCAGCGCGGTCGCCGCCGATCCTGTTCCGCCCACCGCCGCCGCCGCCCAGTTACGCTGGCCGAGCCGCGACGAAGTCGCCGGCTTCACCGACGAAGCCGACCGGCGCGTCATCGAGGCGCTGGCGAACGTCGATCTCGACGTGCCGGGTCATCCGCTGCTCGATCGGGCGGAAGCGGTGTTCACCGTGCTCGAGCACGAGGCGATGCATCAGGAGACCCTGCTCTACATGTGGCACCGCCTGCCGTTCAAGCAGAAGCGGCGGCCGGCCGGCTACATGCCGATGGCCACCGGCCGTTCGCCGGTCAGCGACTGGGTGACGGTGCCGGCGGGATCCGCCACGCTCGGGGTCGATCGCAGCGCGACGCCGTACGGATGGGACAACGAGTTCCCGTCCTGCCGCGCCGAGGTCGCCGCCTTCGCCATCGAACGGCACAACGTCACCAATGCCCGGTTCCTGGAGTTTCTCGAAGCCGGCGGCTACCAGACCGAGGCGTGGTGGACGCCCGAGGACTGGCAGTGGGTGCGCGGACAGGCGGTCCATCGCCCGCTGTTCTGGGAGCGCGACGGCGACCGCTGGTTCTGGCGCACGATGTTCGAGCGTCTCCCGTTGCCGCTGTCGTGGCCGGTCTACGTCAGCCACGCCGAGGCCGCGGCGTTCGCACGCTGGCGCGGCGCCCGCCTGCCGACTGAAGCGGAGTATCAACGGGCGGCCGTCGGATCGCCGTCGGGCGAGTGCCGCCATCCCTGGGGCAACTTTCCACCGCAGGAGGCGCACGGCGTGTTCGATTTCTCCAGCTGGGATCCCGAGCCGGCCGGGACGCATCCGCGCGGCGCCAGTGCCTGGGGCGTCGAGGATCTGGTCGGCAACGGCTGGGAATGGACGAGCACGGTGTTCGGCCCGTTTCCGGGATTCCGCGCGATGGCGTCCTACCCCGAGTATTCGGCCGACTTCTTCGACGGCCAGCACTTCGTCATGAAGGGGGCGTCCCCGGCCACGGCGCGCGAACTGATTCGTCCGACCTTCCGCAACTGGTTCCGCGCCCACTATCCCTACGTCTACGCGTCCTTTCGCTGCGTCAAGGGGGCCGGATGATGCCCATCACGACGGCGCTCCACGACTCCCGAAACGCGCGCGCGTTCGCCGACGACGTCCACTACTACCTGAGCCTGAGGCCGCGTCAGCTCCCGTCGCGCTATCTCTACGACGCGCTCGGGTCGGCGCTGTTCGAGGCGATCTGCCGGCTCCCCTGGTATCGCGTCACCCGGGCCGAGCAGCAGCTGCTCGAGACGCACGGCCGTGAAATTTTCCGCCGCCTCGATCCACTGTCGACCTTCGCCGAACTGGGTCCGGGCAGCGGTGAGAAGCTGGCGGCGCTGATCGTGTCGGGCCGGCGCCGGCCGGGACCGCTGCGCGTCCATCTCGTCGACGTGTCGGCGGCCGCCCTCGACGCGGCCAGCCGGCTGCTCGGCGGATTGGAAGACGTCACCGCCATCGCGCACCACGGCACTTATGAGGTCGGACTGGCGGAGGTCGGGAGACGGACCCGCGGCAGTGGCCGGATGCTGGTCCTCTTCCTCGGCTCGAACATCGGCAACTTCGATCCGCCAGGGGCGGATGCCTTCCTGCGGGCGATTCGCTCCGCCCTGGTCCCCGGCGAAGCGCTGCTGATCGGCGCCGACCTGGTCAAGGATGAGCGCGACCTGCTGTCGGCCTATGACGATCCGCTCGGCGTGACGGCGGCATTCAACCGCAACCTGCTGCTCCGCATCAACCGCGAGCTGGGCGGCGATATCGATCTCGACGCGTTCACGCACCGGGCGATCTGGAACGCGGCGCACTCACGGGTCGAGATGCATCTGGTCAGCCGGAAGCATCAGCGGATCACGATTCCTGACGCGGCCTTCGATTTCACCATCGCCGAGGGTGAATCGATCTGGACCGAGAGCTCCTACAAGTACCAGCCGGCCGGCATCGTCAGTGCGCTGACGCGCGCCGGCTTCCGCCTGGCCGATCAGTGGGTCGACGACGAGTCCGGCTTCGCGCTGACGCTGGCCGAGGTGTGAGCTGACTTCGTACGTCGTGTCCGGCTTCAGCCGGACCGTGACCGGTAGTCGTCATCGGACCTCGCGCAGGTTCAGGTTGAACGTGCCGATCGGCAGCTCCGCCTGGAACTTGATCGGCAGCCGTGCGGCATCGTTCGACAGCCACATCGCGACGTTGCGGCCCTTCGGCTGGCCGGCGGGGTCGACGATCGACAGCTTCAGCTTCCAGGCGCTCATTTCGCGCAGCGGCGTGCTCACCCGCTCGGCCGCGCCGACAGTGATCCGCACCTTGTAGTTGATCCCGTCGTCGGTCACCGGCATGGTGATGACGTCGCCGGCTTTCAGCGGGACCGCGCGCAGCACGTAGATCGCCGACAGCACGTCCTGTGTGTAGGGCGGCATGGGGAAGTCGTCGCTCGCCCGGTTCGTCGACTCGTACGCGAAGGCCACCCGGTGCGCCACCTGATCGAACCGGCTGACCTTGAAGACGTGCTTCCCGCCTTCCTCGCTGTAGACCGATCCCCGCTGCGGCAGCAGAGTGTAGCTGTCGAGCAGCGTGTCCAGCTTGTAATAGAGCGTATAGAGCTTGCCGACCACTGGCGTCGGCCGCCCTTCGGCGACGATGTAGTAGGCGGTGGAATCGAACGACGGCTTCTTGTCCCTGACGGCAATGACGACCGTGCCGGCGGTGATGAAGCTGGACCACGCCACGTCGTAGGTGAGCGTCTCGCCGACCTTGAACGGCACCGGGCGCTCGAGCCGGGAGGCGGGACGCGGGCGGGCGGCCGGACCCGGACGGGCCGCCGCCGCCGGCTTCTTCCTGCCGCGCTGCGCCTCCACCGTCAGCGTTCCCAGGCCGCACAGAGTGAGCGCGATAGCGGCGAAACGGATTGCGTGCACCGAAAATCGTAGCGGTCGCGTACCGCCCCGTCAAGGATTGCCGGCCCGATCCGGGTATGATGCTCGGACGTCCGCGAGGGGAGAATCGTTCGCATGCGCATCGGAGTGCCGAAAGAGACGGCCGCCGGAGAACGTCGGGTCGCGCTGGTGCCGGAATCGTGCAAGAAGCTGCTGACGGCTGGATACGAGATCACGATCGAGGCGCAGGCCGGCGACGCCGCCGGTTTCGCCGATGCCGCGTATCGTGACGTCGGCGTGTCGGTGGTCCCCGATCGTTCGGCCCTTCTTGGCCTCGCCGACCTCGTCCTGATGGTCTCGGCGCCCGATTCGGACGCCATCGCGCTGATGAAGCCCGGCGCGATCTACCTCGGGTCGCTGATGCCATTGCGCCATCTCGAGGCGGTGCGCGCGCTGGCGGCGGCGAAGATCACGGCGTTCGCTACCGACGCCGTGCCGCGGACGACCCGGGCGCAGTCGATGGACACCTTGTCGTCGATGGCCAATATCGGCGGCTACAAAGGCGTGCTGCTGGCGGCCGTCGAGCTCAACCGCTACTTCCCGATGCTGACCACCGCGGCCGGCATGGTCTTTCCCGCCAAGGTGTTCGTCATCGGCGCCGGCGTGGCGGGGCTGCAGGCGATTGCCACCGCCCGCCGCCTGGGCGCCAACGTCGTCGCCACCGACGTGCGGCCGGAAGTCAAGGAGCAGATCGAGAGTGTCGGCGCCAAGTACGTCGGGATCGAGCTGAGCGAGAGCGCGGCCGCCGGCGGCGGCTACGCCAAGGAGCTGTCGGCGGACGACCGCCGTCGTCAGAGCGATCTGCTCGCCCAGGAATGCGCCCAGTCCGACGTCGTCATCACGACCGCGCTGATCGGCGGCGTGTTCGCGCCGCGGCTGATCTCGGCCGACACCGTCAGGACGATGAAGCCGGGGTCGGTGATCGTCGACCTGGGGGCCGACGGCGGCGGCAACTGCGAGCTGTCCAGGCCGGGCGAGACGGTGCACGCCGGCGGCGTCACCATCCTGGCGCCGCTGAACCTCCCGGCGACGATGCCGTTTCATGCCAGCCTGCTGTTTTCGCGCAATCTGACGGCGTTCGTCCAGGCGTTCACGAAGGACAAGGCGTTTCAGATCGACTTCACCGACGAGATTCAACAGGGAGCTGTGATCACCCACGACGGGGAGGTCAAACACGCCAGGACGACGGCGGCGATGGAGAAAGCCAACATCCTCAAATCCTTACATCCCTAGATCCTCACATCTCGATATCACCATGGATTTCTGGCCAACTGTTTACGTCTTCGTCCTCGCCTCGTTCATCGGCCTTGGCGTGATCCGCCGGGTCTCGCGGCTGCTGCATACGCCGCTGATGTCGCTGACCAACGCGATTTCGGCGATCGCGGTGGTCGGTTCGATCCTGGTGACCGGCGGTGACTACCCGCTCCGGATTCGCATCCTCGGCGCGATTGCCCTGTTCGCCTCGATGACCAACATCGTCAGCGGCTTCCTGATTACCGACCGGATGCTGAAGATGTTCAAGACCTCCGACAAGCGCGGGGGCAGCCACTGATGCTGTACGGGCTCAGCCAGATTGGCTACCTCGTCGCGTCGGTCTGTTTCATCCTCGCCCTGCACTGGATGAACACGCCGGCGACCGCCCGCAACGGCGTCTACGCCGGTGTCGCCGGCACCGCGATCGCGATCATCGTCACCTGGGCCGATCCCAGCGTGGTCCATCACCTGTGGATCATCGGTGCGATCGCCGCCGGATTTGTCGTCGGCGTGCCGCTGTCGCGCGTGCCGCTCACCGCCGTGCCGCAGCGGACCGCGCTGTCGCACGCTTTCGGCGGGCTGGCGGCCGGGCTGGTCGGGACCGCCGAGTACTACCTGCAGGTCGGCGAGGGTGGGGCGCACCTGACCGCGTTCCGGATGGTGGCGCTGATCGCCGAGGTGCTGCTTGGATATCTGACGTTCACCGGCAGCATCATGGCCGCCGGCAAGCTGCAGGAGGTGAAGTGGATTCCGCAGCGGCCGGTCACCTATCCGATGCAGAACGTGATCAACCTGCTGCTGTTCGGGAGCACCCTGGCGCTGGCCGCCGCGCTGACGATCTCTCCGACCGCCGCCTGGGCGCCGTTGGCGTTTCCCGTCATCATCGTGTTGTCCCTGCTGTTCGGCGTCCTGCTGATCATCCCGATCGGCGGCGCCGACATGCCGACGGTGATTGCCATCCTGAACTCCTATGCCGGGCTGTCGGCGGTCGCGATGGGCTTCGTGTTCGACAACAAGCTGCTGATCACGGCGGGCGCGCTCGATGGGTCGAGCGGCCTGATCCTGGCGATCATCATGTGCAAGGCCATGAACCGGTCGTTCACCAACGTGCTGTTCGGTGCGTTCGGGCAGGTCCAGCAGGCCAGGGGCGTCGGCGAGCAGAAGGTCTACAAGTCGGAAACGCCCGAGGGAGCGGCCCAGGTCCTCGAACAGTCGAGTCTGGTGGTGATCATCCCCGGATACGGCATGGCGGTGGCGCAGGCCCAGCACAAGGTGCGCGAGCTCTACGATCAGCTGAAGAAGCGCGGCATCACGGTCAAGTTCGCCATCCATCCAGTGGCCGGCCGGATGCCCGGGCACATGAACGTGCTGCTCGCCGAAGCGGACATCCCGTACACGGATCTGGTGGAGATGGAAGACATCAACCGCGACATGCCGCAGTGCGACGTCGCGCTGGTCGTCGGCGCCAACGACGTGGTCAACCCCGCCGCCCGCACCGACAAGACCAGCCCGATCTACGGCATGCCGATCATCGAAGCGGACAAGGCGCGGACTGTGTTCGCGATCAAGCGGAGCAAGAACCCGGGGTTCGCGGGAATCGACAACGAGCTGTATTTCGGCGATCGCACCTGGATGCTGTTCGGCGACGCCAAGGTGGTGATCGGCGAGCTGGTGAAGGAGCTGGCCGGCGGCTCCGGCATGCACTGAGATGATCAGTTTAACGTGTGAGGTGAGCATGAGTTCGTATGGTCCGACAATCACCCTCGACGTGGCGAAGCAGGCGGCAGCGGCGGCCCTGGGCGCGGCGCGCGCCCACTCGTGGAGCATGGCCGTCGCGGTCGTCGATACGGCGGGGCTGCTCGTCTACTTCGAGAGGATGGACGATACCCAATCGGGCAGCGTCGTGATCGCGCAGGCCAAGGCCCGCTCGGCGGCGCTCTTCAAGCGGCCGACCAAGGCGTTCCAGGATACCCTGGCCTCGGGCGGCGACGGCTTGCGGGTGCTCGGGCTGGAAGGCGCCGTCCCGGTCGAGGGTGGCGTGCCGTTGCTGGTCGACGGCAAGATCGCCGGGGCGATTGGCGTGTCCGGGGGAACGAGCGGCGAGGACGGGGTGTGCGCCGCGGCCGCCATCGGCGCGCTGCAAAAGCAGATGTAGTGCAGGCTTTTTTTGTTTGTACGTAGTGTCCGGCTTTAGCCGGACCGTGGGAGGTCCGCCTGAAGGCGGACACTACGTACAATTGAGAGTCGCTCTATTATTTGGACCACAGCTTAACGCTGTCTCGCCGCGAACACCGCTGCCCCGAGCAGGCCGGTTTCGGGGTTCAGGATCACCTTCACCGGCATCGCGGCGAGGAGCGATACGAACGGCGCCTTGTCCAGAAAGGCGCGCATGAATCGGCCGTCGCTGATCGCCGGCAGGATTTTCGGGGCGATGCCGCCGCCGACGAACACGCCGCCGGTCGCGACGCCGCGCAGCGCGAGGTTGCCCGCTTCGGCGCCGTACGCCTCGACGAACATCTCGAGCGCTTCGACGCAGCCATCGCAGCGGCGTCCAAGCGCCGCCGCGGCAATCGCGGCCGGCGCATCGCGACTGTCCAGGTCGCGGACACCGGCGCAGGCGCCGGAATGCGTCGCGTCATGGATGTTGCGCAGGCCCGGCCCGGACACGACATCCTCGACCTGCGCCCGCCCGAACCTGGCGATCAGCTGGCGGAGCAGGGTGATCTCACGTTCGTTCCGGGCCGCGAAGTCGGCGTGCCCGCCCTCGGACGGCACTGGGACGAACCGGCCGCCGACGGTGTGCAGCAGCGCCTCGCCCAGGCCGGTTCCGGCCGCCAGCAGCCCCATATTGCCGCCGGGGCGCGACTCGCCCGCCTGCAGCACGTGGATCTCGGACGCCTCCAGCACCGTCACGCCATACGCCATCGCCTGGAGATCGTTCAGCAGATCGACGCGGGGAAAGCCGAACCGGCCGGCAATGGCACGCGCTTCGATCCGCCAGGGCACGTTGGTCAGCTCGGCGGTGTCCCCGATCACCGGCCCGGCCACGCCGAAGCAGGCGGCGTCGATCGAGACCGTGCGGGCCGCTGGCTCGCTGGTCAGCTCGTCGATCATCGCGCCCAGGTCGGGATAGTCGAGCGTCTTGAACTCGGCCGTCCTGACCGGCCGCGGCCGCGCCGCATCGTGATCGAACAGGCCGAGCAGCGTCTTCGTTCCGCCGACGTCGCCGGCGAGAATCATGAAACCGTCCCCCGTCTGATCAATGCCCGGCGCCTCGCTCGCCGGACTTCGTTCTTGACATCACTGTGATTCTCCTTCATCTTCAATGCCGTTTCGTGCCCGGTCGGACACTCGCCTGATCTTGCCTGGCTGGCCTGCTGGTGCATTTTTTCATTTGTACGTAGTGTCCGCCTTCAGGCGGACCTCCCACGGTCCGGCTGAAGCCGGACACTACGTACAAGCGGAACGCTCCCAGCGTTCGTCCTGCTCGCGCGGTTGTGCCCTTTCTCATTTTCGCGGCAGCCGCGCTGCGGAGGTCGTTTGCCCTCACCCTCGCCTGACGGTCCGACGCTTGCCCGGCTTCATGCGATGCGCGATCTGCTCGTGCGCTATCGGGCGCTGCGCGCCGATCACCTGCACTACCTCGTGAAGTACGGCCTCATCCGTCCCGTGCTCCGGACCAGCGCCGACACCTTCTTCGAGTTCCGGGATCTGGCCGTGATCAAACAGGCGAACGACGGGCTGAGTCAGGGCGGGTCGTTTCGCAGCACCGTCCGGGCGCTGATCGCCTCGTCCGATGGCCAGCTCGCCTTCGACTTCCGTCTCGATGTCGCGCCGGCGAGGGTGCTGGAACTGCGGCGCCGCGCCGCGCCCCCGGCCGAGATTCGGCGCGACGTGCTCGATCGCATTCGCGACACCGAACTGGCGGAGCACTACTTTCGCGACGCGTCGATGCTCGACGACGGCGACGAATCGAAACGGGATGAGGCGGCGGCGGTCTACCGGAAGGCGCTGGAGGTCGATCCCTGCCTGGTCGCGGCGCTGATCAACCTGGCGAACATCCACTACAGCCGGGACGAACTGGCCGAGGCGCAGGCGCTCTACGAGCGCGCGATCGGCCTCGAGTCGGACTTCTTCG
>JBDTRR010000053.1:0-35829 GCA_039931615.1 Acidobacteriota bacterium
CTCGATCTTGTCGAGCGCCTTGACCCGGCTCTGGACCTGCGCCGCCTTGGCCGCATGCGCCGCGAACCGATCGATGAACCGCTGCTCCTTCGCCAGCATCGCCTGCTGGCGGGCGTAGGCGGCCTCGCGGTTGGCTTCGCGCAGCGCGCGCTCGCGCTCGTAGAAGTCGTAATTGCCGGAATAGGCGACGATTTCCCCGCCGTCGATCTCGGCAATCTTCGTGACGACGCGGTTCATGAACTCGCGGTCGTGCGAGGTCATCAGCAGGGCGCCGGGCCGCGATTTCAGGAAGGCTTCCAACCAGATGATCGATTCGATGTCGAGGTGGTTGGTCGGCTCGTCCATCATCAGTACTTCCGGCTCGCCGAGCAGCACCCGGGCCATCGCGACGCGCATCTTCCAGCCGCCCGACAGCGCGCCGACGTCGCCGTCGATCCGCTCATCGTCGAAGCCGAGGCCGAGCAGGATCTCGCGCGTCCGGTTCTCCAGCGCGTAGCCGCCGAGGTGCTCGTACTCGTCCTGCACCTCGCCGAAGCGGGCCAGCACCCGATCCAGATCGCCGGCGCGATCGGGATCGCTCATCGCCTGCTGCAGATCCTCGAGCTCGTGGTGCAGCGCGCCGAGCCGGCCGCTGCCGGCGATCGCTTCGTCCAGCACCGAGCGGCCGGCCATCTCCTCGACGTCCTGCCGGAAGTAGCCGACCGTCAGCTTCTTCGGCACCGAGACCTCGCCGTCGTCCGGCACTTCCTCGCCGGCAATCAGCCGGAACAGCGTCGTCTTGCCCGAGCCGTTGGGGCCGACCAGGCCGACCTTCTCGCCGGGATTGAGCTGGAAGGAGGCGTCGACGAACAGGATCTGGCGGCCGTACTGCTTGCTGATGCCGGAGAACGAAATCATCGCGAGGTCAATCCGGCCGGCCGATCCGGCGCGGTACCGGCCGGCCGGCGGTGCCTCCGGCGCGGCGAGTCGAGCGATCGGTCATGGCCTGATGAATTATGCCTTAACCGCCGGCGGCGTCTCACGGCGCGATACAATCTCGCTCGTGGCCATCCAATCGTCGTTCGACGTCACTTCGACCATCGATTTCCAGGAAGTCGACAACGCGCTGAACCAGGCGCGCAAGGAAGTCGGCCAGCGCTACGACTTCAAGGGCGCCCGGGCCGACATCGAGCTGAATCCGACCGACAAGACCCTGACGCTGACCGCCGACGACGAAATGAAAATGAACGCGTTGTGGGAGATCATCCAGACGCGGATGGTGCGGCGCGGCGTCGCGGTGAAGAATTTCAAGACGACCGCGTCCGAGGCGGCGGCCGGCGGCGCGGTCCGGCGCGTGATCGAGATTCAGCAGGGCATTCCGATCGAAGCGGCGCGCGAGATCGTGAAGTTCCTCAAGGGCAGGAAGTCGAAGGTGCAGGCGTCGATCCAGGCCGATCAGGTCCGGATCAGCTCAGCGTCCAAGGACGAGCTCCAGGAAGTGATGCAGCTCCTGCGCGATCAGGATTTCGGGATCGCGCTGCAGTTCGGCAACCGGCGATGAGGCATTCCCGTCACGGCTTGGTTTTCTTTTCTTCCCACTCCACGGCCGTGGCATTGTCGGGATCGAGGGCGAGGATCACGCTCGACAGACGATCGGTTTTCCTGTTGATCGGCAGCGGCACTTCGTAGCAGATCTCTTCCTTCGACACGGTTCTCAGCTCGAAGTCGAGGTGATGCCGCGTCAGCAGCTGTTCGAGCCGCGGTTTGAGTGCCGCCGGGTCGGCGGCTTTGATCGTCAGCAGAAAGAGCTGATGGGCGCTCGGCTCGAACGACTCGAGGACCCACAGCATGGCGAGGATGAACAGCGTGCCGAACGAGGCCAGCAGCCACAGCCCGACCCCGGCGGCCAGCCCGACCGCCAGCGTGGATAGCATCACGCCCGCATCCTTGGGGTCGTTGATCTTGGCGCGATACCGCACCAGCCCGGCCGCGCCGACGATGCCGAAGGCACGGGCCAGGCTGGCACCCACGACCAGCATCACGACGGCGCCGACGACGGCAAGGATGATCTGGGTCTGGATGACCGGGGCCTGGCGTTGAGGCGTGCCCTTGCGGCGAGGGCGAAGCGCCAGCACGCACGCCAGGCCGGCCGCGATCGGAAGACGGACGGCGGCGCGGCGCAGATAGTCGATCTGCGTCTGGATCGGCGGCGTTTCTTCGGCGATCCCGGTCCGATCCCGATCCTGCGGCGGCAGTTCACCCGGTCCGGTCTGCGCGAACGCGGGTGAACCCAGCATGATCAAGATCACCAAGGCTGGCAGCGATCGCATCCAGCGAGAAGCGTATGTCATCTCTTCATCGATTCCAATCAGGATGCTGCCGCGACCAGCGGCTGGCCTGCCAATTGCACTGGCTCAAGCGTGAACGGCGCCCGCATCCCACTCGCCACCTACCGCCTGCAGTTCAACCGCGACTTTACCTTCCGTGACGCCCATTCCATCGTCGACTACCTGAACGCGCTCGGGATCACCGACTGCTACGCCTCGTCGTACCTGAAGGCGGTCCCCGGCAGTCCGCACGGCTACGACGTCGCCGATCCGACCTGCCTCAATCCAGATCTCGGTACTGATGTCGACTACTGGACGTGGATCGATGCGCTGCGGGCCCGCGGCATGGGACACGTCCTCGATCTGGTGCCCAACCACATGGGCATCGCCGACTCGGCGAACCCGTGGTGGCAGGATGTGCTCGAAAACGGACCGAGCTCCCGCTTCGCGCGCTTCTTCGACATCGAGTGGCATCCGGTCAAGGCCGAGCTGGCCAACAGAGTGCTGATTCCGACGCTCGGCGATCAGTACGGAGCCGTGCTCGAGCGCCAGGAACTGCACGTGATCTTCCGCGATGGCGCGTTCGCGGTCGAATATGGCGCCGATGCGATATTCCCGCTCGCTCCGGATACCTACCCCGCCATCCTCGGGCTCGACCTCGAGGCGTTGACCAGCCGGGCGTCGGGCGCCGAGTCCGACGAGCTGCAGAGCATCATGACCGCCGCCCTGAACCTGCCGCCACGGTCAACCGGCGACGCCCAGGACATCGTGACCCGGGCGCGGGAAAAGGAGATCGTCAAGCGGCGGCTGGCCGCGCTGGCGTCATCCAGCGGGACGGTCCGCGACTACCTCGCCGGCATGGTCCGCCACTTCAATGGCACACCCGGTCAGCCGCGCAGCTTCGACCTGCTCGATCGGCTGCTGAACGAGCAGTCCTACCGCCTGGCGCACTGGCGGGTCGCATCCGAAGAGATCAACTACCGGCGTTTCTTCGACGTCAACCAGCTGGCGGCGCTGCGGATGGAAGACCCGGTCGTCTTCGAGGAGGTGCACCGCTTCGTCTTCGAGTTGATCCGGCGCGGCGGCGCGTCCGGGCTGCGGGTCGACCATGTCGACGGTCTGTTCGCGCCGGCCGACTACCTGTCCCGTCTCCAAAGCCGCGCCGCCGGGGCGACGGCCGGCCACGACCGGCCGGCGCCGGGCGGGCCGCCGGACACGCCAGTGATGCCGCGCCCGTTCTATATCGTGGTGGAAAAAATCCTGGCCACCGGCGAGCAGCTGCCGGCGGAATGGGCGGTGCACGGGACGACCGGTTACGAGTTCGCGGCCGCCGTCAACCGCCTGTTCGTCGACGGGCGGAACGAACGGGCGCTGAGCGATCTCTACCTGCGCTTCATCCGCGAGCGGCGGGAGCGCCTGTCGTTCAAGGAACTCGCCTACCGGAGCCAGAAGCAGGTCCTCCACCAGACGATGTCCGGCGACATCAACTCATTGGGCCATCAGCTGAATCGGTTCTCGGAGCGCAATCGCCACTTCCGCGACTTCACGCTCTACAGCCTGATTTCGACGCTCAAGGAAATCATCGCCTGCTTCCCGGTCTACCGGACCTACGTCATCGGCGATCGCCCGGTCAGCGGCGACGACCGGCGCTTCATCACCGAGGCCGTCCGCAACGCCAAGCGCCGGGCGCCAGCGCTCACCACGCTGGTGTTCGACTTCATCCAGAACCTGCTGCTGCAGGAGACGCCGATCGCCACCCCTGAAGAGTGCGAGGAGCGCGGCCGGTTCATCGGCAAGTTCCAGCAGATCACCAGCCCGGTTTCGGCCAAGGGCATCGAAGACACGGCGCTCTACCTCTACAACCGCTTGCTGTCGTTGAACGAGGTCGGCAGCGATCCGACACGGTTCGGCGCCGATCCGGCGGTGCTGCACGCCTGGCTGGCCGAGCGCCAGGCCAGCTGGCCGGCGGCGCTGTCGGCGCTGTCGACGCACGACAGCAAGCGCGGCGAAGACGCGCGGGCCCGGATCAACGTGTTGTCGGAGATTCCCGGCGGATGGAAGGCGGCGGTGACGACATGGCGGACCTGGAACCGGCGCCACAGAACCGAGCGGCAGGGCGACTTCATCCCCGATCGGAACGAGGAGTACCTGATCTATCAGACCCTGGTGGGATCGTGGCCGTTCGACGCCGCCGAGCAGCAGAGCGAGGGATACCGGCGGCGCATTCAGGACTTCCTGATCAAGGCGCTCCGGGAAGGCAAGGTCCACACCAGCTGGCTGGTCCCGAACGAAGAGTACGAAGCCGGCGTGCTGCGCTTCGTCGAGTCGATTCTCGATCAGCGCCGTTCCCCGCTCTTCCTGCCGTCGTTTACGGCGCTGGTGGGCCGGGTCGCGGAGCTGGGCATCTACAACAGCCTGGCGCAGACGCTGATCAAGATCACCGCGCCGGGCGTGCCGGATTTCTATCAGGGCACCGAACTGTGGGACCTCACACTCGTCGATCCCGACAACCGGCGGCCGGTCGATTACGAGGCGAGACGAGCGATGATCGAGCGCCTGGATGCGGGCGGAGGTTCCGCATCCAGGCCCGATCCGGGCAGCGGCGCGGATCAGTCCGAGGCGGACGGGCGTCGCGATGCGGATTGGCGGCCGACGGCCGCCGGGTTGCTGGCGAGCCGGACCGACGGCCGAATCAAGCTCTTCGTCATCCGGCAGGCGCTCGCGGCGCGTGCCCGGTGGCGCGATCTCTACGAGCAGGGCGAGTATGTCGCGCTGCCGACCACCGGGGCCCGGCGCGACTGCCTGTTTGCGTTCGCGCGGCGTCATCGCCGCCAGGTGGTGATCACGTGCGTGCCGCGGATGGTGGCATCGCTGCTGCCCGACGCCGGCGCACCGCCGATCGGCCGCGCCGTCTGGGCGGATACGGCGATCGAGGTCCCGGGCGATCGGCGGTCCGGGCGGCCGCCGATGTTCGCCGACGCGCTCACCGGCGCGACGATGACCGCCGCCGAGCGGGACGGCCGGCTCGTCGTTCCTGCCGCGATGGCGCTCGAACACTTCCCGGTGGCCCTCCTCGCGGCGATCTGAACGGCAATGGAATACCTGACCATCATCGGCGGCGCCTTCATCGCCTGGCTGATCCTCACCTCGCTGTTCACGCCGGGAATCCCCTACCACCTCGAGGCGCCGATCGACGCCCGCACCGACCACTTCACCTACGTGCTGGAGTCGATCTGCAACACCACGCTCACGCCGGGCAACACGATCGAGATCCTGACCAACGGTCCGCAGTTCTACCCGGCGATGCTCAAGGCGATCGCCGAGGCGCGCGACACCGTCAACCTGGAGTGCTACATCTTCAAGAAGGGATTGATCGGCGACCGCTTCATCGCGGCGCTGAGCGAACGGGCCAGGGCCGGCGTCCGCGTCACGATCGTGATGGACACGATCGGCAGCTTCGGCGCGTTTCATCAATCGGCCAAACCGCTGCGCGCCGCCGGCTGCCGGGTCGAGCTTTATCATCGGGTGCGGTGGTATTCGCTCGCCCGCCTCAACAACCGCACCCACCGCGAGCTGCTGGTCGTCGACGGCCGGATCGCGTTCGCCGGCGGCGCCGGCATCGCGGACTGGTGGATCAGCACCGACCATCACAAGAGCCGGAAAGGCATCTGGCGCGATTCGATGGCCCGCATTGAAGGGCCAGTGGTCTCGGCGATCCAGGGCGTGATCGCCGAGAACTGGCTGGCGTCCTGCGGCGAGATTTTGACAGGCCCAGAGAGTTACTCGCCGCAGCAGCCGGCCGGCGCCACTGCCGCGTTCACGGTCAAGAGCTCGCCGGCCGATCGCGCCACCTCGTCGCGGGTGCTGTTCCAGATGCTGATCGAAGGGGCGCAGCGCCGGATCTCGATCACGACGCCCTACTTCCTGCCCGACGGGGCGCTGCGTCAGGCGTTCCGGGACAGCGCCAGGCGCGGCGTCCGCATCGAGGTGATCGTGCCGGGCGACGCCACCGATCAGCGGTGGGTCCGGCTCGCCAGCCGCCGCCTCTACGGCCAGATGCTCGTAGCCGGAGTGCGGATCTTCGAATACGAGGGCGCGATGATCCACGCCAAGACCCTGATCGTCGACGATCTCTGGGCGGTCATCGGCACCACCAACATCGATAACCGATCGTTCGAGCACAACGACGAAGTCAACGTCGCGGTCCGCGACGAAGCGGTCGCGGCACGGCTGGCCGTGGACTTCGCGGCGGACATCGCGCACAGCGGCGAGATGCAGCTCGATCGCTGGCAGCGGCGGCCGACGTGGGAGAAATTGATCGGCAGCGTGGCGTGGATACTCGAACGACAGCAGTAGCCGGGCCGGCCGGCGCCGGCGCCAGCACCAGCGTTTCGGCGCGCACGACTTCAAGTCGATCCAGTTCTTCCCGTTCTACCGCCCAGCTTGCAGTTGTTTTTCCCAGATCGGTAGGATGCGAACGTGGCTGCTCAGGAACGGTCGTCGTCCGGCACCCGCCAGCCGCCGCTCGTCCTCGTCGTCGAGGACGAACCGGCCATCCGCCGCATCTATGCGCTGATGCTGACCGGCAACGGCTTCGCTACCGAGGAAGCGCACAACGGGTTCCAGGCGCTCGAGAAGGCGATCGCGATCCGCCCCGACCTGATCCTCAGCGACATCGCGGTGCCGGGTCTTGACGGAATCGAACTCTGTCGGCGACTGCGCGCCGACTCCCGAACGGCGGGCATTCCGATTCTGGCCGTGACCGGGCACGACGACCGGCACTATCCGGATCGCGCCAGGGCGGCCGGCGCCAACCACGTCTTGATCAAGCCGTTTTCGGTGGAAACGCTGGTGGTTGCCGCGCGTGTTCTGTTGGACGCCCTGGGCGCGCCCCGGGATCGGTCGATCGCCTGACCCGACGTGGAGGGACGGCTCTGCTGTTTGTGCGGCAGTCGCCTTTTACCGCCAGCGACGCTCCCGGCAATCCGAGACGGCGAGGCGGGCGTCGGCCCGGCGCAGGCTGGTCTGCCGCCGGGGAGTCGAGGGGCGCGACACCGTCACAGCGGTCGAATAGTGGGCCGGCTTGGGACCGGACGGTCGGAGCGTCAGAACGACCGGGTTGTGACCGAAGCCTTTACCTTCAAACACGGTTGCACCCTTTTCTACTGCTCACGCGCCTGAATGCAGGCAGGCGCGTGAGCAATTCCGCGTCGGCTGACCTGCGGACCGCGCCACGATCGGGATATGCTGCGTGGTGGGCGTTCGTGACAGGAGCGGCCGCGGGCCGTCCGTCGAACCGCGGCATGAACGCGTCCACCCCGATCCGCTGCCTTGGAAGGTCGCGCCATGGGACCACGCGTGCTTTTCGAATAGGCGACCAGATTGTCGAAATTCCGCATGATATCGATACGCTGACCTGGTCAAAAGCCGAGATTACGACCTGGCGCAGCAATATCGGTACCCATGCGCTGATGCGGCACACGGACCGCGCCTCATCGAGGGAGTTCTTTCATGAGAAACCACGCTCAATTCGCCGCGATGGTCACGCTCGTCCTGGGGGCAGTCGTCGGCGCCGCGCAGAACCCGCAGCCGCCCGTCAAAGCGCCCCCGCCCCCGCCCGTCAAGGCGGCGCCACCGACACCGGCTCAGGGGCAGCCCACACCCGCCAGGCCGCAACCGCCGGCACCTGCGCCACCGGCATCTGCGCCCCCGGCGACGGCAAAGCCAGCGCAGCCCGCCCCCGCGGTCAAGGCCGCACCGCGGCGCCCGACCCCGTCCCAGGTGGTCGTCCGGGATCGGAGTGGTACGCCGCTCGCCGACGTTCGCATCACCGTGTCCGGCGCCGCCAGTTCGGAGATCGTGACCGACGCCGCCGGCACCGCTTCGCTCGGCACGATTCGCGACGGGTCGTACCGTTTGCGGTTCGAGCGCGACGGCTTCATCACGCTCGAGCGCGACGTCACCGTTCGAGCCACGCAGGCCTCGACGTTCGAAGCGGCGCTCAGCTTCTCGCCGCCTTCGTCGGCAGCCACCCCGCCGCCGCCCGAGCCTCCGCCACCGGCGGCGCCCGTGGTCGTCACGGTGCCGGCACCGCGGCTGTCGTCGGTGCCCAGCGGACCGGCGGTGTTCGTCTCGCTTCCCGACTTCCTCGACAAGAACTACATCGGCCGCGAACCGATCAAGGAATCGGTCCTGGCGTGCCTCGCGGACTCGACGACGCGGCTGCTGCAGATGAAAGAGGCGATCGGCGAGCACACGCACGCCGACCTCGACGAAGCGCTCTACATCGTCGCCGGCGAAGGCACCATCCGCGTCGGCGGCGAATCGATGTCGGTCAAGGCGGGTGCACTGAGCGTCATCCCGCACGGGGTCGCGCACGCGATCGAGCGCCGCGGCAGGAATCCGATGATGATCCTGTCGATGCTGTCCGGGGCGCCGTGCGCGGTCAGCCCGCCGTCGGACCGCGGCGGCAACCGCTAGCGCATTTTTCATTTGTACGTGGCGTCCGGCTGCAGCCGGACCGTGCGAGGTCCGCCTGAAGGCGGACACTACGTATAAAGGACAAATGAAAATGCACCGGGGCCTGAGTCAACGACCCGGCCAGAGACGCTGATCGCCTGACCGGCGGCCAGCCGCTGCTCCAATCCGAGCACACCCGAGAGCCAGAAAGCAGCGACGAGGCAGCGTCGCCGTGCTGACTGATCCATTCACGGACTCCTCTTTCGCGAGCGAAGCCGCGTGGGCGCCGGCCGCAGCGGGTTGGACGACCTCGAGCGGGAGACAGTTTGCTTCACGGCGGCAAGAGGCGATCAGCCGTCCGGGTCTCAGGCACGAGTCCTGCTTCCAGCATTCAGAGAGTGGCCGATCTCCCCCGTCAACTCTTCATGTTGTTCGTTCTGGCGATTCCGATTGCGTCGATCGCCTGGACCGTGACTCACGAGGAGGTGTTTCGTGAACCCCGCGAATGGTGTGCGAATCGAAGCAGGTCCTGTCAGCGGCTGCTCGAGCGGAAGTTGTTCTATCTGTTCACCTGCGAATACTGCTTCAGCCACTACGTCGCCGTCCTCTTCCTCTGGATCGCGGATTTCAAGCTGCTGTTCGATGATTGGCGCGGCTACCTCGTCGCCGGGTTCTCCCTGGTCTGGGTCGCGAATGTCTACATGAGCCTGTTCGCGCGCCTTCGCCTCGACATCAAAGGGGAACGGGTCGAAATCTCGGTCGCGGAGGCAAGAGAGCGCGAGATCCGGCGCAATGGACCGAGCGACTGACTATTCCGGCCGGTGATCGCTCCGGTCCGACGCGTCGCACCTCATTGACCGCCGGCATGACCTGGCAGGCGGTATCCCCATCGGAGGCCAAGGCGAGCCGTGCGTCCGTTCTGGGGGATGACGTCCTGCCGGTGAGCGCTGGACGAGGGGTCCTGGAAACGGGCATCAAAGATATTTTGCACGCTCCCGAACAGCTGCCAGGCCCGCCCGACGGGCTGAATCATCGTGATGTTGGCGGTCGCGGTGCCGCTGACCGTGGCGCCGGCAAGGGTCTGCCGACTGCTGAGATAGCGCCCTTCGACAGCGATCGACGACTGACGGAAGGGACCGGACAGGCTCAACCGGGCATTGACGAGATGACGCGGTGAGTTGGGCAGATCATCGCGCGTCTCCTGGTCCACGGCGCTCTGCAGTGCGTAGCTGACCAATGCGCGGGTCGATCCCTTGAGACGCATCTGCGCCTCCAGCTCGAGCCCCCTGGCCCGCACCTCCCCCTGGTTGATGAACGAGATGCCCAGAAAGCTCTCGTCGTCCTGAATGGCGGTGATCAGGCGATCTGCTTTGTACCAATAGGTCGACACCGAGGTGCGCAGCCAATCGTTGATGTACCCTTCCCACACCAGCTCGTGGGTATCGATCGACTCCGGCCGGAGATACCTGACCCGTTCGCCAAAGTTGGCGGTATTGAGCTCATAGGTGTTCGGGGCGCGAAACGCGCTGCCGAACAGGTACTTCACCGATTGCGCGGGTGAGGGCAGATAGATCAGCGCGGCGCGCGGCGTCACCTTGACGAACTCTTCGTAGCCGTCGTAGCGCAGGCCGGCATTGACGATGAACCAGCCCGACATCTTGATTTCGTCTTGAAGATACAGCGCGTGCTGAGCGGACGATCGATGGTTGGTGACCGCGTCGTCCGGGGAGCCGCTGAGGCTGGTCGCCTGATCCTGGTTCAGATTGCCGATCCGCTCGACCCCGGCCCTGATGGTCTGTCGACCGCGGAGCGTCCGCGTCAGCCCGACCCCGAGGGTCCACCGCAGCCCGAGCACACTGTCGAACCCTACCACCGGGGCGCGGTCCTGATCGCCGGGCAAGGGATAGCGCCCGTCGTAGGTGAACCGGTCGACGGCGGCCCGGAATGTCGCCTGCGTGCCCTTGAACGAGCGGCCGTATTCGGCATCGATCAGCGTATAGCGATCGGTCGTCTGTTCGGGTGAGGCCTGCTCGTTGAACACCGTCCCAAACGAGGCGGTCGGCACGGTGCGCCGCCGGCTGCCGTAGGTGCCGGTGATGATCAGCCGTTTGAAGGCGAACCGGCCGTAGAACTGCCCGATGCCTTCACCATCGAGCCCCTCGGCGACGCCGTTGTTGCTGTCCGGCGCATCGAACACCGGGAAGTACAGCCGCTGGACGCCATCGCTGCGCGCCAGGGTGCCCGACAGCGCCAGATCGACACCGTTCCCGAAGCGGTGTCCCAGCGCGGCCCGCACCAGCTGGGTCCCCAGCGTGCCGCTCTCGACGGTGATCGAGGCGCCGCCGAGCGACGCGCCGCTCTTGGTGATGACGTTGACCACCGCGAAGAACGCGCTGTCACCATAGAGCGACGACGCCGGCCCGCGGATCACTTCGACCCGATCGAAGATCGCCGGATCGAGACCGAACTCGGCGCCGATCTCGGCTTGACCGAAGACGTTGTCGTTGACCCGGTGGCCGTTGACCAGCAGCAGGATCCGGCTGTTGTAGTCGCCCGGCTTGCCGAAGCCGCGGGCCCCGATCAGGCTGAAGTTGCGATCGTCGGTCACATACATGCCGCGCACGCCGCGCAGGATGTCGGCCAGGGTCCGGTAGCCGAACCGGGCAATCTCCTCCGCGGTGATGAAGGAGACCGAGGCCGGCGCCTCGATCACCGGCTGCGGCCGCTCGGAGGCGCCGAAGACCTGGCCGGCATCCAACCGCATCAGATCTTCGACGCTGAGATCGGAGAGCCCGGACTGAGCCGACGCGGACGCCGAAAGCGCCAGCATGAGCAGCAGACCGATGACGTGTCTCAGGGAGGAGCCGCGCGGCCAGGCGCGCTGACCGGCCCGGAGAGCGCGGCACGAGTGACGCGGACCCAGCCAGACGGTCGCGCGTTTCCCGGCGGTCTGAGGCGGAGCCGCGCTAATCATGTGGTCTGGCCAGAACCAGCAGCCTCGAGCTGATCTTGAGACGGCCGCGCTTGACGGCATCGAGGTGCACGCTGAAGCGCAGGCGCCCCTGCTCGAAGAAGAACGGACCATTCCCCCAGGCTCCGTGAATCCATCGAGGTCGCTGATTGTCAGCACCGGCACGTCACGCACGCGCGTGACCAGCTGCACCACTTGAGCGCTCGTGACACCGGACACATAGAGAACGTGGCAGCCTCGCTGCGGACCACCCGGCTCCATCTGCACGACGGTCAGGGTATGGCCAGCCAGGAGACGGGTCTCCACCGCGCGCTCCAGCGCGTCGCCGACCGCCCTATCGCCGGATACGCACATCACGAACGGCGCCGCTGCCGCCACCGCCTCGGGCGGCCACTCAGTGAACTTGGCGAAGTTGTAGATGAACGCTGCCTTGAGGGACGGCTCCGTCACATCCTGCGCGAGGGCGACGGCCCGCATCAGGAGGAAGACCGTCATCGCCGCGAGCGCGACGCGGGATGGCGGAACGCCGAGCCGCGTATCAGGGGCGAGGCTCATGGACGCTCGTCAAGTCGCTAGCATGACCGACCCGCCGGACGCGGGGTGTGCAGTTGTGAACACCTGCCGCCGCGGCCCGGGGCGGGCACGCCGTGCCTCGCGGCGACGGCGACCTCACAATTTACGATTCAACAATTCACCAGGAGAATACGAGCTCGTCGAGGTGGACGCTCGCCAGGTGCAGCGCCTTGAGCGCCTTGGGATTCCTGGCCGCGAACTGCTCGGTGAACGCGCACACCTTCTCCGGGTGATCCGGCCACATCTGCTGCGTCGTGATCGCGGTGAAGCCGATCCCGTCGAGGATGGCGCGGTTGTTCCACGGTTCACCGACGCAGAAGCCGTCCATCTTGTCGACCTTCATGTTCGCGATCATCTGCGCCGGCGGGATGGTGATCAGGCTGACGTCCTTGTCCGGAGTTCCAGGCGATTTCGGAGTAGACATTTATGTCCATCATTCGGCCTCAAAGATTCGTTAATGTCATGCCTCTGTCGCCCCGAACGTCGCTCGCCCTCCAGGCCGCGAATGATTCGGCGTCGCAGCGGCACCTATTTGTTGTCGATTCGTCCGGCGACGAACATCGCTGTCGCTTTTCGATCCGGCCGCCGCCCCCGCCGCGGCGAGATCGCGAGCAATTCGCCTCGCCAGCCGCAGCCTGGTGTGGTCTGGGTCTTGCTCAACGCCCGATAACGGATCGCTCGCCCGGCACCGGCACGAGGAACACAAACACGCTCATGGCATCGGCGATCACCAGCCTCACACCCACTCGCACGATCGCGACGCATTGTCCCTACTGCGCGCTGCAGTGCGGGATGCTCGTCGCCGGACCGCCGCATTCGCCGGAGATGCTGGGGAACGCCAGGTTTCCCGTCAACAACGGCGGTCTGTGCGCCAAGGGATGGTCGGCCGGAGCAACGCTCGCGCACCCGGATCGGCTGACGACGCCGCTGGTTCGATCGGCGGACGGCCGGCTGGTGCCCGCCACCTGGGACGCCGCGCTCGATCGGATCGCGGACGCCTGCAAAGCCGTGCAGAGAAAGGCCGGCCATGACGCGGTCGGCGTGTTCGGCGGCGGATCGCTGACCAACGAGACGGACCATCTGCTCGGCAAGTTCGCCCTGATTGAAACCAAGGAGCTCGCGATCACCACCGCGCAGCACCTGGAACGGCGGCTGCCGGGACACAAGCCCTTCACCGCCAAAAAGCTGCCGGCCGCCGCGAAGACGGCGGCCGCGGCGGGCGCGGGCGCGGCACCGGCGGCGGCGGCGCAGGGACTGGCGCTGTATGCGACCGCTCGAGGGGCGCTCGCTTGAAGGCCGCACGGTCGCGCTGCTCGAAGCCCGGATGGGCGAGGAAGCCGCGGCCCTGGTCCGCAAGTTCGGCGGCACGCCCTACCGCGTGCCGGCGGTGCGGGAGGTCGATTCGACCGACGAAGCGGGCCCCTTCATCGACGCCCTGCTCTGCGGCAGCCTGTCGGTCGTCATCTTCCTGACCGGCGTCGGCGTGAGCGCGCTGCTGCGAGAAGCGGAGCGGCGGGGCTGTCTGGAAGCGACGCTCACGGCGCTCCGGCTGACCACCATCGTCTGCCGCGGGCCGAAGCCGGTCGCGGTCCTCGAGCAGCACCGGGTTCCGTCGCATATTGTCGCGGCAGAGCCGTGGACGACCCGGGAGCTGCTCGACGCGCTCACCCCGGTCGACCTCGAGGGCAAGACCGTCGCGCTGGTCCACTATGGCGAGCCGAATGCCGTGTTCGCGGCGGCGCTCTCTGCCCGCGGTGCGCTGCTCGAGGAGTTGTCGCTGTACGAGTGGAAACTGCCCGATGATGTCGGGCCGTTGCAGACGCTGGTGCGGGAGCTGGTCGAGGGCCGGCTGGACGCGATCGCGTTCACCACCCAGATTCAATGCCGGCATCTCTTCCGCGTCGCCGCCGATCTCGGTCTGTGCGAACGCCTCGCCATCGCGCTGAACAACGACGCCGTGGTCGCCGCAGTTGGTCCGGTCTGCGCCGACGCGATCCGCGTGTTCGGGGTGATGCCGCGCGTCGTGCCGGTGCGGCCGAAGATGGGGCCGATGATCGCCGCGCTCGCCGATTATTTCCACCCTGAATAGATCAGCCGCGGATTCCGCGGATGGTGACACCTGCACTACATCGATTTTTCCACACGCCTACATCGGCGTTGCTCCGCGAGATCCGCGGATGGATTCATCGTTCAGCCCGTTGGCGATCCGGTGAGCAACGGCCGCAGTTCGCGCACGCTCTTCAGATCCTCCAGCGCGTTGACGCGGCGGATCAGCGCGTCGGTTCGCTCCGCACCGAGGACCGGCGCCATCAGACTGCGGGCTTTCGCGTTCACGCCCGCCGTATCCAACGGGTTCTCTTTGGTGCCCGGCGCGTGCCGCGTGAAGTGGCTCACCGTCCGGCCGTCGCCGAGCGTCACCTCGACCAGCCCGCTGCGGGGGGCCGCGGGATCCATCAACCCGCGATCGGCAACCAGCTGGACACGCTCCTTGACGGCACGGACCTGTGCGTCGGCCATCCGCTCGTACGAGTGGCTGGCGGTAAACGACACGGTGCCGTCGATCAGGGCGACCGCCATCATGTGCTGGACGTTGACGTCCGGCATCGCCCGGTTGTCGACGATCCGGGCGCCATCGGCCGGCAGCTTGACGACGATCCGCGCCACGTTGTCGACGGTGAGGCCGTGCTCGCGGCGCAGGACGAGGAAGGCGTCGAGGGGCGCCTGGATCGGGTAGCCGACGGAAAAGATCTTGATCGCGGTGTCGGTCACGAAGAACCGGCGGCCCAGATCGGCCAGCATTTCCTCCGGCCGCGGCGTCGTCGAAAACGCCTCGAGCACGTTGTGCTCGCCATCCAGCACGTCAGGCACACCGGTGAACCCGCTCTGGACCATGATCGCGGCGGTGACGCCGTTGCGAGCGCCCATCCCGGCGAAGTCGAAGGCTTTCTCGACGTGCTCGAGGTCCCGTTCCCAGCTCCAGACCCCCGACACCTGCTGCGCGGCGTACGAGAGCGCGTAGCGCATCGCACGCTCATCGAGACGGGCCAGCGCCGCCGCCGCCGCCGCACTCCCGACGGTCGCGCTGACACCCTCGGCGCTCCGATGCGTGGCGCGCACCTGATCGGCGCCGAGCGCCAGAAGGAAACGGCAGCACAGATCGTAACCGAGCGTGACCGCCCGGATCAGATCGGTGCCGGACCGATCCTCGCGCTCGGCCATCGCCAGCGCCGCCGGCACCACGGCACAGCCAGGATGCGCCTTGGTGACCGGCTCGAAGTCGTCCGTCTCGTCGGCGTGGCCGAACATCCCGTTGGCCAGCGCCGCGTTGACCGCCGACGTCCTGATGTCGGTCGTCAGCACCGAGGACTCGGGCACGCCGCCTTGCCCGCGCACGTACTGAATCGCCATGACGCCGGGCTTGAGCCCCGCCCCCGACACCATCGCCGCCAGGGTGTCGAGGATCCGATGCTTGGCTTCGCGCAGGACCTCGGGCGGCAGACTCCGATCGCGGGCCTCGGCCATATAGCGCGCCAACCGGCCGGTGACATCGGCACCCGTCGTCGACGCAGACGCGGCGGCCTGGACGGGCGACGCCGCGGCTTCTGTTGCGGCTGGAAACGCCGCCGCGGTCATCAATCCGCCCGCACTCTGCAGCCAGCGGCGCCGGGTCAATGGATGCTCGTTCACGTGTCCCACGATCGCGCTACTTCAGCCGTAACAGCCCGGCTTTGGCGCATTCGTCGGCGACCGTCAGATATCGCTGCACGCTCTGGTTGCCGATGACGTAGGGATGAGGGGCGCCGGCCCGGCGTGCCGCGAGCGCCGGCAGCTTCGTCTTGGAGCCATCGAAATTCGTGTGGTTGGCGATCAGCACGTCGGCGCCGTTCTTCGCCGCCAGATCGCGAAAGCGCTCCGCCGACTTGATGTAGGTCTCGAACCAGAATCGATCGGGCCGATCGGCGGTGATGTACGCGGTCCGGTTGGTCGTCCAGTTGAAGGCGGTCCCACCCCAGGCGACCGCGGTATGCGCCGCGCCGCCGTCCTTGACTGGGATCACCGTCGAGATGGTCCCGAGCGTGTGGCCGGGAGTGAGATACATCGTGACGGTCGTGTCGCCCAGCGTCAGACGCTGGCCGTCGGTCGCCACCATGTCGCGCGTCGGTTTCGGCCACGACCCGGCGGTGTTGGCGAGCAGTTCCCAGTCGGCGGCCGACATCACCACCCGGGCCCCGAAACGCTCCTGCAGCAGCCTCGCCCCGCCGATGTGGTCGCGATGGGCGTGGCTGACAATGACGTACCTAATCGTGGCCGGATCGAGGCCAAGCGTTTTCAAGCCGTTGACGACCTCGTCTTCGACTGAATAGTCGAAGATCGCGTCGATCAGGATGATCCCGGCGGAGGTCTTCACGGCCCACGCCGAGTATTCCTTCTCACCGACGAAATACAGATTATCGAAAACCCGGGCCGGTTCGACGTGCCACTGCGAGCGGTCCGGCGCACCGGCCGGCTGGGCCGCGGCGGCGGCCGGTGCGGCAGGAGCCGCGGGCGCAACGGCCGGGGCGCACACCCGATCGAACAGCCCGCCGTGGTCCTGGCCAGCGGCAGCCTTCGCCGCGGCGACATGCGCGGCGGCGGTATCGGCGCCCGACTGCCCGGCGATGCCGGCACCGGTCAGGACAACGGCAACCGCGATAGCGGGCAACAGGCGGAGGGCGAGCGAGGTCATGACGATCTCCTGAATGCTCGGAGTTCCTGTGATTTCGGGCTTTCGTGCTTCGTGGCCGACCGCGTTACGTGATCCGCAGCAGCCTGGCGGCATTGCCGCCGAGGATGGCCACCTTGTCGGCGTTGCTCAGGAACGCCGACTTGAGCACGAAGTCGACGCCGACCGGCCAGTCGAACGGATAGTCGGTTCCGTAGACGATCTGGGTGATGCCCAGTTCGGCGACCAGATGGCGCAGCCCCTCTTCGTGGAAGACCATGGTGTCGACGAAGAGCTCCTTCTTGAAGTACTCGCTGGGCCGCTTCTTGAGCGCCTTGCAATCAGCGCCCGAGCCCCGGCCGCACAAGGCGTCGGACCGGCCGCTGTAGGAGGGCAGGTAGCCGCCGCCGTGGGCGCCGCAGATCTTCAGTCCGGGAAACCGGTCCAGCGTCCCCTCGAAAATCAAGTGCGAGAAGAACACGGTGGTTTCGAGCGGATTGCCAATGGTGTTGCCGAGCCCGCCCTTGCCTTGCAGCCGTGGATTCTGCGTGGTGCCCGGCGCCGGCTGCGGGTGCACGAAGAGCATGATGCCGAGCGCTTCCGCCTTGGCCCAGAACGGATCGAACCGGGCCGCCGACAGTTCCTCGCCCTCGACGCTGCCGCCAATCGCCGCGCCGCGCAGTCCCAGCCGCTTGACCCCGTCCTCGAGCTGCTCGGCGGCGAGATCGGGGTGCTGCAGCGCGACCGACGCCAGGCCGACGAATCGATCCGGGTGCGCCGCGCACCATTCCGCCAGCTTCTCGTTCTGCCGCGTGATGATGCGTCGCGCCAGCTCGCGATCCGTCCCGTACCACCAGGCATTGATGCTGATTGCCTGGACATCGATGCCCTGCTCGTCCATGTAGCGGAGACGCTCGGGGCCGAGGACAAGGTTCCCGCCGCCGAGCAGGTTCTTGAAGGTGGCCGCGAGCGCGGCGTTGTCTTTGATGAGCTCCTGGGTTTCAGGGATGAGGCAGTGACCATGGACGTCGACAACCTTGACGCGGCGCCCGCCGACGGACACCTCGCGCCGCCGGACTGGACCGGCCGCCTGGGGAACCAGGATCAATCCCGCGGTTCCGCTCGTGACGCCTTTGAGGAACTCCCGGCGGCTGGCCATACGGTGTCCTTTCGATCTGCGGGAGGATAGCACGCCGCTCGATGGCGGCACGCCCTCGAAGGCGTGCCCAACACCAGATTTCTGGAAACGGTCCAACGCCCGTTTTGGCGGACGGTCTTCAGACCGTCCCGCGCGCGGCCGGCGGGCAAGGCCCTGAGACGAACCAGAAATCAGCCGGGCGCGCGCTCGATCCGGCCGTCCGCGTGGCGGGCGAAACGACCCGCCTCGCGCTCGTGGACCGGGGCGTCCACCGGCCACGGCCAGCCTCCGAACCGGGTCCGGCGGAAGTCGGCGAACGCCTGCTCGAGCTCGGCGCGGGTGTTCATGACGAAGGGCCCATGCGCCGCCACCGGTTCGCCAATCGGCCGCCCCTGGAGCAGGAGGATGTCCACGGGACCATCGGCCGCTTCAATGGTCAGCGGCTGGTCGGGGCGAACCTGAATCGCGGCCGGGCCTGGCACGAGCCGGCCGCCGACCCGGATCCCGGCGCCGGCAAAGAGATGCAGGGTCCGCAGCGTGCCTGCATGACCGGCCGGCGGGACCACCCACACCGCGCCCGTCTCCATGGCAATTGGCCAGATCGCGACGTCGGCGTCGGCGCGCGCCGCCCATGAGTGCGGCGGCGGCGGCAGAGGCTGCAGGCCGTCGAGCGCGCCCGCGATCAACGTGACTTCGGTGCCCGGTCCGGCCGGGGGGCCTCCGTCCGCCGGATTGCCGAAGCGCTTTCTCGGGATGTCCCGGTCCCAGAACATCGTGAAGTACGGCTCGGCCATCTTGCTGTGGGACGGCAGGTTCAACCAGATCTGGAACAGCTCCAGCCGGTTCGGCCCCTGCTGGTTGAGCAGCGGAAACATCTCGGAGTGCACGACGCCGGCTCCGGCAGTCAGCCACTGCACGTCGCCCATCCCGAAGCGCGCCGTCGCGCCGAGGGAGTCCGAATGGTCGATGTATCCGCTCCGGACGATGGTCACGGTCTCGAAGCCGCGATGGGGATGCTGCGGAAAGCCGGGCACCACGTCGCCGTGATACATCCGCCAGCCGTCGAGGCCGGAAAAATCCCGGCCGATTTCGCGCCCGGCGAGCGACGCGGCCGGACCGAGATGCTCATTGCCCTTGGGAAAGTGGTCGATGTGGTGCACCGTGAACAGAAACGGATCCTGGGTCTGCCAGTGAGAGCCGAGAGCCGTGACCTGAATGATCGGATCGCTCATCCCCCAAATCTACCCTGCAACCCGGTCGATCGGCTTCCGTGGGCGTAGGGGACGGTCTTCAGACCGTCCCTTGGGGGGCGGCGACGGTCTTATACTGTCGGCATGAAGGACACACATCGCACCCGCCGCACGGCCCTGGCGACCCTGGGCGTGGCGTTAACCGTGATCGGGCTCTCCGGGCAGACCGCCATCCCGACACAGGGCGGCCGCGGCGGGGCGGGCCAGCCGGGCCAGGGTCAGGGACGGCGAGGCGGCGGCCCACCCGACGCCTCCAACCTGCCGGCCAACCCGGTCGCTACCGCCCTCCCCACCATCTCGGCGGAGATCACCGGGCCGGGGAGGATCTTCGAGTCGCTGATGGAGCTCAAAGCCGGCGACGACATGGCGCACTTCAAGTACGAAGCGAAGGAATATTTCGTCTCCGGCACGGCGAACGGCCAGCCATACAAGACCCGCATCGTCGTCCGCAAGCCGGTGGACCGCGCCCGGTTCAGCGGCATCGTCCTCGCCGAGTCGATGCACCCGAGCGGCAATGCCTGGATGTTCCACTTCACCCATCGCTACTCCATGACGTCGGGGCATATCGGTCTCGACATCCTGACGAGCACGCATGTGCCGTTCGCCGAATTCAACCAGGAGCGCTACCGGGATCTGCAGGTCGGCCAGGGCCAGGCCGGCGAGATCCTGGCACAGGTCGGGGCCCTGATGAAATCGAAGCAGGACGGCAACCCGCTGGCCGGCCTGCCGTTGCGGAAGATGGTTCTGGCCGGAACCTCGGCCTCCGCCGGCGTCCTGGTCAACTACCTGCCGGCGCACATGGTGCTGCGACTGGCGGACCTGAAACCGATCTACGACGGCTTCCTGCCAACCAGCAACGGCGCCACCATCCGCCAGATCGACGTCCCGATGATCCAGGTTCCCACGATGACCGAGGTGATGGGCGGCAACGCGACCGCGCGTCAGGACGGCGACGAGGCGGGCAATCAGTTCCGGGTCTACGAGTTCGCCGGCATGGCGCACATCGACTCGCGTGATGCCGCGGCGTACTACCCCAACCCGTGCAGACTGCCAATCAGCAGATTCCCGATGGCCGCCTACATGTCGGTGGCGCTGAATCACCTCGTCCAATGGGTGGACAAGAACACCGTACCGCCGCATGCCGACCGCATTCTGGTCGATCGCAACATCGCCAACGACGGCTCGCTGATGGCGCTCGACGAGTTCGGCAATGCCCGGGGCGGCATCAGAAATCCGTACGTCGACGTGCCGACGAAGAAGATCGGCGTGCGCAACGAGGGTGCGGTGCCGCCGATTACCAATGCGCACCCGTTCGTGGCGGTCCGCGGCGAAGCGGCCCAGGCCCAGTTGTGCGGCCTGGCCGGGTATGAGATCACGCTGATGCCCGATCAGCTGAAGAAGCTGTACAAAGACAAGAACGACTACCAGGCGAAGGTCGCCAGGAACGTCGAGGAGCTGACCCGGCAGGGCTGGTCGCTGCCGGTCTACAAGGATGTGATCCTGGCCGACGCCGCCAGCGTCACGTTCTAGCGAGGCGCCGATTTGGACCGAATCGTACGTGGCGTCCGACTTCAGTCGGATTACGGATCAATCCGGCTGAAGCCGGATCCCACGTATGAGGAGGCGTGCGGCATCGCCGCTAGTGGCAGCGTTGTTTTGCCCCGCCTCCGTCGGGGCGGGCGGTGATGGCAGCAGAGAGTCGGCCGTCCCGGCGCTGGCGTTGGGTCGAGCAGCTCGGCCAGGATCTGGGCTACGCCGGTCGTTCCTTCGTCAGGACTCGAGGATTCACGCTCGCGGCCGTCTTCACCCTGGCCCTCGGGATCGGCGCCAACACCGGCATCTTCAGCATCGTTTACGGCATCCTGCTGAGGCCGCTCGGGTACGAAGACGCGGAGCGTCTGGTCCTGATCGAAGCCGAGCGTGACGTTCGCGGCACGCGAGAGCCGGTCCGCGCCTATTTCCCCCTCAGCGAGCTCGACACCTTCCGGCAGCGGCCCTCCTCGTTCGAATCGGTCACGTTCTACGCCACCGACGAGGGCGTGCTGTCGAGCGAACGCGGAACCGAACGCGTCGATTTCGCGATCGTCTCGGACTCGTTCTTTGCCACGCTGCGCGGCGCCGTCAGGCTGGGCCGGCCGCTCGGTCCCGCCGACAGCGCCGTGCCGTCGATCGTGATCAGCGAACGGCTCTGGCGCCGCGCCTTCGGCGGTGCCCTCGACGTCATCGGCCGACCCGTGGTGCTGCACTCCCAGCGCGGCGATGGCAGCCAGCGCGCGATGTGGCGCCGGCAGCCGTTCAGCATCGTCGGTGTGGCCGACGTCACACTCCAGTTTCCCACGCCGCAGACCGATGTCTGGACGGCGGCCGAATTCGTCCGCACGCTGAACCCGCAATGCTGTTCGTTCCTGCCGCTGGCGCGACTGAACCCTGGCGTCACGATCGGCCAGGCCAACGCGGATGCCGGTGGCCTGGCGCGCGGATTGATCGCCAGCAATCCCCGCCACGCGGGGCTGCGCGCCAGAGCGGTGGGCGCTCGCGATCAGCTGGTGCGGACGGTGCGGCCCGCGCTGCTGATTCTGCTGGCAGCGGTCGGCCTGGTGCTCTTCGTCGCGTGCGCCAATGTCATGAACCTCGTCCTGGGCCGCAACGCCGCGCGCACGCGCGAGCTGGCCGTGCGGATGGCGCTCGGGGCCTCGCGCGGACGGCTGGCCGCGCAGGCCATCGCCGAGAGCGGACTGCTGGCGGCGGCAGGCGGCGCCGCCGGGATCATGGTGGCGGCGGGAATCGTTCAGATCCTCAGGCGTCTCGAGGCGGCGGGCCTGCCGCGGCTCGACGCCGTGCGGGTGGACGGGCCGATTCTGCTCTTCGCCTGCGCGTCAGCCGCGCTGGCGACAGTGGCGACCGGAGTGCTGCCGGCCCTGAAATCTGGCGACCTCGCCGATGCCTTGAAAGTCGGCGGCAAGGGCGTCGCGGCGAGCCGGAGCGGCCGGCGCGTGCGGCGCCTGCTGGTCACCCTGGAACTGGCGTTCTCGGTGGTCCTCCTGGTCGGCGCCATCCTCCTCGGCCGCAGCCTGGTCCGCCTGATTCACACCGACGTCGGCGTCGTGCGTGATCGCGTCGTGACCGCGTCGCTCAGTCTCACGCTCGATCGCGAACTGAGCGGCGCCGAACAGGTCGGCCTGGTCGATCGCCTGCTGGCGCGTCTCCGGGCTCAGCCTGGTGTCGCCTCGGCCGGCATCGGCACGAGTCTGCCTCCGGACCAGAGTCGAATCGTCCTCACGCTCAGGGCGGCCAGTGCGGTCGACTATCAGGCGGCGGCGATTCCGACCACGCCCGACTACTTTCCGACGCTCGGCATCCCGCTGTTGAGGGGACGGCTGTTCACCGATGCCGACGACGCCAGTCACCCCGCGGTCATGATCATGAGCGCGGACACCGCCCGGCACTTTTTCGGCGACGGCGATCCGCTCGGGCGCACCCTGTCCTTGCCGGTGTTCAGGGATGGCGCGACCCGTCAGGGCACGATCACGCTGGTCGGGGTGATCGGCGACGTGAAGTACTCGGGTCTCGACCGCGCCCCGGACGACGCCATCTATCGTCCGTTCGCGCAACAGCCGTGGCCGAACATCTTCCTGGTGGCGCGGACCCCCGGCGATCCCGCCGCCCTCGGTCCGGTGCTCCGGCGAGTCGTGGCCGACGTCGACCGGGCGATTGCCGTCTCCGCCGTCAACACGCTCGACGCCGTCGTCTCGGACGCCGCCGCGCAGCCGCGGTTCCGGACGATGCTGCTTGCCGCGCTGGCCGGACTGGCGCTGGCGCTATCCGCGGTCGGGCTGTACGGCGTGGTCGCGTATTCGGTCTCGCAGCGGACGATGGAAATCGGTATTCGCATGGCTCTCGGCGCACGCCGTGGCGATGTGGTCAGGATGATCGTCCGTGAAGGCCTGTGGCTGGCGGCCGCGGGCGTGGCGATCGGACTGGTCGGCGCCTACGCGCTGGTCCGGACGTTAACCGCTCTCTTGTATGGGATCGCGCCGACCGATGCGGCCTCGTTCGCCGCCGCCGCCGGCGCGCTGCTGCTGTTCGCGCTGATCGCGAGCTATGTGCCCGCGCGCCGGGCGAGCGCGATCGATCCGGCGATTGCGCTGCGGGCGGAGTAGCAGGAGCTATGAACCCGGACCAGCAGATCAACAGATCGTCGGCCTCCGGGCAACGCGGCATTTCGCGGCGCCCTTGGCCACGAAGACACGAAAACACGAAGAAGAATCTGGTTACAGCGCTCTTGTCTGCACGTGCGTCCGTCTTCAGCGGCACCCGACGTAGTCGCGACCCATCGCTCCCAAGACTCGCGGCACACCCGTCAAGGATGTGCCCTACATCAGCAGGTGTAGGGGACGGTCTTCAGACCGTCCCGAGGAGATCAGTCGTAATGCAGGCTTCACGCCTGCCGTGTCTGGCGCGATCAGGCCAGGCGCTTGGTGCGGAGCACGGCCGCCGACTGCTCGGCGGCCTCCCGGACCAGGAATCCGATCTTCGGGTGCGACGGCTCGAGATCGGCGGTCAGGCCATGACGCCGCAATTCCTCGGAGGTCGTCGGTCCGATCGACGCCACCATCGTGCGCTTGAGCTCGCGCCTGACGTCCGCCTCGACCTGCATCTCGCCGACAATCTGCCAGAGGTGGACGACCTGCACACCGGTCGTGAACATGACGACGTCGATGTCGCCGCGCGCGATCGATCGGACGGCGCTCTTCAACGGCTCGACGTCCTCGGGCAGCGCCCACCGGTAGACGGGAACACGCGTGACCGCGGCGCCGCGCTGGCCGAGCGCCTCGATCAGCTCGGTGTTCGACACGCCGTATTCCTGGACGGCAACGCGCGCGCCGTCGAGTGGCTGCTCGCCGGCGTTGGCGTCGATGGCGGCCAGCAGCTCCCGCCAGGTGTTCGGCTCCGGCACGGTGATCCAGACCGGGACCTGCAGCTCGCGCACCGCCGCCAGGGGCTTCGGCCCGCGTACGACGACGCGGGTCCGGGCCAGCGCGGCGGCAAACGCCTCCCGTGAATACCGTGGCTCGACCACTGCGACGAGCGCGCGCGTGCCGACCCCGGTCAGGAAAATGACGACGTCGAACTCGCCGCGGATGAGCGCGTCGGCGAAGCCGAGCGCCTCGAGGTTCGACTCGAGCGGCACTTCGCGCAGCGCCGGCGCGATGAACGGCTGGCCGCCGAAGGTCGAGATCAGCGACGCCATCTCCGAGGATCGCCGGCTCTCCAGCGACAGCACCCGAAGACCATGAAAGCTTGGTGTCGTCACTCCTGTGGTCACCAGGCGATTCTACGGCGGTCCGGGCCGCTTGTGTGACCGCGGTTCACGGTCGGTTCGTCCGGACGATCCGCCCGCGGTCGGGCCATTACGTGGAAGTCCGCGCGATCGATTACTCTCTCATCACTCGATGTCGATGCTGCACGGCCGGCGAATCGCGCTGCTCGAGGCGCGCCAGGGCGAGGAAGCGGCGGCGCTGGTCGAGCAGTTGGGCGGTGTGGCGTACCGGGTGCCGGCCGTTCGCGAGGTCGTGCACCCCGAACAGATTGATGCCTTCATCGCCGCGCTGTCGTCCGGCCAGCTCTCGATCGTCATCTTCCTGACCGGCGTCGGCGTCACCGCGCTGCTGCGTGAAGCGACCCGCTTCGGCTGGCTGGAGGCGACGCTGACCGCACTGCGGCAGACGATCGTGGCCTGCCGCGGGCCGAAGCCGATGAGCGTGCTCGCCCACCACGATGTCCCGGTGCAGGTCGCCGCGGCGGCGCCGTACACGACCAGGGAGCTGATCGCCGCCCTCGACTCGATCGAGCTGGCCGGCCGGACGGTGGCCCTGGTCCACTACGGTGAACGGAACGCGCCGCTGGCCGCGGCGCTCGAGCGACGCGGCGCCCGGCTCGAGGAGCTGTCGCTCTACGAGTGGCAGCTGCCCGAAGACATCGAGCCGCTGCGATCGCTGGTCCGCGAGCTGACCGAGGGCCGGGTCGACGCCATTGCCTTCACCAACGAAATCCAGTGCCGGCATCTCTTCCGCGTCGCCGGCGACCTCGGTCTGTCCGGTCAACTTGCCGCCGCGCTGAACACCGACACGATCGTCGCCGTGATCGGTCCGGTGTGCGCCGACTCCCTGCAGGCGCTCGGGGTGACGCCGGACGTCATCCCGGCACAGCCGAGAATGGGATCGATGGTCGCGGCGCTGGCGGAGTATTTCGAGCTGACCGAGGGAAGCGATTGAACGGTTCTGATACCATCAGATCATGCGTGGAATATTGATCAGTCTGGCGGGAGCGGCAACCGTCGCGGCATCGATTGTCGTCACCGCCGGACAGGATGCGCCGGTCGACCGCGGCGAGCAGATCATGAACGCGAACTGCACCGCCTGTCACGACCTTCGGCTGATCCAGGTCCAGGCGATGGACAAAGACGGCTGGACCAACAGCGTCGACCAGATGATTCAGAGGGGCGCTGACGTGGCGAAAGACGACCTGCCGGTGCTGATCGACTACCTGGTCACACACCACGGGCCGATGCCGGAGGGACCCGGCAAGAACATCGTGCTCAACGTCTGCACGATGTGCCACGACCTTTCCAGAGTACGGCGCAATCTCGCGACGCCAGAGGACTGGGAGGACAAGCTCGGCACCATGCTGAACGAAGGGGCGCCGTTGTCCGAGCAGGACTTTCCGATCGTGCTGAACTACCTGGCCCGGAATTTCAAGCCTCAGTAAGCGGGAGCTGCTGAAATTAGGAATTTGGAATTGAGAATTAGGAATTCCGGGCGCATTCCTAATTCTCAATTTTGCATTCCTAATTGCGGACGCTATAACTCCTTGAGCCGGCCTGTGCTGTCGCCCTGCTGTTCCTTGTTGATGCCGTACATGTCGAGCACGTTGAGGAGCAGGTTCCCGGTCGTCACCGTCTTGCGTTCGTAGCTGATGTGGCGATTGCCCTTGAGCTTGCCGGCCGCACCGCCGACCAGCAGATGCGGCACATCGTAGTGCTGGTGCTGGTTCGAGTTCCCCATGTTGGTGCCGTAGAGAATCAGCGAATTGTCGAGCATGTTGCCGTCGCCGTCCGGCATCTCTTTCAGCTTCTCGGCGAAGTAGGCCATCGTCGAGACGTGGTAACGGTTCAGATCGGCATAGCGGCGGATCTGGTTCGGATCGTCCTGATGGTGCGAGCCGCCGTGGAAACCGACGCTCGTACCGCCGTTCGGAAACAGCGCGCTCTTCGGGAACGGGTAGCTCCGGCCGGTGAGATCGCGGGCGCCGAGCAGCGTCGCCACTCGCGTGATGTCGGCGCGAAAGGCAAGGGCGGTCAGGTCGAACTGCAGCTTGACGTGGTCGTCGAACTGCTCCGGCACGCCGGCCGGCTCGAGCAGCGACGGGTTGACGCTGGACGCTTTGGCCGCGAGCTGGATCCGGCGCTCGATCTCGCGGATCTCGTCGGTATACTGGCTGACGGTGCGCCGATCGCTGGCGCCCAGGCCCTTGCGGAGCCCGTCCAGCTCGCCGAGGAGGGAATCGAGAATGCTCTGGCTTTCCTTCATGCGGGCCGCCCGCACTTCCGGAGTCGCGCCACTGCCGAACAGCCGCTCGAAGACGACCTGCGGGTTGAGCTCCATCGGCAGCGGGCTGGTCCGCGGCGTCGGCTCGCTTTCCGGCGTCGGCAGCTCGACCCACGAAATCGAGTTCGTGTACGAGCAGCTGTAGCCTTCGCCGCAGTTGCTGGAACTGGAGTTCGGATCCTCGACCGCCAGCTGCAACGACGGCAGCAGGCTCTCCTGCCCGATCTTCCGGGCGATCAGCTGATCGATCGTCGCGCTGCCGGTCGACGCATCGGAGCCGGCGGTCTTGCGCGGCTTGATCGCGGTCAGGAACGCCGCCGCCACCCAGTGATCCGAACCGGTCGTCCCTTCAGGCGGTTCGGCCGACTTCGACCAGAGGCCGCTGATGACCGTCGTCTGATCCTTGACGTTTTCGAGACCCTCGAGAATGTATGGCAGCTTGGTCGGCAGCGCCCCCACCTGCTCGGGCACCCAATACCCTGGCGCCATCCCGTGCGGGTAGAAGATTCCGACGAACCGCTGCTTCGGCGCCGCCGCCGTCTGCGCCAAAAGGGTGCTGGCCGGCAGCATCGCGTCAAGCAGAGGGAGGGCCAACGTCACCCCGGCACCCCTCAGGAACGTCCGGCGCGGTATATGTTTTTTGGAGATATACATTTCATTGCTCCCTTTGCTATCGCTGATTCTTGCCTGCCGCTTTACGTCTTCTGTCCTGGCGCTCCTGCTGCGGCGCTGCTGCTACGGCTTGCTGCTCGCGGTCTGCACCGGCGCAGCTTCCTGCGTTTTCATGTTCATCTGAAACGGCTTGCTCTTGACCACGGCCAGTACGAGGGCCGAGAACTTGTTGCCGTTGCGCGCCGCGTCGCGCGAAATCGATCGGACCAGCGGCATGTCCTGATAGTCGACGCCACGGCCCAACCCGTAGGTCAGCAGTTTTTCCGCAACGACTTCAACGAACTGATCCGAGTACGACAGCAGCCACGTGCGCAGGGCGCCCGGCCCGTCGATCTTGGTGCCGTCGAAGACCTGGGTCGTCGGATCGACGGCCGTCCCCTCGTCGGTCGTCCGCCACAGTCCGATCCCGTCGAAGTTCTCCAGCGAGAAGCCAATCGGGTCCATCATGCTGTGGCACTGGATGCAGTCCGCCCGGACGCGGTGATCCAGCATCTTCTGCCTCATCGTCGGCTCTTTGGCGTTGCCGGTGGCGTCGGCGGCACGCGGCGGCAGCGGCGGCACGTCCGGTGGCGGGTCGGGCGGACTCATCCCGAGGATGTTGCCCATGATCCACTTGCCGCGCGTGACCGGTGATGTGCGCTCGGGCTTCGAGGTGGTCACGAGAAACGCGCCCTTTCCGATCAACCCGCGGCGCAGATCCATATCGGCGCCGAGCGTGACGCGACGGAACTGGCTGCCGTAGACGTTCGGAATCCCGTAGTGCTTGGCCAGCCTCTCGTTGACGAACGTGTAGTCGGCGTTCAGCAGATCGGCGACGCTGCGGTCCTCGCGGACGATGCTGTCGAACAGCAGCTCCACTTCACGCCGCATCGCCTGCCGCAGCGGGTCGTCGAAGTTGGGATACAGCATCGGCAGCGGGCCGACGCTCTGCAGACCGCGGAGGTTCAGCCACTGGCCCGCGAAATTGACAGCCAGCGCTTCAGCGCGCGGATCCTTGAGCATGCGGCGAACCTGGCGCTCGAGGACGACAGGATCCTTGAGGCGGCCCTGGCTGGCGACGGTGATCAACTCGTCGTCCGGGATCGTGCTCCAGAGGAAAAACGACAGCCGCGAGGCGAGGTCGAGGTCGCTCAGGCGGTACGCCTGGCCGGTCTTCGCCGCCGCCGGCTCGGCCTCGATCCGGTAGATGAATTGCGGCGATGCCAGGATCCGGGCCAGCGCCAGCCCGATTCCCTGATCGAAGTCCTCGTCGGTGCGGCCGGTCTCGTAGAATTTCATCAGCGCATTGACGTCCGCCGGCGTGGCGGGACGCCGGAACGCGCGCGTCGCCAGCCGGGTGATGACGCGGCGCGCGCAGGCCGTTTCATCAGCAGCTGAGGTCGGACGGCAGACGAAAATCCGGCGCCGGCTCGGGGAATCCTTGGCCGGGCTGGCCTCGTAGGGACCTTCAATCCGCACCGTGCCGACGTGTGGGAAGAAGGTGAACCCCGGCGTTGGCCCGGTCTGCAGCGTGTCGCGGAGAAAATGCTGATCCAGGTCGAGGATCGGGGCGAAGTTGGTTTGCAGGAACGTGACGCCGATCGAGTGCGGTCCGGCGGTCGTCTTGATGCGGACGCGCATTTGCGGACCGCCGCGCCCTCCGCCGCCGCCGCCGGCGGCGGCCGCCGCGGCACCCCCCTGAGGACCTTGTGTGCCCGGCCCGGCGGCCCGACCGCCCCGCTGTCCGCCAGATGCGGCGGCCGGAGCCTGCGCCCCCGCGGCTGCCGCAGGCGGCTGACCCTCGGCCGGCGCCGCCGCGCCGCGGCCTCGCTGACCGCCCCGTCCGGCACCGCCGCAGACGGCCGGCGACACGCCGAAGCGTCCGCCCCCCTGCCAGTCGAGCACCTCGACCAGCTGGCCATCGACAAGGATTTCCAGCTTCTCGCACGGGACCGAGCCAAAGCCAGTCGGCGACATGTTGTCGCCGAAGATCGGCGTCACCGTGACGGTGTACTCGCCGTCGGACGGAAATACGTGAGAAACGAGCATCCCGCCGCGCGTGCCGAACGGCAGTCCCTCGATGTGATAGTCCTGTGAGGTGTCCTCCGGCGTGCGGTAGACCACCAGGTTGGGCGTCGCCGCTTCGCCGATCGCCAGCCGGCTGATTTTCCCGGCCGCCGAGACGTAGGCCTCGACCAGCGTCGACGAGATGCCCAGCGCGCCGGCGATGTTATCGAAACCGCGCGTCGAGTCGTCGGACGGCAGGTACTTGCCCGGATCGATGTCGAGGTCGAGAAGATCGCGGATGACGTTGGCGTACTCGGTGCGGTTGAGCCGGTGCAGCCCGGGCGGCGGCATGTATGGGGTTGCCGTGCGGTCGAGCTCACTCTCGAGCCACGAAATCATCGACTTGTAGGTGGCCGGCTCGGGACGGCGGGTGCCGGCGGGCGGCATCATGCCGGCGCGAAGTTTACGGACGATCCGTTCCCACTCTTCCCGGTTGTGCTCAACGTGCGCCGGGTCGAGTTTGTCAATCGTCAGCTTACGGGCGGCGTCAGCGTTGGGACCGGTCCCGCCCTTCATCTTTTCGCTATGACAGGAGACGCAGTACCGGTTGACCAGCGCCGCCTCATCGGTCGATGACGCGACCATCGTCGGCAGAACAGCGGCGCTTCGAGCTGCCGTTGCCGGCGCGGCTGGAGGCTGAGAGGTGCCCGCCCCCTGGCCGTAGACGAGCGCTCCGGAAAACAACGCCACGCCTCCGACAATCAGTAACTGTTGCTTCATGATTTGGCTTCGGCTGACGAGACTCCCACGGCGGGGTTAGGCGACGAATTTGCAGCTGGCACTAGAATATCATAACCACAAGAAAATGGACATGTTAGGGCGTTTCCAGCGGTCACCCGCTGCGGGTTCGCCGGCGCCCCCGGCCGCGTCAGAAGCCGGGCGTCATGGCCCGAGAAATCGCCTCTGCCAGCTGGCATGACGCACCACCGTTCAGACGCGCTCACGGCACTCTGGGATGCCTACAGTCAATCCACCTATCTGGCTCGCACCAGCCGCGGCGAGATCCGCATTCATCCCGGGCAGTCGACCCCGGACCTCGACGCGTTGCTATCAGAGGCAGGCGCCGCTCAGTGGGCCTACTTGACCGCCTGCAATCCCAATTCGGAGCGCCTCCCCCCGGAGGAAAACGGCCAGCGCCAGAATGCCCTCAGGCAAGCCGTGCAAGACCGTGGCCTGACGTTTTTCGAGGGAGAAGGGGTCCTCGACGCGGCGGTGTGGCCGCCGGAGCCGAGTTTCTTGATTCTGGACATCTCAGCCGACGATGCCCGCTCTCTAGGGCGCCAGTTCGGGCAGCTGGCGATTGTCGTCGGGAGACCGGGTCAGGTGGCCCTGCTGATGTCGTGCGACGACGCGGTACACTGAGCGTAATCTGGGCTGGGATTGGCGCCGGGGCGGTTGGCAGATAGCGCTTGTGCTGTTCAATATTGGACAGTTTCCGGGCTGTCGCTTGGCTACGCTTTCCGGACGTGTCTGCAGGCGAACGACAGCCCGCACGGGAGGATCCAAGACGATTCACCTCGTCTCGTCAGCCCGCCTGCCCCGAGTGCGGCGCGCAGCGCGCCGTCGACACCAGCGAGCAGCCCCCGGAGTCGTCGTGTGGCGACGCCTACAACTACTTCTATTGCCCCGTTTGCGGGCTCAGGTGGGCGGTCCAGCGGTGAAAAGATTCAGTGCTCCCGGCGCGACACCACGAATGCTTCGTCGTTGAACCACAGACCACCGTGCTTGTGCAGAACGCCTTGCGTGGCGTCGAGATACGAGCCGGTTGTCACCACCGGGTCCAGCCGCTCGTCTTCAATCTGATTGACATAGATGACGGCGTTCCAGGCGGCGAACAGTGTCGACGTGCCGATGCGGTCGCCGATCTCCGACGGCAAGGTGTGCATCTGGTAGCGGAACAGCGCTTCCTCGTCGGGAGGCACCGTCAGGTCGAAGCTGCCGGCGTCGGCGCCCAGGGCGATCCCGAGCGCGTGCAGGAGATCGCGGCGCCCGACCTTGAACGGGTTCTCTCCTGGCCAGAGCTTCTGCACGATCTCGAGCGCCGGATCCTGGCCGTAGGACTGGAGCGCGAGCAACCGGCCGCCCGGCCGCAGACTGCGCGCCAGCGGCGCCAGCACCTTCTCGGCCTTGAACTTCGCCGACATGCTGGCCCGCCACGGCTGGGAGGCGAGGATGAAATCGTATGCCAGCGGCGGCCGGCCCGGTTTGGGGATGACGGCGTCGAGCATGAACTCGTGATCTTCGCGGTAGAGGACGAGGGCGGTCGGACGCACCACGGTCGGATTGCCGGTCTTGGGATTGGGCCGGGTCTGCCAGCCCTGGGTCAGCACCGGGCCGAGCGCTTCGATCTGCTCGACGTATTCGTATGACGAAGTGCCCTTCAACCGCAGCGTGTGCCAGACCAGCGGCGGTTGACCCTCGCGCGGCGTCAGCTGCGGCGCCTCCATGTAACTGAGGTTCGTGATCACCAGCACCGTGTGCGGATGCTCGTAGAACCGATCCGGCATCTTCTCGAGGCCGAGCCGGACGTCCTCGAGGCTGATCTCCTTCGCCACCGTCAGTAACGGGACCGTCGGAAAATCCCGATGGGCACTGCCCATCAGCCGGGCCAGCACGGTCGCGTCGCCCATCCCCGCATCGAAGATACGCAGTGCCGGCGGCTGCGGCCGCAACTGGCTCAGCTCCTGCGCCGCCCGCCGCGCCACCATCGCCTTTTCGTTGCAGGTATTGACGAAGGCCAGGTACTTCTGCCGGTTGTCGTAGAACCGGAACGGCGGCGAATCGGTCGGCTTGGTGCGGGGCTCCCCCGTCGAGTCCTGATCTGACTGTCCGGGCATCGAACCCGAGCTACCTGTCATGAGGTCCATCTCCTGATTGCGTGTCCGCGGCGAGGGCCGGGAAGGCGCATCATCGTATGCCACGGTCTGCCACGTGTAAAGTCTGCCTGCACAGAGCGGACGCCGCTAGGTCGGCGGCGTGTCCGGGTGCGCAACCACCGGCGGCGCCGGATCGGAGTACGACGCCGCCGGCCGGCTGTCGCGCTCGAGGTAGAAGTTGATCCAGGAGCTCGTGCCCTTGAGCCGGCGATCGGGCGGCGGGATGTAGGTCTTCAGTCCGGCGAGGTTGTTGGTCGCCTCGGCCCGCTCCATCACCTTGACCCAGATGCACGGCTTGTCGATCACTTCGCATTGACCCATGAACGTGCCGCCGCACGGACCGTTCCGCATCTGTTTGGGGCAGGTCTGCGGACAGACGTATTCCATATGTCCGAGCACGCAGTTGCCGCACTCCTCGCACCCGAACGCCGGGCGCTTGACGATGTACTCGAGGCGCTCGACCAGTCCGTCCAGACCGCGGCGATCGGCCCACGCGAACAACGCCCGCAGCTGACGCCGCATCCAGGTGTTCTTCGGCTTCTTCGCCCACGGCACCGGCAGCTGGCGGCCCATCGCATCGAGCGCGACGGGAATCAGCGGCAGATGCCGCTTCGGCGGCGGCGCGGCGTCCAGATAGAATCCGCCGGCGCTGCCGAATCGAAGGCGTTCAGCCAGCTCCTCCCAGCGCGGCGCGATCTCCTCGGCGCGGCGGATGATCCGATTGATCTGCCGGAGGTCATGAGTCCCGCCGAGATACGCCCCGGCGTAGCCGAGGCCTTTCAACACCGCGACCGTCTCCGCCGCCCGTTCGAGGCGCGCGTTGAGGCCGCCGTCGGGTGCCTGCGACTCGCCGCGAATCTGCTCGACCAGCTCGGGGGACGCCCAGCAGCCGGGCGGACGGCCCTTGGCCATCATCTCGGCGCCGCGGAGATTCAGGACGTAGACATTGCCAAGCACCGGCGTCCGCAGACCGCGCTCGTCCAGATAGCGCTTCAGCTCGATGAACTTGCGGACATCCCAGCCAACCTGGGTGATCGCCAGGTCGGCGCCGGCGGCAATCTTCTTCTCCAGCTTGAGGTACTGATACAGGCAGTCTTCCCGCACGTACTTGAACGGCGAGACGGCGACGGCGATGTGGAACGGCACGTCGTGCCTGGCACGCAGCTCCGCGATCATCTCGGTCAGCTGCACCGCGTCGAGATCGAATACCGGCGGGGTCGTGCTGCCCTTCGGCCAATCGCCGGTCAGCGCGAACACGTTGTACATCTCGAGCGCCTGCAGCGCCGCCAGCGTCTTCTCGAGGCTGCCGCGGTCCTGGTTGACGCAGGTCAGGTGGACGTTCGGCGTCAGCCCCCGCGCCCGCACCGCAGTGCCGACGCGCACCGAGTCCTGTCCGATGCCGCCGCCGGCATAGCTGGTCACGCTGCCGGCGACAATCTGCGGCACCATCGCCAGCTTCGACCCCAACTCGAGGACCTGGGCTTCGCGTTTCGTAGCCGATGCCACCAGCTCGACGACGTAGCAGAACCGGCCGGACTTGAGCGTTTCGGACAGGGGATTGTTCATGAGCCCAGCTCGCTTCGCACCAGCCGCGCCACGGCGGCCGCCTCGATGCGGCGACGCCTCTGTGACAATTATCGTCTGATCCGCGCGCTTTGCGGTCTCAGCGCTATGGCCGCGGTGTCGTGTAGAGAATCGTCGCCTTCGACTCTGGCCGGTACCGGAATGGCGCGAAGTGCACGTCGTAGCCGGCGCGGGCGCCGACCGCGCGAAGCAGGGGTCCGTTGACCCAGGTGACAATGGAGCCGTCCAGCTTGCCGGGGCCCCTGAAGCCCTGGCGATACTGCTCCATCGACGTGACGAAGATGTCCTGGACCTGCAGGAAGCCGCGCGGGTGCAGCAGCGGCAGCGTATTGGCGAAGCTTTCGGCCGCGCCACGGGAAACGTGGAATCGCACATCCTCCGGTGCCTCGGCCAGGAGGTCGTCGAGGTGCGACCGGGTCAGCTCTGGCGGCACGTGCGCTTCGTCGGCTTCGTCGATCGCACGCAGCCGCTCCTCCAGGCGCAAGGCGTCCCAGAGCGCGCGCCAGAACAGGATGCCCGGTTCGCCGGGCGAAACCGCCTCGGGTCCCCGCTCGCACAGCTGCCTGGCCATCGCCGGCAGCTGCTCCCGCGTCACCCCGAATTCGGATTGGAGCCGGTCGGCCGCGTTCGCACTGACGTAGGCCCGCGTTTCGACCAGATACAACCGGCCATCCCGCCTGACCATCTCGTCGAACGCCAGATTGTCGTAGACGTTCGTCAGGTGCACATACAACACCTTCGACCGCAGATACGAGAGCGTCCGGAACGGATTCAGCGCGTCGATGGCGAGGACGCTCACCGCCGGCGCGTGTGCGGCGACCGCCGCGAGCGCACGCTTCAGCGTCGCCTCGGAGCAGTCGCCGAGCAGGAAACGCAGCCGCGCGTAATACCCGGTGCCGCAGGTCTGGTCGAGCGCCTTGAATCGATCGAGCCAGGCGGCGGCGCGCCCACCGGACCCGGACCCGATCTCCAGGGCGAACACTTCATCGGGCAGCTGGCCCCGCGCCTCCAGATCGCGCAGCAGCGTCCAGAAGTCGCCGACGGAATCCGCCACCGCCTGCGGATGACTGGCATCCGCCTGGACGCTCGGCGCCGTCAGCTCGTATCGATGTCCTGCCGCCGACTCCCAGGCCTCGAGCTGCTCCCAGAACAGACGGTTGAAGTGCCAGATGATGCTCAGGCGGAGTGGAGTGAAGTCCTCCAGGCGCACGGCGTCACCCGGCCCCGCCTCGATGTCGGGATCAACGGCCCGCAACGCGTCGGCGAGGTCCTGCCCCAGGCGCGCCGGATCGGCCTGCCGGAGATCGACGGCGATCTCGGCCAGCGCGAGCGCACGGCCGTCGGATCGGGTGGCCCGGCGAACGCTGACCGCCTCGCGGAAGTTGTGCTTGTAATGCACCCAGTCCAGGTGGACACGCAATGAGGAGAGCAGCCGCGCATCGACTGTCCCCTGCTCGACCTGCGACACGATCGACCCGACGACGAGGCCGGTCAGGTCGCCGAGGCTCTTCGCGCTCGTCCCACCCGAGACGTGATTGAAATGGAGGATCACTGGAGATGCATCTGGACAATCGAACGCACTAAAGTTTTGCCCCGGCCTTGAGCGCGGCCGCCTTGTCGGTCCGCTCCCAGGTGAACTCCGGCT
>JBDTRR010000054.1:0-35817 GCA_039931615.1 Acidobacteriota bacterium
CGGTCGGCGGGCCGGTCTACTGGATTGGCAACATCGCCTATCACCTGCCGGGCGGATCGAGCCGGCTCACCGGCGGGTCGGCCGGGTTGCCGTAGGTCTCGATATCGATGCCGTCGTGGAAGTGCGCGACGTAGTTGTAGGCGATGACGTGACCCGGCCCATAGACCTTGACCGCCACATACGAGGCCATCGCCGGCGGAAACTTCTGGCCGTCGACGCCGGCGAAGCGGCTCCAGATCTGCGGCGCCGCCCAGCCGATGAGGTGATTCGGATCGTTGCGGCCGATGAACCAGTTGTCGGCGATGTAGTAGTTGCTGGAGCCTGAGTAGTTGGTGAACACGCCGGCGCCGACGTCCTCGAACCGGCTCCGCTTCACCGTCAGCCCCTTCGATCCGGCGATGAACTGCGTGCCCGCCCAGATCGCGATATCGGTGTTGCGGAACGTCAAGCCCTCGAAATAGGTGTAGTCGGCCGCCTTGACGTCGAACAAGGCGAAGTTGCCGTTGCCGTCGAAGATCGCCGCGCCGTCGCCGGCGCCCTTGATGACGATCGGCCGCTCGGCGGTGCCGTCGGCGGTGAGATAGTAGGTGCCGTCGAGCGGTACGGTTCGATTGACGGCGGCGTCGTTGGTGTACTCGTAGCGGTTGTATTTGTAGAGGCCGGCGTGAACCAGGATGGTGTCGCCCGGCCGGACCCGCGGCCGTCCGGCGGTCGCCCAGTCCGTCCCGGCGCAGGTCAGGTTGTAGGCGCACATCAGGCCGTTGAACGCCGGTTCGGTCTTCGCCCCGGCAAACCCCGGCGGATAGACATGGAAGGTGCGCCCGCCGGCCGCCGGCATCGGTTCGGGACGCGTCCGCACCGTCACCGTCTTCTCCCGCTGGCCGCGCACGCCGTCCGGATCCGACAGCCTGAATTGCGCCTCGTAGCCGGTGTCCGGCTCCAGATCCAGGATGCTGCCGGCGAACATGTTCGGCGACACGACGTCGAGCTGGGCGCCGTTGTAGATGTGCTCACCCTGGAGACGGAACAGCGGCAGCGCGCGCTTCCAGTCGCGATCGCCCACCTTCCGATAGGAGACCTCGACCACGGCGTTGCGGTTGTCGTCGCCCTCGACAATCCACTCGAAGCCGAGATTGATCAACGTCGGCGGTTCGACGACGAGATCGCGGGCGGTGACGCCGTTGTCGCCGGCCGCCAGCAGGATCGGCGCCGCGTGATGCCAGGGACCGGACAGCAGGAGACCGATTGACGACAGCAGCGCCAGACGGATGGTGGTGCGCATGACGCGCAACAGTAGGCCGTTCGCGGCGGGCTGTCAACGCGATCGGGCCGGTCGCCCGGCCGGCGCGGCGGCGGTATACTTCGCCGATGCGCCGATCGATTCTGCTGCTGCTGCCGCTGTTCTGCCTGACCGCCGGTCTCCTGGCCGACTCCGCTGCCGGGCTGCGCTGGACCGCTCCGCCCGGCTGGAAGACCGCCGCCGCGCAGCCGATGCGCGCCGCGACCTACACCGTTCCGCCGGCCGCCGGCGATCCGGCCAGCGCCGAGTGCGGCGTCTATTTTTTCGGTGTTGGCCAGGGTGGATCGGTGGAGGCGAACCTCGATCGCTGGAAGGGCCAGTTCCAGGCGCCGGGAGGCAAACCCGCCGCGGCACGGATCGCCAGGCGGACGGCCGGCGGCCTGACCATCACCACCATCGACACCGCGGGCGAATACTCCGGACTCGGCGGACCGGTCTCCGGCACACCGCGAGTCGTTTCGGGCTATAGGCTGCTCGGCGCGATCGTCGAAGGCCCGGGCGGCAATGTCTTCGTCAAGTTCACCGGCCCGGGCAAGACGATCGCCGCCAACCAACAGAAGTTCGACCAGCTGCTGACGTCGTTTCAACGCGACAAGTAGGACGGCAAGGCCAGCCGGCGGAATGGCTCCGACATCCTCACGCGACCAGCTCGACGCAGCCCTGGCCGCCATCGATGACGATGATTTGACCGTCGCGGATACGATCGGTCGCCCGCGGAACCGCCAGGACGGCGGGGATGCCATATTCGCGGCAGATCACCGCCGCATGCGAGAGCAGGCCGCCGGTCTCGGTCACGACCCCGGCGACGCGATCCAGCGTCACCGTCCATCCCGGATCGGTAAAGAGGCAGACCAGGATGGCTCCTTTTTCGACCCGCGCCGCCTCCTCGACCGAGCGGGCGATGCGGGCCACGCCCCGCACGGTGCCCTGACTGGCGCCGATTCCCTGCAGCGCCGCCGCGCCCGCCGCGGGCTGGAACGGGAAACGCGCGCCGATTTCATTCGGCGCCTTGAAGTTCCGATAGCTCTCGAACAGTTCCTTGTGGCGCTCGATCTGGCCGCGCTCGTCGGCCAGGATCTCCTGAAACGTCATGAAGAAGATGTCGTCGCCGATCCCGCGCCGCCGCGCGATTTCCAGCACGTGCTGGCGGATCTGGTAGTACAACCGCGTCGACAGGTCGCGCATCTCCTCGCGAAGCCAGACGAACCGCCGCAGGCGATCGAGCTTCCGGTCGAAGCTCCGGCGTCGATACCACGGCAGCGCGGCGCGGGCCCGGGCCCGCGCCGCCTCGTACGCCGGCCGCGGGTCATCGCCCGCCGAGCCGCGGTAGTTCGCGGCGAGCTCTTCGACAAACGCCCGGTCCTCGTCCCAGCGCGGCACGCGGAGATCCAGTTCGCGGCGGCTGTGGTGACGGAACCGCCGCATCAGCGCGTCGACGTCGAACTCTCCCCGCCGCGCCATGTCGCGAATCGCCCGGGTCGGCGCGAGATGGCGCATCTCCGGCAGCGCCGAGACGAGATGCCGGTAGTCGGCCTGGGGAAACGAATCGGTGAAATCGAGCTTGGCGAGCGAGGCGCAGAAGATCGTGCGAAAGTAATTGCCTTCGGTCGTCCGGTAGTCCCGTTCGACCAGCTCGCGGAAGCTGCGGTCGACATCGGACGGCCGCGCTTCGTACTTCCGTTCGATGGCGTCGAACCCGCCGGCGAGAAATTCGCGATCGAACGCCTCCTGCCGATCGATCAGCCGCGTGATCGCGACGATGGTCGGGAGGGCCCGGATCACCGTCAGCGGTGTGACCGGCGTGCGCAGGCCAGGGCCGTCGTACTGCACTTCGATGGCGAGGTCCTCGTCGAATCGCCGCTCGACGAATCCCGGCAGCCTGGTGAGACACCGCTTCACCGCGCCGAGGTTCCAGTACGGCCTGCCGAAGAACATCCGGGCGGCCCGGAACTCTCCGTCGAGCACCTTCATCTCGCGCAGATAACCGACGAGCGCGTCCTGGAAGGCGAACTCATATAGCGACCACATCAGCGGCGTGCACACGCTGCTCGAGACGCCGCCGTCGCGGTAGTCGCCGTTGGTCCACTCGCCGACCGTGCGATCGAAGGTAATCCGGGTGATCGGCCGCGCCTGCAGCACATAGACGGTCCCGCCTTCCACCGCGAATTCGATGTCCTGCGGCGCGCCGAAGTGCCGGTGGATCCGCCGCGCGATCTCGACGATCGCGGGACGGTACTTCTGCACCAGCGGATCATCGGCGGCCAGCGGCGTGCGGTGCCCGGCGAGCAGATCGTCGCCCAGGCCTTCGCAGGCCTCGATCACGACCTCTTCGGCGCCGGTGACCGGATTGACCGTGAAGGCGACCCCGGCCAGCTCCGGCTGGATCATGCGCTGGACGATCACATCCATCTGCAGCGTTGCGGGATCGATCCCGCTGCGACGGCAATACTCGGCGACCGAGTCGGCGTTGATCGAGTCGCGGCATTGGCGGACCGCCTGCTCCACCGCTGCGAGCGTCCGTAGGTTCAGAGACGTCCGGAACTGCCCGGCAAACGAGAACAGGACGCCATCCTCGCCGGTTGCCGCCGATCGCACCGCGAGCGGAAATCCGAGCCGGCTGACCGCGGCGGTCAGATTGGGGGGCGAACAGTCGAATTCCGGCACCCGGAACCCGGCGCGCTGAAGCTCGAACAGCACGCCGGCTTTTCCTCCCGCCGGCCTGGCCGCGACACCGGCGTCAGCCACGTAGCTCGGCATGCCTGCCCCCCCTCGTCACGTGCGTCTTGTATTCGGCGAGCGTGAAGCCATGCCGCTTCGCCATGGCCGCGATCCGAAAGACGTGCGCTGCCGGCAGGGTCCCCGTGAACGTCGCATCGCGAATGCCTTCAAGCCCGATCAGCATCGCCTCGCCCATGCAGCCGTAGACCTGCCCTGACGGGAGCGGAAATCCGACGATGCCGTGGTCCTCGCCGAACGGCAACCGGGCGATGCCGCCGCCGATCACCAGGACGTCCGGGCGCCGGCGCCTCACCTCCGGGCAAACCGCCGCGGGCATCGAGAGATCGCAGACGATCGCACCAGGGGCGAAATGCTCGGCGCGGAGAAACGGGTCCGGCGCGTTGGCCGCCACCAGCACGACGTCCGCCGTGACGAGCGCGGCCGGATCGATCTCCACCTGGGCGCGGGGCAGGCGCGCCTGCAGGCGCGACAGCCGGCGGATCGCCGACGGCTTGCTGCTGCCGAGGAGCACGGTACGGCCGAAGCGCGGCGCCAGGATCTCCGCGCCGGTCTGCCCGATGTTGCCCGAGGCGCCCACCACCGCGAGCGTGGCGGCGTCGGCCTCGAGGCCGCGTTCGTTGATGGCCCGGTCGATCGCTTCGAGCGCCAGCGCGATGGTGTAGCTGTTCCCGGTCGACAGGCCGATCTGCGGCAACTGCAGCGTGGTCGCGTTTCTCGTCACGATCGAGGTGTACTGGCCGAGCGCGATGACGTCGCAGCCGATGGCGCGGGCGACCTTGACCGCCTTGTCGATGGCATCGCGGACCCGGAAGAAGTCCTGCGCGTCCAGCCAGTGCTTCATCTGCTTCGACGTGAATGGCAGGATGATCGCGTAGAAGCGCACCGTCGCGCCGGTGATCGAGCGCACGTCGAACGAGCTCATCACGACCGGGTTGGCGCGCGGCGCGAAGTGACGGAGGTACTGCTCGCGGTCGGCAAACGACAGCCGGGCCGCATCGGCCTCGAGCGACACGAGATCGTCGGCGTCCGTCAGATGAAACAGCCACGCCGCCTTCAGCGGCGGCGGATCCAGCTCGCGCTGCCAGTACGGCGGCTCGTCATAGATGAAGAACTTCGTCTCGGACGTGACGCGCGTACTGTCGTGGTCCGCCCGGGGGCGTCCCTCGATGAAGTACCGCGTCAATCCGACGGCGTCGTGCGCCCGCAGCTTCTCGCAGACGTCCTCGAGGGCGGCCGTGCAGCGGTCGATCTCCTCGTCACCAATCAGCAGCGACGGCTCGAGTCGGAGCGTCTGCGGATCGCTCAGCGTCGGCGCAACGCGGATGCGGTGCACGTTGAACAGGTAGCCGACGATGACGAACACGAGATCATCCTGGTTGGTGAGCAGCCGCAGCAGGAAGCTCGGGTCGCCGGGGAGGCGGGCGAACTCGATGCCGACCATCAGGCCACGGCCGCGCACGTCGACGATGATGTCGGGGTAGGCGGCCATGATCCGCCGCAGTCCGTTCAGCAGTCTCTCGCCTTGGCGGCGGCAGGCGGCGAGCGCCGCGTCGTCGAGCAGGTCGAGCGCCTTGAGCGCGACCGCGCTGGAATAATCGTCCTCGGCGTAGGTGCTCGTGTGCAGCACGTCGAACTTGTCGACGTGCCGATCGCGTCGGATGAGGGTCGCGGCAATTTTCGCGAGACCGCCGCCGAGTGCCTTCGAGAGCAGCACGTAGTCGGGCGTCACGCCCAGCGCCTGGCACGCGAGGAACGTGCCGGTACGACCCATGCCGGTCTGGATCTCGTCGGCAATCAACGGCGCGCCGCGGGCCGCGCAGAGTGCCGCCGCCCGCTGGGCGAATGGCGGCGTCATTTCACGAATCCCGCCCTCGCCCTGGATCGGCTCGAAGACCATCCCGGCAATGCGGCCGGCGCGGTTGAACGTCGCTTCGAGGTGCGCGAGATCGTTCAAGCGGACACGGTGAACGGTCAGCCCCGTGATCTCGAACGGCTCCCGGTAGTCCTCGTTCGACGTCAACTGAAGGGCGCCGAGCGTCTTCCCATGGAAGCCCTTTTCGAGCGCGATGAACGTGCGCGATCCGGTTTCGAGCATCGCGTGCTTCATGGCCGCCTCGACCGCTTCTGCCCCCGAGTTGGCGAAAACGGCGCGATAGCCGCCGCCCGCCCGGCGGTCGAGCTCGCTGGCGAGCCGACCGGCCAGATCGTGGCGTGAGCCCTGGGCGTGGATGGGACGGCATTCGGCGAGCAGCCGCTGTGCCTCGGCGACGAGGGCGGGATGGTGATGACCGAACAGCACCGATCCGTATCCGCCAACCAGATCGAGCACCGCGACCTCTTCGCCGTCACGCCGGTAGTACAGGTAATCGCCGCGTGCCCGGTCGAACACGACGCCGATGCGCAGCAGATCCAGCAGCCCGCAGAGCTGGGGCTTGATCAACTGGTAGAAGTCGTCGGTTCCAACCGGCTTCACTGGCTCCCCCTACCGCATCCGGGATCAGGCACGATCGCACTTCCCACGGCAACGAGGGCGAATCGCCGCCCGTTCAGCCGAGTGACGAAACCGCGCGCCGAGGTTACGTGAGGGATAACGTGGAACTGCCGATCGCTTAACGCGGCGTGCCGGGCCGGGGTGGTTCAGGCAGCTGCGGTCGGTGCAACCGGTAGTACCGGTGCACCAGCACGTGGAAGAGCCCGGCCGGCAGGACGCGGCGCCACCAGAAGGAGGTCGTCACGTCCGCGCCGACGCGATAGCGGAGGCGCGGCCGCCGCGCCTCCAGCACCCGCTGCACGCAGCGCGCGACGCGGTCGGGTGGCATGCCGGCCTCGAGAAACCCCGAGGCCGCGGCCAGGCAGGCCAGACGCCAGGGGTCGTAGTCGGCGACCGGCTGGGCGGCGAAGGATGCGGCGCGCACGATGTTGGTGCGGCACCAGCCGGGCTGCACCAGCGACACCCGCACGCCAAACGGACGGACTTCGTGCCACAACGTCTCGCTGAAGCCCTCGACCGCGAACTTGCTCACCGTGTACCAGCCGGCGAACGGCTCGGCGGTGAAGCCGGCGCCCGAGCTGATGTTCACGATGCGGCCGCCGCCCCGCTGGCGGAAGTGCGGCAGCAGGGCGCGGATGGTGCGGACCGCACCGAAGAAGTTGGTCTCGAGCACGCGCTGCGCCTCGGCGAGGGTGGTCTCTTCGAGCGAACCGCTCAGGCCGTAGGCGGCGTTGTTGACCAGCGCGTCAATCCGCCCGCCCCGCCCGAGCGCGGCGTCGACGAAGGCGGCCACCGATTCGTCCGAGCGCACGTCGAGCGGCAGCTCACTGACACCGGGAGGAGGAGCGGAAGAGGCGCCGTCGAGGCGGCCGGCGAACACGGTGTGGCCGGCCGCGCCGAGGCGGGCGGCGATGGCCTGACCGATCCCGCTGGAGGCGCCGGTGACCAGCACGATCACGATCGCGCCTCGATGGTGACCATCATGCGCGGCACCGGCCGGAGCGCGATTCCCGGCGCGGGCCGGATCGACTGGCCCGGTACCAGACGGACGCGAAACCGCCGCGTCAGCATCGCCAGCGCCATCTTGACCTCGAACAGGCTCAAATGCTTGCCCACGCACATGTGCGGGCCGCCGCCAAACGGAAAGTAGGCAAAGCCGGGGATCTGGCGGAGCGGCGCGAAGCGATCCGGATCGAAGCGTTCCGGATCGGGCCAGAAGCGCGGGTGATGGTGGTTCACGTAGGGGCTCAGCACGACGATGGCGTGCTTCGGAATCTCGTGGCCATCGATCTCGTCCGCCGCCACCGCCGACCGCGTGAACGCCCAGGCGGGGGGGTAGAGCCGCCAGGATTCGTCGATCACCTGCCCCGCATAGGTCAGCTTCGCCAGTTCGGCGGCGCCGGGCGCTTCGTCGCCGAGGTGCGCGTCCACCTCGGCCTCGAGGCGTGCCTGGACCTCGGGCGCGGACGAGAGAAGATAGAAGATCCAGCACAGCCCGTCTCCCGTCGTCTCGTAACCCGCCCCGAGAAACGAGAGCAGCTCGTCGCGCAGCTGCGTGTCGGTCATGTCCTGGCCAGTGTCCGGATCGCGCGCCGCCATCAGCAAGGACAGCAGCGTCCTGCCGCCTTCGCCCTCGTGCCGGTGCCGTTCGATCACGCGCACCACCAGAACGTCGAGCTGTCTGCGCAGCCAGTGGAAGCGGCGAATCCTCCCGATCGGCCACCACTCCGGCAGCTTGACCACCGATTGCATCCGCTCATAGACGAGCTGGCTCGCCGCTGCGAACATCTGCTCCAGGTCGTCTGCTTCATGAGCGATGTCGATGCCGAGTACCGTGCGGCCGACCGCGTCGAACGCCAGCCGCATCATCTCGGGCACCAGATCGAACGGCGGCCCGCCCGCCCGCTCGTGGAAGCGCGCGATCACCCGTTCGACGCAGCGGGCCAGGATGTCCAGCTTGCCGGTCAGCGTTTCCTTGAGGAACGCCGGCTGGATCAGCCGCCGCTGGCGCCGCCACAGGTCGCCCTCGGCGGTGAGCAGGCCGTCGCCGAGCAGCCTGCGCAAGCTCTCGTAGCTGACGCCCTTGACGTAGTTGCGTTGATGCTCCTGGAGCACGTGCGTGATGTAGCGCGGCTCGATCACCAGGAAGAGCGGCAGATGGGCCATCCGGAAGCGGACGATGTCCGGCGAGGCGAGGGCGGATTCGAGGAACAGCTGCAGCGGATCCTGGCGGTAGCCGGCGAGGTTGCCGAGGAAGAACGTGCCGGGCGACCGCGCGGTTTGCCGGGAAGGCGGGGACACGAAACGGCATTATAATCAGCGCCCTTCTCCACAGCGTGAGCGCGCCATGACGAGACGACGCAACCAGCCCCCGGACATGGATGCGGCCGACGGGCCGATCCAGGAGAACGCGGAGAACTTCTCGCTGCAGGACTTTGTCGGCCGGGGCCTCGGGTGGGACACCATCGAGGGCAAGAGCGCGCTCTTCGCCCCGGTCTTCGCGAACCTGGTGAACGACGACTTCATCATGCGCGAGGTCGTCGGTCAGACCGGCGCGCGGATGCCGGTGCGGGATCGCCGGACCGGCCAGGTTCGCGACGTGCTGATGCTCGGCTCCAACAACTACCTGGGGCTGGCCAACGAGCCCGACGTCATCGAGAAGACGATTGACGCGGTGCGCCGGTTCGGCGTTGGCTGTGGCGGGCCGCCGCTGTTGAACGGCTACACGACCCTGCACCGGGAGCTCGAGGAGCGGCTCGCCGCGTTCAAGCACTGCGAGGCCGCGATGCTCTTCTCCGCCGGCTTCATGGCCAACCTCGGGTGGGCCACCGGCCTGCTCGGCCCGGGCGACGTGCTGGTCTACGACCAGCAGAGCCACGCCAGTCTCTACGATGCGATTCAGCTCGGCAGGTTCGAGGCCGTCCACTTCAACCACAACGACATCGACCACCTGCGCCGCCGCCTCATGCAGGTGCGCTGGAAGCATGCGTTCACCAACGTGATTGTCTGCGTCGAAGGCGTCTACTCGATGGATGGCGATATCGCGCCGCTGCCGGAGGTGCGCCGGCTCTGCGATCAATACGCGGCGCTGCTGGCGATCGACGACGCTCACGGCACCGGCGTGCTCGGCGAGCGCGGCGGCGGCACACCGGAGCACTTCGGGATGGACGGGCAGATCGACCTCGTGATGGGGACCTTCAGCAAGATCTTCGCGGTGAGCGGCGGCTTCGTCGCGGGCCAGCGCGCGGTCATCAACTACCTGCGCCTGCTCTCCCGGCCTTACATGTTCTCGGCCTCGCTGCCGCCGCCGGTGGTCGGCGCGGTGCTGGCCGGGCTCGACTTCCTCCGCGATCATCCGGAGCGGGTCCGGCAGCTCCACGACAATGTCGCCTATCTGGTCAGCGGGCTGCGCGCGGTCGGCTTCGAGACCGACGTGCAGACCGCGATCATCCCGATCGCCGTGCCGGCGCCGATCGACCTGCACCGGGTCATCAACCGCCTCTTCGAAGAGGGGATCTTCGTCAACGGCGTCGAGTATCCGGCGGTACCGCGAGACCGGCATCGCATCCGGATGAGTGTGATGGCCACCCTCACACGCGCCGATCTCGACTACGTCATCGACCGGACCGCCAAGGTCGGCCGCGAGCTGGGGTTCCTCGGGAGCACGACGGGGTGAACGCGACCGAACGGCTGCTCGTCCTGTGCACGTTGGCGACGCACCAGCCGGGCGAGGTCGCCGAGGCGTCGCGACTCGCGCTGGACCGGATCGACTGGAACCTGTTCCACGACCTGGCGGAGGTGAACGCCACGGGGCCGCTGGTGTGGAAGAACCTCGGCGCGCTGGGGCACCGGGATCGCGTGCCGGCGCCGCTGCGGGCGCGTTTCGAGGCGCGCGCGGCGGCGATTCGCGAGGCCAACGCGGCGCGCTTGACCAACGCGCGCGAGCTGTTCGCCCGCTTTGCCGGCCGCCATATCCCGGTCGTCATCCTGAAGGGGGTGCTGTTCGCCGAGACGATCTACCGGGATCCGTCTTACAAGAAGATGAACGACGTCGACATCCTGATCCGGATGCACGACCTCGACGCCATCTACGACATCTACCAGGAGATGCGCTTCTTCAGCGCCGCGGCGCTGGTCGGCGGATCGCCGCGCCGGCAGGAGAAGTTTTCGCACCACGCCCCGCCGTTCTTCAGTCGCGACCTCAAGCTGATGGTCGGCACGCACTGGGGGCTGATCACGCCGCTGGCGCCCTACACCATCGATTACCACGCCATCTGGTCTCGCGTCGTCGACGTCGACTTCTACGGGTACCCGGCCAAGGCGATGGCGCCCGAAGACAACCTGCACCACCTGTGCGTCCACTTGCCCTACTACAAGTGCGGGCTGCGCGAACTGGCCGACATCTACAACCTGGTGCGGCACCAGCCGATCGATTGGGATCTGTTCGCCGCCGAGATGACCAGGGCGAAGACCGAGAACCTCGTGTATCACGCGCTGTCCCTCGCCCACCGCATCTGCCCGATGCCGGCGCTGGCGGCGGCGATCGCGCGCGCGCGTCCGGGCACCTCGTCCTACTTCCGCCACGACGCCGAGCGCAAATGCGCCAGCATCTCGCGCCTGTTGCGGGGGCGCTCGACGCATCTGTCGACGATCGAGAAGGCCTACACCGATCTGCAGACCACCAACGCGCCGGTCGAGAAGTGGGGCGCCTACCGGCGTCTGTGGAGCGGAATCCTGTTCGCGCCGCGCCAGGACGTGCTGAAGATGAACGCGCTCGAGGAGGTGGGCCGGATCCGGCTCGGCGGGGCGCGGCTGCAGGCGCCCTGGCGCGTCTACCGTGTGTTCGCCCGCGACGTCGGCGGGGCGATCTTCGTCGCCATCCTGGCCAAGTGTGCCTACGACTGTCTGCGCGCCACCGTGACGGCGCCGTTCGCCGGGCCCGACAGTCGCCGGGCCACGTTCGAGAGCTTCGCACGCGACCTGGGGGTGTCCGTCGCGCAGCTCGAACAGCTCAAGAACGCCCTCGAATGATCGTCGAGCTCGGCGCGGTCCGTGCCGGCGACCGGCCGCGCGTCGGCGGCAAGGCGATCGGCTGCGCATTGCTGATCGAGGCCGGGCTCCCGGTGCCGCGCGGCGTGGTCATCACGACCGACGCCTTCGACCGCTTCTTCGCGCCGCTCTCGTCGCGCCGGCGCGAGTTCTACGACGCCATTCAGCAGAGCGGTGACGAGCCGGCGCTGCGGGCGCGCGCCGCCGCGCTCGAGGCGGAGGTGCGACGCGCGGCGCTGCCGGAGGAAGTGGCGCGTGCGCTCGAGGAAGCCGTCCGCCGTCTGACCCCGCCGCTCGCGGTCCGGTCGTCGGCGACCGCCGAGGATTCGCCGGCGACGGCGTTCGCCGGCGTGTTCCATTCGGAGCTCGACGTCGCCGGCGATCGGGTCGCCGAGGCGGCGCGCGCCTGCTGGGCGTTCGCGTTCGACTGGGGCGCGATCACCCACGCGCTGCGCAACAACGTCGATCCGGCACAGGTGCGCATCGCGCTGCTGGTGCAGGAGATGGTGCCGGCGACCCGCGCCGGCGTGCTGTTCACGCGCGATCCGTCGGGCGCCCATCCGGATGAGGCCGTGGTGTCGTCGGCGGCGGGTACGGCCGCGGCGCTCCTGCACGGCGGGGAGAGCGGCGAGTCGATCCGGATCCGGCGCGACGGCCCGGCTCCCGTCGATCCGGTGCTGCGCCGGTTGCATGGCGCGATGACGCTGATCGAAGACCGGTGCGGCCAGCCGCAGGACGTCGAGTGGGCGCTCCGCGGGGACGATCTGGCGTTCCTGCAGACGCGCCCGATCACCACGCTCGAACCGCGGCGCGAGACTCCGATCCTGTGGACCCGCGAGCTCTCCGAAGAGCGCTTCCCGCGGCCGATGTCGCCCCTGGGCTGGTCGGTCCTGCAGGGCGTGCTGGTCGCGAACCTGGAGACGCTCGCCAGGCGCTTCGGCCTGATCGCGCGCCGGCCGAACGACGTCGCGCGCACCATCCGGCACTACGTCTACTCGAATCAGCAGTTCTTCTCGATCCCGGGCTCATTGCGGCCGAACCCGCTGGCGCACCTCCGCTTCCTGCCCGGCTACCTGTTGGAGGGGTGCAAGTTCCTGCCGCTCTTGTTCGCGGCGAGCCCGCTGGGCGTCCGGCTGCTCGGCCTCAGCCGCCTGCTGCGCGCGGCGATCCTGCCGCACGCGCGCGAGATCGGCCGGACCTGGGATGCGCATCTGCAGACGTTGATCGTCGAGATGGACGCCTGCGACGCGGTCGACCCGGCGACGCTGACCACGTCCCAGCTGCTCGAACACCGGCTCGCGATCGAAGCGGTGGCGCGCCGCTACATGGAACCCGACCTGGCCATCTACGTGGTGAAGATGGCGGCCGTCTACATGGTGGAGCAGATCGGTTGGCGGCTGCGCGGCCGCAAGGATCGGTCGTTCCTGACCGATCTGACGGGCGGGCTGAGCAACAACCGCACGATGCGCATGAGTCTGGAACTGGAAGCGCTGTTCGACTGTTTCGCCGCCGACCCGCCATTGATCGCGTTGGTGGCGGCGGGACGCTTCGATGAGGCGCTGGCCGGAATGTCGGGTGAACCGGCGAAGGCGCTCGCGCATTTCATCCACCTGAACGGCCATCTGACCACCAACTGGGACCTGCGCGAGCCGACCTGGGGCGAGGCGCCGCAGGTGATCCTCGGCTTGTTGCGCGGCTACGCGCTCGCCGGCCGGCGCCGTCATCCACTCGACGTGACTGCCGAGCAGCAGCGGCGCCAGGCGGCGGCGCGCCAGCAGGTGTTCGCGCGCCTCGGCGAGGGGAGCTGGGCGGGCCGCTTCTTCGACGAGCTCCTCGCCACGCTGCACGACTTCATGCGGATCGACGAGGAGCACCACTTCTATGCGTCACGCCTCTACCGGCCGCTGCGCCGGCTGTATGCGGAGCTGGGCCGGCGGCTGACCGCGTCGCGCGTGATCGAGCAGCCGGACGACATCTATTTCCTCGAGCTCGAGGAGATCTACGGCGCGCTCGATCGTCCCGGTTTCACGCGCCGCTACCTGGTGCAGGCCCGCCGCGCGAGCTTCGAGCGGGCCGGGACGGCCCGGCCGCCGGACCGGTTCCTCGACCAGGCGCCGATCGCCGCCGACGGTCCGGCCGATCATCGGCCGGAGGCGAACGTGCTGCGCGGCGTCGGCGCCAGCCCGGGCGTCGCCGGCGGCCGCGTGCGCGTCATCGAAACGCCCGACGACATCGCCGCGTTCGTCTCGGGCGAGGTCCTGGTGACGCCGACGCCCAACCCGGCGTGGACGCCAATCTACGCGCTCGCCGCGGCGCTGGTGACCGCCACCGGCAGCACGCTCTCGCACGGCCTGGTCTCCGCCCGCGAATATCAGCTGCCGGCAGTGATCGGGATCGCCGACGTGACGCGCCGGCTCGAGAACGGACAGCACGTTATTGTCGACGGTGATCGGGGGACCGTGTCGATTGACGTCTAGGCTCAGCATCCTGCTCTTCGACCTCGACGGCACGCTGGTCGAGATGCGGCGGCGCGGCCTGGAACTGCGCTTCATGCTGCGGGCCTGCCGCCGCTTCGCGCCGGCGATCCGGCCCTGGCATTTCCGCCGCGCCTTCTGGCAGGCGGCCGAGCGGCTGCAGGTGCACGGCACCGGCAAGACCAACTACCAGGTGTTCCTCGAGACGCTCGGCACCCACTCGCGCGTCGATCTGCCCGCGCTCGATCGGATCGTGCGCGAGTTCCTGGCGCGCGACTTCCCGCGCCTCTCCGATCGCTTCGTCCCCATTCCCGGCGGGCGCGAGACGCTGGAGCTGGCGCGCCGGCTCGGCTATCGCCTGGTGCTCGCCACCAACCCGGTGTGGCCGCTCGATGCGGTGCACACCCGCCTGCGCGCCGGCGGGCTCGACGACTTCACGTTCGACTTCATCTCGCACAGCGAGGTGATGACGAGCTGCAAACCTGATCCGCGGTACTATCGGGAGCTGCTGGCGCGGCTGCACGCACGGGGCGGGGAGTGCCTGATGATCGGGAACGATCCGCGCAAGGATCTGCCGGCCAAGGACGCAGGTATCCGCACGTTCCTGATCGGCGCGCATCCGGCCGACCCGCGGATGGACGCGAGCGGCACGCTCGAGGACCTGCGCGCACGCATCACGGAAGAGAGAGAGAGAGCATGGCCACAGGACCGACGCTCATCTGTGTGACCGGCCCAGACGGGGCGGGCAAGACCACCCAGATCGCGCGCATCGCCGAAGCGCTCGCCAAGCGGGGCAGGAAGAAGATCGTGGCGATGACGATCTGGGACATGCTGCTCGACCCGAGCACACGCGGCCGCGTCGCGTTCAAGTCGCCGGGCGAGCTGGACTCGTTCCTCGAGGTGTTGAGCCCGATGGCGCGCATGCTGTTTCTCTGCCATTGCCTCTACGCCGCGCTCGACCTCTCGCTGGCGCGCCGGCCCGACGTGATCCTGGCGAACGGCTACTGGTACAAGTACTGGGCCACCGAGGTGGCGCACGGCGGCAATCCGCAAGCCATGCTCGATCTGATGACGGTGTTCCCGGAGCCGGCGTTGACCTTCTGCCTCGATATCAGCGCCGACGAGGCCTTCAAGCGCAAGGCCAGGCTCTCGGGCTACGAGACCGGCTTCGCCGCGGCGCGGACGCTGGAGGCGTTCACCGACTTTCAGGCGCGCGCGCGCCCTCCGCTCGAGCGGCTGGCACGGGAGAAACAGTGGATCCGTCTCGACGGCACGGAGCCCGCCGCGGCGCTGTCGGAGACGATCCTGAACCGCCTGGCCGCGGCGTGACTCCCCGTGGCGATAACCAGGACCTCCTCCGGCGCGACGCCGGACTGTCTCCACCGGCGGGTTGAGCGATGCTGATCATCGTCAATGAACAGGCCAACGCCGGCAACGGCGCCAGGCGCTGGCGCCGGGTGGAGGCGGCACTGCGGGACCGCGGCACCATCTTCGATGTCGCCGCCACGCGCAGCCTGGCGGACGTCGATCGCGTGGTGGCCGGCGCGGCCAGGCAGGGTCATGATGTGGTGGTGGCCGCGGGCGGCGACGGCACGGTCAACGGCGTGCTCAACGCCGTTCTCAATAACGATGTGGACGTCGCGCTCGGCGCCATCGGGCTCGGCTCGTCGAACGACTTTCACAAGCCGTTCGCCCCGGACCACCGCCTCGACGGCGTGCCGGTGCGGCTCGATCCGGCGCGGGCGATCCGCGCCGACGTGGGCAGGGCCGCGCTGACCGACTCGAGCGGCGTCACACGCACACGCTACTTCGTGCTCAACGCATCGCTCGGCGTGGTGGCGCAGGGGAACGCCTTCTTCAACGCCCCCGACAAGACGCTGCGGGCGCTGAAGAAGACCTCGGTCGATCTGGCGATTGCCTACGCGGCGATGGTCTCGATCAAGCGATTCAAGCCGATTGAGCTGAGGGTTTCGCTCGACGACCAGCCGCCCCAGCCGATGCCGCTCACCGCGATGGGCATCCTGAAGACGATCCACTTCGCGGGCGGCATGCGCTACGACACGCCGGTGGCCGCCGACGACGGCATGTTCGCCGTGAACGTGTGGGAGCCGATGCATCGCTCGTCGATCGTCGGGCAGATTCTGGCGCTCTACCGCGGGAAGTTCACCGGGCGGCCGCACACCCAGGTGCACCGGACGCGACGGGTGCGGCTCACCGCCGACACGCCGTTCGACTTCGAGCTCGATGGCGAAGTCTCGAAGGTCTCACAGGCCGACATCGAGGTCGTGCCCGGCGCGGTGCGGCTGTGCGGATAGCGCCATGAACGGGGAGCGGCGTGTGGTGGCGGTGGTCGGCATCGACGGGTGCGGCAAGACCTCGGTGATCCGGCGTTTCGCCGAGCTCTGGCCCGGGGCGCGAGGCGCGACGCTGGCACTCACCTGCCCCGCCTACCACGAGACTCCCAACGCGCCGTTCGCGCGCCTCTCCGAACGGCTGCACCGGTTTTCGCGGGCCGCCGACGAGCTCGGCAGCTTCGAGCTCAAGGGCGCGGCGATGTACCTGCAGATGACACTGCACGGGCCGGTCGAGCGCTGCCTGCTCGACGCCTACCGGCCGGCCTTCCTGCTGACCGAGCACCACTCGCTGGTCGATACGCTCGCCTACGGCGCGATTTACAGGACGAAGATCCGCCAGCACGCCGACGCCGCGCTGGAGACGCCGCTGCGCGAGACGCTCGACGCCGGCGCGCCCGGCAGCTACGACGAGATCGTGCACTGGGCCGCACGCCACGCCGAACAGGCGGGCACGCCGGCGTCGCTGTTCGAACTGGGCCTGGCGGTGGCCGCCATGCTCGACCGGCCGCGCCCCGCGATCATCACCGAGCTGACGCGCCGCTACGGCACCGGCCTCCCTGACGTGCTGCTGCTCCTCGATCTCCCGGCGCCGATCGCGATCGAGCGCCTGCGCGGGCGCGGCGACGTCCACGGCGAGCTGCACGAGCAGGCGCCGATGCTCGAGCAGCTGCGGCGCCTGTATCGCGAGGTGGCCGGCTATCTCGCGCGCGAGCACCCCGAAACCGAAACGTTCGTGATTGACGCGGCCTCGTCGGGCAGCGTCGACGACACGCTGCGGCAGGTGATGCGGCGCGCCGGCATCACCCAATAATGCGAGGGCGCGTCCTCGCCGGAACAGGACACGTCGCCGGCGGCGCTCCCGCTATCCCCTGAATGCCACCCGCCCCCGTTCGGCATTGAGCTCGTGCAGGAGCCGCATGACGTTGTAGGCGGTCAGCTCCACCAGCACGGTGGTCACCTTGGCATGGAGGTCGTCGCTCAACTCGACCTCGAGGTACTTCATCGCCGCGACCAGCCGCTGCTCCTGCCCGGCCAGCTCGCCCTTCTCGACGACGCCGTCGGCCAGCGCGCTGGTGAACGACTCCAGATTGTTGACACTCTCGAGTATTACGGGGTGGGTGACATCCTCATCGAACCAGCTCGTACGGGACATGGGAGATCCTTTCTGACGATTGATAATTAGGAATTAGGAATTAGGAATTAGGAATTAATTAAGAATTGCCGATCCCCAATTCCCCATTCCCTAAATTGAATTCCTAATTCCTAATTCCTAATTCCTAATTTCCTACAGCCCAGCCACCAGCTGCTTGAGCTGGGTCAGACGCGCCTGCAGTCTGGCGCGCCCGCCCTCGGCCTCGATCTTCTCCAGGATCGGCGCCGACAGGAACTGGCGATCGGTGCACTCGATCACCGCCGCCGTCTCCTGGAGCTCGCGCTCCAGCCCCTGGGTCGACGGCATGAACTGCGCGACGGCGTCCGCCAGGGCGTCGCGCGTCACGTGCGGCTGGCCGGCGAGCAGCGACGTCCGCAGCGCCCGTCCGACGATCCCTTCGATATCGGCGCCAGAGAGCTGGCCGCGCTGCGGCACCGGCGGCACATCGTCGGGCGACAGCGTCGAACCGAGCTTCCGGGCGAGGATGACGAACATCGCGCGGATCTCAGCTGCGTCGGTCGGATAGAACAGCGGGATGTGCACCTCGGCACGCCCCTGCCGTTTGAGGTCGATCGGCAGCAGGTCGGGCCGCGCCGTCAGCAGCATCCAGATGATCCGGCCGCGGTAACGGGTGTCGCCCATCTGCGCCGCGATCATCCCGAAGACGCGGCTGGAGGTGCCGGAGTCGCCGTCCTGCTCGCGGCCGCCGAGCGCGGCGTCGGCTTCGTCCACCACGACGACGACCGGCCCCATCGCCCGCAGCACCGACAGCACGCGCTCGAGGTTGCCCTCGGTCTCGCCGACGTACTTCGAGCGGAAATTCCTGAGCGTGACGCAGGGCACGCCGATTTCGCCGCTGACGCACTGCGCGAGAAACGACTTGCCGGTCCCGACCGGGCCGCAGACCAGGTATCCCATCGGCAGGCTGTCGAGCGCGCCCTGTTTGAGCAGCGCCGCATCCTCGCGCAGCCGCGCCTTGGCCGCGTCGTGGCCGACCACCGTGTCGAGCGTCCATTTCGGCTCGACGAACTCGAGCAGGCCGCGGCACTGCCGCTCGATCAGCCGCTTCTTGAGCGATCGGAACACCGCCGCGTCGAGCCGCCGCCCGCTTTCGCGCGACGACTGCACCAGGACGTTGAGGTCGGTCAGCGAGATGCCGGCGGTCAGGCGGGCGAGATTCGCGGCGTCGAAGTCCGAGCAGGCGGCGAGCGCGGCGGCATCGAGCGTCGTCTCGATGAAGCGCCGCCGCGCGGGCTCGTCGGGCAGCGGCACCTCGATCGCCGCGACGTGCGGGTTGCCGGTCAGCCGTTCGCTGAGCTCGGCCAGCTTCTCGTCGAGCATCACGAACGCCATGTTCAGCCGCTTGACGTGCGGGCTCATCGCCCAGTGGAGCATCATGACCAGCTGGGAGGAGGCCTGCGCGTTGAGGCGGCCCGGCTCGCCCGCTGGGAACACGTACGAGGCCTGGTCAAGGATGAACGCCAGGCTGAGCCGCTCGGCGCCGTCGGCCATGATGTTGTTACGGACGACCCGATCGAGCAGCGCGAAGGTGGCCGCCGGTTCTCTGGGCAATGCGCTCAGATCGCCCAGCTTGCGGTTGGCCAGCACCACCATCTCCTTGAGCCGCTTCTCGTCCCGCCCGGCCAGCACGCGCAGGCCGCGGCCGAGGTCGTAGTGCAGCACCAGCGACCAGCGGCCGAAAATCTGCTCGGCCAGGAACTCCGCCAGCACCCCGTACCTGATGTCGCGGGCATCGCCCATCGGCACGTAGTCGTTGGTGTTGCCGTGCAGCACGAAGGCCGACGTGGTGCCCGAGAAGTAGAGCTCGGCCAGCTGCGCCGCCCAGGCCGGGAACCAGCGCGGCAGATCTGATAGTGAATCGGCGATCGGGCGATCGGGTGATCGGTGATCGACTTTGCCGATCAAGCGATCCCCGGATTGCCGGTCGGGCGGGTCAGATGTCACATCTGCTCCTGCTCGATTGCTGCGACTCCCGATCGCCGATCACCCGATCGCCGATCACCCGATTGCCGATCACCCGATCACCCGATCACCCGATCTCAACACCTGGCGCAGGTCGGACTCGAGGATCGCCGGCGGTTCCTGCAGCTCGTCGGCGAGACCGGTCAGGTGCTGCAGCTCGCTCACCGCCTTCTCCGTCTGGCGCATGCTCTCGGCGGCGGAATCGACCTGGCTGCTGAGGAAGTCCGGGTCCTGACGATTGACGGTCATCTCGGCCAGCGCCTGGATCTTGCCCTCGATCCGATCCAGCTCGATCGAGACGAACTGGGCGTTCTTCCTGGCGCGTTCGTAGTTGTCGAGCCGCAGCTCGCCCATCGCGATGCTGTCCTGCAGCGACTTGACGATCCGTTCGTCGCCGGCTCCCTGGGCGGCGGCCAGATCGGTGCGGAGCTGGCCCAGGCGGGCGACGATGTCCTCGTTGCGCATGGTGTCGAGGAACCGGCCGAGCGCGGCCTTCGACAGCAGCAGCCGGAGGAACAGCCACAGCAGGCGATCGAGGCCGGGCGTCCGGATCTCCTCGGCGGCGCCGCTGTCGCTGCCGGCGGCGCCGCGCACCCCGACGGCGATGGCGCGCATCTCGACGCAGCGGGTGTGCAGCCGCTCGAACCGCTGGCGCGCATCGGCGGGCAGTCCGGCCAGCATCGAGACCAGCGACGGGGCGGCCGCCGCCGCGGCGGCCGGTTCCGACAGCGCCCGCCGCGCGGCGTGGACCTTCGCGTCGATGGCGGCGCGAAATCGCGGAATCGACACCAGACCCGCCAGGTAGCTCATCTCCACGGCGGTCACGATCGGCATCATCACTTCGGCCATCGGCGTCAGCGCGGCGCCGGCCAGTCCGCCCATGAAGAGCAGCAGGTTCCAGCGGAACAGAAAGGCTTCCTTGAGATAGTCCTTCATGCCGGCGCCGATTGGCGCGCTGGCGGAGCGATTGTCGCGAACCTGAGCGGGCATCGGTTTCGGCTGTCCTTCGACCTGGCTGGCGGCGGCAGGCTGCCGGCCGGACTGCCGGTGCCGCCAGCGCACCGCCAGGACGGCGATCAAATGGACCAGCGGATGGGCCATCGCCTCAGTCGTCGCCGGCGCGGGTCGATGCTTCGAGGGTGTCGATCGTATCGCGTATCTCGAACACCAGATCGAGGAACCGCGGCTCGCGCTGCATCTCCCTGGCCGGCCGGTCCGGCGGCGGCACCTCGATCTCCCGCAGCAGGGTGCCTGGCGACGAGGAAAACACGTAGACCCGATCGCCCAGGTAGACGGCCTCCTCGATCGAGTGCGTCACGAAGAACACCGTCGCCTGCGCTTCCCGCCACAACTCCGTCAGCAGTTCCTGCATATGCATCCGGGTCGCCGGATCGAGCGCGCCAAACGGTTCGTCCATCAGGATGATCCGCGGCGACAGGATCAGCGTCCGCGCGATCGCCACCCGTTGACGCATGCCGCCGGACAATTCGGCCGGATACTTCAGGGCGTCGCGCTTGACGTCGAGCCCGACCCTGGCAATCCACTCGCGCGCCTGCTCACGCCGCTGGCGGGCCGGCACGCCGCGGCACTCGAGGCCGAAGGCGACATTGTCTTCGACGGTCCGATTGTCGAACGCGGTGTAGTCCTGAAAGACCATGCCGCGGTCGGCGCCGGGATGGGCGACCGGCTTCCCCAGTACCAGCACCGCGCCCGCGCTCGGCGGGTGCTGGGGCCGCAGGCCGGCAATCAGGCGCAGCACGGTCGACTTGCCGCAGCCGGACGGTCCGAGAATGGTGACGAACTCGCCCCGGTCCGGCCGGTCCGGCACTGAAAAGGTGACGTCGCGGATGACCGTGAAGGCGCCGAAACGCTTGGTCACCTCGTGAAATGCCACGACGCAGGGGGGCTCGGCGGCGGCTGGGTCCACTAGTTCCCGACCTCGCGGTACGGAAACAGGCCGCGCTGCAGCCAGAGGAGCGCGCGGTCGATGCCGTAGGCGAGCAGGCCGATGATCAGCAGCACCAGGATGATGTGCTCGGACAGGCCGCGGCGCTGGCTGGTCATCAGCAGGTAGCCGAGCCCGTAGGTGGCGTTGATCAGCTCGGCCAGCATGATGTAGCCGAACGCCATGCCGAACAGGTGCCGCAGGTTGGCGTAGATGTCCGGCAGCGCCAGCGCGACCAGCACCTTGGCGACGATCTGTCGCGACGAGGCGCCCAGGGTCTGCGCCGACTCGACGTACCGGTCGGCGATGTTGCCAATCGCCCGCACGGTATCGGAGTAGACGAACGGGATGCAGGCGATGAAGATGAACATGACCTTCTGCGTCTCGTCGATGCCGAACCACAGGATGGTCAGCGGGATCAGCGCCGCGACCGGCAGGTTGCGGCCGAACAGCGCCACCGGCGCCGCCGACGCTTCAACCGCGCGCCACGAGCCGGCGATGATGCCGAGTGGCACGCCGACCAGGATGGCCAGGCCGAAGCCGATCAGGACGCGCTTGAGAGTGGCGGCGATGCCCTGCACCAGGGCGCGCTCGTTCAGCAGGCTGGGAAAGCTGGCCAGGACCTCGCGCGGGCTCGGCAGGATCACCGGCGAAACGAATCGCGCCTCCGCCTCGTTGCCCCACGTCGCCAGCCACCACAGCAGCACCAGGAACGCCACCGCGCCGGCGCCAAGCAGCAGCCGAACCGGACGCTGCGGCGCGACGCGGAGGGCAAACAGCCCCGCCAACGGGAACCGCCGGCCCCAGCGCTCTGTCGACATCCAGGTCAGGGCCATCTACTTCGCGGCGGTCGGGCTTTCGGCCGGGTAGACCTTGATCTCGACGCGGCGGTTCTTCGCGTGGTTGTCCGGATCGGCAGTGTCGGCCGGTTTGTCCCACGCCAGGCCGGCGGTCGCGAACTGATTCGGCTGCAGCGTCGGAAACTTGCGGACCATCGCTTCCTTGACCGAGTTGGCGCGGTTGAGCGACAGCTCCTGGACCGCGCTCTTGGGCGCGTTGCCCTTCATCGACGAGTCGGTGTGCCCTTCGATGACGATCCGTGCCGCCCCGTACTGTCCCGCCAGCTTGCCGATCTCTTCGACCACGAACCCGACGTTCGGGTCGTAGAGCTCCTCGACGTCCTTGCTGTCCACGGTGCGCGTGATCTTCTTGCTCAGGTCCCAGGAATTGGGGAAGAAATGGATCACCACCGTCTTGGTGAGGATCTCGTCCTTCTCGCCGACCGCTCCCGCCGTGGTCGGCGCGAACTGGACGTCGTATTCGTTCTTCTGGGAGGCGTATTTCGCTTCGCCGGCCAGCTTCTGGATGACCGAGAAATCCATCACCTGGTCGAAGGCCGTCTGGGTCGTCACCGCCCCGATCTTCTTGTAGAGGAAGTAGGCGGTGTTCCAGGTCCGCTCGAAGTTGGTCGGGCTGTTCTGGTTCAGGAAGAAGTCGCGGTTCTCGGCGTAGTTGGTCGAGTGCGCGTCGCCGAGCATGCCGAGCGCGTCGCTCTCCGGGATCGAGTAGCCGGCCGCCATCAGCTTGGCGACCTTCTGCTTGGCGTCCTGCGCCTTGAGATCGATCATCCCGTCGAAGATGCCGCGGACGATCCCCTCCATCACCTCGGGGTTGTCCTTGGCGAAGTCGGCGCGCGCGAACCAGACGTCGGCAATCAGCTTGTTGGCGGTCGCGGTCGTGACCATCAGCCGGTTGCCCTTGATCTTTTCGAGGTTGTAGATGTCGGGCGCCCAGCTCACCACGCCGGCCAGCCGCTTGTCGGCGTTGAAGGCGGCCGCCGCCTGGAAGGCATCCTGGGTGAACTTGAAATCGACTTCCGCCGGCTGCACGCCGCCGTTGATCAGGGCGTTCAGGACGAAGAAGTGCGACGGCGAGTTCTGGGCCAGGACCACCGTCTTGCCGCGCAGATCGGCCATCGTCTTGATGGCGTCGCGGACGACGATGCCGTCGCCGCCGTTGGACCAGTCGACCTGCTGATAGATCCGCGGCATGACGCGGGAGTCCTTGCGCAGCCCCTCGAGGAAGAGGGGCACCATGTCGAGCGTCGCCCAGCCGACGTGGAGGTTGCCGGCGGCGAAGGCGTCGCGCATCGCCACCGGATCGTCGATCAGCACCAGTTCGACCTTGAAGTCCTTGCCGCCGGGCCCCTTCCACACCTTGCCGGGCTTGAAGCCGTTGTTGGCGTAGATGATCGGGCTCCAGCCGGCCCAGACGTTGATGGCGAAGCGCACCGTCTGATCGACCATCGGCTTGTAGCTGGAGATGCCCTTCACTTCAGGCAGCTTGGCCGAGGCGACGAAGTTATATTCCTTGACCGTCGTGATGCCGGAGGCGTCCGGCTTCTCCGCGCCGCCGGCCAGCTGCTTGAGTTCGTCGCTCGAGAACTGCCCGCCGCCGCCGCCCGGTACCGCCGCACCGTACCGCCAGATCGCCACCCCGATCAGCCCGGCGACGACGAGGAAGACGGCGGCGTAGAAGATGGGTTTCGGCTGTCCGTTCGCCATTGTGCTCAAGCTCCTCAGCAGACTTCAGGTCCAGGCGCCGCGATCCGGTGCCGGCCGCCCGGCGCCGGCAGGTGAATCGATCAGCTCGTCCGTCAGTTCGTTTCTGCGGTCTTGTCCTTGTTCACGGCCGCCGGGCCCAGGTCCTTGGCGGACGAGGTGACCGGTGTGGTCTCGGGTGTCTTCAGGCCCAGCTCGATCTCGAAGTTGGTCAGCGCCTCTTCCGCCAGCACCGACTGCATGCGCTCCTCGGCCTGGATTTCGGCGATGCCTTCGCTCGACAGGTCGGCGGCGACCCGGACCTTGCCGCGGTTCTGATCGATCTTCTGCTGGATCACCGCTTCAATCTGGCCGAAGTCGGTGGTCAGGTTCATGTGGAAGCTTTCGGCCAGCTTGGCGATCTCCGCCTCGGCCGTGCTCATCTTCAGCTCGGCGTCGTATTTCTGGATCTTCTCGCGCAGCCCGATCAGCTTCTCGTTGGCATGCTGGATCTTCTTCAGGTTGTTGCCGTACGCCGTTTCATGTAGCTGCAGCTGCTGATCGTTGGCGGCCAGCTCGGTGTTCGCCTTCTGCAGCTCGAGCGCGAACTTGGCCGCCGTGGCGCGGTCGCCGGCCTTGAGATAGGCCTTGGTCTCCGCCTCGAGCTTCTTGACGTGTGCCCGGTTCGCCGACACCTGGCGGGTGACCCGCTCGACCAGGCCGCGATACTGTTCGAGGCCGAGCCGGCCCTCCTTGAGCTGCTCCACCGCGCGGTCGTACTCGTATTGCATCTGCGCGATCGGGTCGGCTTCCCAGAAGATGTTGGCGACTTTGTTGATCTGCGCCATGAACGCGGACCAGAACTTCTGAACAATCACGATGGATGTCTCCTCTCGGCTGCCGAGGCCGCGTTGGAAAAGCAGATGTAGTGGAGGCCCTCAGGCCGGCCAGACACGGCGGACCTCAAGGTCTGCACTACATTTTGCAACGCGCTCCAGCGGTAGCTCAGCGCAACCTCAGTGTCTCTCATTTCGGCGCCGCCTCACGTTCGCCGGCGGTCACGGCTTCGGCGAGAATCCGGCCCTGATACACCTCGTCCAGTGCGGTCCGCAGCTCGGGCCCGCTGCCGGCGCCGATGACGTCGCCCCCCACCTCTTTGAGAAACGAGAACTTCCCGGGGTCGGTGTCGAACGCGACGAAGTAGATCTGGACGGCGCCGTCGCTCTTGCGAAAGATGTCGCGCGCGACGTCGTCCGGGCTGCGGCCGGCGGTGTTGTCGCCGTCGGTGACCACCAGGAGATACTTCCGGAAGACGCCGGCGCGATAGAGCTCGGGGCGTGCGGTACGCATCGCTTCGCCGATGGCGGTGCCGCCGCCCGGCCGCGGCAGCCGGGTCAGCGCGGCGCGGACCGCGGTGCGGTCGTAGGGCTGGATCGGCAGCTGGGTGCTGACGCCGCTGGAGAAGCTGTAGATGCCGATCTTGATCGGAAAGTCGGGCCGCCTGGCGACGAAGCGGTCGGTGGCGTCGAGCATGGTCTCGAGCGCCTCCCGCGCCACGAGGTACTTGGGCCGCGAATCCCCAGGGACATCGTCCTTCATCGAGCCTGAGGTGTCGACGAGAATCGCCACCGCGGCGCCCAGCCCTTCCTCGACCTCGGCCTGATACGGTGCCGCGCGGTCGTCGCGATCGCCGGCGCGATCCCGGCCGCCGCGCCGATTCGGCTGGCAGGCGAGCAGGCCCGGAATCAGGGCCGCCATGATGAGTCCGTGTATCATTCGCATCAGCAGTAATTTCTCAACGAATCTTATTATCGTTACGGTCCTGGTACGAACAAGGTTCAGCGGCAGAGCAACGGGAGCGCCGAGGATGAAGCGACGGCTTGCGCAGAAAAAACATGGCGGAGCAGCGTCGGTGGCGGGTGTGGTGTCGGCAATCGCGGTCGCCGCCGTGACGATCGGCGGCGCGGCGCGGCATGTGGCAGCCGCCCAGGATGGTCAGCGGGGGGCTGCCCCGGCCGCCGGCACACCCGGCCCGCGCTCCGCCAGGTCGTCGCCGCCGTTGCCCACCCTGCCGCAGACCTTTGAAACCGCGCTCTACAAGATCCGGGTCAGCGTTGTCGCCACCGGGTTGGCCCATCCGTGGAGCATGGCGTTCCTGCCGGACGGCGGCATCCTGGTCACCGAGCGGGAGGGCCGGCTGCGGATCATCCGCAACGGGGTCCTCGATCCGCAGCCGATCGCCGGCGTGCCGGCGGTGCGGGCGGCGGTGCTGGCCGGACTGCTCGACGTCGCGCTCCATCCGAAGTTCGCCGAGAACAGGCTGCTGTATCTGGCCTACTCGAAGCCGGGCGACAACCGTCAGGTGACGACTGCCGTGGCCCGCGGCCGGTTCGACGGGATGGCCTTGTCCGACGTCAAGGACATCTTCGTCGCCAACAACTGGAGCACCTCGACGCAGAACTTCGGCGGCCGGATCGCCTTCGATCGCGACGGTCTGCTCTACCTGACGGTCGGCGATCGCATGGAGCAGGAGCGCGCGCAGAAGACCGGCGATCACGGCGGCAAGGTGCTGCGGCTGCGCGACGACGGGAGCGTGCCGCCCGACAATCCGTTTGTCGGGAAGGCCGGCTACGCGCCGGAGATCTATTCGCTCGGCCACCGCAGCGAGCAGGGGCTGGCGCTCAACCCGGGCACCGGCGCGATCTGGGAGAACGAGCACGGCCCGCAAGGCGGCGACGAGCTGAACATCATCCTGCCCGGCCGCAACTACGGCTGGCCGCTGGTCACGTTCGGCATCAACTACAACGGCGAAAATGTCAGCGATGCGACCTGGCGTGCCGATCTCGAGCCGCCGTTCGTCTATTGGGTGCCGTCGATCGCGGTGTCGGGCCTGAGCTTCTACACCGGCGACCGGTTCCCGGGCTGGAAGGGCAACGCCTTCGTCGGTTCGATGTTCATGGGACGGACGCGGGGGACCGGGCACATCCAGCGCGTGGTGCTCAACGAGAAGGGGCTGCCGATTCAGCGCGAGCCGCTGCTGACCGAGTTGAAACAGCGGATTCGCGACGTGCGGCCGGGGCCGGATGGGCTGCTGTATGTGTTGACGGAGGAAGACTCGGGCGCGCTGCTGAAGATCGAGCCGGCGCCGTAGACGGGCCCCGGCATGATCTGTTGCGAACCTTCAGGTCCGCGATACGCCAGTCGGAAGGCCTGAGCGATTGATCACGGTCCGCCTGAAGGCGGACACTACGTACGGAAAATCAACCAGCGCACCTGTAGTGTCCGGCTCCAGTTTAGCCGGACCGTGATCCGGTTCGTGGATCATGATCGGTACGTGGACCGTGATCCGGTACGTAGTGTCCGGCTTCAGCCGGACCCGTGACAGGGAAATGCCCGCGACACCGCAGCCCTGAACGCCTGCACGACGACAGCAAGCGTACGCAGGCTGTCGTCACGGCTCCCCGACGACCCGGTCTAGAACGTCCAGCGCACGCCCAGTCTGGCGATCCGCGGGTTGACCGTGGTCAGCACGCCACCGAATGTCGCGCCGGTCTGGTTGTTCCGGCTCAGCACGGCCGGCGAGTTGTTGACGTTGAACAGGTCGAGCAGTCCTTCGATCTTGCTCCTGCCGATCGTCACGCTCTTCGACAGCCGCAGGTCGACCAGTGTCACCGTGTCATAGAAGAACGTCCCCAGCGGCTCCACCGTCAGCGTGATCGAACCCTGCGTCAGCCCGGTCGTGTTCAGGGTGCGGCCGTACGGCTCGCCCTTGGTCACGCGCGCCGAGGCCGAAAACGACACGGCATAGGGAAATTCGTAGCTGCCGAGCGCCTTGTACTGCCAGTGCCAGTAGTTCTGGCGGTTGTTGTAGGTCAGGCGATTGGGATCCTGCGGCACGCCGCCGGCGTCGGTGGCGATGTCCTGGGAGATTGCCGAGGCGAAGCTCCAGGTGTCGTAGTGGCTGATGTCGAAGCCGGTCAGCAGCTGTGACCGATTGGACAGGCGTTTCACGGCCTCGACGTTGTAGGTGGCGAAATCCGAGCGGTTCAACGGATCGTTGGTCAGGAGATCGGCGCGCTGGCCGACGAAGCTCCGCTCGAGGCTGTAGAGCGTGATCTGCCGGTCGTCGGCGGCGGCGGCGAAGTCCCGGCCGCGGTCAAGGAAGCTGACGGGAATGTTGTAGGCGGAGAACGGAATGGCGGTGTTCTGCAGCTTCATCCTGTTCCGCTCGAACTTCCGCACGTAGTTGAAGCGGACCGTCGTCGACCGGCTGACCTGCTGGTCGATCCCGAGGACGTATTCGTCCGTGTAGGGAAGCTCCAGGTCCGGGTCGAGCCTGCGGTTGGGACCGCCCGTGGTCGACAGCAGCAGGCTGGGATCGGGCACGAACGGCAGGGTGCCGTCCCACCGGTAGCGCTTCGTCGTCCGCGCCATCGGATTGACGAACCCGGCCATCATCGAATTCGCATTGGTCATCGTGCCGGCGTTGTAGACGTAGCGGCCGTAGGCGGCCTTGATCGCCGTGCGTCCCGTTCCGAACACGTCGTAGACGATCGACGCGCGCGGCACCAGGCCATTCAGCCGATGGAAGGTGAAGCCGGGGTAGGTAATCGCCGCCTGGAACGGGCCCTGGCCGGTCTTCCCCTGCTCGTCGTAATAGGGCAGGAAGGAATCGAACCGGACTCCGCCGTTGAACGAGAACCGGCCGACGTTCCAGGTGTCGTTGACGAACGCCGACTGGTGCGACACCTTGTTCTCGAAATCGAACGGCGTGTCGTAGGTCTCGATCTCCGCCGGCGTGGTGAAGCCGCCGCGCCAGAACGTCTTGATGCTGTCCTTCGGCGCCAGGTTCGAGTACGGCGCGCCTTCGTAGAGATAGCCGTAGCCGACTTTCGTGGTGTGGCTGCCGGCCCGCGTTGCGGCGCTGGTCCGGGACCAGACCCCGGAGATGTTCATGTGATGACTCCGGTCGATGAACGGCGCCTGCCGGCCGCCGCGGACCAGCCGGGTGTCCAGATCCTCACGCGCGATCTCGTCGCGGCCTGGCCGGGTCCACCACCGCCAGCCGAATTCACCCCATTTGATCTCCAGCGTCGATCGGCTCGACAGTACGGAAGTGAGCGAGGCGCCCTGGATCCAGTAGGGAAAGTCGGTCAGCGACGTGGAGTCCGAATCGACGAACGCCGAAGCGCCGGAGTTCGGCAGCGATTTGCTGTTGTATTGCGCCGAATAGCTGAGACTGTGATTGGCGCTGAGGCGGTAGCTCAACTTGGTGACGTTGTTGCGCAGCGTCGTGAACACCGGTTCCGGCTGCCCGGTCTGCGTGTTGATGTAGCCGGGTGTCCAGTTGTCGGAATTCAGGTTGCGGAAGGCATAAAACCCCCAGAACCGGTCGCGGATGAACGGGCCGCCGACGTCGCCGTGCACCGATTGGTAACGGGCGACCGAACTGGTGTTGGTGACGCCCTGGGCAATCAGGTCGCTCGAGAGATTCGAGCCCTGCAGCGCCAGCGGCTCGCGGTCGTAGAAGACCAGGCCGCTGACGCGGTTGCCGCCGCTCTTGACGATGAAGTTGTTGAACGATCCGCCGACCGGCGCGTCGGCGCCCTTGCTGGCGCCGGCGACCTGGACCTCCTGGTAGACATCGGGATCCTCGTACTGCAGGGACGCCATGATCGCGCCTTCGATGACGTTCCACTGCGACGTGCTGCCGAAGACGCGGAATTGCGCGCGCAGCCCGGCCCGGCTGCCGCCGACATCCGGGGCGGTGACCTGCACCCCGGGGGTGAGCGCCAGCACGGAAAACACATCGTGGCCGGTCGGCAGAATCGACGTCAGTTCCTCGGTGAACGTCGTCGACACCACGGCGTTGGTGACGTCGATGATCGGCGAATCGCCGACGACGGTGACCGTTTCAGCCACCACCGCGACTTCCATCGCGACGTTGAGGGTGGAGGTGAAGCCTGCGGTCAGCTGGATGCCGGCGCGGACGACGGTCGCGAATCCCGGCAGCCCGAACGAGACCGTGTAGCTGCCGGGCGGCAGCAGCCCGAAGCGATAGGCGCCCTGCTGGTCGGTCACCGCGCTCCGGGTGCCCATCACCGCCGCGCTCGTCAAGGTGAGGTCGACGCCGGGGAGGACGGCGCCGGAGGAGTCGGTGACGCGCCCGGTGATGACGCTCTCTTGCGCCCAACCCGGCACGGCCAGGATCAATAGCAGCGACGCGGTGCAGGCGATTCTCCTGAAGTTGCTCATGGCTGCCCCTTCAACAAACGCGGCTGGTGACGACGCGGATTGACGGAACGTAATCTACGGCGGACCCGGAGCGGTGGCAAGCAATAATGCTCCGGTCGAGTACGCGTCCGTCCGACTTCAGGTCCGTGGCACGCCTTGACGCCGGATCCGACGGCGAGGGGAGTGCGCAAGTCAGTGAACCGGCGGCTGCGAACGGCACCGCACGGCGTTAGAATCGTGGCGAGACAAGGAGGACGGAGATGGCTGACGAGTCGAAATGTGCGCATCCCGCCTGTGAGTGCGTGGTCCCCAAGCACGGTCCGCACGGCAAGTACTGCAGCGAACATTGCAAGGAGAAGGGAGAGTCGATCGAACTGCGATGCGACTGCCAGCATCAGGCCTGCCGGTAGGAACAGGCCCGGCGCGATCCGCGCCGTGATTTCCTGGTCTGCGTGGGGTCCGCCTTCCGCCCTGGCCTCCGCCGTCCGGCTCGAGCCGGACCCCACGTCGCGATGACTATCGACCGTCGATCGAAACGCCGTTGCTCAACCTGGGGACAACCATGCTGAAGGGATTGCGACAGTTTCTCGAGCGCGGCCAGATCATCGATCTGACGATCGCGGTCGCCTCATGAACCGTTTGAAGCTCGGCGCCGGTCTCGTGGCCGCCCTCCTGATCGCCCTGGCGGCGGCCTGGCTCTGGGGTTCGTCCGGAAAGGGAGATTTGCAGGAGGCCCTCGCGGTCGCCGAGTTGCGCAGCGATCTCCTCACCGCACGCAGCGCCCTGCTCAGCGCCCGCGTCGATCTCTATCTCGTCAACTTCGGCGATGCGAGCCGCGATTTCGAACTGGCCCGCACGGCGCTGCGGCGCGCCGACGCGCGTCTGAAGACGATCGGGCGCGACGAACAGGTGATGCGGCTGGCGATCGCGCTGGCCCGGCTCGACGAGGCGCAGCAGTTCGCCGGACAGCTCGATCAGACCGCCAACGCCCGCGCCGCGGACGCCATCAAGCCGATCGACGAAACACTCGGCTCGTTCGCCGCGCCCTGATCGCCTGCTCTTTCGACTGGTAAACAGTTCGGCGGCCGCCGTCGCTAAGACCGCGGTAGATGTGAGGTGTCGATGCCGGTTCGCAAACGCGTCAAGGTCGCACCGAAGACGGCTCCGGCCCCGGTGGACGGGCGCCGCCCTCGCGCGCACGCTCCGGAGCGCGAGATCTGTCCCAAGTGCGGCCGCCTCACGGCAAGGCTGATCGGCCGCTCCGAAACCCTTCCGGTGCTGTACCTGCGGTGCGACGACTGCGCGCACACTTCGATCGCTCCGGCGTAATCGGCGACCGACCCACCGCGACACAAGCCCCCGCGCCTCTCAGCGCCGCGGCGCCCCTGCTTCCTGTCTGCCTCTTACTGTGAGCGCGTCCGCGGCTCAGTGCAGCGAGGGCCGCGTCCAGACCGACCTCGACCGCACGGACGCCGTATCGGCAGTGCCGTCAGATTTCCCGTCGATCAGGTCGAGGAGGCGCTGCGACTCAATCGGCTTCACGAGGTAGGAGGCGCCAGCATGCGCGGCTTCAGTCCGCAGCACCGGATCGTCGAAACCGGTCAGGACAATCGCGATCATGTCCGGATGCTCGAGTTTGGCGTAGACCACCAGCTGCAGTCCATTGAACGCGCCCAGCCGCACGTCGCTGATCAACACGTCGGGTTTGGAAGCGGACAGGTAGGATTTGGCCGACTCGAAGCGGCTGAACGACGTCACTTCGTGTCCGGCATTGCGAAGGATTCCCGTGAACATGCCGAGGACCGCCTCATCGTCGTCGACGATGAGCACCTGCTTCGGAGCAGACTTTTTCGATTTCATAGAACCCCTGAGTAACAGCGCCGGGAATCAAACAGTTTCTCCTATCCAAGCACGATGCGTGCCAGGCGCTGGCGGTCTATCGCCTACACCCTCCGCGCTCCAGGCGATCATGAATACGCAAATTTGAACACAACAAGCAGCTTTTACATGACTCTTTCGACACTGAATCGCGCCTGCGGTCACGATCTCCGGTCCGGCATGAAGCCTCTTTTCCTCGATGCCGCGCGTTCCAGCGTTCTTCTGGCGACTAAAAGGACGAAGCGGGCAGAAGCCGCCGCGTTCCCCCGCGGTCTGATGTTGGTGCCGCCGACGTCCTGGTTGTTCAGGTTCATGCCGGCGATCAGGGTGGCGGCGGCGAACTGCGTCCGGCCGGTCGGAATGTCGGTCAGCACCTCGTGCTCGCTCCTTCAATCTGGCGTCGGCGGGAGAGGCTCCGCGTCCCGGTGTCTTGCCGGCGCGCGTTCTCTCCGACGCGCCGGCTGCCGTGAAATCGGTCGCGAGTATAACGCCGCGGCGCCGCCGCGTGCGCAGGTATCCGGGGCCCGGCGCGGCGTCTTTTCCCCTGGCCGCCGCCCGGGCGGGCGGATGACGCAGATCCTGTGCAATTTGGTACAGCGCCGGCCTGCTCACGTCGACAATGCTCCGCGTTGCGGGCGAGTCCGCCTGCGCCATCACGGGGTGTGAGATGGACCCAAGACCACGGTCGGCGGATGGGTTGGAGCGGCTCGAGGCGGTGTTTCGGGAAACGGCTGGCGCCGAACTGCACGAGACCGACGTCGCCGAGTTGAGCGGGCTGGACGAGGATGAGTGCAGGGCGCTGTTGGCGACGCTCCGTGAAACGGGCGTGATCGAGGAGCGGCGCAACCGCGTCTACATCGGCCAGGCGGGAAATGGAGCACCCGCCGGCGAACGAGAGTCGACCGACCTCTAGGACTCTCCTAGCCCGGCGTGCGGGCCAGCGCCTGCACCTGCGCCGGCGTGACGTCGTGCGTGGTCATGATCTGCCGAACCAGCCTGGCATGGCAGCCCTCGGCGTCCAGATCGAAGCCCGGCTCCGCGGCGGCCCCTGACGCAGTGGACGTCTCGAGCGGCGGCGTCCAGCGGCGCGCGACGCGCTCGGACGCTGCCAGATCGGTCACCAGATGCTCGCGGTCAACCGTCCGCTCGAGGTCGAGATGGCGGCGTGGCTCCGGCGGCAAGGCGCAGCCGGCCGGCGGCCGCGCCGCCCACATCGCCAGCACCGTCATGATGAGCGTCACACCGGCGAACTGCGCGGGACCGCGCCATGATGCCGACATGCTCAACTCCGGCGTCCGGCGCCGCGACGGACGCGGCGCGAGGTTGCAGATTGAACTGTTGACGGGCGGCGAGCTGGCTGTCGCGGCGGCGGCGCGGTCCTGGTGTGCATCGGCGTCGGTTGTGATGATGGCACGGCTGGCCAGGCGCCGATGTGCCAAACAGCACACCCGAGTGGCGCGGTGCCGGTCATGATGGTCGGTGCCGGCAGCAAGGATTTGGCGGCAGTACGGAGCAGGCGCGATGGCGATTGACTGGATTACCAGACTGGCGGACGACGAGCGGAAGCGCGACGAGACACGACAGCGCGGCACCGAGGCGGCCGCCCGCAAGGCCGACCTGGTGCGCATCCAGGGACAACGGCTGCTCGATGCGCTGCGCGCCACCGTCGCCCGTGACATCGCCGCGTTCCGGCTCGAGTTCCCTGGTGACGGCGCCCGCGAGATCACGCTCGAGAACGGGCGGCCCGACGGCGGATTCGTCGTCCGCAAGCCGCAGTTCCCCACCGCGACGCTCGACGTCGCGCCCCGGCTCGATTCCGGCGCGGTCGGCTGTCAGTACCGGTTCATTCCGACCAACGGCCTGCCGGCGCGCGAAGATCGGATCGAGCTCGGCTTCATCGGCGATGCCGATGCGACGCTGGCGATCAAGCACCACGGGACCGGTCAGGTCTTCGCCAACGCCGACGATCTCTCGGAATACCTGCTGCTGCCGGTCTTCACCGGGCGGCCGCGCTGAGATCAGACGATGTTCAGACTGATTGCCACCATGCGGCGGGGATCGGCGTCGAGCCTGGCGCCGGCCTGGGCCCGCTATCCGACGATCGAGACCGCGCGCGCCGGCGCGGCGGAGCTGCTGCGCGAGGATCGCATCCTGCGCGTGATGGTCGTCCGCAATGAGATCCCGCAGGCCTTCGTCGAGTGGCAGGAACGCTGATTCACGACAACTGGAGTTGCGCCGATGGATGTCCGACCGCTACACGACCGCCTCATCGTCCAGCGTCTCGATGACGACGCGCCGATCGCCGGCGCCATCATCATTCCCGATTCGGCCAAGGAGAAGCCGCAGCGCGGCCGGGTCATCGCCGCCGGCATCGGCAAGTTCAACGACGACGGCGCCCGCGTGCCGCTCGATGTCAAGCGCGGCGACACGATTCTGTTCGGCAAGTTCGCCGGTCAGGAGGTCAAGCTCGACGGCGTCGACTACCTGATCATGCGCGAGGACGATGTCCTCGCCTCGATTCCCGACGACCCGACAACCACGTAGGCAAGGACGAAGATGGCCAAACAGATCACCTACGGCGCCGACTCCCGTCACGCCATGCTGCGCGGCGTCAACCTGCTGGCCGACACGGTCAAGGTGACGCTCGGCCCGCGCGGCCGCAACGTCATCCTGGACAAGAAATTCGGATCGCCGACCATCACCAAGGACGGCGTGACGGTGGCCAAGGAGATCGATCTCGCCGATCCGCTCGAGAACATGGGGGCGCAGATGGTGCGCGAAGTCGCCAGCAAGACCTCCGACGTCGCCGGCGACGGCACCACCACGGCCACCGTGCTGGCCCAGGCGATCTACCGCGAGGGCGTCAAGAACCTGGCCGCCGGCGCCGGCCCCGGCGCCATCAAGCGCGGCATCGATCGGGCGGTGGCCGCGCTGGTCGAGGCGATCGCCGGCCAGTCCAAGCCGGTGACCGGTGACATGATTGCCCAGGTCGGGACCATCTCGGCCAACCATGACGAAACGATCGGCCGGATCATCGCGGAAGCCATGGAGAAGGTTGGCAAGGACGGCGTCATCACCGTCGAGGAAGCGCGCACCCTCGAGACCTCGCTCGATCTGGTCGAAGGCATGCAGTTCGACCGCGGCTACCTCTCGCCCTACTTCGTCACCGATCCCGAACGGATGGAGGTCGTCCTCGAGAACCCGCTGATTCTCATCCACGAGAAGAAGATCCGATCGGTCGCCGAACTGCTGCCGCTGCTCGAGCATGTCGCGCAACTGGCCCGTCCACTCCTGATCATCGCGGAAGACGTCGAGGGCGAAGCGCTGGCGACGCTGGTCGTCAACAAGCTGCGCAGCACGATTCAGGTCGCCGCCGTCAAGGCGCCGGGCTACGGCGATCGGCGGCAGGCGATCCTGGCGGATATCGCGGCGCTGACCGGCGGCCGCGCCATGACCGAAGACCTCGGCATCAAGCTCGAGAACATCGACATCGCCGATTTCGGCCAGGCCAAGAAGGTGACCATCGACAAGGACTCGACGACGATCATCGAGGGGGCGGGCGAGAGCGCGAGCATCCAGGGCCGGCTGAAACAGATCCGCATGCAGATCGAGAACACGTCGTCGGACTACGACCGCGAGAAGCTGCAGGAGCGGCTCGCCAAGCTGGTCGGCGGCGT
>JBDTRR010000055.1:0-35647 GCA_039931615.1 Acidobacteriota bacterium
GTCTGCTACAGCCTCGGGATCACGGCGGTCGATCCGGTCGGGATGGATCTGCTGTTCGAGCGGTTTCTCTCCGAGGAGCGCGGTGAGTGGCCGGACATCGATCTGGATCTGCCGAGCGGCGACCGGCGCGAACGGGTCATCCAGCACGTCTACGAGAAATACGGCCGGCTTGGCGCGGCGATGACGGCCAACGTCATCACCTACCGCGGCCGGAGCGCCGCGCGCGAAGTCGGCAAGGCGCTCGGGTTCGAGCCGCAGCAGATCGATCGCCTGGCGAAGGTGATGAACAACTTCGAGTTCACCGATCCGGCGGACACGCTGCCGCGCCACCTCGCGGCGGTCGGCCTGGATGTGAACGCGGACCGCGTCCGTCAGTTCGCCCGGCTCTGGGGCGAGATGCAGGATCTGCCCCGGCACCTCGGCCAGCATTCCGGCGGGATGGTGATCTGCCAGGGGCAGCTCGACGCGGTGGTGCCGCTCGAGAACGCCAGCATGCCGGGCCGGGTCGTCGTCCAGTGGGACAAGGACGACTGCGCGGAGATGGGGATCGTCAAGGTTGATTTGCTCGGGCTGGGAATGATGGCCGCGATCCAGGACGCGCTGGCGCTGGTGAACGGCGACGGCTCGTCCAGCCCCCAGGCTCCAGCCCCCAGCCCCCAGCCCGCAGCCCCCAGCCTCCGTATCGACCTGGCGCATCTCCCCCAAGACGACCCCGCGGTCTACCAGATGCTCACTGCGGCCGACACCATCGGTGTCTTCCAGGTCGAGTCGCGCGCGCAGATGGCGACGCTGCCCCGGCTCAAGCCGGTCTGCTTCTATGACCTGGTCGTGCAGGTGGCGATCATCCGGCCGGGACCGATCGTCGGACAGATGGTGCATCCCTATCTCAACCGCCGCGCCGGGCGCGAGCTGGTCCGCTACCCGCACCCGACGCTCGAGCCGATTCTCGCCCGCACGCTCGGGGTGCCGCTGTTCCAGGAGCAGCTGCTGCGCATCGCGATGGTGGCGGCGGGATTTACCGGCGGCCAGGCCGAAGAGCTGCGGCGCGCCTTCGGCTTCAAGCGCTCCGAACGGCGGATGAAGCAGGTTGAAGTGCAGCTGCGCGACGGCATGGCGCAGCGCGGCATCACCGGCGCCGCGGCGGAGGAGATCATCACGTCGATCACGTCGTTCGCGCTCTACGGCTTCCCCGAGTCGCACGCGGCGAGCTTCGCCCTGCTGGCGTACGCGAGCGCATATCTCAAGCTGCACTTTCCGGCCGCCTTCTACACGGCGCTGCTCAACAACCAGCCGATGGGGTTCTACCATGCCTCGACGCTGGTCAAGGACGCGCAGCGCCGCGGCGTCCGGTTCCACTCGATCGACGTGCAGCGGTCCGGCTGGGACTGCACCATCGAGGCGGACGGCGCCATCCGGCTCGGGCTGCGGTATGTGAACGGGTTGCGGGAACAGGCCGGACGAGCGATCGCCTCCAGCCCTCAGTCTCCATCCCCGGGTCCCCAGCCTCCAGCCTCCAGCCCCCGGTTTCCTCCCTCCATCTCCCAACCCCCAGCCGCCGTCTGTCCCAAATGCGGCTGCGACGATCAATCGATGCTCGAAGCGGGCGACCGCGGCGGGTTGTTCTGCAACGTCTGCTCGCACCATTCGTCGCGCGAGCGGCTGGGCGGGCAGCGGCGCGCCGCCGGCCGGTTCGCCTCGATCGACGAGCTCGTGGCGCGCACCGCCCTGCGCCGCGACGAGCTGGTCACGCTGGCCGACATCGGCGCGCTCAATGCGTTCGGCTACGACCGGCGATCGGCGCTGTGGCAGGCCGAGCAGTCTGTACGCCCTTCGGGCGAGCTCCTCGAGCATTCACAATTCACGAGTGACAATTTACAAGGGGAAGGGGATTTGCCCAGCGAAGATGCCTTTTGTGAATTGTCACTTGTAAATGGTGAATTTTCTGTGGCCGACGTGTGTCCGTTGGTCCCCATGTCCGAGGCTGAGCGCCTGGTGGCCGACTACGCCGGCACCGGCCTGACCGTCGGCCGCCATCCGATGGCGCTGCGGCGCGGCGAGCTGGCGACGCGCGGTGTGCTGCGCGCCGGCGATCTCCGGGCCGTCCGGCCCGGCCGTCGTGTCCGCGTCGCGGGCATGGTCATCACCCGCCAGCGGCCCGGCACCGCGAAAGGGTTCGTCTTCCTTACCCTCGAAGACGAAACCGGCATCGCCAACATCATCGTGCGGCCCGATCTGTTCGCACGCGATCGGCTGGTGATCGTCGAAGAGCCGTTTCTGCTCGTTGACGGCGTGCTGCAAAGCCAGGATGGCGTCACATCGGTGCGCGCCGAGCAGGTGCAGGGCCTGCGCGGCGTCGACGTCGACTTCGATGCGCACGACTTTTATTAGGTGCGCATATAATTCCGCTGATCCTCATGCTCAACATCTTTCGCATTTGTTTATTCGCGGCGGTCGCCTCCGCCGTCCACCCGGCCATCGCGGCGCCCGCCGTTCAGGGAGCGCCGGCCCGGGCGACGGTCGCCGGCGTCGTCCGCGACTCGACCGAGGGCGCCGTCGCCGGCGCCGTGGTCATCGTCCGCAGCGGCGCGCAGGGCGACCAGCAGACCGTCACCGGCCCCGAGGGCCGCTTCAGCATCGAGCTGCCAGCGGCTGGCGACGTCACGTTGATCGTCCGGGCCGGCGGCTTCGCCGAAAGCGAACGCCGTCTCACCATCACCTCGACCGCGCGCGACATCGACGTCGTGCTGATGCCGGCGACGCGGCTGGAAGAAGTGACCGTCACCCCGACCCGTACCGAGCAGCGCCTCGGTGACATCCCGGCCAGCATCAACGTCCTGAGCGCCGAAGACATCAGGCAGTCGCCGGCGCTGGTCGCCGACGATGTGCTGCGCCAGGTTTCGACGTTCAGCCTGTTCCGCCGCACCAGCAGCCTGTCCTCGCATCCGACCACCCAGGGCGTCTCGCTGCGCGGCGTCGGCCCGAGCGGCGTCAGCCGCACGCTCGTCCTGCTCGACAACGTGCCGTTCAACGACCCGTTCGGCGGCTGGGTCTACTGGACCCGGGTGCCGCTCGAGAACACCGAACGGATCGAGATGGTCGACGGATCGAGCTCGAGCCTGTACGGCAACTACGCAATGGGCGGCGTCATCAATATCGTCACCACCCGGCCGGTGCGGCGGGCGGTCGAACTGAAGCCACAGTACGGCAACCTGGGCAGTCCCAAGTTCGACTTCTTTGCCAGTGAGGCGTGGGGCAAGCTGGGCGTTGCCGTCGAAGGCAGCAGCTTCAGGACCGACGGCTTCCCGATCGTCTCCGCGACCGAGCGCGGGCTGGTCGACGACAAGGCGGCGGTCGACTTCACCAACGTCAACGTCAAGGTCGACTACAACCCGACCGGCAGCATGAATCTGTTCTTCCGCACCGGCTATTTCCGGGAGAACCGGGACAATGCCAAGCACAGCACCTTCGACGGCACCGAAGAGGGCAACAACACGCGCTGGAAGACCGCCAGCGGCGGCGTCCGGATCGTGCTGCCCGATCAGAGCGATCTCCAGGCCCGGGTGTTCACCGACTTCGAGACGTTCTTCAGCAACTTCCTGGCTGTGCCGGCGGTGCCGGTCCTGCGCAGCGTCGGCCGGATGACGCTCAATCAGACCGTCCCGGTCACCGGCGTCGGGGGCATGGTGACGTGGTCGAAGGGCCTGGCGGGGAAGCACTTCTTCACGGCCGGCGCCGACTGGCGCTGGGTCGAGGGCGAGAGCCAGGAGGATGTGCTCGACATGACCAGGGGCGCCACGGTGACGACGAAGCGCTTCGCCGGCGGCAGCCAGCAGAGCCAGGGCGTGTTCGTCCAGGACGTCATCACGCCGGTCTCGAAGCTGGTGCTCACCCTCAGCGCGCGCCTCGATCACTGGCGCAATTACGACGCGCATTTCCTGGAGACGCTGGTGGCGACCGGGCTGCCGACCGCCAACGATCGGCCGTCCTGCACCACGACCGGCGGCGTGCCGCCGGCCTGCCTGCAGGACCGCAACGATACCGTCGTCAACCCGCGCGTCGCGGCGCTCTACCATCTGACCGGGGCGATCAGCGTGTGGGGCGATTTCGGGCGCGGGTTCCGTGCCCCGACTCTCAACGAGCTGTATCGCCAGTTCGCGGTCGGGGCGGTCGTCACCCGGGCGAACGATCAGCTCGGTCCGGAGCGCCTGATCGGCGGCGAGCTCGGCGTCAACGTTGCCCCGGTGCCCAACCTGACGGTGCGGAGCACGTGGTTCGACAATCGCGTCAGCAACCCGGTGTCGAACGTCACGATCGGCACCAACCTGCAGCAGCGCCAGAACCTGGGCCGGACGCGGATCTGGGGGATCCAGAGCGATGTCGAATACCGGCTCGGCTCGGTCTGGCGCCTGTCGGGCGGCTATCTGTTCAACCAGGCGCGGGTGGAAGAATTCGCCGCCAACCCGGCGCTCGCCACCGACTGCCCGGGCCTGCCCGGCAGCGCCTGCTTCCTGCCGCAGGTGCCCAAGAACCGCGGGTCGGTGCGGGCGGCGTACTCCCATCCACGCTACGTGACCGCCGCGATCGGGATGCAGTTCGTCGGCCGGCAGTTCGACGAGGACCGGAATGAGCGCGCCGTTCCGGCCGCCGCGCTGGCCGATGCCGGCTATGCCGCTTCCACCAAGGCCGGCCTGCCCGGTTACCGGGTCATCGACTTCACCGTGTCGCGCGCGTTCGGGCGCAGCGTTGACGTCTTCGTCGGCGTCCAGAACCTGCTGGATCAGGTCTATTTCGTCGGCACGCTGCCGACCACGATCGGATCACCGCGCCTGGCGAATATCGGCGCGAGAATCCGCTTCGCGGGGAAATAGCGCTCCGGCTGTACGTAGAGTCCGGCTCGAGTGCATCCTTCATCTGTAGATAGTGTCCGCCTTTAGCCGGACCTCCCACGGTCCGGCTGAAGCCGGACACTACGAACGAACGGAAAGCGCTCGGCGGAACACTGAGTACAGATGGAAATTGCTCTACTTGGCCGCCGCCGGCGCGGCCGGGTTCGGCTGCCGATGAATGACGCCGGAATCGACCGTCCGGCCGGCCCGCGAGATCACCTGGAAGTACAGGTCGTCGCCGACGATCTCGTTCATCATGAACGACTGATCGGTGTCGAAGCCCGCCGCGGTCATCGCCGACCGCTTGAGATCGCCCTTGCGGAGCTGGCCGGCCGATCCCGAGACGAAATGGTGGATGCCCTTCTGGGGCACCAGCCGCTCGTAGATATGATCGTGGCCGGCATAGACGACGTTGACGCCGTACTTGAGGAACAGCGGCTCGAGCACGGTGCGCAGGTCGACTTCCGAGCCGTGGCGTCCGCCATCGGAATACAGCGGGTGGTGGAAGTAGAAGATCTTCCAGTCCGAGTCGGCGGTGCGGAGCTCCTGCTCGACCCATTGCAGCTGCCTCGCATCCATGTAATCGGTGTCGAGCACGAAGAAGCGGACGTTGTTCTTGGTATAGGTGTAGTAGCGCTCGCCGTTCATGTTCCACAGTTTGTAGAACCGGTTGGACTGCTTGTCGTGGTTGCCGAGCGCGGCGTAGAACTTCACGCCGGCATCGAGCAGCGGTTTGTACGGCAGCTCGAACTTCGTCACGAAGTCCTTCGGCTCCTGCCGGCCATACAGGTTGTCGCCGAGCATGATGACGAAGTCGTAGGGGAACCGTGTGCGCCAGGCGGCCATCTGTTTTCCGACGTCGTACTGCGGCGTGTCGCCGGTGCCGTTGTCGCCGATCGCGGCAAACTTGACCGAGTCCCTGGCGTTGGGCAGCGTCAGCTCGGGCGCGGGGGCCGCCGCGATGCTCTGTGCCGCCGGCCGGGGCGCCGCCGGCCGGGGCGCCGCGGCCAGCAGCGCCGCGGCCAGCAGCGCGGCGGTAGTACAGACGGCGAGCTGCAGAGGAAGACGACGCATCGTTTACCGCCGAATCGTGGGGACGGCTTCGTGGATGAAATCGACGATCAGGTTGGCGCGGGTGTCGCGCAGGATCAGCTCCCGGCCCATGAAGCGGAATTCGATCCCGTCCGGCAGCGTCGGCAGCCGGTTGAGAATCAGCGGCGGCACGGTCGCCAGCGCCGCGGCCGGCGGATAGGTGACGTTCACCTTGAGCGTGGTGTGCCGCGGCACCTCCTCCATGGCCGCATAGGCATCACGCACCGATCGCTCGCGCGCATCCTGCCGGATCAACTCGCGGATGTGTCGGCCGGCGTCGCCGAAGATGTCACCTGGCCTGGCTTGTCGCCGGGCCGCCCGGATCGCGTCGGCCAGGGCTTTCTGGAAGACATCGACCTGCGCCGGATTGTCGGCCGGCGCCGGGTTCAGCGTCGACGCCAGCCGCTTCTGCAGCGCCAGGTAGCCGGCGATGCGATCGGTGAACTCCTGGAGCGCGAAGGCCTGGGGGTTGACCCGCTGACCGGCCGCGATGGTTCCGCCCAGCCACCCGATCGTCATGGCGACGACGAGGGCCGTGCCGCCAGGCGGCCGCCCCGGTTTCCTGGCGAGGTCGGGCAGCTTGCTCAAACTCCTGTCTCCGGTCACCATCAGGCTTGGCAGAAGCATACCTTCTTCAGGACGGTTGCGGCGGCCGGATCCGATCGAGCGATGGGTGAACCGGGATGAAACTGATCGTACAGCCGGATGCCGGGATCGCCCCCATCATCACGGCGATCAAGCTGGCGAGGAAGACGATCGACATCATGATCTTTCGTCTCGATCGCATCGAAGTGACGCGCGCGCTCGAGGCCGCGGTGGCGCGCGGTGTCGCCGTCCGGGCGCTGATCGCCCACACCAACAGCGGCGGCGAGCGGACGCTGCGCAAGCTGGAGCTGCGGCTGCTCGAGCAGGGCGTCAGCGTCTCGCGGACGGCAGACGATCTGGTGCGCTATCACGCCAAGATGTTCATCATCGACCGTCGCGTGCTGCACGTCTACGGATTCAACTTCACCGGGCTCGACATCGAGCGCAGCCGCAGCTTCGGGTTGTCGACGAAGAACCCGAAGCTGGTGCTGGAAGCGACGCGGCTGTTCGAGGCGGACCTCGCCCGTCAGCCCTATCTGCCGGCCTCCGGCCGGCTGATCGTCAGTCCGGAGACCGCCCGCGATCGGATCGCCGAGTTCATCAGGGGCGCCCGCCGGCAGCTGCTGATCTACGACCCGAAAGTGAGCGATCCGGCGATGGTCCGCCTGCTGACCGAGCGCGCCGCGCAGGGCGTCGATGTCCGCATCATCGGGCGGGTCGCCGTGAAGAAGGCGCCGCTGACCGCGGAGCGGTATCCGGGCAAGCGGCTGCACGTCCGGGCGATCGTCCGCGACGGCCGCCAGGCGTTCGTCGGCAGCCAGAGCCTGCGCAAGATCGAGCTCGAGCAGCGGCGTGAGGTGGGCATCATCGCCAGCGAGCGGAGCGTGGTGAAGCAGATTCAGAGCATCTTCGAGGAGGATTGGGCGGAGACGGTCGCGGGCAGGAAGGCGGCCCGTAAATCTCGACGGCAGGGAGGCAGCACGCCAGCCCGCGCCATCGCGGCCCACGACGACCGGTCGCGCTCGCGTTCGCGAGCTACTTCGAGGACGCGGCGGCGGACTGCCGGTTGACCACCAGATCCTGCGGCGACCGCCAGAAGTCCATCGTCGAAACCCGGTGAACGCAGCCGACCGTGCAGTAGGGCGCACACGATTTCGGCGTCGCGAACGCCCGGCGGATGTCGGCCACGGTGTAGGATTCGAGCGGCACGCCCGGGTAGCCGCGCTGCTGCGAGCAGTAGTGGACCAGACCCTCTTCGCAGACGTAGAGATAGCGGGCGCCGGCGCGGCACCGCCAGTCGTTCGGCTTGCCGTCCGCCAGGTTGTCCTGGAAGTTGGTGATGCCGGAATACAGGTTCTTGAAGATCTGCCACGGGCCGCTGATCCCCGCTGACACCGCGTCGAACACCTGGCGTTCGACCGGTCCGAGCGGTTTGAGCCGGCCGGCGCCGTCGTGGATGATGCCGATCGAGGTCGAGAACCCGAGCTCGCGCGCCCGCGTGTTGATGGTGCGGGCGTCTTCGGGGTTCTTGATGCCGCCGCCCAGCACCGAGTTGATGTTGACGTCGAAGGTGGCGTGCTCGCGGAGATGCTGCAGCTTCTTGTCGAGGACGCGCAGGCTCTTCTTCGAGACTTCGTCCGGCTCGACGTTGTCGATGCTGATCTGGAGGAAATCCAGGCCGGCGCGGTTCAGCTCGTCAATCCGCTTCGGCACCAGGAAATAGCCGTTGGTAATCAGCCCGGCCATCATGCCGCGGCCGCGGATCTGGCGGATCAGGTCGTTCAAGTCCGGATGGAGCATCGGCTCGCCGCCGCTGAACGCGACGACCGAGGTGCCGAGCTCCGCCAGCTTGTCGATCCGGCGCCGCAGCTGATCAGTCGGGACCGGCGGCGAGACCTTGTCGTACTCGTTGCAGTAGCCGCAGTCGATGTTGCAGCGCCGGATCGGGATCATCTGCACCAGCAGCGGGTGCGAGGTGTCCGTCAGGCCGCGGACGAACTCGCGCGCCGAGCGCGCCTTCCGGTTGACGGTGGTCAGAACTCCCATCGAATCAGAAAATTATATATCGTAGGAGGCAGATGATTGAAAAACGCCGGTCACGCATCCACGGCTCCGGTGTCTACGCCACCCAGCCGATTCCCAAGAACAAACGGATCATCCATTACGCCGGCGAGAAGATTTCGAACCGGGAGAGCCTGAAGCGCGAGCTTCGCTACATCAGGAAGGGCCATATCTGGTGTTTCAAGCTGACCAACCGGACGGTCATCGACGCCGGCGTCGGCGGCAACGTCGCCCGGTTCATCAACCACTCGTGCCGCCCGAACTGCTACATCGACATCAAGAACAGCGTGATCTGGATCCGGGCGGCGCGGACGATCCGGACCGGCGAAGAACTGACCTACAACTACAACACGGACGGCGAGGGGCTGATCAAGTGCCGCTGCCGCCCGGACTGTCAGCGCTTCCTGTGATGCGGTCTGCACCTCTCGATCCGGGGCCGGCGTGACGGCGGCCGCCGGGCCGATCGCCGTCGCCCTCGCCATCCTGGCCGCTCAGGCGATCACGCCGCCGCGGCCTGCCGCCGTCGCGCCGGCTGTCGGTCCTGCCGCTCCAGTCGTCCAGATCGCCAGGCCGGCGGCGCAACCGACGCTTCGGATTGGGGTCGCCCGGCCGCGCGGCGGCTACACCGTGCGGACCATTCCGGTCGACGACTACGTCGCCGGCGTCCTGGCGGGGGAGGCGGCCCGCGAGAGCGCGCCGTCGGCGCTCGAGGCCCTGGCCATCACGGTACGGACCTATGCGGCCGCCAATCTGAGCCGTCACCGGGCTGACGGCTTCGACCTCTGCGACCAGACACATTGCCAGGTGCTGCGGACGGCGACCCCGGCCACCGAGCGGGCGTCGGCGGCGACGGCCGGCCGCGTGCTGCTCTACCAGGGCGCGCCGGCGTCGGTCTTCTACAGCGCATCGTGCGGCGGCCGCACTGAGCGGCCCTCAGAGGTCTGGCCGGGCGCCAGGAACCCGGAATTCCTCCCCTCGCAAGACGACGATGCGTGCGGCGGGACGCCGGTGTGGACGGCGGCGCTGCCGGCGCCCGACTTCATCCGGGCGCTGCGGGCCGCCGGGTTCACCGGCAGGACGCTTCGCGACGTCCGCATCCTCGGCCGCAACACGTCGGGCCGGGTGACCGCGCTGCGCCTCGAGGGATTCTCGCCGGATCGCATCTCGGGCCAGGACCTGCGCGTCGCGATTGGCCGCACCCTCGGCTGGCAGCACATCAAGAGCACCGCCTTCGATCTCAGCCGAAGCGGCGCGACTTATCGATTCTCCGGCCACGGATCCGGCCACGGCGTCGGCCTGTGCGTCATCGGCTCGTCGCGTCTCGGCGCCCGCGGCCAGAGCGCGGCCCAGATTCTCGATCGGTATTTTCCCGGGGCGGCGATTGCGCCGATGCCGGCGTTGATCGTCGCCGCCCTGGGTCCGGCGGCCGCCGCGCCACAGCCGGCCGAAGCCGGGCCGGCCGCCGGCGCGGCGGTTCGTGCCCCGATCGCGACCGCGCCGCGCGCGGCCCCGGTCTCACCGCCGGCGCCGGTCGTCCCCGAGGTGGTCATCGCGCTGCCGGAGGGCGACGAGGGGGAACGTGACGTGCTGGTCGGTGTCGCGCTCGAGGCGCGGCGGGCGCTCGCCTCGGCTCTCGGCATTGCCGGTCCGCCGCGCTTCACCCTGCGTCTGCATCCGACCGTCGAGAGCTACCAGCGGGCCACCGGCCAGCCGTGGTACACCGCCGGCACGACGCTCGACTCGGAGATTCACCTGGCGCCGCTGGCCGTGTTGCGCGAGCGGGGCATGCTGGAGCGGACGATTCGCCACGAGCTCGTCCACCTGCTCACGCAGAACGAGCTGGCGGCGCGGCCGGCGTGGGTCCGCGAAGGCACCGCCATCTATTTCGCCGGCGGGGCCGAGACGGCGCGTCGCACCGACCCGAAGGCGAAGCTGGTGTGCCCCGGCGATGGCGAGCTCCGCCAGCCGGCGTCGCCGGGCGCCCTCAGCAACGCCTACGCCCGGGCCGCGGCGTGTGTCAGCCGCCAGATCGTGGCTGGTGCGACATGGCGCGAGATCAGGTGAGCGCGAACCGCCGCGGTCAACCGGCCGGCTGCCGATCTGCGATCCACTGACGCGTCGCGCCAGCGTCGGCCGGCGCGCCGATGAAGAAGCCCTGCGCGGCATCGCATCCCAGCGCCAGCAGCCGCTCCTGCACGGCCAGGCTCTCCACCCCCTCGGCCACCACCGACAACCCGAGGTTGTGCGCCAGGCCGATCGCCGATCGGATGACCACCTCATCCTCGGTGGCGGCGACGCCGGCCACGAAGGTGCGGTCGATCTTCAGCTGGTCGACCGGCAGCCGCCGCAACTGTCCGAGCGACGAGTAGCCGGTTCCGAAATCATCGATCGCAATCCGGACGCCGATCTCGTGCAGCCGCGCCAGCGATTCCATCGCGCGGACCGGATCGGACATGATGACGTTCTCGGTGATCTCGAACGTCAGCGACGGCGCGTCGCTGCCGCGGCCGCGCAGCCGCTCCGCCACCCGCTGGGCGAGGTCGGGGTCGTGCAGGTTGCGCGGCGAGAGGTTGACGGCGATCGACAGCGGAGTCGAGCGCCCGGTCATCGAAAAGCTGTTCAGCGCCGAGTCGAGCACCAGGGTGGTCAGCGGCAGGATCAGACCGGTCTGCTCCGCCATCGGGATGAAGTCGTCGGGCAGCAGCCGGCCCTGCCGCGGATGATTCCATCGAACCAGCGCTTCAACGCCGATGACCCGTCCCGTCGCCAGCTGCAGGATCGGCTGATACTCGACGAACAGTTCGTCGCCGTCCACTGCCTGCGCGAGCTCGGTGACCAGCCCGTTCCGCCGCTGCGGCTCCCGATCGCGCTCCGGTGCATAGACGGCCACCCCGGCCGCGTCGGCTTTCGCGAGATACATCGCGACATCCGCCTTCTGCAGCAGCATTTCCGCGGTCCAGCCATGGTCGGGGAACCGCGCGATGCCGACGCTCGCCCGGATGGCCAGCGTCCGGCCGTCGACGATCAGCGGCGCCGCCAGCTCCTGGAGCACCTTGCGGGCCGCCAGCACGGCGCCCTCGACGTCGGTCGACGGCAGGATCAGCGCGAACTCGTCGCCGCCGAGTCTGGCCACCGTGTCGGCCTCGCGCAGCGTGCCGCGCAGTCGCGATCCGACCAGCTGCAGCAGCCGATCCCCGGCCTGGTGCCCCATCGTGTCGTTGATCTCCTTGAACCGATCGAGATCGAGGACCAGCAGCGTGAACGGGTTGCCGTTGCGACGGGCGGTCAGCACGGACTGCCCGAGGCGATCGAAGAGCAGGGCGCGGTTGGGCAGATCGGTGAGGACGTCATGGTAGGCCAGGTGGGTAAGGCGCTGTTCCGCCAGCTCGCGCTGACGGCGGATGCTGCTCTCCCGCAGCTCCCGGTCGATGGCGGGAATCAGCCGCTTGAGATTGCCCTTGACGATGTAATCCTGCGCCCCCGCCTTGATCGCCGCCACTGCCGCGTCGTCGTCGATGGTCCTCGAGACGAAGATGAACGGCATGTCGGGATAGCGCTCGCGCAGCAATTCGAGCGCGGCGGTCCCGCTGAAGCGCAGCATCGACCAGCTGGCGATGGCGAGATCCCAGGTCTGGCCGTCGAGGGCGGCAACCAGGGCGGTACCGGTCTCGACCCGTTCGGCGACGACGTCGTAGCCGGAAAACGTCAGCGCGCCCACGACGAGGGCGGCGTCATCTTCGGAGTCTTCGATCAGCAGCAGGCGGAGCGGTATCGCCATTGTCGGGGCGGCGTCTGGTCGCGATCACGCCGGGATTAAATTGGCAGGCGCACAGCGGGTGATTGGCGGTCCGCTGAGCATCGCCGGTTTCGGGAAGTCATGAACAACCAGGACGTGGATGACGGCCGGTTGAACTGCGGCGCCGGCGGCTACTTCGGGCTGATGCCACACTCCTTGATTTTGTTCAGCAGGGTCTTGTAGCTGACCCCGAGCTGTTCTGCGGCGCGGCGGCGGTTCCACTGGACCTGGTGCAGCGTGTCCTCGATGATTGCCCGTTCGGCTTTGAGCGCCGCGGCCTTGGCGACGTCGGCCAGCCGGCCGACCGGCGCGGCGACCGCCACTGGTTCGCGCGGCGGCGCGTCGTCGTCGGCCTCGTCGACCTCATCGGGTTGGCCGGGCGGCGCGGCGACGGCGGCAAGTGCGGCGCCGGCATCGGCGGCGACCGGCGGCGGCGCCGCCCGGACCAGCTCGCGGACCACCAACTGCTCGTCCTGCAGGATGACCATCCGCTTGATCATGTTCTCGAGCTCGCGGATGTTGCCCGGCCACTCGTACCCCTGGAACAGCTGCTGGAGCTCCTCCGAGGGGACGCGGCGGGGCCGGTTGTAGCGGCGCGCGTAGCGGTCGATGAAGAACTCGGTGAGGTGGGAGATCTCGTTGCGCCGCTCGCGCAGCGGCGGGACGGTGACCTCGATCACCTTGAGCCGGTAGTAGAGATCCTCGCGGAACTCCCCCTGCAGCATCATCTTCTCGAGATCGCGGTTGGTGGCCGCCACCACCCGGACGTCGACGTTGATGTTCTTGTTGCTGCCGAGCTTGGTGAACTGGGCGTCCTGGAGGACATGGAGCAGCTTGGCCTGCAGCGCGGCTTTCATCTCGCCGATCTCGTCGAGGAAGATGGTGCCGGTGTCGGCCTGCTCGAACTTGCCGATGCGCGTCGTGGCGGCGCCCGTGAAGGCGCCCTTCTCGTGGCCGAACAGCTCGCTTTCGAGCAGCTCACCCGGCAGCGCGGCGCAATTGACCTTGACGAACGGGCGATCCTTCCGCGATGAACGCTGATGGATGGCGCGCGCCACCAGCTCCTTGCCGACCCCGCTCTCGCCGCGGATCAGCACGGTGACGTCGCTGTCCGACACCTGCTCGATGACGCGGGCGATCGTCTGCATTTCCGGGCTGTCGCCCCAGAACAGGAACGCGCGGTCCTGATCGTCGCTCAGCTGGCGCTTCAGCTCGGTGATTTCCGAGACCAGGTTGGTCTTCTCGATCTCCTTCTTGATTCTGACGTCGAGCTCGATCTCTCCCAGCCCCTCGGGGTCGTTCGGTTTGACCACGTAGTCGGCGGCGCCGAGCCGGAGCGCCTCGACGATCGTCGAGGCCTGCTCGCGGCCCGACAGCATGATCACCTGCAGGTCGGGCTTGGCCGTCTTCAGCGCCTTCAACGTCTCGATGCCGTTCATGCCGGGCATCATCACGTCGAGCAGGACGAGATCCGGCGGGTCGCTCTGCTTGACGGACGCCAGGATCTCGTCGCCGCGCGCGTAGGACCGCGTCTCGTAGCCGCGCAGCGACAGGAACGTGCGCAGGTAGCTGGCGAAGGCCGGATCGTCGTCGACGATGGCGACAAAGGGTTTCTTCAATATTCAACTCCGCACGGGCAGCGAGATGATGGCAATGGCGCGGCTGCCGGCCGGGGACCAGAGCCGGCCATGGTGACGCTCGATGATCCGGCGGGCGATCGGCAGCGCCAGACCGAGGCCGCCGCGTTTCTCATCAAAAGGAGCCGGTTCCGCCTCGTATGAACTCTGTACGCTGGGCTCGTCCGCCACGATCAGGACTGCCGACTCCTGACCGTCACGCTTGACGAGCCGCCGCTCCGCGACCAGCGTGGTGCCGGCCGGCATCTCGCGCATGCTGGCGTGGAAAATCGCCGCCAGCGCCTGGCGCAGCCGCGTGACGTCCCCTTGGATTGGTGCGCCCGCGGGTGCGCCGCGGACGACCAGCCGGACGTTGCGATCCTCCGCCTCATGCACACCGTGGGCCGCCTCAGCCATGGCGGCGAACGCGTCGAACTCCTGCTGAGCCAACTGCACCAATTCCGCGTCCAGCTTCTGGATCTCGCTCAATTCGCCGATCAGCGCCACCAGCCGCTGACAGGAGCGCTCCGCTTCGTCGATCATCCGCCGCTGCCGCGGGCTCAGCGGGCTGTCCTGAGCGCCCTGCAGCATCCTGAGGTAGCCGCCGACCACGCTCGCCGGCGTGCGGAATTCATGAACCGCGAGGGAGAGCAGTTGCGCGTAGGACTCGCCGGAGGATGCCATCATTCGTCTGCCGCTGGATGGTTGAGGCTACCACATCGGGGGCCGCGCTCCGGCTGTCGCCGCGCCCTCCGCATGTTCTACCCGTTCCATCCGGGAAGAACCTATAATTGAGTCGACATCGTTAACTGGCGGGGATGACTTTATGCTGATCAAACCTCCGGCCGACATTCCGAGCTCTGAAATCACCGACAAGAAGATCTACCTGAACCGGCGTGAATTCATGCGGGCGGCCGGCGGGACGGCGCTCGTGACGGCGACCGGTGCGCTGGGCGCCGAAACGCTGCTCCACGCCCAGGTGCCCGCGCCGCACGGGCGGAAGCTGGTCACCCGCAAGAGTCCGCTCAGCACCACCGAGACACCCAACACCTGGGAGCACATCACCACCTACAACAACTTCTACGAGTTCGAGCCCGGCGCCGGCGACGGCCCGTCGAAGCTGGCCAAGGTCTTCAAGCCTGCCGAGCCCTGGACGATCACCGTGGAAGGGGAGATCGCGAAGCCGGGCAAGATGAATCTCGAGGACATCCTCAAGGGGGAGACGCTCGAGGATCGCATCTACCGGCACCGCTGTGTCGAGGCGTGGTCGATGGTGATCCCCTGGGTCGGCTTCCCGCTCGCCAATCTGATCAAGCGGGTCGAGCCGACCGCGAAAGCGAAGTACCTCGAATTCATCACCCTCTACGACCCGAAGAATTTCCCCGGTCAACAGCTGCCGGTGCTCGACTGGCCCTACGTCGAGGGTCTGCGGATGGATGAGGCACTGCACCCGCTGACGATTCTCAGCGTGGGCCTGTACGGCGAGGTCCTGCCCAACCAGAACGGCGCCCCGGTTCGCCTGGTGGTGCCCTGGAAGTACGGCTTCAAGGGCGGGAAATCGATCGTCAAGATCCGGTTCGTGGAGAAGCAGCCGTTGAATACGTGGCAGAAAACCGGGCCGCGGGAGTATGGCTTCTACGCCAACGTCAATCCCGAGGTGTCGCATCCGCGCTGGAGCCAGGCCACCGAGCGGCGGCTCCCCGGCTTCTTCAAGAACTACCCGACGAAGATGTTCAACGGCTACGGCGATCAGGTCGCCAGTCTGTACGCCGGCATGGACTTGAAAAAGAACTACTAGGGTGCCGCGGCTACAATCCGATTCGTGACCGCGAACCAGACGATCCGCTGGGTCTTCAAGCCCGCGGTTTTCCTCGCCTCGCTGATCCCGCTCGGGCTGCTCGTTCAGCGCCTGCTGAACGGCAACCTGGGCGCGGATCCGCTCAAGGAAATCACCAACCAGACCGGGCTGTGGGCCCTGCGCCTGCTCTGTCTCACGCTGGTGATGACGCCGCTGCGCCGCCTCACCGGGTGGAATGCCGCGATCCGCTTCCGCCGGATGCTCGGCCTGTACGCGTTCTTCTACGGCACCGTCCATTTCCTCATCTTCATCGTCGCCGACCGTCTGGCCAGCCTCGGTTTCCCGAGCCTGGCCGAATTCCAGACGTGGCGGGCGCTGGCCGTCTCGATCAGCGAAGAGATCCTCAAGCGGCCCTACATCACCGTCGGATTCACGTCGTGGCTGTGCATGCTGGCGCTGGCGCTGACCTCGACCTCTGGCATGATCCGCCGGCTCGGCGGCAAACGCTGGCAGCTGCTGCACCGCGCCATCTACGTGGCGGCGGTGGCCGGCGTCGTACACTTCTGGTGGCTGGTCAAGGCCGACGTGCGGGAACCGCAGCTCTACACGGTCATCGTCGCCGCGCTCCTCGGATTTCGGCTCGTGTGGTGGCTGCGCACCCGCCGCCGCGCCGCGGTCGCTTCACAGCGTGTGAAAAAACCGATGTAGTGCAGGCCTTCCAGGCCTGCCGTGTCTGGCAGACCTGAAGGTCTGCACTACTTCAGAATCGATTTCTTCACGTGCTATGCAACTCTCTGCCCATCACCGCCCAATCGTGATGCGCCCCTCCACCGCCGGCGCGACTTCGCCGGCCGTCTTCAGGTACTTTTCGATCGCCGTGACCAGCAGATTGCCCGCCTCGGGCGACACCAGCACCCGCTGGCCGCTGAACACGCTGTACTCATCCCCGCCGCTCAGGACGAAATCGGGGATGGCGACGGTGTAGATGCGATCCAACTCGAGCGGCCGCCCGTTGATGCGCACGTCGCGCACGCGCTGACCCACTGGAGCTGACGGGTCGACGCCCATCGTCAGGCCGGACACCTGCGGGAACTGGCCGGCGGCCGCCGGCAGCTTCGACACGCCGCTGTTCAGCGCCTCGAGCACGATCCGGCCCGTGACCTCGACCTTGCAGACGATGTTCCCGAACGGATGCAGTTCGAGCAGTGTGCGCCGCGTCAGCGGTCCCGCCTGATGCAGCCGGTCGCCGCGGATGGCGCCCGAGTTCAAGATCGCGAGATCGGCGCCGGCATCGGCACGGATCGCATCGGCGATCAGATCGCCCAGATTCGTTTCTGACGCGCGCAGGCGGAGGGCCCGGCCCTCGAGCGGCACCCGGCTGGCGCCGACCACGGCGTCGAGCTCGGCGCCCATCCGGGACATGTACGAGTTGACCACTACGGCGGTGCGCGGTTCGTCGGTGATCGCACCGGTAATCGGAATCAGCTCGTAGAACCGTTCCGTGGTTCCGGTGCTGCGCCGGCCCAGGTCGATTCTCGCCACGAACTTGGCGTCGGATCCGGCCTTGCTGATCAGCGTCCGGTTTTCGATCGCGGTGATCGGGAAATGCTCGTGACCGCCGACGATCAAGTCGATCTCCGGAAAGCGCTCCGCCAGCCGCCGATCTTCGTCGAACGTCAGGTGTGTCAGCGCGACGATGACGTCGACCCCGGCGCTCTTCAGCGCCGGCAGATACGTCCCGGCCGCCTCCACCGCGTCGACCAGCCGGATCCGGTTCAGCTTGTCGGGCGTGACGGTGCCGGCGGTCAGGCACAACCCGATGAAACCAACCTTCAGCGATCCAAACGTGCGGACGACGTAGGGCGCTGCGCCGCCGATCGGCTGGCCGGTGGCGGTGTCGATGACATTCGAGATCACCCACTGGAATCTCGCTTCGGCCATCCGCTGCAGCAGCACGTCGATGCCGAAGTCGAATTCGTGATTGCCGAGCGTCGCCATGTCGAGGCCGGCGGCATTGAGCGCGGCAATCATCTGCTCGCCCTTGAAGACGGTCGACTCGACCGATGACGACAGGAAATCGCCGGCCAGCATCATGAACGGTGTCCGGCCGGCCGCGGTCAGACGCTGCTTCAAGGTGGCGACGCGCGCCAATCCTCCCGCGCCGTCGATCGGCGTGATCGAGTAGACGTCGTTCAGCTGCAGGATGGTCAGCGGCGCCGTGACCCGCGGCGACCCGGCCTCTTCCTGCTGCGCCGCCAGGGTTCGGTTCCAGCCGGACAGGATGGCGCGGCGGCCGGGCGGGTCGAGCCAATGACGTTGGACGTCTGGCGCGTCAGGCGGCCCGGCGAACAGCAGGATCGCCGCGATGCCTATCAACAATCTTCGGGTCATTGCCGGCCTGGCGCTTTCGATGGTGCGGGATGGGAAGAAGGCGCGCGAGGCTTCAGTATATCTGCACCGAACCGTGTCGCTTTGGCGGGATGGTGGTTGGTCCACCAATCGCGCGCCCGTTCCTGGGTCCAGCTGCCGGCATCATTGATGGCGGCGAGCCGGCGCGACAACTCGCGCGCCGTTTGCGGCCGCTGCGCCGGATCCTTGGCCAGGCACGACAGCACGAGCTGGTCGAGCGCGGCCGGAATCGGCAGCTTGCTGTGGACCGACGGCGGCGTCGGGATCGACTGCGCGTGGTGCATCAGCAGACCGAATGGGGTCTCGGCCGTGAACACCAGGCGCCCCGTCAGCAGCCAGTACGCGACGCAGCCGGTGGCATAGATGTCGGCGCGCCCGTCTACCGCTGATTCACCGAGCCCCTGCTCGGGGGCGATGAACGCCGGTGTACCGTGGATCGCGTTCGCGACCGTCAGCATGGATCCGGTCTCAGGGCTCTCGTGCGCGCCCTTGACGATGCCAAAATCCAGCACCTTCACGAAGTCGTATTCCTCGCCATACCGGCACACGAATACATTCGCCGGCTTGATGTCGCGGTGCATCAGCCCACGCGACTCGGCTTCCGAGAGGGAATGGCACACCTGGCGGAGCAGGTAAATGGCCCGCGCTGCCGGAACCGGCCCGGCGGCGCGCACCAGCGCATCGGCATCGAGACCGTCGAGCAGCTCCATCACGTAGTAGAACGAGCCGTCGTCGGCCATGCCGAAGTCGAACAGGTTGACGGTATGCGGTGAGCGCAGGCTGGCGATGGCCTGCGCCTCGCGTTCGAAGCGGCGGCGGGCGTCCTCCGAGGCGCCGAGGCGCTCGTCGCCGGCCAGCGCCGGACGGATCAGCTTGATCGCGGCCGGCCGCGCCAGCATGCGGTGCCGCGCCCGCCAGACTTCGCCCATCCCGCCCTGCCCCAGCCGTTCCTCCAGCTGGTAGCTGCCCAGCTCGCGGGCGCGCCTGAGCTCGGTGCCGAGTGCGTAGACGACGCGCGCGCCGACGAACGCCATCCCGACAACCAGCAGGTAGGGGAAAACCAGCCAGAAGAAGAACTGCGCCGGTTCCGGCCGGAACGAAGTGACGTTCGTCGCGATCGCGAACCCGACGACGACGGGCACCGCGCTGACCGAGGCCAGTGCCGTCACCACTGCCCGTCGCGGCGGCGTCGGCACGACGACGGTGAACAGCAGCGTCCACACGGCGACCCAGGAGAGCCCCAGCCAGCGGGTCTTCATATCGAGGCCCATCGGCTCGAGGAACTCGGCGGCAGCGATCGCGTAGCTGCTGGCGACCTCGAAGGCCAGCCCGATCGTCATCACCACGGGAAGCGGCACGCGGTTGCTCCAGGCCACGGCGGCGACCACCAGGGCCATGCTGATGGCGATCACGCCGGGACCCCACATGGTGAAGCTGGACAACAGCAGCGCGCGGTCGTTGGGAAACAGCAGCGCCGGGAAGAAGCCGGCCAGGAAGTAGACCGCCGCGTAGAGCAGCGCGAGGATGCGGAGACGTTCGGCCGACTGGCTGAGCAGATCGCCCGGCAGGCCCAGGACGCTGTCGCGCCCACTCGATGTGCGCCGGCTCTTCTGAGGCAGGAAGAGAGTCTCCCCTGCCGAAGGTGAGGTCATGTCCAGGCGACTAGCGTTCGACGCCGACCGTCTGCCACGCCCCGCCGGCGCGGCGGAAATAGAACGTCGCCGGCCTCGCCCATCCGGGCTGCTTGGGGTGGGTCGCCGTCATGGTCAGCCCGACGTACTCGCCGGCGCCGTTCAGCAGTCCGGGCGGGGCCGCGGCGCGGAGGTCCGTGACGGTGACCTGAGCGCCGACGTCGGTTCTGACATCCGCGGCGTTGTCCAGGCGGAACCAGCGGATGGCATAACTGTCGGCCGGCGCCGCCGCCCTGGCGTCGACGGCGGCGTTCCTGAACGTCAGCGCGCCGGTGCCATCGAGCGTGACGTCGACGACCGGATTCACCTGGTTCAGCCAGGCCGCGAGGACCTTGTCGCGGCGCTTGATCAGCGTCGCCGTGATGTAATCGGTGGCCTTGGGATCGCTGTACTGCGCTTTGGCGACGACGCCGCGAACCATCGCATCGCTGAACTTCGAGACGATCCTCGCCGCCCAGAACGCATCGTCGGGCCGCATGATGCCGAACGCTTGGTTGGGATACTCGGGCTTCCACTGTTCCGGAGTGAACGCATCGCCCTCGAAGCGGCCGACCGACGCCGGGACGTCCGGGTAGTCGATCAGCATCCAGGGCCGGACGTACAAACCCAGCGTGGCCAGCGTCATCCAGCCGGGTCTCCACTCGAGGATGTATTCATTGCCGGGCCGATGCGGCTCCGCGAACACGGTCCCGCTGCCCATGATCGATCCGAAGTCGAACATGTAGTGCTTGACGTAGGATTTCCCGTTCGCCTGCTCGAGCATGTCGAGGCTGTTGACGCCGCGCGAGTCGTCGTGGTTGAGCCAGGCCGCGAACACCCTGGCGCCGCGCAGTTCGCGGCGATGCTCGTGCGGGACGATGTCGTTGGGATCATCGGGCCGGCTGCCGTAGTAGCGGAAGTTGCCGAGCGGCTTGCCATCGGCGAACCGGCTGACAACCACCCGGTAACGGCCGTTCTTCTCCCGCGCCGCCCGCTTGAATACGTCGTTCAGATCGCGGCGGGTCAGCCGCCGCCGCTTGCCGTTCAGCGGATCGCGAATCGTCGCCTTCTCGGAGATGACCAGGCGGGCGGCGTCGATCTCGGCCGGGTAGACATCGACGACGTGGTAGCCGAACGCATGGTAGAAGGCGGTGCCGATGATCTCGGCGCCGCTGGTCAGCTCGGGATTCGACGGTGGATCGACCTCGATCTGGTACAGGTGCCCGGCCGGATCGGTCATCCGGAAGCCGGGCTGCAGTCCTGACGACTTGCCGGCCGAGACGACCCACTGGTCGAGATCGACGCGGTCGACGCGATCCGGTCCGCGGACGATCTCGGCGATCGGCATCTCGCGCCGGCCGATCCGGTTGTTGAACCAGTTCGAGTCGGGCACCTCGTCGAGCGAGTTGACGTTCATCGCCCGCACGTCGCGCTTCTCGCCCGGCTTGACGAAGGTGTTCTCGACGAAGTCGAAGGCGTTGAGATCCTCGAGCGGCGCGACTCCGGCCGCGTCGAACGCCTGGTCATCGTCGATCCACAGCGGGTCGTCCGGGTAGAAGCGCGGGCCGGCGCCGCGCAGCGCCGCGGCGCCGACGGCTGCGGCCACGGCGACGACGAACGCCGCCGCGACGAGGCGTCGCACCCGGCGCCTAGAACACGCCGCCGAAGGTGATGTAGAGATGCTTGCCATCGCTGCTGCCAAATCCTGCGTCGAGACGGACGACGACGCCGTTGTCGGTGTTGAAGCGGAAGCCGAACCCGTAATCGCGTTCGAGGTGTTTCAGGGTGAGATCCGAGCGTTGGCGGCCGACCTTGCCGGCGTCGTAGAACAGCGCGCCGTCGAGCCCGGACCAGATCTCATAGCGGTATTCGGCCTGCAGCAACAGCGTGTGCGGGCCGCGAAACCGGTACTCGCGGAATCCCCGCAGCGTGTCGCGGCCGCCGAGATAGGGCATCAGGTAGAAGGGAATGGTCTGGCCGGTGGCGGCGTCCGACGTCGACATGAAGGCGCGGGCGGCCAGCACCCGGCGCTCGGCCAGGAAGGGGACGAACTGCCGGACGTCGAGGTCGAGGCGGTTGTAGGTATAGGCGCCGACGTCGCGATCGCCGTAGCGGCTGAACTCGGCGCGATACCAGCCGCCCTTGCGTGCGTTCAGCGGCTGGCGGTAGTCCCACTCGATGAAGCTCGATGTCAGCAGATAATCGGGCTGCCTGAGCAGGCCCGGCGCGGTGACATCGTCGAAGCGCGCTTCGATGGACGGCACCCGGCTGTCCTCGCCGGGTCCGACCGTCGGCCGGATGTATTCCACCGTCCCGCCGATGCGGAGCGGCCGGACCGGCCGCACGCCGCCGCGGGCGCCGAACATCGTGCGATTGAGGGCGAAGCTGACCTGGTCGGTCCGCTGCGCATCGGGGCCGATGCCGAAGAAATCCTCCTGCGGATAGTCGCGCCGCGTCGCCCAGCCTTCGGCAAACAGACGGCCGCCGGCGAGCTCGGGAAAAATCGCCCGCGCTTCGACCGCCCAGTACTTCCGCAGCGATCCCGCGGCCCACAGATTCAGTGTGCCGTAGCGCTTCAACGCCGGACTGCTCCGGAAGCCGGCGCCGAAGGCGAACCCGCTGCCGGTCGTGAGACTCCCGAGTTTGGGATGGAACCCCTCGCGCCCGAGCGAGGCCATCGCCTTGTCTTCGGCGACCGTGATCGCCGATTCCAGGCCGCTCGGCGTGTACGGGCGTAGCGCCTGCGCTTTTTCAGCGCGCTGCTGCCGGAGCGCCTCCGCCCGCGTCTGCGGCGCCTGCGCGTGTGCCGGCCCGGTCAGCAACAGCGCGGCGAGCAGTGTTGCGATCGGGGCTCCGATCGGGGCGGCCGATTGGAGGCGGGTCGGGAGCCGCCGCACCGGGCGGCGGCTGGTTGAAGCAGTGGCCGATGGTCCGGCTGCCATGACAACAGACATCATGTCGTTCGCCGTTTCAGTGGACGGCCGCCGCGGAGACGCCCGCCGTCCGCGGACCGTCGTCCCGCAGCCTCAACGGCCCGGTCAGCTCGGGGAGATGCTTCTCCCACCATGACCTGGCGGCCGCCTGCGTCCATCCCTCGCAGGTCCGGCAGTTGCGGACGATCCGGAGCATCTCCTCGGCGTTCTGCGGCCGCTTGTCGGGATCCTTGTGCAGGCAGGCCAGCACGATCGCATCGAGCTCGGGCGGAATCGGCAGCTCGGTGCGCTGCGACGGCGCCAGCGGGACTGACTGGACGTGCTGCATCAGCATCTTCATCGGCGTGTCGGCTTCGAAGACCAGTTGACCGGTCAGCAGATAATACGCGACGCACCCCAGGGCGTAGACGTCGGCGCGGCGGTCGACCTCGCCTTCGCCGAGCACGATCTCCGGCGCCATGTAGGCCGGCGTGCCCGTCGTCTGGTGATCGAGAGTCATGAAGGACTGCTGCATCGACCCCGGATCCCGGTACTTGACCAGTCCGAAGTCCAGCACCTTGACGAAGTCGTATTCGAGGCCCATCCGGCACAGATAGATGTTGGCCGGCTTGACGTCGCGGTGCACCAGTCCGCGGGCGTGCGCATCGGCGAGCGAGTGGCAGACCTGCCGCAGCAGGAAGATCGCGCGATCGGCTGGGACCGGACCGAACTCCTTGACCAGCGACTCGAGGTCGCGGCCCGACAGCAGCTCCATCACGTAGTAGAAGGAGGTGTCGTTGGTCTGGCCATAGTCGAAGACCTGAATCGTGTGCGGCGAGGTCAGCTGGGCGGTGGCCCGGGCCTCACGCTCGAAGCGGCGCAGCACCGTTCGCGCGTCGGCGTCGCTGCCGGCGCCGAGCAGTTCCGGGCGCACCAGCTTGATCGCGGCGCTGCGCGCGAGCAGGCGGTGCTCGGCGCGCCAGACTTCCCCCATGCCGCCCCGGCCGAGCAACTCGACCAGGTGATAGCTGCCCAGGTCCTGCGCTTCGCGAAGCCGCCGGCCCAAGCGAAGAAACAGATGCGACGGCACCATGGCGACGATCGCGGAGATATAGTTCGGCAGGTAGTGGATGAAGGCCGTCAGCGGCGGCAGCGCCGGGAGGCCGCGGAAATAGGCCAGCGACGTGATCAGCGGATCCATCGACGCGGCGACCAGCGATGCGGCCAGCATCCGGCGCGGTGTCGCCGGCGCGATCATCGAATAAATCAGGATCAGCACGGCGGTCCAGGAGACTTGTGGTCCCAGCGGCTTCCAGATCGCCATCGCCAGCGTGTTGAGGAAGGCCACGCCCACCGCGTTCGCGATCATGAACAGCAGACCGACCGACGCCTTGGTGTCGAATGAGTGGTTGGCGCGCCGGACGTACAGACACATCGCCGCGGACACCACGACCCCGATCAGCTCGATGACGATGTCGGCCGGTTGGCGGGGGAGCCCAAGCACATATGGGACGGCCAGCATCGTCATCGCCAGGCCGAAGGTCCAGAGTGCGGCGATCAGGGCGCTGAATACCGCCAGCCGCTCGATCTGCTCGGACTGCAGATCGTCGGGAAGGCGGCCGGTGATGCGGCCGGAGTCCGACCGGATCGGCGCTTGTGTCGCAACACGCGGCGCGATGAGTTTCATGTCTCGTCCGCCATGGCTTCGTCGGAGCGTATCGGCCTCGTCTGCTGATCCAGCTTGCGGAGTGCGGGAAGCAGCGATCGTATCATCTCGCCCGGATTCGGTGACGTTGGTTTCAGCCCTCGAACATCGGGCGGAGTCCGAGTGCGGCTTCAGCCGTGTCGTGGCGGCGAGCCGAAAGCCCGACCCATTCGTACGGACTCCCGGCCTTCGAGACGTCCAATGAGGATTCGCAAGATTTTCAGTGCTGGATGGGTGCGACGGTGTCGAAGCTCATTCAGGAGGACCGGTGCGTCGTCGGCCGGCGCAGCGAGCTAGCCCTCCGAATCCGCCGGGCTGAGCGGCGACGGCAGGCCGTCCTCCGCCGCCTTGGCCCTCGCGGCCCGCCGTTTCATCTCGGCGAGCGTGATCATGATCGACTGATTCGACCGCAGCAGGTCGGCCAGGATCTCGTCACGCGGGCGCACCGGATGACGGCCCGCCCGGCCATCCTCGAGGAACGGCCACAACCGCTCGCGGATCGGCCCCGGCAGGATCCCTTCCAGGTACTCGAGCGCCGTCCCCTGGAGGTTCCGGTCATCGGTATAGAGGCCGCGGAAGGCGATCTGCAGCGGTTCCCGCGGCAGCACCAGAGACAGCAGGGTGAAGACATGCGCCAGGCTCTGACCGGCCCGGTCGCGCAGGAACTCGTCGACGAACGACGTCGTGTCCCCCGCATCGGGCTGGTCGAGCAGCCGGCGGCTCTCCCAGACTGGTCGGCCGACTGCGACCTCACGCAGGACCACCGCCAGCATCCGGTCCCGGTCGATCGCGATCGCCGGGTTCCGTTCGTGCATCGCCGCCAGCGAGCGTCCACATTGGAAGCGGACCTCGAATCGCAGATCGTCGAGGCCGAAAATCAGCCCGTCCGCGGCGCGCTGCGAGGTGCAGACGGAGAACACCCGTGCCAGGCGGCGCCGGATGGCGAAGTCCTGGTTCTGATCGACGAGCACGTCGACGAACTGGCCGACATGATCCTCGGCGACCCGGCGCAGGGCGTCGATGGCATCGGCCGCCGCCGGATCCCAGGCCAGCAGCGGAATCACCAGCGGCACCATCGGCGGCGTCACCGGTTCCTCGCGGCGCAGCACGGCCAGCACCTGCTCCCGATCGCGCGACCACAGCCGATCGATGTCGCGCCGCTCCGGATCGTCGCTCCGGGGGACAGCCGGTTCATCCGGCTCGATGCGCCGGCTGGTCCTGGCCTCCGCCCCGACCTGGTGACGGGGGTGGTTCAAGGTCCTCATCACGATCGTCCGCGTCGTGTCGTCGACGACGTCGGAGAGGTCGAGCTCGACGGCGCGCTGGAGCAGGCTGCGCTCCAGCGTCTGGATGTAGCCGCGGTTCAACCGGCTGGCGATGAAGACGGCGACCGTCGAGCAGGCCATCGCCAGGGACAGGATGGGAATCGACGGCCGCGCGGGGAGGAGGAACAGGACGATCCAGACGGCGCCGCCACCGACGGCGTCGCCGAGCCGATCGAAGCCGACATCGATGATCGATTTGGCGGCGCGCTTTTCCGCGCGCGGAATCGGCGTGTAGAACAGCTCGTAGCCGGCGCGGAACAGCGATCCGCGCAGCACCGATTCGCTGCCGCGCGCGACGGTCAACCCGGCGATGCCGGGCGCGAACATTGCCCCGACGCCGCCGGCGATCAGCGCAATCGAGGGGGATGCCCCGGCCATCGCCAGCCCGAATCGCTCGAGGGCGAACCGGCTGAGTGAGGTCTGGAGCAGGAACGTCAGGACGCTGGTCGCGGCATAGTAGATGGCGAAGTAGCGGATCAGACCCGGGCCCGGGCCAAACGCCATCGACGCCTCGGCCTTGAAGACGTAATCGATCAGCGTGCTGCCGGCGGTGCTGAGCAGGACCAGCGCCGCCAGGTTGCGCAGGTAGGACGCGCGGGCGAGCACGCGCAGGCCGGACACCGCCGCCACCGGCGCCAGGTCGGGCGCCACCTCCAGCCGATCCAGGCCGGCGCCGTCCGACCCGCCGGCGAGCCGGCCGACCTTCCACGCGCAGAGGACATTGAGGGCGGCCAGTACCGGCAGCATCGCCGCGATGCCGAAGACCGCGGCGATGCGCTCGGTCAGCAGCGCGCCGAGCAGACCGCCGAAGGTGCCGGCGCCCTGAATCTGGCCGAACCGCTGCTTCGCCGTTCGCGGATCGAAGCGCTCGCTCGCGATCAACCAGAATCCGGAGCCGAGCATCGGACCAAACCCCGACACGTGCAGGTAGACCAGCACGACGGCGGTTCGCGGCGCCACCATGGTGAGCGCCCATTCGGCCAGCAGCAGCAGCGCGCTGGCGCCGAACAGCGCCGGGACGAACTGCGACGGCCGGCGCTTCGCGACGAGCGTCGCCGTGGCGGCAACCAGGAGGATCGACACCGCCGAGGTCGCCACCACCATCGCCGGCAGCGTCGTGACGTCAAGCCGCGCCAGATAGAGCGCGTCCCGAACCGCCTTGCCGGCGACGAATTGCGCCGCCACCGCCGCCGAACCGACCATCGCCGTCATCAGCAGCGACGCCGGGGAGGATGGATTGCCGGACCGCCGCACCAATCCAGCCTACCACTAGCGAGGCCCCGCCCCAGACCGCCTCAGATTCGTACGTGGCGTCCGACTTCAGTCCGACTACGGATCCCACGTACGCGGGGGCGGACGGCGAGGCTCCCCCTCGGACCGCGGGGAGCGAAGCAGTGCGCCGGCGGCCGGTGTCTTGGCTACGATTACAATCGTGCGTATCATCGTCGGCATCACATGACGAGCCCGACGCCCGTCGGTTCCACCCCCGCGACTGGCGGGAGCCTGCCGGGGCGGGCCGCACTTCCTCCCAAACTGCTCGACGACGCCGCGCAGCGGATGTCGATCCTCGCCGTCTTTCTCGCCGTCGTCGTGGTCATCGTGCAGGTCTTCCAGCGCACCATCCAGCCGCAGCTGGTCGCGGTGATCGATGATCCGGTCAACCGGCTGGCGACGTTGGCCGCCGTGCTGATGGCGATCGGACTGTTCGCGCTGCAGCGCCTCCGGCTCGCGACGTCGCGCACGCTGCTCGGGCTCGGCATGCTGTTCGAGGTCGTCGTGGCCTTGGCGATTTCGATGTTCGAGACCTCCAGGCCGTTCGACCCGGTCGCGCCGCTGCTCGGCCTGTCGGCGCTCGGTCCCTGGATCGTGTTCGTCGGTGCGTTGATCCCGAATCGCCCGATCGTGACGCTGGCCGTCGCGCTGGTCGCCGCCACCAGCTGGCCGGTCGCGTACCTGATCAACTCGGCGCGGCTGGGATTTGTCACCGAGTCGTGGCGGCAGACCGCGGTCTGGCCGGCGATGAACTATCTGATGGCCGTCCTGGCCTACCTGGTGGGCCGCCGCACCTACGGCACCGCCTGCCAGGCCCAGACCGCGCAGGAGCTCGGCAGCTACCGGCTGGTGTCGCTGATCGGTGAAGGCGGGATGGGCGAGGTCTGGAAGGCGAGCCATCGGATGCTGGCCCGCCCGGCGGCGATCAAGCTGGTGAAGCCGGACGGCGCGGCGTCCGCCCGGCAGGCGGATGTCTTCGTCAGGCGGTTCCGGCGCGAGGCCAACATGATCGCCGGGCTGCAATCACCCCACACCGTCTACCTCTACGACTTCGGCACCGCGCAGGACGGCCGCTTCTACTATGTGATGGAGCTGCTCGACGGCATCAGCCTGCAGACGCTGGTCACGACGTTCGGGCCTCAGCCGGCGTCCCGCGTCATCTTCGTCCTGCGTCAAATCTGCAGTTCGCTCGATGAAGCGCACGAGCAGGGCCTGGTGCACCGCGACCTGAAGCCGTCGAACGTGATGCTGTGCACGGTGGCCAGGCGGCACGACTTCGTCAAGGTGCTCGACTTCGGTCTCGCCAAGTCGGTGGCGCGGCCCGAGCGTCCGGACGTCTCGCAGTTGACGATCGAGGGGGTCGCCGCCGGGACGCCCGGCTACATCGCGCCGGAGGTGGCCCTGGGTGACGCCGACGTCGATGCGCGCGCCGACCTCTACGCGCTCGGCTGCGTCGCCTATGTGCTGCTGACCGGCACGCTGGTGTTTCCCGACCCGAATCCGCTGAGCATGACGCTCAAGCACGTCCAGACGGTGCCGGATCGGCCCTCGGTGCGGACCGAGCTGCCGGTTCCGCCCGATCTCGAGCGCATCATCCTGCGCTGTCTGGAGAAGAAGCGAACGGACCGTCCGGGCAGCGCCCGTGAGCTCGACGAGATGCTCGCGAGCTGCAGCGTCCCCGGCTGGACCGAGCGCAACGCCCACGACTGGTGGCAGCTGCACCTGCCGCAGTCCTCGTCGCTGCGGTCGTTCGCGCAGGAGGCGCCGCGAACACCGCCAGTCGTCCAGAAGGTCTGACTATGAACACGTCCGAGCCGCGCACGCTGGTCTCGCATCCAGAGCTCTATTCACACCAGTCCTTTCCCCTGTTCAAGACCCTCGGCGAGCGCCCCAAGAATCTGCTCGAACGGCTGCTGTCGCTGTTCGCGGACGTCCGGGCCGGCGAAGGGGTCGGCGCGCTCCTGCTCACCGTCAACATCTTCCTGCTGCTGGCCGGCTATTCCCTGATGAAGCCGGCGCGCGACGGACTGATCCTGACCGAAGGCGGCGCCGAGGTCGCGTCGTATTCGGCCGCGGCGCAGGCGGTCCTGCTGATGGCGGTCGTGCCGCTCTATGGCTGGCTCGGTACCCGGGTCGTCCGGATCCGGCTGATCGCCATCATGATGCTGTTTTTCGCGGCGACCCTGGTCGCGTTCTTCGCCGCCGGGCGGGCCGGATTCCGCGAAGGGATCCCGTTCTACATCTGGTTGGGCATCATCAACGTCTTCATCGTGTCGCAGTTCTGGGCCTTCGCCAACGACCTCTACACGGAAGGGCAGGGCCGCCGGCTGTTTCCGATGATTGGCGTCGGGCAGTCGCTGGGGGCGTGGATCGGCGCGGTGACCGTCGGGCCGCTCGTCACCGGTCTGAACTACACGCCGTACACGCTGATGGTGCTCGGTGCGATCGTGCTGCTCCTCGCGCTCGGCATCACCCTGATCGTGAACCGGCGCGAGACGGACCGGGCGGAGCCACAGGCGGTGGCGGCCGATAGTACGCCGCTCGGGCCGCAGGGCGGCTTCGAGCTGGTCTGGCAGGATCGCTATCTGTTCTGGATCGCCATCCTGATCGTGCTCCTGAATGTCGTCAACACCACCGGCGGCTACGTGCTCAACCGGCTGATCGTCGGCGAAGCGGCGGCGCGGTTCGGCACGGCGCCTGCCAATCTGGCCGCCAGCCGGCAGTTCGTGACCGCGTTCTCGGGGTCGATCATCGCCACCGTCAATCTGGTCGGCTTCCTGCTGCAGCTGTTCGTCACCTCTCGCGTCATTCGCCTGATGGGGGTGCGCGGCGCGCTGTTCATCCTGCCCGTGCTCGCCCTGATCAACTATTCGATCATCGCCGTGGCGCCGATCCTGGCGGTGGTTCGCGTCGGCAAGATCCTCGAGAACAGCACCGACTATTCGATCCAGAACACGCTGCGCCAGGCGTTGTTCCTGCCGACCTCGCGTGAGTCGAAGTACAAGGCCAAGGCGGCGATTGACACCTTCTTCACCAGGGGCGGCGATGTGCTCTCGGCCGGGTTCGTCGCGCTCGGCCAGCTGATTGGCGCCACCGTGCCGGTGTTCGCGTGGCTCAACGTCGGGCTGACGGCGGCCTGGATCTGGGTGGCCACGCAGATTGCCAGGGAGCACCGCAAGAAGACGCTGTAGCTCGGCCTTCAGCCGCCGGTCCTGACGATCAGCGGCTTGCGGAAGGCGCGCTCGAACCGCTGCCCCAGATCGCTGGCCCGCCATGACGGGAGCAGTGGCACCGAGATCTTGACGTCGCGGCCGACCTCACACTTCACCGCGATCGGGTGTCCGTGCGGACACCGCGCCTCGATCTCGTCCGCCAGTTCGAGAATCACCGCCCCCCGTTCCAGCTGTCCCCGATCGGACAGGACGATCAGGGTGCCGAGCTGCTTCGGGTCGGCGTGTCGATCGCCGGCCCGCCGGACCAGCACCGAGGCCAGCGCCAGTTCCTCGTGCGTGAACCCGTTCAGCTCGGTCGTCAGCAGGATGTCCGCCGCGTGCTCGTGGCGATCGACGAAATCGAAGCTGCGGCCGACATCGAGCACCCGCGCGCTGTGATCGAGCGCCTCGGTGATCTTCGGGTCGGCCCGGGGCTCGAGCGCACGCAGCAGCGCCGCCGCCAGGGCGCGCCGTCGCGTCGACGCTTCGGCATGCCAGCCGTCGAAACGCGAGACCAGCGAACCCAGCGACGCTTCCTTGACGTCCTTCGTTGCGGCGACGGTCATCTTCAGGAGCCGCAGCGCGATCCCTTCCCGCACGCCCTGACTGGAAACCAGGATCTCCCTGGCCCTGACGATCTCCATCAGCGTCTCGATCGCCACCGCCCCACCGACGATCGAGTCGGCCCGCTCGGCGCTCAGTCCGGAGATGCCGTCGCGGTCCTTCTGACGCGTCGCGGCGATGCGGCGGACGATGCCGTGCAGCCGCTCCAGCGTCAAGGTATAGCCGTGCAGGCGGCTGATGGGATACCGGTGCGCGTTCCGGTCGATCTTGGCCAGGTTCCGCAGCGTGCCGCCGGTGCCGATCAGGGATTCCGGCCGTCCGAGCGGGCCGACCGCGGCTTTCTTGAGGTGCTTCAAGACGTGGTCGCGGAGGCGGCGGATCTCCTTCGCGCGCGGCGGATCGGACGCCAGGAACTTCTCGCTCAAGCGCAGCGCGCCGAGCGGCAGGCTGGTGGCGCGGGTCAGCCGGCGGGCCTTGAAGTGCGACACCTGCATGCTGCCGCCGCCCAGGTCGAACAGCACGCCGCTCGACACCGGGAGCCCCCTGACGGCCCCGGCAAAGCCGTAGCGGGCCTCTTCCTGGCCATCGATGATCTCGACGCGGATGCGCAGTTCCCGGCGGATCCGGTCCATGAACAGCCCGCCGTTTCTCGCATCCCGCATCGCCGCGGTCGCGACCGCGAGGATCCGCCGGGCCCCGACGCCGGCCGCGATGGCGTGAAAGTCGCGCAGCGCCTCCATCGTGCGGGCCATCGACTCTTCGCTCAGACTGTGCTGCTCGTCGACGTCGTGGACCAGCCGCAGCGGCGCCCGTGATCCGGTCAGCAGCCGCAGATGTCCGGCTCGATCCCGTTCGAGGACGACGACGCGGCCCGAGTTCGAGCCGATGTCGATGACCGCGACCGGAAACGGGGCAGGAGCCGAGCGGACTGGAGACATGAGCGCGCCCTTATACTAGTCCCCGGAATCGTGATGCGTCACACAACTCCCGGGAGGGGCATCCCGGCTGGCGGCGCTGCTCCTCCCTCGCCTGCTCCCGGTACGCGTGGTCCTCACACCTGGCCCGGCGGGGTCCCGCGCTTCCGGACGAAGGCCACGCCTGGCATGTCCGGGGAACTGGCCGATGGCCCTGCCCGATCCATTTAGGTCGGCGACGGTTCGGTTGCCCGGAGCGCGGACGCCGGCCGGAGCTCTGGATACGGCGTCCTCGACAGGCCTGCGCCTGGTCGCGCCGATTGCCATCCTGGTCGTCCTCATCATTTCCTTTCAGCGGCTGGCCCAGCCGGATCTCGCGGCAGTCTACCGCGATCCGCTGATCCTCCTGACGACCGTCGCCGCGGCGCTGGCCGGCCTCGGCCTGCTGGCGCTGCATCGCGACCGCATCGCCGGCCAGCCGGCCGTGCTGAGCGTCGGGATTGGGTTCGCGGCGATGGTCGCGCTGGTGATTGCCCTGGCCGAGACGGTCGTGCCGTTGCCGGCCGACCGGCCGGTTCTGGGCATCTCCGCGGTCGGCCCATGGATCCTGTTGTTCAGCCTGCTCGCGCGGAACCGGCCCGGGGCGACGCTGGCCGCCGGCTTGATCGCCGCCTCGATGTGGCCCATCGCATACGCGATCAACCTGCAGCGCCACGGCTTCGCGCTCGCCCCGTGGGGACGCCTCATCGTCTGGCCGGGGATCAACTATCTGATCGCGGTGCTGGCCGCCGTGATCGGCCGGCGGATTGACGGCACCGCCGCGACCGCCGAAACCGCAGACGATCTGGGACGCTATCGTCTGCTGGCGCCGATCGGCGCCGGCGGCATGGGCGAAGTCTGGAAGGCGAGCCACGAGATGCTGGCGCGCCAGGCGGCCATCAAGCTGGTGCGGCCGCGGACGACGGCGTCATCGGCGCGTCAGGCCGACCTCCGGGTCGAGCGGTTCCGGCGCGAAGCGAATGTCATCGCCGGCCTGCAGTCGCCGCACACCATTTATCTCTACGACTTCGGTGTCTCGCGCGACCGGCGGTTCTACTACGTCATGGAACTGCTCGACGGGATCAACCTCCAGACGCTCGTCACCACATTCGGTCCGCAGCCGGCGGGTCGGGTCCGGTCGATCGCGCTGCAGATCTGCGCCTCGCTCGATGAAGCCCACCAGAGGAACCTCGTCCATCGCGACCTCAAGCCGTCCAACGTGATGCTCTGCAAGCTGGCGCTGACCTACGATTTCGTCAAGGTGCTCGATTTCGGTCTCGCCAAATGCGCCGCCTGCGAGGATATGTCGCAGTTGACGATGGAGGGCACCGCTGCCGGCACGCCCGGCTACATTGCCCCGGAAGTGGCGCTCGGCGAGGAGCACGTCGACGGCCGCGCCGACATCTACGCGCTCGGCTGCCTCGTCTACTACCTGTTGACCGGCACGCTGGTGTTTCCGGATTCGAATCCGATGACGATGGCGCTCAGGCACGTCCAGTCCCGGCCGGATCCGCCGTCGGCGCGCACGGCGGTGCCGATTCCCGCCGATCTCGAGCGCATCGTGATGCAGTGTCTCGAGAAGAGACCGTCGGACCGGCCGGCCAGCGCCCGGGGCGTCGCGGCGCTGTTCGAGGCCTGTCAGCTGGTGCCGTGGACGCAAGCGGAAGCGGTCGTCTGGTGGGAGACGCACCTGCCGGCGACCTCGTCGCTGCGCCTGCTGACGGTGCCGGTGGCGACCGACGCGCCGACGGTGGAGAGAGCGTAGCAGCAGCTGAAAAAGCCCGAGGAACCTGAATTCGGAATTTCCGCATGCAGAATTCAGAAAGGAAAACCCCAGGCGACGCTCGAATGCCCAATTCCTGATTCTGAATTCCTAATTCAGGCTGACGTTTTTCAGCAGTCTGCCTAGATCGGCGCGCCCTGCAAGGCCGCCAGCAGGTCGGCGATCTTGGCGCGGTCGTGAAAGCTCTTCAAGCGGTTTTCGAACACCACCTTGCCGGCGCGATCGACGACGAAGTCGCCGCCGAGCTGATTCCTGCCCGGCGCGTTGCCCAGCGCCGACTCTTTCTTCAGCCACACTTTCACGGCCATCGTCAGTCCGGCCCAGTACAGTCCGGGCGACAGCCAGCTTCCCGGGCCGGCCCGCCCGAGGCCCCATTGCGCGTAGGCCATTCGGGTCGGATCGAGCAGCAGTGTGTAGGGCAGATCGAGGTCGTGCAGCATCTTGGTCGTGAGCAGTTCGGGGTCGTTGTGCGCCACGAAGATGACGCCGGCGCCCAGGCTGTCGAGCTCGTTTCGAGCCTGAATCACCCGGATCACGTGGGCCCGGCAGAACAGGCAGTGTGCCGGCCCCAGGAACGAGATCATGACCGGCCGGCCGTGGAACTCGCGCAGCGAGCGCCGTTCGCCGGACGGCGTGGGGAGGTCGAGACGGGGAGCGGGGGTGCCGATCGGCATGATTGCTGGTCCTTGGTCCTTGGTGCTTGGTCCCTGGTCCCTGGTCCGTCCTTCGTGCTTGGTCCGTACTTGGGCCGTCCCTGGTGCCTGGTCCTTGGTCAGTCCGCCCCACTGTTTCGCATCGGGCCAGGCGGCACTGGCGTCGCGGCCCCTGCGGATTTTACAATTGCGCCATCCAGGACGACACCAGTGACAGGTCGACGTTGCCGCCGCTCAGGATGACACCCACGCGCCGGCCCTTCACGGCGACCAGGTTCTCGAGCGCCGCGGCGGCGCCCAGCGCACCGGTCGGTTCGACGATCAGCTTCAGCCGCTCCCATAGATAGAACATGGTTCGGAGCAGCGCCGCGTCATCGACCGTGGTCATGTCGCTGACGTGGTCGAGCATGAGCGGAAACGTCAGCGTGCCGAGCGACGGCGTGCGGGCGCCGTCGGCGACCGTCTGGGGATTGTACGTGGTCTCCAGCTGCCTCGAGCGAAACGATCGCGTCGCATCGTCGCCGGCGAGTGGCTCGACGCCGATCACCCGGCAGTGTGGGGAGAGACCGTGTGCCGCCAGGGCCGAGCCGCCGAGCAGACCGCCGCCGCCGCACGGGACCAGCAGGAGATCGAGTGCGCCGACCTCGGTGAAAAGCTCGTGCGCTGCGGTGCCGGCGCCGGCGATGATGTCTGGGTGATCGTAAGGGGGGATGACGGTGAGCGCCTGTTCGCGGGCCAGGCCGTCGCCGATTGCCTCGCGATCCTCGCGGTCGCGATCGTAGGGGACGATCACGCCGCCGTATTCTTCGGTGGCGCGGCGCTTGACGGCCGGGGCATCGGCCGGCATGACGATGACCCGCGGGATGTCGAGCAGCTGGCCCGCCAGGGCAATGGCCTGGGCGTGGTTCCCCGAGGAATAGGTGACGACGCCGCGGCGGCGGGCGTCGGGCGGTAGACGGGACAGCGCGTTGTAGGCGCCGCGGAACTTGAAGGCGCCGGCGCGCTGCAGGTTCTCGCACTTGAAGAACAGTTCGGCGCCCGTACGGGCGTTTACCAGACGGGAGGTCGCGACCGGCGTGTGATGAGCGGCGCCGGCAACCTGGCGGGCGGCGCTCTCGACATCGGCGAAGGTCGGCAGCAGGGGTGGTCGCATTCGTCTGAGGGCTCCGCGAAGTAGTATCCGCCTTCTTCAGACGGCGAGAAAATCTGCGCGGTGACGCCGCGGCGCCGCCGACGGTGCCGTGGGAGCAGGTGAGATGAATGGCGTCGCGTGCGGTCGGCCAGCCGTGTTACAATCGGTGTTCCTCAGGTGACGCGGGGTGGAGCAGTCCGGTAGCTCGTTGGGCTCATAACCC
>JBDTRR010000056.1:0-34508 GCA_039931615.1 Acidobacteriota bacterium
CGGACATTTCGAGCTTTTTGTTTACACGTCGATCTATAAACGCGCTTGTACTGGGCCTAGTCCGTCCGGACGATCCGGTCCTGCCGGCCTGGTGCGACCGGCGAGTGATCCTTGAAGTAGCCGGCGAATGCATCGATATCCAACGCGCCGCCGGACCGGCCGGTGCCTTCCTTCAGCACCGTGAAACCGAGTCCGCCGTTGACCAGGAAATCGTTGACGATGATCCGGACGCGGTCGGCGGCGGCGATTTTGCGGCCGTCGAGGGAGATCGAATCGGGATCGACGTGCTGTCCGGCCGGCGCGGTCAGCTTGTAGCGATAGGAAAATCCCGCCGAGACCTGCAGCACGTCAGCGCCCGTATCGGGCTGGGTGAACTGCTGCTCGAGCAATCGCTTGATCATGTCACCGGTCACCGTCAGGGTGATCAGCGTGTTGCCGAACGGCTGCGCGTCGTACAGTTCGCCGTAGGTGACGGGTGCCGGGGCTGCCACCGTCGCGCTGCCGGCGACGAGATCGGCGCGGATGCCGCTGTTGTTCATGAACGCGACGGCCGCGTTCCCGCCGGCGGTCCGCGCCGCCGCCAGGTGCGCGTCGGTGACGACATCGCCAAGCGCCGATTCGCCGGCGCGATTCGTCTCGCGCGTAATGCTGGCCGTCACCGACCCCGCCGTCCGCCTGGCGATCGGAGCGGCCAGCGCCGCGTATTTCTCCACCAGCGCCGTCTGGACTGGATCCTTCGGCACGTCGCGCGTCACGATCTCGTTCACCGCGGCCGCCCGCGTCACGGCGCCGGTCGTCCGGTCGATCGTCAGGCTCACCCTCGTGATGGCGCGGCCGAAGCTTGCCGCGCTCGTCACCAGGTGCCCGGCGATCGAGCAGTTGTAGACGCGATGGCTGTGGGCGCTGATGATCACCTTGATGTCGGGCGTCAGCTTTCGCGCAATCGCGGCGATCGGGCCGGTGAAGTCGACGCAGCCGTTCGGATCCACCGCTTCGTCTGGCACACTCTGCTGGCCGCCCTCGTGAATCAGCAGGACCAGGGCGCGGACGCCCTGCTGCCTGAGCTGGCGCGCGTAGCGGTTGGCCGTGGCGGCTTCGTCCAGGAAGGTCAGGCCGGCCGTGCCCGAGGGCGCGACGATTTGCGGCGTGCCTTTCAGCGTCTCGCCGATGAACCCGACCCTGACCCCGCCGATCGTCCTGACGGCGGTGGCGGGGAGCACCGGCCGCCGGGTCGCGGTATCGATGACGTTGGCGGCGAGATACTGGAACCGCGCGCCGGGAAAGGGCTGGCCGTCCCGGCAGCCGTCGACCGGGTGGCAGCCGCCGCGCTGCCGCCGCTGCAGTTCCCGCGATCCGCGGTCGAACTCGTGGTTGCCGACCGCCGACAGCGACAGCCCGATCGCGTTCAGCGATTCGATCGCCGGCTCGTCGTGGAACAGGCCGGAGATCAACGGCGCCGCGCCGACCAGATCGCCGGCCGCGACGATGATCGAGTTCGGCTGCCGCTCGACGGCGCGCTTGAGATGGGTGGCCAGATATTCGGCGCCGCCAGCCACGGTCCGGCCGACCCGGCCGTTGGCGCCGGTCGGCGGTTCGAGGTTGCCGTGGAAATCGTTGAACGCGAGCAGCTCGATCGCGACCGCCGGGCTGTCGGGCCGCGGCCGCTGGGCGGCGAGGGCCAGCGGGATCGACAGCAGGGCGAATGGCAGCAACAGTCGATGGATCACCCTGCCATTCTGCCACCGGACTGCGGATCGATGTCGTCCTGAGCCGCTATTCGTACCGCAGCGCCTTCATCGGCTCGATCCGCGACGCGCGGCGCGCCGGAATATACGCGGCGAGAAAGGTGACGGCCAGGACCACCGGCGCGACCAGCACGATCGCGACGAAGTCGCGTTGATCGTCGCCATTGGGGAACGCCGCCCGCAGCAGTTCTCCGGCGCCGATGCTGGCGAACAGGCCGAGGACGAGACCGATCAGCGCCAGCACGATGCCCTGGCGCAGCACCATCCGCAGCACGGCCTGGCGGGTGGCGCCGATCGCCATCCGGATGCCGATTTCACGGGTGCGCCGGCTGGCCGCATACGCGACCAGTCCGTAGAGGCCGACGATCGACAGCCCCAGCCCCATCAACCCCATCGCCGCGACGGTGCTGACCAGCACGTTGAAGATGCTGACCGCGCGCATCCGATAGAACTCCTCCATGGTCCGGACGTTGAAGATCGGCAAATTGGCGTCGAGCCCGCGCACCACCTCGCGCAGCGGCGTCACCAGACTCGACGGATCGCCGGCCGACTGCGCGATCAGGACGATCCGCTGCGGCTTCTTCTGCCGGTACGGGAGGTAGACGAAGTCGGAGGGCGGCTCGGCGATGAAGATGTACTTGCTGGTCCTGGCGACGCCGACGATCTCGACCCAGCGTTTCCCGGCGTCGTCGATCTGGAACCGCTTGCCGAGCGGACTCTGGTCCGGCCAGTAGTGCTGGGCCAGGTGCTGGTTGACGATGGCGACCGGCGGCGTGACGTCGGTGTCCTCGAGCCGGAAATTGCGTCCCTCGATCAGCGTGATGCCCATCGTGTCGAAGTAGTGCTCGTCGACCATCGACGACAGGACCGTGACGTTGTCCTTGCCGACCGGAAACTGAAACCCCTCCGGCGCGATCGTGACGGAGCCGATCGCGTCGTTCGACATCGGGATCGAGGTCGTCAACGCTGCGGTCTTGACGCCCGGCACGGCGCGGGCGCGCTCGGCGACCTGCTGGAAGAACTGCTGCGACCGGGCTTCGCTATAGCGGACCAGGCCGGGGTCGAAGCTCATCATCAGCAGATGATCGGTCCGGTAACCCGGCCCGCTCGTCAGCTGCTGACGGAAGCCGCGATACATGAACATCGCGACGACCAGCAGGACGACCGACACGGCGACCTGCCCGCCGACCAGCACCGCCCGGCCCCACCGCCGCCGCCGGCCCGGCGCCGACGTGTCGCCCGACTTCATCACGGCGATGAGATCGGTGCGCGTCGCCTGAATCGCCGGGACCAGGCCGGAGATGACGGCGCTGGCCACGGCGACAGCGAGGCTGAAGAGCAACGCCCGCCGATCCATCTCGAACGACAACGAGATCGGCAGGTCGGTCGGCAGCTCAATCTGTCTGAACAGGGTCAGGCCGGCATAGCCGACGCCGAGACCCAGCACACCGCCGGCGACGGCAATCAGCAGGCTCTCCGTGACCAGCTGGCGGATCAGCCGCGCGCGGCCGGCGCCGATGGCGAGCCGCAGCGCCATCTCGCGAGCCCGAACCGGAGCGCGGCTGGTCAGCAGCCCGGCGACGTTGGCGCAGGCGACGATCAGGACGCCGAGGGCGAGCGTCGACAGCATCGTGATCAGCATCGCATCCGGCGGGTCTGCCGCCAGCCTGGCCTGGAGCTCGGTCCGCACCAGGAAGCCGCGATTCCTGTTGGTGTCCGGATAGGCGCGCTCGAGATCGGCGGCAATCGCGGTCAACTCGGTCTGGGCCTCCGCCTGGCTGACGCCGGGTTTGAGGCGGCCCTTCAACCGGAGGCTGCGGGCGTCGCGCGACTCGAGCGCCGACTCCTTCGGATTGGGCGCCAGGCGCTCCGACATCATCAGCGGCACGAAGAAATCCGAGCGGACGAACTGGTCCATCCCCTTGAATTCGGCCGTCGCCACGCCAATCACGGTGAACTCGCCGCCGTTGATTCGCACGTTCGTGCCGAGCACCCCGGGATCCGAGCCGAAGTCCTGCTCCCACATCGTCCGGCCGAGGACGACCAGCGCGTCGCGTCCCGGCACCTGATCTTCCTCGGCACGGAACGCCCGGCCGATGCTCGGCTCGACGCCCATCAGCGGGAACAGGTTGGCGCTCACCAGCATGCCCATTTTCAGTTTGGGCGTGGCCCTGGGATCGGTGGCGAAGCCGACCGTGACATAGTGGAACGCCGCCAGGCCGGCGAAGCTCTTGTTGCGATCGCGAATGTCGACGTAGTCGCGGTACGAGGACACCAGCGAGCTGGCGCCGAGCGCTTCGAGCGAGGCGGTCGAGCCGACGGTGAGGACCTCGCCCGGCCGGGCGACCGGCAGCGGCCGGAGCAGCAGGGCATCGGCAAAGCTGAAGATGGCGCAGTTGGCGCCGATGCCGATGGCCAGCGACAGGACGGCGATACTGGTGAACCCGGGGCTCGCGGCGAGCACGCGCCAGCCGTAGCGGAGATCCTGCCCCAGCCGCTCGAACCAGACCCGAGGCGAGAGATCACGCCTGTCGTTGGTAATGGCCATAAGTTCTGAGTTAGACGGCCGTCCGGATTTCGATGTTCGTAGACACGGTCCGGCTGAAGCCGGACACTACGGACGCGCTTCGTCCGGCGACTATTTGGTGCGATCGTTGGTTTCGTACGTAGTGTCCGCCTTCAGGCGGACCGTGTCTACTGCGTCGCCACCTGTCCTTCGGTGAACAGTGCCGCCCGCCTGATCCGCTCGCCTTTGAAGACGATCAGCGAGATGCGCTCGGTGGTGGAGATATCCGTCAGGGGGTTGCCGTCGATCACCAGCAGGTCGGCGTCGTGTCCCTTGACGACGAGGCCGATGCGGGAATCGGCGTGGAGGAGACGGGCGGCGTTGAACGTGGCGGCCCGGAGCGCCACTGCCGCCGGGATGCCGGCGGCGACCCAGAGCTGGAGCTCGTGCTGCACCGTCGGGCCGTGCAGGATGAGCGGATTTCCGGCGCCGCTGCCGGTGACCAGCGTGACGCCGGCCTGATAGGCGCGCTGGAGATTGCCGGCTTCCAGCTGCAGCAGCTGCCGCAACGCCGCCGCCCGGCCGGCGTCGGCGGCGGTGCCGGCCCGCACGAACGCGCGTGTTGAGGTCAGCAATGCCGGGGCGACCGCCTGCTGCAGCAGCGATCGATCGAGGAGATCGGTCTGGCCGGCCGCCAGCTGCGCCTGGCCTTCCCACACCGACGGCGTCGGATCGTAGGTGGCGCCCGAGTCCTTCATCCGCCGCAGCAGATCGTCGCGACGCGCGCGGTCTTCAGATCGATGACGAACTGCCGCGCCTCGGCGGGCGGTCTTCGGGGTGCGGGCGATCTGGGATTCGAACGAGGCGCGCAGGTTCGCCGGCAGGTACTGCGTGTACTCGGTGCCATGACCGTCTGCCGCGGGACGAGTTCCTCGGTGGTGCGGTCGCGCGGAGGACGACGCGGGAACGACGCAGGCGAATCCGAGCTGGCGGCCGACCGGCTGAGGCCTGCGGCCTCGTACGCGCGCCTCGAGGGCGATGGCGCCGCGGATGCGGAGTCCGCGGCAGCCAGCGCGAGGCCGACACCCGCCGAGACGAGGTAGGCGCAAGCAGTTGTCAGAGCTGGATTGTACGATCCGGGCCGAGCCTCCGGCCGGGCGCCGGCGGTTATTTCTTGTACACCAGGTAGGGGTCGATCGCGGTCCCCTGCGACCAGCGCTTCTCGGGCCCGAGCTCGAAGATCGCAAAGTGCAAGTGCGGTGCGTCGGGCGGGGCGTTGCCCGTCGTACCGACGTAACCGATCACGTCGCCGGCCGACACCCGCTGACCGTCGTGCAGACCTTCGGCATAGTGGTCGAGATGCGCGTAGTAGTAAGCGAACCGTTGCGTCGGGTCGAATTGATAAACGGTATGTCCCCCTGCTCTACTGTCGAAGAGCTTGGCGATGGTCCCGTCTTCGATGGCATGGACCGGAGTCTGACGCGGCGCAGGCAGATCGACCGCCTCATGGGTATGGCCGCCGTCTCCAGCGCGATGCTCGTTGAAAGCGTCCTTGAACGCATTGACCTGCGCGCCGTCGATCGGCACGCGAAGATCACGGAGCCGCAGCTCCTCGATGGCGCCGGTCGGTTCGCCACCGCGCGGTGCCGCGCCGATCGCCGGCGCCCCAGTCGCATCCGGAGTCGGACTATTCAATCCGGCTGAAGCCGGATCCCACGGACGAGGGGGGCCTTCGGGCGGTGACGGAGAGCCGGCCGCGCCGCCCTGAACGGTGGGTGGGTCCGACGGCGCCGGCAGCGTCTGTGGCGCCGGGAGTACGATCGCCGCCGGATCCCCGGCCGGCTGCGGACCGCCGCTCGCGTGCAGCCACCAGCCGGTCCCCACACCGGCCGCAAAACAGGCCGCCATCGTCGCAACCGGAAGAGTCCGCCGTGGAGACGTCATTTTCATGGCACTAGCGGAACTCGACCTTCGTCCCCGGCTTGACCAGTGCTGCGACGCGCGCGACGTCCCAGTTGGTCAGGCGGACGCAGCCATGCGACTGCGCGACGCCGACCCGTCCGGGCTCGGGCGTGCCGTGCAGCCCATAGTGGTCGATGTTGAGATCGATCCAGATCAGACCAACCGGATTGTTGGGGCCTGGCTTGAGCGTCGCTTTCTGGTCGTTCGGATTGGCATCCCAGAAGAGGTTGGGGCTGTAGTGATAGACCGGCCGCCATGCCACTCCCTCGACCTTCCAATCGCCGACCGGCAATGGGTCGTGCTTGCTGCCGCTGGTGACCGGGGCAAAGAAGATTAGCGTACCGTCCCGTCGGGTGGCGCGGAGCGAAGAATCGACGCGCGATACCGAAATCGTAATCTCGCCGGCCTCAGCATCCTTCTCGGGCTTGACGTCGGGATCGAACACCAACACGGCGGGCACCTTGATATGCTGACCGGCCGAGAACTTCGTGTCGCGGTTCATCGAGCTGAGCAGAGCCGGGGCGCTGTGAAAGCGCTCGGACAGCCGTTCCAGCACCGATCGATACTCGAGCGCGGGCAGATCAGCCTGCTGTTCGAGCCGGGCCGGAATCGTCGCACTGAACGGACCGCTGGCGTCCTCCACGCTGATTTCGTAGTCCACGACAGTCGGATCCGCTGTGTCTCCGTTCAGCCCGCTCCAGGTGTCGCAGTCCGGTTTGCCGGAGGCCGCAATCTGGCGCGAGGTCTGGAAGGCGGCCAGCGCGCGTCCCGTGTTGACGTTGGCCGCAGCCCCGATTTGGCCGGTTGAGAACCCCTGCCGGTCGAGCAGGACCTGGAACGCCACGATGTTGCCGCAGGGAAGCGCCACCGGGGCCTTCGACCGCGCGGCTGCTGCCCGCCGTGGCTTCTGGCCCCCTCGCTGGGCTTCGGCCGGGGTCAGTCCGCCGAGCGCGAATGTCAGCGTCAACGCGGAGACGATCGTCGCGGCTCGGTTCGTGGTCATTGCGTCCAACTCTGCATGGGCCGTGCCCCGCTGCCGCTAGCGAGGTGAAGCCACACGCCTCGTCCTTCTCGGAGTTCCGAGGCGGAGCCTCGCCAGGTTTTGCTGTACGCTTGAGGCGGCTCGATTCACGACCCCTGACCCTGGAATGTCCAAAGGAGACGCCGGATGGCGAACCGCACCAGACCGACGCTCGAGAAGCGCAACAAGGAACGTGCGCGCCAGGAAAAGCGCAAGCAGAAGGATGAGCGGCGCGCGCAGAAGGTGCAGCGCTCGAACGCCCCCCGGCGTCCGGGCGAGGAAGATCCGGATATCGCCGGTATTCAGCCCGGGCCGCAGCCCTCTCCCTGGGGCGACGACGAGATCGAGCCGGAAGAACCGGTCTAGACGTCCTGAAGGCCGGCAATTCATGCGAGCGGGTCAGGTTTTCCCGGCGGGCCTTCGCGACGTCTCGCCCCGCCGGAGGCGGCGCAAAACAACGCTGCCACTAGCGAGGCGGAGCCAAGACCCGCCTCGCCTTTCTTGGCGGTCCGAGGCGAAGCCTCGCTACTTATGCCGTCCGTGATAACCGTCGGTGACGCCGCATGGAGCCGCGGGATCGGCAGCGCGCCGCCGCCCGGTCTGGCGGCGGCGCTCGAGTCTGGCGCCGTCCTGTTCTTTCCGAACCTCCCGTTCGAGATCGATGCGGCCGAGAGCGCCCTCTTCTCCCAATCGCTGGCCACGACCGCCAAGAACATCAGCTTCGACCCTCGCAGCGGACGCCTTGGCGGCATTGATCGCCATGGAGCGGCAGCGGTCGACCTCCGCGAGCTGGTCGCTGGATTCAGCCGTGTCGCGGGGACGTTCGCCGGCGAAATCCTGCCGGATTATCGCGACTGCCTCGAGATCGGCCGGACGAGCTTCCGGCCGATCGAAATTGCCGGGCGGCCCAGCTCGTGGCGGAAGGACGACACGCGGCTGCACGTCGACAGCTTTCCGGCGACGCCGGTTGGCGATCGCCGGATCCTGCGGGTGTTCTCCAATGTGAACCCGCACGGCCAGGCGCGGACCTGGCGGATCGGGGATCAGTTCGAGGCCGTGGCGCGGCGGTTCGCCGGCCGGCTCCGGATTCCCTGGCCAGGCAGTGCGCCGATCCTTCACCTGCTTCGTTTGACCAAGGCTCCCCGTTCGGCCTACGACGCGCTGATGCTTCAGCTCCACGATCTGATGAAAGGCGATACCGGCTATCAGGCCGCCGCGCCGCAGACGCGGTTCGATTTTCCGGCGGGATCGACCTGGATGGCGTTCACCGATCAGGTCAGCCATGCGGCGATGGCCGGTCGGTTCCAGCTCGAGCAGACGTTCCTGCTGCCGGTCGATGCCATGCTCGATCCGGGGCGCTCTCCGCTCCGGATCCTCGAGCGCCTGGTCGGGCGCCGGCTGGCCTGATTAGTCTGAAGTAGTGCAGACCTTCCGGTCTGCCTGACCACGGCAGGCCTAACTAAAGGCCTGCACTACATCGATTTTTTCGCGCGCTCTCCAGCCGGACGTGACGGGCCGGCGCTACTTACCGCGTCACCCCTCTGGCCTCTACTCGCGAACCCGGGATCCGGACGCCGACGCTGACATCGCTACCGTGCGTGGACCCGACCGGGACGAGGTAATCGATCAGCAATTCCGGCGCGATCCGGTCAGCCAGCCGATCGAGTGCGACCTGATACGAGGCGGCGGCGTAGATGGTTGTGAACTGGCCGTGCGTCTCGTCGGCCAGGGCGCGCAGCGCCTCGGACGATGGCCCACCGGCCTGGCCCGCCGCGGGGGTGGCGTCGCGGTGGACGACGACGTGGACCGAGGCGCCGCTTTCCAGGATCGGGGCGAGCACGTCCGGGGGAACACCGCTGACCGGCGTCGCTGACACCACGATGATGGCGGAGAACGGCGAGCCGGTCTCCTGCAGCGTTCGAGCGGCGGTGACGATCGCCTGGAACAGGCCTTCCGACGATGCGGTCGCCGTGGCTGCTTGCAGGCGCTCCAGCACCACCGCGCGATCGTCGTCGAATGTGGCGAGCAGTCCCGGCGGATCGGACAAGGCCACGGCGACCGGCCGGCGTCCCACCCGGCTGATGAATCGTCCGGCTGCCTGCCGCATCACGTCGAGGTCGCGCCCTGCACCTTGTCCGTTGTCGAGCACCAGCGCGAGCGGGTAGTCGGCGACTCGCACCGCCAGCACGTCGCGCAGTTGCCCGGTTTCCCGAACCACGAAGTCATCGACGTCGATATCGACCACGGATCGGCCGCGGGTGTCGACGACCGTCGCCAGGACGGTGCGGCTGGCGCCGATCTGCTGAGCTGCCGCGGTCGTCGCGGCGCTCAACTGAAGGGCGATCGCCGGGATGGCGAGAGATCGGAATCGCACGGGGGCTGAATTATAAGCCGTGCACGGTGTGAAGGCGGCGGACACGGCCCCTGGCAATCCGGCGAGCGGGCGACAACGCCGCGTCCCGCGGCCGATTGTCGCTACCTGAGCCATGGCTACACATTTGTCCGAATCTGGCGAATAGGATACGAATCTGGAAATTTGAATCGACCGCAATTGAGCCTGGGACGAAATACCTGATTGCGCTGATGAACAGACACGGAGGTATGATGAACGGCAAGGTCATGACTTCAGGGTCTTGTCTGCCGTCTGAGGCTTGGTCGCTCTTGTGATTCGTCGCGTATCAGCTGATACAGCGGCGAAGACCACATGCCTGCCAACTCTCACCCCATCGCGCTATCCGCAACCGGGCGACTCCATAGCAAAGTACCTCTGCAACGACGTCGTTGCCACGGTACCTCTGCCTCCGCGTTCTCCATCAGCGGAGTACCCCTGTCCCCGAGCGCGACTTTCATGATCGACCAGCACACGCATTCAGCGTGATCCAAAGGAGACTTATGTCGTCGAGAACCTTGAGTAGGCGTTTCAGCAGTATCGGATTGCTACTAGCGGTGCTGGGGGTGGGCATTCTTGCCAGCCTTCCGGCCGCCGCCCAGGAGCGATTCGGGAACATCGCCGGAACCGTAACCGACTCGACGAAGGCGGCGGTTCCCGGGGCGACCATCACCGTCACCAGCAAGGCGAGCGGCGCGGTGCGCACGACGGTGTCCGGCATGGATGGGACCTTCCGCGTCGCGGACGTTGCCCCCGGCCGCTACAGCGTGACGATCGAGCTGTCCGGCTTCCAGAAGGCGAATGTCGACGATGTCCTCGTCCTGCTCGGCCGCGAGGTGTCGATCAACCATGAGCTCCAGACCGGCGCCGTCACCGAGACGGTGAATGTCGTCGGCGATACACGGCAGGTCGACCTCAAGTCCGTCACGCTGCAGCACAACGTGACCGCCGAAGAGCTGGACCGCATTCCGAAGACGCGCAGCTTTCAGGGCATCGCCATGGCGGCGCCCGGCGTGAATTCCGGCGAGATCGAAGCGGGCTATCAGGTCCACGGCGCCAGCGGCGCGGAGAACTCGTTCGTCGTCGACGGCGTCGTCACCAACAGCCTGATCGACGGCCGCAGCCGGCAGGACACCGTCTTTGAGTATCTCCAGGAAGTCCAGGTCAAGACCAGCGGCATCAACGCCGAGTACGGCGGCGCGCTGGGCGGAGTAATCGCCGCGGTGACGAAATCGGGCGGCAATCTCTTCAGCGGGGAAGCTCATTACTACTACATCGGCAACGGCCTGAGCGCCGGTCCAATCGAGCGGATCCAGCTCAGTCCGGTGGACAACAACACGGTCTTCCACGTCCAGGACGACAAGCAGAAGAACGACCGCAACGAAATCGGCGGATCGATCGGCGGCCCCATCGTCAAGGATCGGTTGTTCTTCTTCGGATCCGTCTCGCCCCGGATCGTCCGCCGCGAGAACAACTATCTCTTCAACAACGGCGTCGAACCGGGTGCGCTGACCCAGAAGCAGACGCTGACGCAGGCATTCGGGAAGGTGACCTACACGAGCAATCGGATGGTCGCGAACGGCAACATCCTGCTGACGCCCACCCGGTCGACCGGTTCGCTGGCGTCGTACCGCGGCACCGGCACCAATTTCACCACCAGCTCGGCCGCGCAGAACGAACCGTTCCGGACCCAGGGGTTCGAGATCAACCAGACCAACGTCGGGGGCGACGTCAATTTCTTCCTGACTTCTTCGTCCTACCTCTCCGTGCGCGGCGGCTACTTCAAGGACGACTACAAGGACACCGGCATTTCGACGGTGACCAGCTACACCTACCGGACGACGAACGTCGGCGCTGCCAACATCCCGACTGCTCTGCAGGCGCCGATCAACACTTCGAACACGCCGCGCACCCAGATCAACGTCTTCGACACGACGACGCGCGGGTTCTTCAACATCGACTACAACCACACCTTCAACGCCGCCGGCACGCACCAGCTCAAGGGCGGCGCCGGCTTCCAACGCTCCACCAACAACGTGGAAAACTCGTATCCGGGTGGCTACGTCTTCCTGTTCTGGAACTCCATCGCCACCGGCGCCCAGAGCCAGCGGGACACCGGCACCTACGGGTACTATCAGGTGAACGACTTCGGGACCCGGGGCAAGGTTGGCGCCAACATCATCCCGCTCTACATCCAGGACACCTGGACGCCGACGCCGCGCCTCACCCTCAATCTCGGCCTGCGGACCGAGAACGAAAAGGTGCCGTCGTTCCGTCCCGACATCCAGCAGAATGCCTTCGAGTTCGGCTTCGCCGAAAAGCTGGCGCCCCGTCTTGGTGCGTCGTTCGACGTCCGCGGCGACGGCAAGCTCAAGCTGTCGGGCAGCTGGGGCAAGTATTACGACTGGACCAAGTACTCGATCGCGCGCGGTTCGTACGGCGGCGACATCTGGCACATCTTCTACCGTTCGCTCGACACGCTGGACATCAACAGCCTCAGTTTGTCGAACATGCCGGGCCGTGATTTGTGGGGCAGCAGCGCCGGCTTCCGCGATCTGCGCGGGACGAACTTCGAAAACACCGATCCGAACACCAAGCCGATGTACCAGACGAGCACCACGGTCGGCCTCGAGTACGAGTTCAGCCCGACCACGGTGTTGACCGCCAACTACATCCACAACAATCTCACCCGCACCATCGAAGACTTCAGCGCCCTGGTCGACGGCAGCAACATCTACAGCATCGGCAACCCCGGCGAGGGTCTGGCGGCGATCTATCCGGCCGCGTTTCCGGCGACGAGTGACTTTCCGATGCCGCGGCCGAAGCGGCAGTACGACGCCGTCGAGCTCGGCCTGGCGAAGCGGTTCGCCAAGAGTTGGTTCGGCAGTATCAACTACACCTGGAGCCGGCTCTACGGCAACTACTCCGGGTTGGCCGACTCGGACGAGATCCTGACGCCCACCGGAGGCGTCAGCGCCGGCACGACGCAGCAGTCGGGTGGCAGCATCGCGCGCGTCGGCAGCAACTCACATTCATCCTGGGATACCGATTCGATACTATGGGACTCCCACGGCAACCTCGACGTGCTGGGGTTGCTGCCGACTGACCGTCCTCATGTCGTCAAGCTCTACGGGTCGTACACCTTCCCGTTCGGCACCCAGGTTGGCGCGTTCTTCTACGGCGGCAGCGGCACGCCGATCTCCACCGTCGTCATCGATTTGCAGCAGGAGCCGCTGCTGGTCAACGGGCGCGGCGACATGGGCAGGACCCCGGTGTTGACCCGGACCGACCTGCTGCTGTCCCATGAGTTCGGGCTGATGGCCAGCAAGAAGCTGCGTCTGGAGCTGAACGTCATCAACATCTTCAACCAGAAGACGGTCCTGCACGTGTTCAACTTCCTGAACAAGGGAGCGCCGGCCGGCTCCTCGTTCATCGCGGCGAATGCGATCGATCTCAGCCGGACCAATCTTGCCCAGGGTTACGACTACAACGCCTTGATTCGAGCCTCGGCGGACGGCGCCGCGTCGTTCGATCCGCGGTATGGGCAGCCTGACTTCTGGCAGACCGGGCTGCAGGGGCAGTTCAGCGTGAAGTTCATCTTCTAGCGGGACTCCGGCCCAGCCAGTGCCTCGGCCCGCAAGGGTGCCGGTCGCAGGAGACGGCAAGACGTCTTTTTCGCAGTCGTTGTGAAGCACGGGACGTGAGTTCGACTTCAGCCGGACTTGACACGTTCTAACCTGTCACGGTCCGGCTGAAGCCGGACCGTGACAGCTGAAGGCGAATCTCTTGGACTGCAGCCTTCAAGAGCGTCTGAAAAATCGATGCTGGAGCGGTGCGGATTAGGACGTCTGCACTACTTCGGCGAGTGCTTACTTCCGCGCCGCGCGACCGGCTGGCGCTGGCGGGGCCGCAAACGTCCGCCGTGCCTGGGCGCGGAGCGCGTCAGCCCGCTGGCGGTTGCCGAAGGTCGTCCACAGGCGGGCGGCCAGTGCATAGGCGTCGGGCGTCGGCGAGACGGCAATCAGGTCGTCTATCACCCGCGCCACGTCCTCACTCTGGCCGTTCGCCTGATAGAGCGTCGCCAGGCCCGCACGCGCTCGGGTGTTCTGCGGGAAGACCTCCAGCTCCTCGATGAATTCCCGTTCCGCATCGGCAGGGCGCTCGAGGTGGACCAGGGCCTCGGCTGCATGGAAGTGGAGATTGGCGATGGTCCGGCCCTTCGATCGTGTGAGCTCCGCGATCGCCTGCTCGAACAGGGGAAATGCGTCGCCGTGCTGTCCCTGTTCGGAGAGCAGCCGGGCCTCGACATACGCCGGCAGCGGCAGCTTCGGATCGGCCTCTCGCGCCAGAGCGGCTTCCCGGCGGGCGCTCTCGGCGTCGCGCCGGGCCAGGGCGATTCTCGCCAGCAGCTCGTGCGCGGCCGCCCGCGATCGCGGGTCGCGCTCGCCGGCGACGGTGACGGCCAGCTCCGCGTGGGCGCGCGCGTCATCGAGCCTGCGAGCCTTGAGCAGCGCACCGCCGGCTCCGAGATAGCCGCCCGGTCCGGCTGGCTCGAGCTCGATCACGCGGGTGTAGGCCTCGATCGCTTGATCGTAGCGCTCCGCCAGCATGGCCGACGCCGCCAGCTGTTCCCACGCGTCGAGCATCCCCGGGTCGTCGCGGAGAATGCGTTGGAGCAGGGCGATCGACTGGGGCCACTTCCGATCGGCGGCGAGTCCGACCGCCTGCCGATAGGTTTCGAGAATCGCGTGGGTGTTCTTCGGGTCGGGCAGCGTCGCGGCGGCGGCCGCCGTCATGGCGGCCCGTCCGCTGACGTAGCCCAGCGCCAGCAGGCGCTCCCGTTCCTCGGCGGACACCTGGCCCGGCGCGCCGATCGTGGCGCCCGCGACCAACCGTCCGAGCGCGGCGCGCAGCGACTCCTGTGCACGTGCCCCGTCAACATCATCAGCGGCATTCTGCCGTTCGTGCGGATCGCGATCGAGATCGTAGAGCTCGGCGGTCGGCGCCTGGATATAGCGGTAGCGCGCGTCGGTCACCGCCGTCAGTTCGCTCCAGCCGAAATGATACCGGCCGTACAGCGCCTCCGAATAGACCGCCTGGGCCGGCAGACTGCCGCTGCCCTCCAGAATGGCCTTGAGTGACCGGCCTCTCAAATTGCCCGGGATCGGCGCCCTCGCCAGCGCGAGGATGGTCGGCGCGATGTCGACGTGCTGGACGACGTCGCGGATCCGGCGGCCGCCGTCGGTGCTGCCGGCCTGTTTGACGATCAGCGGGACGTGAATCGCCTCGTCGTAGAGGAACAGGCCGTGCGTCTGCTCGCCGTGATCGCCCAGTCCTTCGCCATGATCCGACAGCAGGATGATGGTGGAGCCGTCGTAGAGCTGATGCGACTTCAAGTACCGGATCAGGCGGCCGACGATCTCGTCGGCGTAGGCGATCTCCCCGTCGTAGCCGCTGTATTCCGCGTACTGGGCCGGCGGCGAGTAGGGGGCGTGCGGCTCGTTCAGGTGCAGGAACAGAAACAGGCGCTGCGAGCGCTGCAGCGCCAGCCAGCGCTCGGCGATTGCCTCCGACTCGGCGCCGTCGCGATGCCCCGGTTCGATCGCCAGCTCCAGCGAGTCGGCCGGCATCTCGTCGTCGAAGAAATCGAATCCCTGATTGACGCCGGTCTCCTTGCGCAGCAGGTAGGTCGAGACGACGCCGCCGGTGGCGAAGCCGCGGTCGCGCAGCATCTGCGGCAACAGCCGCTCGCCGGCTTTGACGACGAACCCGACGTTGTCGCGGACGCCGGTCTCGAACGGCAAGCGGCCGGACAGCAGCGAGGCGTGCGCCGGCAGCGTCTGCGGCGCATGGGAATAGGCCCGCTCGAAGACCACGCCGTCGGCCGCGAGGGCGTCAATCGCGGGCGTCTTGACGCCTCGATACCCGTAAACCGGGAGGTGATCCGCCCGCAGCGTATCGATCGAGATCAGGATGATTGGGCCGTTGACCGGAGCCGACGCGCGGGCATAGCGCCAGCCGCCGGCGGCGGCCAATGCCGTCGCCAGCGCAACGCAAATCAGGATGAAGGTGTATCGAAAGGGGCGCGCCACAGGTCCGCTGGACGGCCGCTACTTGAGCTGTTCGACGGCCGTCTTCGCCTGGGCCGCCTCAGGCGAGGACGGATCGATCGCCATCACCTGCGTCATCGCCTTCAGCGCGGCCTGCTTATCGCCCTTTTTCATCGCGATCGTTCCCAGCTTGTAGAGCGGCTTCCCCCACGACGTGTCGGCATCGGCGGCCTTCTGATAAAGCAGGACCGCTTCGTCGGTCTGATCCTTGGCCACCTTGATCTCGGCCAGGTGGTAGAAGACGTCGCGGCTCGACAGCGGCGTGGCCGCGGCTTGCGTCAGCGTCCGCTCGGCCGCCTGCACGTCGCCTTTGTCAATATTGGCCAGCGCGAGGCCCAGGATCGCACCCTGATTGTCGGGTTCAGCCGTCAGGAGGACGTTGTAGGCGGCGATCGCCTTGTCGTACTGTTTCAGGTTCCGGTAGGCCGCCCCGATCTGCAGGTTGACCACCGCCAGCGACGGCGCACTCGACAGGATGCTCCGGTAGATCCCGACGGCGTCGTCGAACTTCTGCTGCGAGAACAGGGTGTTGGCGGCGGCGAGCTGCTGCTGCAGATCCCGCGCCGCGACGCCCTCGATGCCGGCCGGCGGCCTCACCACCGCCTTGCGGAGCGTGAACGTCAGCGGCGGCTGCGGCGTGCCGGTCCGCTGAATGTTCAGCTCGGCGAACTGGGCCTGGAAGCCCGGAGACTCCGCCACGAACGACCATTCGCCCCGCGCCAGCCCGATGATCGCGAACCGGCCCTTGTCGTCGGTCGCCACCGTCAAGGTGCCAAGCGGTGCGTCAGGGTTGTCGGCGCGGATCGTCGCCCCTTTGATGGGTTGACCGGCGTCGTCTCTGACGAACCCACCGACGCGAGCGATCTGGGCTCGGGCGCTGGCCGCGGATCCCACGACGAGCGCGACGACGACGATCACACCGATATGGTGACGCATCTTGATGCCTCTGGGAGACCGTGGACGGCCGCTGTGGTTACCGGGTCAGTATAGCGTGAACAGTCGAACAATCAACGGTGGGAACCGCCGCCCGCGCCGGGTGTGTTTCGTACCGAGTCCCGGCATCCAGGCCGGGCGAGCCGTGATGCCGACGCCGCGCTCCGGACGCCTCGGCGAGGCGTGCTCTCAGAGCAGCCAGGTGGGTTGGTAGAGAAGGACGTAGACCAGCACGCCCGTTACCGAGACGTACAGCCAGATCGGCAGCGTCCACCGCGCGATGCGGCGATGTTGGGCATACCGGGCCTTGAGGCCGCGCGACAGGGTGACGATCGCCAGCGGCAGCACCGCCGCCGCCAGGGTGACGTGCGTAATCAGGATGGTGAAATAGAGCGGCCGGACGAACCCCTGCCGTGTGAATGGGACCGATCCGACCTGCGCGTGATAGACCAGGTAGCTGATCAGGAACAGCGAGGACGTCGCGAAGGCCGCAATCATCACCCGGCGATGCGGGTCGATCCGCCGGGCACGAATCAGCAGATATCCGATGATCAGCAGCACGCCGGAGGCGGCGTTGAGCGTGGCGTTGACCGCCGGGAGATCGTGAATCGACATGGAGAAAAAAGGAAGCGCGGGTCTGCGACAGCTACAGCTTGTTCAGGATCATCGCCATCCAGATCAGCGGCAGGTAGGCGATCGAGGCGAGAAACAGCATCCGTGCCGAGTCGTCGCTGCGCGCCTGGGCGAACCGGGCCGCCAGCCACAGGAGCGCGAGGCCGAGCGCCATGGCGATCGCGAAATACCATGTGCCGCTCAGCCCGATCGCGGTGGGGACGAGGCTCACCGGCAGCAGGATCGCGGCGTAGACGACCGCCTGCCGGCCCGCGCGCCGCCCTTCCGGCTCGATCACCGGCAGCATCGGGAACCCGGCCTTGGCGTAGTCGGCGCGATACATCCAGGCGATGGCCATGAAGTGGGGAATCTGCCAGAGGAAGACGATCGCGAACAGCGCCGCCCCGCCGGGTGAAACAGAGCCGTGTGATGCGGTCCACCCGATCAGGGGCGGCAGGGCGCCGGGCACTGCGCCAACCAGCGTCGAAAGCGAGGATCGGCGTTTCATCGGCGTGTAGACGACCAGATAGACGATCAGCGTCGCCACCGCCAGCAGGGAAGCGAGCAGGTTGGCGCGGGCGGCGAGCAGCATCAGGCCGCACAGCGCCAGCGCCAGGCCGAAAATACGGGCGTCAGCCGGCAGCACGCGGCCATCCGGCAGTGGCCGGGTCCGGGTGCGGCGCATCAGCGCGTCGGTGTCGCGTTCGTAGACCTGATTCAGGACCGCCGCCCCGCCGGCGACCAGCGCGGTGCCGGCGACCGCCTGTCCCATCGCCCACAAATCGATCGCACGCGTGGCGCCGAGGTAGTAGCCCGCGGCGCTGGTGGCAACGACCAGAAAGTTCAGCCGCGGCTTGGTCAGTGCCCAGTAGTCGCCCAGGCGCGCCGACGTCCGGCCGATCTGCAGAGGTACCGGAACGGCGTCCCCTCCGGGCGCTCGCAGATGATTCGGGCCGGCGTCCGCCAGGCTCGTCGAAGCGCCGAACGCGCCAATGCCGCGCGCATCCTTCATACGCCGGCTCCGCGTTCCGGCTGGAGCCGGACACCGCTGGCGACGGCAGCCGTGCCGGTCCTGACACGGACGGCTCCGTCCGGAAACGCGTCCCGCCAGGTCCGCAGTGTCAAAACCAGGGAGGTCGTCAGCACCAGCGCGCCGCAGACGACGTGGACGCTGTTGATCCAGATATCGCGCTGGCTGAGGACGGTGAGCGCTCCCAGCGTCACCTGCACGGTCACGAGGGCGATCAGGAGCGCCGCCGGCCCGCCCACCCCGCTCCGGTCGCGACGCTCCAACCAGGCGCGTCTGGCCGTCGCGATGATGGCGAGGACGACGACGAGAGCGCCGACGCGGTGGGAAAAGTGGATGGCGATCTTCGGATCCCAGTGCGTCGGCAGCAGATGGCCGAACATCAGCGGAAAGTCGGGAATGGCGAGGCCGGCATCGGTGTGCCTCATCGTCGCGCCCAGGAGGATCTGGACGTAGATCGCCGCGGTGGTCGCGGTCGCGACCGTGCGGAGTCGGGTCGTGCCGTCCGCCGCGCCTGCCGCCGCGCCAGCCCGGAGATCCCGCTCCATCCAGCGCGGCGACGTGAACAGCGCAATCGAGACCACCAGACAGAAGAAGATTTCGGCCAGCCCCGCGTGGGCGGTCGAAATCGCCGCCGGGAGAAAGAACAGCACCGTCAGCCCGCCCAGGACCCCCTGGGCGATGACCGCGCCGAGCGCGGCCACACCCAGCCACTTCATCCACCGCCGGGGATCACCCAGCCACAGCCACACCGCCAGGATGATGGTCAGGAATCCGACGCTGCTCGCGATCAGGCGATGGCCGTGCTCGTACAGGATGCCGCCGACCCACTTCGAAGGCGGAAACAGGAACATGTTCGATCCGTAGGTCGTCGGCCAATCCGGGACCGCCAGCCCCGAACCAGTGCTGGTGACCAAACTGCCGGCCAGCACGAGCAGCACCGTGCAGCCGGCGACCAACTGGGCGAACCTGTGGAGCATCTCAGGCGGGAAGCGTAGTGTAGGGGCCGGCCATCGTGCTGGCCCCTACAGGTTTGCCGGCGCTCAGGCCGGCGCCTTGAAGGTGAACATGATTTCCTTGCTCTCCTTCGGCCCCAGCGTGACGCTCTGGGTCGAGGTGCCGAGCTTCTCGTGCCACGCCTCGATGGTGTAGGTCCCCGGCGGCAGCGTCTTCAACTCGAACTTGCCGTCCTCGCCGGTGGTGGCGAAGTACGGATGGTCCATCACGCCGACGTAGGCGTTCATCCAGCCGTGCACGTCGCACTTGAAGGGCACCATCACTTCTTTCCCGTCGAAGGTGTGGGTCGTTTTCATACCCTGGATCGGCTGGCCGGTGTTGAATTCCTTGTTTCCCTTCGGCAGCGCATGGATGTTGTGCAGCGTCGGATCGCTGTTGAGGATCTCGAGCGGCTGGCCGACGCGCATGCCGAACACGTGCGGGTGATAGCGGCAGTTCATCTGGTCGATCTTCGCCGGTTCGGTCGGCGTGTCGTAGATGTAGTTGCCGAGGCCGTCCTTGACGTAGACGAAGACGTTGCCGAGCGACTTGCCGTCGCTGCCGACGACGTAGGTCTCCTGGAACTGCGGGGTCGAATTCTCCTTGACGCAGACCGGATCGGCGTTCATCCGGATCGGCTCGTTCTTCCCGGCCATCCCCTCGATCATCACCATGCCTTTGACGTCGCCCGCGGTCGCGGTGTCGACTTTCAGGCCGGATGGCGTTGCCGCCGGCGACGCCGGCTCGGACGAGGTACTCGAGTTGCTCCCGCCGCACGCGATCGAAGTCGAGAGCGCCAGGCCCAGCGCGCAGGCCCAGATGTTTCGTAGACGCATGGATGTCTCCTCACACGAAAAAGATCAAAGGAAAAGAACGAAATCGACCGTTAATCATACCGCATGCGTTCAGGGCGTCGCGGCCGGGCCGGCTTCGCGCAGCTTTCGCTCGACGCGATCCTCGATCCAGTGCGGATCCCACCATTCCACCGGATTCACCGCCTCGCCCGCGACCAGCATCGTGAAATGAAGATGATCACCGCCGGCCAGCCCGGTCATGCCGCTGCGGCCGATCGTCTGGCGCCTGGTCACGGTGTCGCCGACTTTCACGTCGACCGACGACAGGTGGCCGTAGAGCGACTGCACACCGAGGCCGTGGTCGATGATGACGCAGTTGCCGTAGATGCCGAGCCAGCCGGCGTGCAGCACGGTACCGTCGTTCGCCGCCACGATGGCCACCCGCGAGGTCACGGCCAGATCGAAGCCGAGGTGGACCTGGTGATCGACCTCTTTCCCCTGGTAGAAATAGGTCCGGTTGTCGGCAAACGACGCCTCGACCTGCGAGTTTCCCAGCTGGACGAACGGGCCCTTCCACAAGCGCACCGGAGAGGTCCTGGCCGCGAGTGCCGCGATCAGCCGGCTGTTCATCGTACGGAGCTCGCCGTTGATCCTGAGAAACGCCGGCAGCATGTCGCTGCCGGCCGCGGGCGGCGGCAGTTTCAGCTCGGGCGAGTGCGCCAGGATTTCGGGTACGACCCGGTTGATGAACCCGTCGTCGAGCTGGATGCGGCTCTGTTTGAACGGCTTTTCGAACGTCTTGTCGACGAACGGGACCTGCGCCTGGTTGCCCGCTTCGTCCCGGGCGAAGGCGACGACCGGCGTATTCAGGGGCTGAGCGGGCAGCAACGCGAAGAACGCGACCTTCGAACCCGGATCGGTGGCGCCGGCCCCGGAACCCCGGGCGCCGGGATGTTCCGGAAATCCTGGATACTCGATGTCTCCGACCCGGACACCAGACTGGACGTCCCCTGGCGTGGTGCGGTAGACCAGCATCTCCGATCCGCCGTGGTTCAGGTGGTGATGCGTCGAGAGCACCGTGATGCGCGGCGGCTCGAGCCGGACCTGCAGATCCTTGCCGACCGTGCTGGACACCGTCCGCAAGCCGAGGAACGACTTGCGCGAGGCGGTGACGACCAGGCGTGCGCCGCCAGCCTGCAGATCAGGGACGCTCTGTTTGCCGAGGGGTCTGCTGACGCGCAGGTGGGTCGCATCGATCGGCGTGAGGCTCGATGCCTCGCTGCCGTCGAGCGTGAACAGGCTGGTCGAGCGGCCGTTCTGTTCGAGGGTGATGGCCAGTCCGGAGAGCCGATCGCGAGGCACCGCGGCGGTCACCTCAACCGTGCCGTTCTGGCCGATCAGCCGTTCCGGTTTGTCGATGGTCAGCGCTGGTGGCGCGGTGCGGCCGGCTGCGAAGTACAGCCCGCCGAACACGACGAGAACGATCAGGAGCAGAACCGCCAGCAGACGTCCCATGATTCGATCATAGGACCACGAAGATCGCCGCGCACGGAAAACGACCGGACGGATGCGGTGTCGCCGGCCCCGGCCCCGATTGACGCCCGACGCGGGCGGACGCTAAAATCGAGCTGCTTGCCCGCGCGTGGCGGTATCGTCTAACGGTTAGGACGGATGGTTCTCAACCATCAAATCGGGGTTCGATTCCCCGTACCGCTACCAGAAGCGCCTCTCGGCTCAGCCTCGCCAGTCCTGAATCGAATGTCAGCTGAGGAATCCCAGGTCGGGGCTTTCGAAGCGGCCGATATTCGGAAAGACGACCGGAATGTCGTCGCGCGACACGCCATACCAGGCCGCCAGCGTCGCCGCGTACTGTTCGACGGAGGTCGTCGGGATCCATCGCCCGCGGGTGTCGGTGTCGCTCGGTCCGTTCAGCTGGAGGACGGGGAAGACCGTACCGTTCGGTCCGAAGCCGCCATAAAAGTCGCCGCCGCGTACCGCGCCGCCGACCACGATGTGGTGATTTCCCCAGGCATGGTCCGATCCGGCGTCGGCGCCGGACCCGGCGGGTTGGAACGTCCGCCCGAAGTCGGAGAGCGTGAACGTCGTGATCTGCTGGTCGAGCCCGAGCTCGATCGTCGCGTCGTAGAACGCCTTGATCGCCTGGCTCACCTGCGCCAGGAGACTCGACTGCGTGCTCGCCTGGTTCTGGTGGGTGTCGAACCCGCCCAGCTGACAGAAGAAGATCTGCCGGCTGAGGCCCATCTCCGGCGAGCTCGCATTGAGCTTGACCACCTTGGCCACCTGCAACAACTGATTGCCGAGTGTCGTGTTCGGAAAAACAGTGGCGAGCGTGACGTCGCGGTTGAATGTCTGGCCGATGGTGAGCGCCTGCTGCGTCGTCCGGCTGGACGCTGCCGCCAGCGTGCCGCTGTCGTCCATGGCCCGCAGCGCGTCGAGCGCGGATCGGCGCGCGACTTCGTCGGCGGTGGTCTTGAAGCCGCTCAGTACCAGCACCTGATTGAGCGCCGTTGGCGCCGCCGCGATCGACAGCGGGGAGGTGATCTGCCCGCGCGTGAACAGGCCGCCCGACAGGGCGGTGATCATCGGGACCGGGGAGCCGGTGGCGCGGAACTGGTCGGCCATCCGGCCGCCCCACCCGGTGGACGCGATCCGGTCGGCAATCGACGTCTGCCACTGCGCCACCTGATCCGAATGGGAGAACAGCTGATAGGGACGGGGCGCGCCGCTCTGGTACTGCTGCCGGTTGAGCGGCTGCACCAGCGGTCCGGCGTTGCAGACGATCGAGAGCTTCTGCTGCGCCCAGAGAGGGTGAAGTTCCAGCAGGCTGGGATGCAGTCCGAACGGACTGTTGAGACTGGCCGGCACGATCGGCAGCAGGCTGTCGCTGGCAATGGCCAGCCCGGACGCCCGGCGGACGGTGGAATAGGCCGCGTACTCCGAGCTGCCGGTCGGCACGACCAGGTTGTTGCCGTCGTTGCCGCCGGCGAGGAAGACGCACACCAGCGCCCGGTAGTCCGCGCCCTGCGCCAGCGCGTTGATCAGGCCGAAGCGCTGAACCCCTGCCGCGAACGTCGCCGCGCCGAGCGCGTAGCCGGCGCAGGCGTGGCCGGCCTGGAGCAGGAATTCTCTGCGGGTCAGTGCCATGGTTACCTCTGGATTTGATACTGCGACGAGGTCGCGACCAGATACGCAGCGGTCCGGGCGCGCTTGAGCGGGTTCGAGGCGGCCACCGCCGCGACGGCGGCGCGAACGGTTTCGCGCATCTCCGCCGACATCGCGCCGTGCAGCAGCAGCGCGTTCAGCGCGTCGACCAGCTGCGCCGGATTGGACGCCAGCGCCTGCAGCGCCGCCCAGTCGATCGCCGTACCGGTGGGCGCGTTCGCGCCGACGGGGATGCCCGTGAAGACGATCGTGTTGACGAAGTTCAGGCGCCGCAGCGCGGTCGAGGTCGAGAAGAGACCGAACTCCGGACCGCGCACTCCAGGCGTGCCAGGGACGACGGTACTGGGCGAGTAGTAGCTGAAGACCGACGGCGGCCGGAACACGTCCATCCCCATCAGGACGCTTTGCGGATTGAGATACCCGTCGCTCCATCCGGCGGAGTCCGCCGACCTGGCGCCGAAGGCCCGCAGCACGTTGGCGATGAACTGCGCCGGGTGCCTCATGCGACCGTAGTTCGGGTCGCTCTTCACATCGCCCCGCGCCTCGGCGTCGAGCAGGATCGCCCGGACGACCGCGCGCATGTCGCCCCGCGTGGTGATGCTGCCGTTGAAGACGGCGGTGACCCGGGCGACATATCCCGGGCTCGGATTGCTCGTGACGAGATGTTGAATCAGCTGCCGGGAGATGAACGGACCGACATTCGGATCGTTGAAGATGTTGTCGATCGCATCGCTCAAGTCCTGGGTCGTGTTCTGGCCGGCGCGGAGGACGACGCCGTTGAGCAGCGTCTTGGCGGCGGTATCGTGCTGCGACTCGGTGGTGATCATCGGGTCGAGATAGTTCGGCACCCCGGTCGACGGCGAGGCCGCCAGTTTCCACCCGGTGAAGGCGCGGGCGAACCCGACGACCGTCTCCTGGGAGTAGGTCGGTATCGGCTGCCCGGCGTCGTCGAGCCGCGGCGTGCCGTCGTCATTCAGGCGGGCGGTGCCGATCGAGAAGAGCTGCAGGATTTCGCGGGCGTAGTTTTCGTTGGGGTTCGCCTTCGTGTTGTTGGCGATATCCAGGTACTTGCCCATCGCCGGATTGCGCGAGATGTCGTAGAGCAGGTCCCGGTAGTTGCCCAGCGCATGCTGGTCGAGCAGCTGCAGATACGGGGTGACCCAGCTGGGCTGGGTGATCTCGACGCCGGAAACCACCAGAATCTGGTGGAGCGCGAACGCGACCCGCTGCCGCACCTGATCCGGGCCGTAGAGCGCGTTCACGAAGAACCGGTTCTGCACCGGGTAGAGGGTGTAGTTGTCCCGTTGACACGTCGAACCGCTCGGGCAGGCGGCGTTGTCCCGCGTGCTGGGGTAGAGCGGCAGCGAGGGATAGCTCGAGGGCGGTGTCGCGAATTGCTCGGCCAGATAGGCCTTGAAGCCGATTTCGCGGACGTGGGCAATCAGTTCAGGGGTGGGGCCGAAGGTCGACTGTTCGAGGAATCGGACGGTATCCGCCGCGGAGGGAGACACACTCTCGCCGCGCGCGCCCTGGGCGGCGCGGAGCCCGACGGCCTGAACGAGGACCAGCGCCAACGCCGCGCAGCCCGCGAACAGACCCAGCGCGCGGTGATGATGGATTCGGGTGATTGCAGTCATTTGATCCGTAATCCGAGTGAAGTCGGACGCCACGCACGATTCAAACCGCGACGATCGCAAGACGCACGATCTGGACTATCAGATGCGAGATGATACGCTCGCTGGCAGTACGCATCAACTCCATCGGAAGCCGGCTGCCAGGGGTGGGGATCGATTCAGCGGCGCTGTCGAACCCTCGCGGCCGCCTGGCTCGGCCCGAACGGTATTGGCCGCGCCAGGCCCGTTCGGGGTTAGCGCCGTATGCCAGAGGTGTCCGCAGGGCAGGCATCTGAAGACGCGCTTCCATTGGTCCTGGTAGGCCAGTACACCCTCCGCGGCGCGGCACGCGGGGCACAGAACGCGGCGCGGAGAGCTGTCTCGGTCGGGTACCGGCTCCGGGGTTCGCTGCATCCGGAATCGTAAAAGGCGGTTCGCGAGGCGGTCTGTACGAATTCCGACGCTCCGCAACGCCCGGCAGCTGTTTTTGCACGGTTTTTCGCGTGCGGGACGGGCGGGTCCGGGTTGGGTCTGATCAACTTCGTGACGGTCCGCCCGGCCCGGCCAGGCCAGGGCGGACCGACACGGTCCGGCGATGAAGCCGGACCAGGCGGTATATCAGGACCAGGATCGGTGGCGGTTACCGGCGGTTGTCCCGGTAACCCTGCTCGTATCCCTGCTGGAATGCGGCCCGGTATTCCTGCTTGTACTGATCGCGCGAGCCGTAACGGCTGTTGTAGTCGTTGTCGCCTTCCCGGTAGCGTTTCGAGCGGCGCGGATCGTTGCGCTGACGATCGCGGGCGTCGTTACGTCCGGCCTCGACGCCGTCCCGGTAACCGACCTGTGCTGCCGGGGAGGTATAACCGTTCCGCCCGGGGCCGCCCACGCCCGGAAAGTTCCGGCCGCGGTCGTTGCGTTCCACGCGCGCCACTCTGTTGTATCCGTCCGCGTATCCGGCCTCGTAGCCGTTGCGATAGAAACGCCGGTAGGCGTTGCGGTCGCCGCCGCGGTAGCCGCTGTCGGCGCTGCGGTAGTCGCGGTCGCGATCGATCCGGTAGCCGCGGCGGTCGGCCGCGTCCCGTTCGCCGTGGGCGAATCCCTGGCGGTGGCCGTTGTCGTAGGCGACCCGTTCGAAATCGCGGAAGTCGCGCTGGTTCGGGGATCGCGAATAGTAGGTGGCGGACGCGCACGCCGGCGCCGCCGCGCCGACGACAACCGTCAGTAAGAGAGCAGGCATGGCCGTTAGTGGTCTGAACATGATCGGACTCCTCGGCCGGGGCAATAGGCGCCGGCGGCAGAGGACGATTCAAGCTCGATGCCATCGACGGCAGTGCGGCGTCGTCGCAAGAATTCTTGGGAAAATCAGGGCCGGCCGCGGGCCACCGCAGCCAGCGCACGGGTGCTGTCCTCTGAAGGCGACGGTTGTGGCTGGGTCTATTTCAGGAGGCGGCGGGCTTCGTCGGCCGTCGCGCCGTCGTTGTCCGAGTCGCACAGCGTGGCGGCGGTCTGGAACGCCTGGCGGGCGGCGCTGCGATTGCCGGCCTTCAGCATCAGTCTGCCGAGCTCGAGATGCGCGCGGCCGTGGACCCAGGGCCGGCCTTCCAGCGACACGGCCTGTTGCAGATCCTGTTCAGCGTCGGCGCTTCGGCCAAGCGCAACCCGCGCGGCGCCCCGTTTGTAGAGCCACAACGCAGTCTCGCCGAACATCCGCGGGCGGTCGTCGTCGCCAAATCTGGCGAGGCCGTCGGACAGGAACCGCTCCGCGTCCGCCGCACGGCCGGCGCGCAGGCTGGTCGCGCCACTCTCCACCCAGACCAGGCGATTGCGGGGAAATTGCCGGCGCAATACCTCCAGCTGCTTCAGCGCATCGTCGTATCGCCGCTCGCGGTTGTAGATCAGGATGAGGGCGAACCGGGCGTCGGTCTGGTTGTCCCCCGGATAGGCCGCCGCCTCCTCGACCATGCGAAGGCCGCGGTCCTTACCGCCGCCAAATCCGGCCATGTAGGCGACCCAGCGGACCGGCAGCGCCAGCACCGAGACGATATAGCGATAGGTGCCGACCGTCAGGCCGGCGTCCTTGCGGCCCGGATCCAGTTCCAGCACCTTTTCGTGCTCTTCGTAGGCTTCGCGCGCGGCGCGGAACGCGCCGAGCGCCCGCCCCTCGACGGTGGCGATGTACGAGGCTCGCAGTCCGACGGCGGCGCCGATCTGATAATGGCCGTCGGCGTCGCGCGGGTTGGCACCGACGCGCTTCCGGGCGAGGGCCAGCGCTCGATCGATCGCGTCGCGGAAGGCGGCGGCGGTCTCCGCCGGCGGCGGCGGGGGCGGCGTGCTGGTCCGATTGACCCGGCCCAGGTAGTCGTCGACCGTCATGTTGCCGCGGCGATACGTGATGCTGAGCCACAGCGCGCTGGCCAGCCCCCGGTGCGCTGCCGCATCGTCGGGATCGGCGGCGACCGCCTGGCGAAACGCTGCGAGCGCGGCGTCGTGGTCCAGGCTGTAATTGGCGGCAGCGGCCCGGGCGCGGAGCGTCTCCGATTCGCGGTTCGCGGCGGCCGGCCGCGCCGCCAGCCCGATCATGACCAGCGCGAGCGCGGGCGCGGCGATGCGGGTCATCTGCACATCTTACGCGCCGCTGCCGTTGTTTCCCACGGGGCGGGCTCTTGCTTGCGCAACCGCCCGCCGCGGCGCGATCGCGAAACGCGCGCTCCCGCCGCCGTCAGCCGGATGGAGCGCGGGGCCGCGTGCGTCACTTGCGCCAGTTTGTGCCTTCTGCATACAATCTTCCCCGCTCGACACAAGCGGAGCGGGGGAGATGGCCCCGCGAGAGACAACAATGGACAACGCAACGACCGTGGGGCACGTCGCGCATGGACATGCTCACGACGAGCCGCACGAGGAGCTCGGTTTCTGGCGGAAGTACATCTTCTCGCTCGATCACAAGGTGATCGGCATCCAGTACGCCATCACCGGACTCCTGTTCCTCCTCTTTGGCTTCTGCCTGATGATGCTGATGCGGTATCAGCTGGCCTATCCGGGCAGCCCGATTCCGCTGATTGGCGGTCTGTTCAGTCCGGACAAGGCGCCCGGCGGCATCATGCTCCCGGAGTTCTACAACCAGCTGGGCGCGATGCACGGGACCATCATGGTCTTTCTCGGCGTCGTGCCGCTGGCCGTCGGCGGCTTCGGCAACTTCGTGATGCCGCTGCAGATCGGCGCGCCGGACATGGCGTTCCCCAAGCTCAACATGTTGAGCTACTGGGTGTATTTCATGGGCGGGATGACCATGCTGTCCAGTTTCTTCGTGCCGGCGGGCGCGGCGAACTCCGGCTGGACGTCGTATCCTCCGCTCTCCGATATCGCGACGATGGGCCAGACGATCTGGCTGTTCGGGATGGTCTTCCTGATCACCTCGTCGCTCCTCGGCTCGGTGAACTTCATCGTCACCATCGTGCAGCTGCGGGCCAAGGGCCTCAGCTTCATGCGGATGCCCTTCTTCGTCTGGGCCCAGCTGGTGACGGCGTTCCTCCTGCTGCTGGCGTTTCCGCCGCTCGAAGCCGCCGGCGTGCTGCAGTTGATGGACCGGCTGGCCGGGACCAGCTTCTTCCTGCCGAGCGGGCTGGTCATCAGCGGCCGGCCGCTGGAAGTGGCCGGCGGCGGGAACCCGCTGCTGTGGCAGCATCTGTTCTGGTTCCTGGCGCATCCCGAGGTCTACGTGCTGGTGCTGCCGGCGATGGGCATCGTCAGCGAGGTCATCGCCAACAACACCCGCAAGCCGCTCTGGGGCTATCGCGCGCTGGTCTACTCGGTGATCTTTCTCGGCTTCATGTCGTTCGTCGTCTGGGCGCATCACATGTTCATGACCGGCATGGGCACGGCGATGAGCGCGTTCTTCCAGACGACGACGATGATCATCTCGATCCCGTCGGTGGTGATCCTGACGGCGCTGCTGTTGTCGCTGTGGGGGGCGTCGATTCGCTTCACGACGCCGATGCTGTTCGCGCTGGCGTTCCTGCCGATGTTCGGCATCGGCGGTCTGACCGGGCTGCCGCTCGGTCTGGCGCCACCCGACATCCACCTCCACGACACCTATTACGTCATCGCGCACTTCCACTATGTGGTCGCGCCGGGGACGATCTTCGCGCTCTTTGCCGGCATCTATTACTGGTTCCCGAAAGCGACCGGGCGGAAGATGAACGATCTGCTCGGCCAGATTCACTTCTGGGGCTCGTTCATCTGCATCAACTCGGTGTTCCTGCCGATGTTCATCCAGGGCCTGGGCGGCATGAACCGCCGGCTCTACGACGGCGGCATGATCTACACGCACAACGCCGGCCTGCTGAAGTGGAACGTGATGATCGCGTTCGCGGCGTGGGGCCTCGGCCTGTTCCAGATTCCGTTCATCATCAATTTCTTCGCCAGCATCAAGTGGGGGACGGTGGTCGATCGGAACCCGTGGGAGGCGACGACGCTGGAATGGTCGGCGCCCTCGCCGCCGGGCCACGGCAACTTCCTGACCGAGCCGATCGTCTACCGCGGCCCCTACGAATACAGCGTGCCGGGCGCGGCGGCCGACTTCACGCCGCAATTCGAGCCGGAGAAGGCGTAACCCACTGTCATGAACATTCCGTACACAGTTGAAGAGCGGCCCGATACCGGGCTGGCGAACGGCAAGCTCGGCATCTGGCTGTTTCTCGCCTCGGAAGTGATGCTGTTCGGCGCGCTGTTCTCGACCTACATCATCCTGCGCATCGGGGCGGTGGAATGGCCGCACGGCGAGCTGAGCGTCCGCCTCGGCATGATCAACACCTTCGTCCTGATCGGGTCCTCGGTCACGATGGTGATGGCGTGGGCGTCGCTGAAGCTGCACGATTTCGCCAAGCATCGCCTCTACCTGCTCGCCACCTTCGTGCTCTCGGGCATCTTCCTCGTCAACAAATACTTCGAGTACGCCGATCACCTGGCGCGCGGCGAAGGACCGTCGCACAGCACGTTCCTGGCGATCTACTTCACGCTGACCGGCCTGCACGGGCTGCACATCATCGGCGGGATGGTGGTGATGGCCTACTTCCTCGGTCCGGGCGCGCGGATGTGGAAGAAGTACCCGGAGCAGTTCACCAACCGGATTGAATACACCGGGCTGTACTGGCACTTCGTCGATCTCGTGTGGATCTTCCTGTTTCCGGTGTTGTACTTGCTGTAGCGCGGTGTGCGGCCGGGGAGGGCATCCTTTCTTTCCCCGGCGCGAGGCAGGGACCGGTTCCAGACCGGTCCGGAGATGATGAATGCATTCGGATCCAGCGGCAATCAAGAAGAGTATCCGCACCTACCTGATGATCGGCGCGGCGCTGTTTGTCGGCACCGTGATTACGGTGCTGGCCAACCAGGTTCACCTGGCCGTTCCGCTCGCCATCACGGTGGCGTTGATCATCGCTGCCATCAAGGGATCGATGGTGGCCGGCGTGTTCATGCACCTGAGCCACGAAAAGCGGTGGATTTACGGCTCGCTGCTGCTGACGGTCGCCTTCTTCATCGTCCTGATCACCATTCCCCTGCTGTCGACGCTGGACCACATCGGCACGCCGATCGCGGTGCCGGCCGCGGCCCACGCGCCGGCGGGACACTGAGATGGGACTTCGATCGTTTCATCTGTTCTTCATCGGGATGTCGGTCATGCTGGCGGCGTTCTCGGCCGCCTGGGCGGTCGGGCAGTACCGGATCGAGCACCAGGCGGTGTTCATGGTGACGGCGGTCCTGTCGATCGTCGGCGCCTGCGGTCTGGCGGCCTACGGCACGGCGTTCCAGCGCAAGACGAGGAAGCTATGATCGCGCTGCAGTCACTGCTGGCGTGCCCGGTGTGCTTCGGCCAGAGCGATTCGCCGCTGGCCTGGGCGATGAACACCGGCATCCTGTTCATGCTGGTCGTCGTCGGCGGTGTCCTGGCCGGCTTCGCCACCTTCTTCATGCACCTCGTGCGCCGGGCGCGTCTGGCCGAGGTCGCCGGGGCCGTTGAGGCCGAACACGCAAGGTTGGGGGGAACGGCGTAATGCTGCACTATCTCGGACTGCCGGCCGCGGCGTCGTCGCACGCCGGCGATATCGATCAAATGACCGTCCTGGTGCACTGGCTGATGCTGGTGCTGTTCGTCGGCTGGGGCGCGTTCTTCCTGTTCGTCCTGGTCCGCTTCCGCCGCGGCGCCAACCCCAAGGCCAGCTACGCCGGAGCGAAAGGCAAGATCGCGAAATCGACCGAAATCGCCGTCGCCATCGTCGAAGTCGGGCTGCTGCTGTTCTACGCCATCCCGGCCTGGGCGACCCGCGTCACGGAGTTCCCGGCCGAGAACGAAGCGACTGTCGTCCGCATCGTCGGCGAACAGTTCGCCTGGAACGTCCACTACGCCGGCGCCGACCGGCAGTTCGGCCGGACCGACATCAAGCTGGTGTCCCCCGACAACCCGCTCGGGCTGGATCGAACGGATCCGACTGCCAAGGACGACATCACCGACATCAACACCATGCACGTGCCGGTCAACCGGCCGGTGCTGGTTCACCTGTCGAGCAAGGACGTCATCCATAGCTTCGGACTGTACGAGATGCGGGTGAAGCAGGACGCCATTCCGGGCCTGCAGATTCCCGTCTGGTTCATCCCCACCGTGACGACCGACGAGATGCGGCGGAATCTCGGCCAGCCGAATTTCGAATACGAGATCACCTGTTCGCAGTTGTGCGGCCTCGGCCACTTCCGCATGCGCGGCGTCGTGACCGTCCAGACCGCCGACGACTTCCAGAAGTGGCTGGACGAGCAGGCCAGGGACCTCGCCGCCGCGCGCTGATCACGACCGGCGCCGGTTCCGTCCAGACGCGCCCCCTGCCGTGCCCGCCCGCGGCCCGGTTCCGCGGCCGGATGCTCCCGCGTCTGCCTCGGAGAGCCGCCACGTTCCAGGGAACCAGAACCGCATGCTTCGGATCAAGACCGTTGACGCGCACGCGGCGGGCGAACCGCTGCGCCTGATCGTCGACGGGTTCCCGGCGCCACACGGCCGCACGATGCTCGACAAGCGGGAGTGGGTGGCCGATCGACAGGATCATCTCCGCCGCGCGCTGATGCTGGAGCCGCGCGGCCACGCCGACATGTACGGCGCGATGCTCACCGAGCCGGTGACGCCCGGCTCCCACGCCGGGATCCTGTTCATGCACAACGACGGCTACGGCACGATGTGCGGACACGGCATCATCGCAGTGACGACGATCGCGCTCGAACGCGGTCTGCTGATGTCGGGGGGCGACGGCCGGACGATTGTCTACGACACCCCGGCTGGCACCGTTCGGGCCGCGGCGACCCTGTCAGCCGGCCGCGCGCGGCGGGCGGGAGATACCGCACCGATCGGTCTGGTCGCACCCGCCGACGCGCTTGAGGAAGTGCGCGTCGAGAAGGTGGCGTTCGTCAACGTGCCGTCATTCGTCTGGCAGGGTGCCGTCCCGGTCAAACTGGGCAGCCGGCAGATTCGCGCCGACGTCGCCTTCGGCGGCGCGTTCTACGCCATCGTCGACAGCGAGGCGGTCGGGCTGCCGCTCGATGCCGCGCATCTGCCCGAGCTGCGCCGGATCGGCATGGACATCGGCCGCGCCATCGACGCCGCGCACGCGATCGTCCATCCGCTCGAGCCCGGCCTGCGTGGGATCTACGGAACGATCTTCACGGGACCACCCAACCATCCGGCAGCCGACCTGAGAAACGTCACCATCTTCGCTGACGCCCAGGTCGATCGGTCCCCCTGCGGCACGGGCACGGCGGCGGTGATGGCGGTGATTGATGCGATGGGGCTGCTGGCCGACGACAGGCCGTTCGTCCACGAGAGTCTCGTCGGGACGCTGTTCCGCGGCCGGGTGGCCGGGCGCACCCAGGTCGGAGAGCTTCAGGCGATCGTGCCGGAAATCGAAGGCTCGGCCTGGATCACCGGCGAGCACACGTTCCTGATCGACGAGGATGATCCGCTGAAAGAGGGCTTCAGGGTCTGAAGGCAGGGCGTCAGGCCCCCAGCATCGGCCCGCGTGCCGCTCTCAACCGTGCAGGTGAACGCGCGCCAGCCGATCGAGGAGCTGCGGCAGCGTCTCGGCCTCGAGCGCGAAGGCGGTGCGCTCGGGGGCCCAGGCGAGTTTGTAGCTCCGGGCCATCGCCGAGATCCAGATTTGACGGACCGGTGCATTCGGCGAAACGACGAACCGCGCCTCGGATGGCTCCTCGAACAGCAGGTTCAGCACGCCGTCCTGCATCTCGAGCTCGAATCCTTCCTGGTCGGCGAGCGGCATCAGCGATCGGTAGGCCTGGTCGATGGCCGCGTCGCACTTGACGCGGAAGTCCTGTTCGGTGAGAACGATACTGTCTTCCATAGAGCGGTTCCGGAAATCGCGCGTCAGCGTGGGAAGAGAAGAAAGAAGATGAGGTGAAGGGCACTCGCGCCGGCGCTAGCGCGTACTCGACAACTTGTCGGGAACCGCCAGATAGCTCCGCCGCGCCCGCGCCGACATGCCGGGCTGTTTCATCCGGACGGCCAGTTTGTGGACCTTGCCGTCGAGCTGCTTGGCTTCGATGCCGACCACATACTGGCTGTGCAGCTCCTGTGCGACACGGGTGAAGGTCGGGGCCAGGTCGGCGGTTTTCTTCAGCTCGAAGTAGCCGCCGCCGGTTTCGTCGGCGATCTTCTTCAGGCCGCCGTCGGGCCGCGTGCGCACGACCTGCTGCTTGGGCCCATAGGTGCTCTCGAGGCCGATCGCGTAGATCATCACTTCGTCGGCGCGCGCCCGGTCCATCACCGTTCCCATCCGCACCTTGCTCGAGGTGTCGTCGCCGTCGGTGAACACCAGAATGACGCGGCGCCCCTCCTTGCCCTGCAGCTCGTCGAGCGACAGCGCGACGGCGTCCCATAAACGGGTCCCGTTGCCGAAGTCGAGATCCTTCACCGCGCTGATCAATTCGTCGCGATTGTTGGTAAAGCGCGAGTTGAGATCGATTTTGTCGTTGAACGCGCCGACCCGTCCCTGATCGGCGGGCAGCAGTCGAATCAGGAACTGCTCGGCCGCGGTCTTGAGCAGGGCAATCGACGAGGTCATGCTGCCGCTGGTGTCCAGCATGACGACGACCGTGATGGGTTGGATCTCGTCGGCGAACAGGACGATCGGCTGCGGCTTGTCGTTGTCGAGGACCTCGAAATCTTCGCGCACCAGGTTCGGCACCAGCCGCTGCTGCCCGTCGAGCACGGTGGCAAAGATTGGCACGAGGGCGCCGGAGCCCGATCTGAACGTGCCCTGCTGGCCGATGACAGGGGGAAGGACGGACGCACCAGCCGCGACGATCAAGCCGATCAACAGCAAGGTGCGCAAAGGCATGGTTCCAGCTTAACGCAACGGATGTGCCGCCGCGAGTGCGGCTTTCGGCCGCGGGTTCAAAACGGCGGCGCACCGACTGTCGCCGGCCGGAGACGGGCAGCGTCGTCGGGCGAGGACGCCAGGGGCGTGGATGACTCCCTCGAGACGCGTCGGCAGTTGCGGAGGCGGCGATTGGCGATGTTGTGCCTCGATGATAATGTCCCCTTCCCACCACATTAGAAATGTCCCCTA
>JBDTRR010000057.1:0-34321 GCA_039931615.1 Acidobacteriota bacterium
CTGACGGTTCAACGTGAACCAGGACGTCGGCAACCCACGGCAATTCGTGCTTCAGGGTCGCTCGTACGCGTCCGCCAATCGCGTGCGATGCCGCGACCGTCTGCCACGCATCGACTTCAATGTGCAGGTCAACGTGATGCTGCAGGCCGGTCTTTCGGGCGAGCACTTTGTCGATACCCTGAACGCCCGCGACGGACCTGGCCACCCGCAGAATCTCCCTGGTCAGTTCGGGCGACGGCATGGTGTCGACGAGCTCGAGCGATGCGTCTCGCAGGACCAGGATGCCGGTAATCACGACGACGATACCCACGAGGAATCCGCCGTAGTGATCCGCGGCGAGGAACCGGACCGGGTCGTACGCGGCGAGGGCAACGGCAGTGAGGGCGGCCAGTGCCGACAGAATGTCGACCGCGTCATTCCACGCGTCGGCGACCAGGGCCGAACTCCCGAGCCGGCGACCGACACGGAACTTCACCGAGGACATGATGCCGCGCAGCACGATCGCGCCAACGAGGGCCGCGGCCGCGGTCACGCCGGGCGGCGGGTGCCGCGCGCCGATGGCCTGGAGCGACTGGTAGGCGATCATCACCCCGCCCAGAGCGAGAATGGCCCCGACCACGAACGCGGAGAGGGTCTCGAAGCGCCCGTGCCCATACGGGTGATTGTCGTCAGCCGGCCGCGCCGCCACGCCCATGCCGATTACGACAATGCTCGAGGCGAGCACATCTCCGGCGAACTCGAACCCCGTCGCCACGACTGAAGTCGAGTGCGCCAGCAGGCCGATGGTGATATTGCTGCACGCCAGGACACTGCTGACGGCAATGCTGGCGCGAGCGACCCGGCGCGCAGTTCGGTAAGACTCCGCCACGTCAGTCACCAAACTATTGTCTCCCGGAGTGCGGTCGGACAGTCCTGGTCGAACCGCACTGACGTCGACGCCCTTGATGCCCGAATCGGGCTGTTGGCGCTCTGCGCAGACATCCCACTCCAGCTCATCGGCCATCGCATTTACACCTTCGGGGATCGCAGACCCTCCTGCCACGTCTTTGCTCTGCCGAACGGATATGAGTCGGCTTCGTGCGGTTCGCCCAGGCGAGAGGCGCCCAGCCGGAGGCGACTGGAGCGGCAGCCCGACTGCGTGATCTGTGCTCTTGCGTGACGGATCCCGATGGCGTTGAATGCACATCCGCTGGATGTGCAAAAAGACACAGTCCGCCGCCAGACGCCGCCGCATCATTGGTACGGCCACGCGCTGATTCATTCTGATCCTTGTGACACGTTCAATACTTCGAGCCCTTTCACGGCGACAGCCGCTCTTCGCGCCCGATGCGGAGGCGGTGATTCGCGACGAGCTCTTCAGTGTCGAGCGCCTCGAGCAACATGCCGGCAGCCTGGCGACGGCGCAGGCCGTCACCAGCCGCCCGAGGGCTGGCCACGACATCGCCGGCCGGCTCCACGAGTGCGGCCGCGTCCTGTTGGAGGCCTATCGGGGCGTGGAGCAGGCGGTCCGTGACGATCGCGCGATCACTCCGGCCGACGAATGGCTGCTCGACAACTTTCATGTCGCGGAGGAACAGATCCGCCATATTCGAGCCGACCTGCCGCGCGGGTTCTACCGCGGGTTGCCGAAGCTCGCCGGTGGGCCGCTGCAGGGCTATCCGAGGGTGTTCGGCCTCGCCTGGGCGTTGATCGCGCACACCGACAGCCGGTGCGAACGCGAGACGCTGGTCCGGTTCGTCACGGCCTACCAACGCGTCCAGCCGCTGACGATCGGTGAACTCTGGGCCTTGCCGATTACCCTGCGGATCATCCTGGTCGAGAACTTGCGCCGCTGCGCCGAGCGGATCTCGGCGGCGCGAGAGGCGCGCGTCGAGGCCGACCGGCTCGCCGACCATCTGCTCGGCACTGGCGGGCGGCCACCAGCGCCACCGGAGGCGGCGCTCCGTCGATTCAATGCGATCCCGCTGCCGACCGCCTTCATCGAGCGGCTGCTGCAGCGGCTGCGCGATCAGGATCCGCGGGTCACGCCCGCACTCGTGTGGGTCGAGGGGCGACTCGCGCTCGAGCGCACCACCGTCGACGAACTGATCCGCGGTGAGCATCAGCGGCAGGGCGGCATGACGGTCACCGTCCGCAACGTCATTACCAGCATGCGGTTGATCGCGACCCTCGACTGGGTCGAGATATTCGAGAGCGTCAGTCTGGTTGACGCCGCGCTCCGGGCCGGCAGTCAGTTCGCGGCGATGGACTTTCCGACCCGCGATCGCTATCGGCATGCGATTGAGCAGCTGGCCCGGGCGTCGGGGCGTGACGAGTTGGAGGTCACCCGGCGTGCGCTGGCGGCCGCGCAGGCCGTCGAGACGTCGGCCGGACTCGACGATGACTCGGGCCGCCGGCAGGATCCCGGCTACTACCTGATTGCCAACGGGCGCCGCGATTTCGAGCAGTCGATCGGCTATCGAGTGACGGCCAGCGAGCGGGGGGCGCGGGCGATTACCCGGGCGGGTATCGCGGGCTATGTCGTTGCCGTCGCGTTCCTGACAGTCGTCCTGTCAGCCGTGCCGCTGCTCGGGCTGTCGGCCCTCGGCATCACCGGCTGGCCGCTTCTCCTGCTCGCGGTGCTCAGTCTGGCGGCGGCTTCCGACCTGGCCGTGGCGCTGGCCAACCGCGCGATTACGCACGATCTCAGCCCGAACACGCTGCCAGCGCTGGACCTCCACGGCGGCGTCCCGCCTGAGTTGCGCACGTTGATCGTGGTGCCCACGCTGCTGACGACGCGCCGCGCGATCGACCGGACAATCGAGCGGCTCGAGGTTCATCACCTCGCCAGTCAGGACGGCGACCTCCGGTTCGCTTTGCTGTCTGACTGGATGGACGCGGCCACTCGCGCCGCCCCAGGCGACGATGACCTGCTCGCGGCGGCGGCCTCCGGAATCGCGCGGTTGAACCGCCGCTATGGGGCGGCGGCCGGAGGGCCACGCTTCCTCCTCCTGCATCGGCAACGGACCTGGAACGCCGGGCAGGGAGCGTGGATCGGCTGGGAGCGCAAGCGGGGAAAACTGCACGAGCTGAATCGATGGCTGCGGGACGGAGCCGACACGATATTCGTCCCGATTGCCGGCGCCGCGCCGGTGGCGCCGCCGGGGGTCAGGTACGTGATCACCCTGGACGCAGACACTCGACTGCCGCGCGGGACGGCGAAACGGCTGGTCGGCAAGATGGCGCATCCGCTGAATCGTCCGCGGCTTGATCCGATCGGCGGCCGCGTCGTGGAAGGCTATGCGGTGCTTCAGCCCCGGGTCACGCCACTCTTGCCGTCGCACCAGGACGGCTCGGTGTTCCAGCGCGTCTTCACAACCCCCAGCGGACTGGATCCCTACGCCTTTGCGGTGTCCGACCTGTATCAGGATCTCTTCGGCGAGGGCTCCTACATCGGCAAGGGTATCTACGATGTCGACGTCTTCGAGACCGCGCTCCGTCAGCGGATCCCGGAGAGCACCCTGCTCAGCCACGATCTGCTCGAAGGGATCTTCGCGCGGGCCGGCCTGGTCTCGGACATCGAGGTCATCGAAGCCTATCCCGCGCGCTACGACCTGGCCGCGGCGCGCCAGCACCGCTGGGCGCGCGGCGACTGGCAGCTGCTGCCGTGGATCATCGGCGGACGCGGGTCGGCGATCCCCCTGATCGGGCGCTGGAAGATGCTCGACAATCTCCGCCGGACGATGTCGGCGCCAGGCACTTTTCTCGCCTTGCTCACAGGATGGACCTTGCCGCGGCCGGCGGCGGCGCTCTGGACCGCCTCCATCATCGCGACGATTGCAATCCCGCCGCTGGTCGCCGCGCTTGGCGGCATCATCCCGGCCCGCCGCGGTCTATCATGGCGGCGGCATTGGCACACGGTGGGGAGCGACCTCACGCTCGCCTTCGCGCAGATTGCCCTGGTGCTCACCCTGGTCGCCCACCAGGCCTGGCTGATGTCCGACGCCATTGCCCGGACTCTGTTCCGGCTCTGGGTCGGACACCGGCGGCTGCTTGATTGGCGGACGGCCGAACAGTCGAACAGCTGCGGCCCGCTCGACCTCGGCCGGACCTATCGGTGGATGTCCGGCGGCCTGGCGCTCACCGCCGGCGCCGCCGCCGTGGCGGGATCGGCCCAGCCGGAGTCGTGGCCGGTGGCGGCGCCGTTCGTCATCGCGTGGGCGCTGTCCCCGGGAATCATGCACTGGGTGAGCCGGCCGTCGATTGAAGGGCCGGACGCCGCCGTCCCGTCGGCCACGGATGCCAGCCTGTTACGGCTCACCGCCCGTCGTTCCTGGCGCTTCTTCGAGACCTTTGTCACGCCGGAAGAGCACGCGCTTCCGCCGGACAATTTCCAGGAAGATCCGACGCCCGTCGTCGCCCACCGGACGTCGCCAACCAACATCGGACTCTACCTGCTGTCGGTGATCGCCGCCCGCGATTTCGGCTGGCTCGGCACGCTGGAGACCGTGGAACGCCTCGAGGCAACGCTGGCGAGCCTGAACCGACTCGAACGGTTCCGCGGCCACTTCTACAACTGGTACGGCACCCGCGATCTGCGCCCGCTCGAGCCGAAGTTCATCTCGGCGGTGGACAGTGGCAATTTGGCGGGCCACCTGATCACGCTGGAAGCGGCGTGCCGGCAGATGTCGGTGGCGCCGGTGCTCGGGGCCGAGGCGCTGGCCGGCATCGATGACGGCGTCCGCATGACGGGTGAGTCCCTCCGCCACCTCTCGGACAGCCGGCGAACGCGAACCGTGACCCGCCGGCATCTCGACACTGCGCTCGACGCGCTCTCGAGCGCCGTCGCGGCCAGCCGCGGCCGCGACGTACGCTCAGGTTTGCCGGACCTGCTCGAGCCGGCCACCACACTACTGGATATCGCGCGGACGCTGAGTGCCGAACGGGCTGACAGCGCCACGGCTGATGTCCTCGCCTGCGCGGCGGCCGCGCTCGCCTCCATCCGCAGCCATCAGCGGGACTTCGCAGGTACAGTGCTGCCGCGCGGCGCAGTGCCCGAGCCGTTCGTTCAGCCGGTCGCCGCCTTCGCCGTCGTGACCGATCCAGCACGTTCGCATCGTCTCGCCACCGTCAATGCGCCGCCAATCGCGACGGTTCCCGGCGGGGAGGGATCGCCAGCCGCCGTGCCGTCGCTCGAGACCCGCCTGGCGGCGATCGTCGCACTGGCGCGCGGACTGTTCGACGCGATGGACTTTGGCCTGCTCCTCGACACCGACCGCCAGCTGCTGTCGATCGGCTATCGGGTCGCGGACGGGGCGCTCGACCCGAGCTGCTACGATCTCCTGGCCTCCGAAGCGCGTCTGGCGAGTTTTCTCGCCATCGCCAAGGGCGACGCGCCGACCCGACACTGGTTCCATCTTGGCCGCACGCTGACGCCGGTTCATAACGGCGGAGCCTTGTTCTCCTGGTCCGGATCGATGTTCGAATACCTGATGCCCAACCTGATCTTGCAGTCGCCGCCGGGCAGCCTGCTCGACCAGACCAGCCGGATCGTGGTCGCCCGGCAGATCGAGTACGGCGCCGAGCGTGGTCTGCCGTGGGGCGTGTCGGAATCGGCGTACAACGCCCGCGACCTGGAGCGCACCTACCAGTACTCCAGCTTCGGCGTCCCCGACCTCGGGCTCAAGCGCGGTCTCGGCGACGAGGCGGTGGTGGCGCCGTATGCGACCGCGCTGGCGGCGATGATCGCGCCGCATGCGGCGGTCCGCAACTTCGCCCGGCTGGCGGGCGCCGGCGGGCGCGGCCCGTACGGTTGGTACGAGGCCCTCGACTACACGCCGGCCCGTCTCCCCGAGGGTCACACGTTGGCGGTCGTCCGCGCCTACATGGCCCACCATCAGGGCATGACGCTGGTCGCGCTCGACAACGCGCTCCATGCCGGGATCATGCGGGCCCGCTTTCACACGGAGCCGATTGTCCAGGCCGCCGAGCCGCTCCTGCAGGAGCGGATGCCGCGGGACGTCGAGGCCGCGCACCTGCGGCGCGACGAGGGCCCGCCGGCGACACAAGTGCGCGAGATGGTCCCCCCGACCGCCCGCTACTTTTCCACGGCCCAACAGCCGGTCGTGCACACCCAGCTGCTGTCCAACGGACGATACACCGTGATGATGACGGTCGCCGGCTCGGGCTACAGCCGCTGGGGCGACCTCGCCGTGACGCGGTGGCGCGACGACCCGACCTGCGACAACTGGGGAGCGTACATCTTCCTGCGCGATGCCGACCGCGGCACCGTCTGGTCGGTGGGCTATCAGCCGACCGCGGCGGAACCCGATCGCTACGAGGCGACGTTCTTCGAGGATCGAATCGAAATCGTCCGGCGCGACGGGACGATGACGACCAGGCTGGACGTCACCGTGTCCCCTGAGGACGATGCGGAAGCGCGCCGGGTCACGATGACCAACGGCGGCCGGCGGAGCCGGGTGATTGACGTGACGTCATACGCCGAGCTGGTCCTGGCCACCGACGCGGCGGATCGCGCCCACCCGGCCTTTTCCAAGCTGTTCGTGCAGACGGAGTTCATCGCCGAGATCGGCGCCGTGCTGGCGACGCGCCGGCGCCGCTCCCCGGACGAGCCGCCGGTCTGGGCCGCCCACTTGACCGTCGTCGAAGGGGCCGTCGTCGGTGCCCTGCAGTTTGAAAGCGACCGGGCGCGCTTCCTCGGGCGCGGCCGTGGGGTCCGACAGCCGGAATCGGTCATCGACGGCCGGCCGCTCTCCAACACGTCCGGGTCGGTCCTCGATCCGATCTTCAGCCTGCGGCGGCGCATCCATCTGGCGCCCGGCGCCACCGCCCACGTCACCTTCTGGACCATCGTGGCGTCGTCGCGGCTGGAGCTGCTCGACCTGATCGACAAGCATCGCGACTCGGCGTCGTTCGATCGCGCCGCGACGCTGGCCTGGACCCTGGCGCAGGTCCAGCTCTTTCATATCGGGATCGGCGCCGACGACGCCAGCCTGTTCCAGCGCCTGGCCGGTCATGTGCTGTATTCGAACCCCGCGCTCCGTCCCTCCTCCGCTGTGCTGACCCGCAGCCAGGGCGGACCCGCCTGGCTGTGGGAGCACGGGATTTCCGGCGACGTGCCCATCGTCGTCTGCCGGATCGACGACGTCGACGATCTGCCGATTGTCCGGCAGCTGCTGCAGGCCCACGCCTACTGGCGGATGAAGCAGCTGGCCGTGGACCTGGTCATTCTGAACGAGCACGCCGCGACCTACACGCGCGATCTGCAGACCGCGCTGGAAGCGATGGTCCGGGCGAGTCAGTCTCAACAGACGATCGGAGCCGCGGCGACGCGGGGCGGCGTCTTCGTGCTGCGCGCCGACCTGGTGTCGGTCGAGGCCCACCGTCTGCTGCTGGATGTGGCGCGAGCGGTGCTGCTCAGCCGCGGTGGCAGCCTCTTCGACCAGGTGCGACGCCTGGATCACACCGGATCGGCATTGTCGCGGCCGTCCGCGCACGTCGCTGCGAACTCTCCCCCGGCCGCCGCGGCATCTCCAGCGGCGGGTCATCTCGAGTTCTTCAACGGACTCGGCGGTTTCAGGGACGGGGGACGCGAGTACGTCACGGTGCTCGGCCAGGGGCAATGGACTCCGACCCCGTGGATCAACGTCATCGCCAACGCCTCGTTCGGCTTCCACGTCTCGGTCGACGGCAGCGGATTCACCTGGGCGATCAACAGTCAGCAGCATGCGTTGAGTCCGTGGTCGAACGATGCCGTGAGCGATCGGCCCGGCGAAGTGTTCTACGTTCGCGACGACGAAGACGGGACCCTGTGGACACCCACCGCGCTGCCGATTCGCGAGGCGGAGTTCCCCTACATTGCCATTCATGGCCACGGCTACTCCCGGTTCGAGCACGCGGCGCACGGGGTGTCGCTCACGCTGCTGCAGTTCGTGCCTGACGACGATCCGATCAAGATCTCCCGCCTGTCGATCAGCAATCAGTCTGGCCGGACGCGACGCCTGGCGATCACGGCCTACGTCGAATGGGTGCTCGGGGCGTCGCGCGAGGGATCGGCGCCTTACGTGTCGACCGAGATCGATCCCGGGACCGGCGCGATGCTCGCGCGCAATCACTGGAGTATGGAATTCAGCGACCGGGTCGCCTTTGCGGATTGCCGGAACCGTCAACAATCCTGGACCGGGGACCGCAGGGAGTTCCTCGGACGGGATGGCGACCTCGAGTCTCCGGCGGCGTTGGCCGGCGGCCAGCCGCTGTCGAATCGGGTCGGCGGCGGCCTCGATCCGTGCGGCGCGTTACAGACCTCGATTGAGCTCGCCCCCGGGGAGGCGACCGAGATCGTATTCCTGCTCGGCGAGGCCGCGGACCGGGCCGCGGCGCTGTCGTTGATCGCTCGTTACCGCGCGGCCGATCTTGACGCGGTCTTCAGCGCCGTGACCGGCGCCTGGAAAGACCGCCTCGGCAGGGTGCAGGTCAAGACCCCCGACCGGGCGATGGACCTGATGCTGAACGGCTGGCTGCTCTACCAGACCCTCGCCTGCCGGGTCTGGGCGCGCGCCGGATTCTACCAGGCCAGCGGCGCCTACGGATTCCGGGATCAGCTCCAGGACGTTCTGTCACTGGGTGTCTCGATGCCGCAGCTCGCGCGAGCCCACCTGCTGCGCGCCGCGGCCCGTCAGTTCGTCGACGGCGATGTGCAACATTGGTGGCTGCCGCCGTCGGGACGAGGTGTCCGCACCCGAATCTCCGACGATCGGGTGTGGCTGCCGTATGTGGTGGCGCAGTACGTGGAAACCAGCGGCGATGCCGGCGTGCTCGACGACATGGTTCCCTTTCTCGACGGACCGCCGCTGCAAGCCGACGAACAGGAGTCGTACTTCCTGCCGTCCGCATCGCGGGAACAGGGCACCGTGTTCGAACACTGCGCGCGGGCCCTCGACACCAGCCTCCCGGTCGGCAGCCATGGCCTGCCCCTCATGGGTACGGGCGATTGGAACGATGGCATGAATCGAGTCGGGAGCGGGGGCAGAGGCGAGAGTATCTGGCTGGGCTGGTTTCTCCATGCCACGCTGATGGCCTTCGCGCCGCTGGCGGATCGCCGCGGTGAGCACGCACGCGGCGATGCCTGGCGACAACATGCAGCCGCATTGGGGCAGGCACTCGAGAAAGACGGCTGGGACGGCGGCTGGTATCGCCGGGCGTTCTTTGACGACGGCACGGTGCTGGGGGGAAGCGCCAACGCCGAATGCCGAATCGATTCAGTCGCTCAGTCGTGGGCGGTGTTGTCTGAGGCCGCCGACCGCGGCCGCGCGGCGATGGCCATGGCGGCCGTGGACCAGCAGCTGATTCGCCGCGATGACCGACTCGCGCTGATCTTCACGCCGCCATTCGAGCACCCGGCGGCCGATCCGGGGTACATCCAAGGCTACCCGGCGGGCATTCGCGAGAACGGCGGGCAGTACACCCACGCCGCGGTGTGGTCGGTGATCGCGTTCGCGATGCTGGGTGACGGAGACAAGGCCGCGGCTCTGTTCGACCTGCTCAACCCGATCAACCACGGGAGTACTCGAGCCGACATTTCCCAATACCAGGTCGAACCCTATGTCGCGTGCGCGGACGTCTACGCCGAGCCGCAGCATCTCGGGCGCGGCGGCTGGACCTGGTATACCGGCGCGGCGGGATGGATGTACCGGGCCGGGCTCGAATCGATCCTCGGGTTCCGCCTGCGGGGCACGGCACTGGTGATCGACCCCTGCGTGCCCAGGTCATGGACGGGCTTCGAGCTCACCTTTCAATATCATTCCGCTCGCTACGAGATCACGGTCGAGAATCCGGACGGCGTCAGCCGGGGCGTGCGCCGGATTGTGATCGACGGAACAGTGCGCCCCACCGCCGAGCCGAGCTTCGACCTCTGTGATGACGCGGCAGTTCATCACGTGCAGGTCGTCCTTGGCTGAAGCCGCGGGCGAGGCGATCAATCCTCCTGGCGCGCACATTCACGCCGTATACTCGGGCGAGGCGATCAGGCATGAAGACACGAACCTACGTCAGCGGCGACCGAACGTTCGAGATCACATTGAATGGCGCGCCCCGGGAAATGCCTGGGTCGTGGACCATCACACACGTCTTTGAGAGAAGTCTCAACGAAGAGATTTGTGTGTCTGGAATCGCGAAGATTGAGGCCGCGACCGAAGAGACTGCCTTTGCGCACGCCTGCGACTGCATCGACAAGTCGTCCCGACCCAGGATCTGAACGTCGAATCACCTCCAGACCGGGCCCCCGCACACACCGAAGCCAATCGGATCGCGGTACCGCGCTGGTGCTCTTCGGTTCAACGTACGTTGGTGACCACCTCGGTCATGGAGAACTCCCCGTAAGTGAACTCGCCCTCGGGCAGCCGCCAGCGCGCCTCTCCGTAGCCGGCGAGGTGTAATGGCCCATAGTCGCGATAGTCGCGCAACGGCGTGGAAAATCTCAGCTTCGTGAAGGTGCCATCGGGCGACGAGCGCGAACGGTCGTCAGACTCGAAGTTCACGAGCCGGCCGTCGGTGTCAAAGAACAGCGTGCCCGTGATGGTGTGGCCGCGAAGCGTGTACCGGGCGCGGGCGGTGGACGCATCGACCGCCTCCCAGGCGATGTCCGGGTCGACGAGCGTGCCTGGCGCCAGGATGCACATGTCGTTGAAGAGCGTCACCGTCTCAGCACGATCCATCTCCTCGCCCCGTTCATCGGCCATCGGCACCACACCAGCGACCTTCACTTGCATCGTCGCGTGCCCGCCGATCAGCCGGTGGAAGGCCTGCACGGGGATGCCGAACAGGCGCGCCCGCATCAGGAACAAGCGCGTCGGCTCATCGGCGAAGCTGTGCTGCTCCGCCTCGAAAGGCATCCACCGCGCATCTGGCGCGCTCCTGATGCGGCCGGTGAACCGGATGCGGTAGTTGTGCACGCGGGGCTGCCCCACCGCCCGGGTCACGCGCAGGTAGCGCCGCACGGGCTCGGGCAAGGGAGCCACATCCGCCTCCGTGACGAGCGGCGCGTCGACGGAGCGCGACCGCCCCGCCTCGACGTCCCGCAGGTACTGCGCATGGAAACTCCAGGGGCCTTCGGTGAGCAGGCCATGCGCGACCACGAGCAGGAGCACCGCGTTGGCCGCGGTGCCCGCCCACGCGTCTCGCCATGCCGTCATGATGAGCACCTGCGACACAACCAGGGCCAGCCCGCCGACGATCCAGTACGAGCGCGTGCCGGCGGCGAGCATGACAGCCGTGGCGACAACGAGGCCGCCCGCCAGCAGCCACACCACGCCCCAGTCACGGGAGATCGGCTGCGTAAGCTGCGGCAGCGCCGCGTCGCCGAAGGCCCGCGCGAACCCCATCAGATGAATGAGACCATGCAAGATGAGCAGGCCGATGAGCGCCCAGCGCAAGACTCAATCCTCCTGGAGCGCACTGTCGTGGTTCACATTCGCCCCGTTCTGTCATGCCGGGAAACCACCGCAGACTGATTCATCACACGGCCGTTCCTGGCCCGCGGGCGCGGCGCACCACCTTCACGATCTCGAGAACCAGCAGCGGGATCGCGCCAACGGCGAGCAGCACGAGACAATCGCGGACCGGCACAACCGTCGTCTTCAGGAAGCGGCCCAGCGTGGCGTTGTGTTGGCTCCACACCTGGAAGCTGAACGAAATGGCCACCACGACGACCAGATTAGCGTTGGTGAACATCGAGATGCGCCAGACTGGCTTGCTGTCGCTACGGGCGCCGAACGAGCGCAGGAGTTCGGCGAAGACCAGCGCGGCGAACGCGTAGGTACGAGCCCGTTCCGGCGTTCCCGTTCTCAGGACATGGAGATACACGCCAAACGCCACCCCGGCCGTGAGGACGCCGGTGATGAACATGGTGAGGAGGAAGCCGCGGTCAGTGATGCGCTCCGAACGAGGACGCGGCCGGCGTTGCATGACGTCAGGGTCGATCGGGTCGGTGACCAGGCAGAGCGCGGGCAAGCCATCCGTCACGAGGTTGATCCACAACAGATGGATCGGCAGGAGCGGTGTGGGCAGACCCACCACCACACACAGGGTCATCAGGAGCAGTTCACCGACGTTTCCCGCCAACAGGTATTGGAGCGTCTTGCGGATGTTGTCATAGATGCCGCGGCCCTCTTCGACCGCCGCGACGATCGTGGCGAAGTTGTCATCGGTGATGATCATGTCCGCCGCTTGCTTGGTGACTTCCGTGCCGGCGATCCCCATGGCGATGCCGATGTCGGCGCCTTTGATCGCGGGGGCATCGTTCACGCCGTCGCCCGTCATGGCGACGACGGCCCCGGTCGCTTTCAAGGCGCGGACAATACGCAGCTTGTGCTCGGCGGTGACGCGGGCGTAGACAGCGGCCTCGGGCGCACGCCGCCGCAGCGCGTCGTCGGACATGGTCTCCAGCTCGACTCCCGAGACAGCGGTGTCGTCGTCTGACGCCAGACCGATTTCCCTCGCGACGGCGATCGCCGTGTGCGGATGGTCACCGGTAATCATCACGACGCGGACGCCGGCGGCGTGACATTTCGCGATGGCCTCCCTGGCTTCCGGCCTCGGGGGGTCGTACAGCCCCGTCAGTCCGACAAACATGAGGTCGCGCTCGAGCGTGTCCGCGTCGGCATCCGCAGGCAGACCGTGCGGCAGGTCGCGATACGACGACCCGAGCACCCTGAGCGCCTGCTTGGCCATGACGGAGATCTGCGCCAGAGTGCGCTCGCGGTCCGGCGCCGTCAGAACGCGAATCCCCGTCAGTGTGTAAACGTGCGTGCAGCGCTCCAGCAACGGGCCTGGCGCGCCGTTGACGAAGGCTCTGAGCATCCCCGACGGCATCCGACGGACCACCGCGCTCCGTTTGCGGTCGGAGTCGAACGGCAACTCGCGCTGCTTCACCAGTTCGTTCTCGATCAGGATCCGGTCGCCGCCGGCTTTGGCGCCGGCCACCAGGAGTGCGCCTTCGGTGGGATCGCCGACGGCTTTCCAGGTCCCGTCTTCCTGAACGAGATGCGCGTTGTTGCACCCGAGGAGGACGGTGGCGAGTTCGAGCAACGGCGCCGCGTGCGGCTCGTCCGCCTTCCTGCCATCGAAGCGAACCTCGCCATCCGGTCCATAGCCTTCGCCGGTCACCTCGTAGTGTTGGCCCGCCACGTAGAGCGCGCGTACGGTCATTTCGCCGACGGTCAAGGTGCCGGTCTTGTCCGTGCAGATGACGCTCGTCGAGCCGAGTGTCTCGACCGCCGCCAGTTTGCGCACGAGCGCACGGCGGCGCGACATGCGCCGCACGCCGAGCGCGAGCGCCACCGTCACGACCGTCGGCAGGCCCTCGGGAACGGCTGCCACCGCGAGGCTGACCGAGGTCATGAACAGCTCGAAGGGCGTCGTGCCGCGCAGCAGCCCCAGTCCAAACAGCAGCGCGACGATCCCCAGCGTCGCCCAGACGAGGACGCGTCCGAACGCGGTGAGTCTCTGCTGAAGCGGGGTGCCCGTGTCGGCGCTCGCGTCTTCGATCAGTCCGGCGATCCGGCCCAGTTCCGTCTTCATCGCCGTCGCCACGACGACCGCCTGGCCCGTGCCTGTCGCGATGCTCGTGCCCATGAACACGATGTTCTCGCGGTCGCCCAGCGGGATGTCGCCCCCCACCAAGGTCGCCGGCTGCTTCGTCACGGCGTCCGACTCACCGGTCAACGTGGATTCAATGCACGTGAGCGAGGCCGCGGTCAGGAGCCGGGCATCTGCCGCCACGAGGTCGCCGGCTTCCAGCGCCAGGATGTCGCCGGCGACCACACTCGATGCAGGAATGAGCGTGACCTGGCCGTCGCGTCGCACCTTCGCGTGCGGCGCCGTCATCTTCTTGAGCGCCGCGATCGACTGCTCGGCGTTGTACTCCTGATAAAAGCCGATGACCGCGTTGAGGACGACGATGGCGAGGATGGCGATCGCGTCGACGGCGTCGCCCAGGACGCCGGAGATGACACCAGCCGCGATCAAAATCCAGATGAGGAGGCTCTTGAACTGGCCCAGGAAGATCGTCAGCGGGCCGATGCGCCTGCCCTCGGTCAGTTGGTTTGGGCCGTTGGCGGCGAGGCGTGTCGCCGCGTCCGCGGCCGACAGTCCGGTCGCTGCGGAACCGAACTGCGCCAGCGCCTCGTCGGCGGACCGGCTGTGCCAGGCTTCAGAGGGCATGAATCAAGATTGGAGAAACGGCGGCCCGCAGGGCATGGGGCGCTACTTCGCCTGGATGGAGGCGATGCAGGCGAGCGTCACCACTGAGCCACACATCATCTCGTGAAGTTGCCGCATGTGACACTCCAGAAGCAGCCGTCCCAACCTTACTCCAAGAGCCGTCCTGCCCGGCTTGCAGGCGTCTCGACTCAAGGCGCGGTGCCCTGTTCAACTTGGAGGGCGTGTCGAACTCGTGTGAATTCGTTCTCGACCGCCGTGACCAACACCGGCGTTCCGGCCAACGCCTCGTCCCTTGCCAGCCTTTCCAGGACCGCACACATGGCGGCCATCCGGTTGGCGCCAACCGCGCTGGAACTGCCATTCAGGCTATGCGCGGCGATTGCCACACCAGGCGCATCGAGACGCGTCACGGCGTCTTTCAGCGCCGACATTCGCACCGTCGAGTCCGCCAGGTACTCATCGATGAGCTGGTTGACGAAATCGGTCGCGCCGCCGCCCGCCCCGCCGTCCCTGAACCCGTCCAACACGCGCGAGTCGATCGGGTTCTCATGGGTCACTGGTGAAACGCCTTCAGGCGCCGGATCCGCCGACGGGGATTGGTCGGCCCAGCGCTCGAGGACTTGTCGGAGTTGCGCCACTTTGAAGGGCTTCGAGAGGTAATCGTTCATTCCCGCTGCCAGGCACTTTTCACGATCGCCCTGCATGGCGTTGGCCGTCACGGCGATGATCGGAACGGGCGGCTTTCCCTGGGCCAGCTCGAATGTCCTGACCTCTCGCGCGGCCGCCAGGCCATCCATCTCCGGCATCTGGTTGTCCATCAGCACGATGCCGTAATCGACTCTGCGGCAGGCCGCCACCGCCTCGAGACCATTGACGGCCACGTCCACCTGATAGCCCAGCATCTCCAGCATGCGAAACGCCGCCATCTGATTCGTTTGATTGTCTTCGGCGAGCAGCACGCGCGGGCGACGGAGGTCCTTCGCCTCCTTGAGGGAGTGCACCGTGACGATCCTCGGTGGGACGGTGTGCGGAGTCAGCGGCGATGGCGGACTGGTGACCGTTCTCAGGCAATCGTACAGCTGAGACTGGCGAATCGGCTTCGTCAGGTAGGCGGCAATACCCGCTTGTTCGGATCGAGCGGCCTGGCCCCGCTGTGGCATGGACGTCATCAGGACCAGCTTCATCTTCGGATGCGACGCGGCACGCGCGATTTCGCCGGCCAGCTCCAGCCCGTCCATGTCCGGCATCTGCATGTCGAGCAGCGCCACATCATAGGGGCGTTGCGGTGAGACGGCACCGAGCATCCGCAGCGCCTCGGACCCTCGAGTGGCGATGTCGCAGTCCATCCCCCAGGCGCGCGTCTGGGCACGCACCAGCTGGAGATTGGTCTGGCTGTCATCCACGGCCAGGACGTACAGGCCGCGGAGGTCCTCGCGAGGCGCGGCCACTGCGATCTGATTCGCCGGCATCTTGCCCAGCCTCACTGTGAACCAGAACGTGCTGCCCTGGCCCGGCTCGCTGTCGACCCCGATGTCGCCGCCCATCAGCTCGGCCAGCCGCTTCGAGATGGCGAGTCCGAGACCCGTGCCCCCGAAGGTGCGCGTGGTGGACGCGTCGGCCTGCGAAAACGATTGAAACAGACGGCTCCGGCCTGCCGGGGAGATGCCGATGCCGGTGTCGGCGATTTCGCAGCGAATCGTCACCGTCTCATTCGCATCGTCGACGAGCTTCGCCCGCAGGACCACTTCGCCCGTCGGCGTGAATTTGATGGCGTTGCCAAGGAGATTGGTCAGAATCTGGCGCAACCGGCCGGGATCACCTCGGACCACGGCCGGAAGATCGTAGGGAATCAGGCACGCCATCTCGAGCCCTTTGGCGGTGGCGCGCTCCGCCAGCATCTCGATGACGTCCTCGAGCACGGTGCGAAGCGCGAACTCGATCGTCTCCAGTTGCAGCTTTCCCGATTCAATCTTCGAGAAATCGAGGATGTCGTTGATGATGGTCAACAGGGAGTCGGCGGATTTCGACACCAGCTCGGCGTAGCCGCGCTGCTCGGTGCTCAGGTCGGTAAGAAGAAGAAGCTCCGTCATGCCGACGACCCCGTTCATCGGCGTGCGAATCTCGTGGCTCATCGTGGCCAGGAACTCGCTCTTGGCACGGTTGGCGTCTTCTGCCAGACGTGTCTGTTCCGCGAGTTGCCGGCTGTGGAGACGGACCTCTCCCTCCAGACGCTTGCGCACGGTGATGTCGGTGCCGATGCCAAGGTACCCCTGGATCGCGCCGCTCGCATTCCGGACGGCTGTCACGACCAGGTTCACGTCGAGCCTGCTGCCATCCTTCCGGATGTATGTCCACTCCCGCTCATCGAACGGGTGCTCACGCGCGTCCTCCACAAAGACGTCGAATCCCTCAACCAGGCGTCCCTTCTCTCTTGACAGCTCGATCGAACGTTCGAGCACTTCCTTCGGATCGTGGACGAGCACGACCGTCCGCACGCCGACCATCTCGTGCGCTTGATACTGGAGCATCCGTTCAGCGCCGGCATTGAAGACGCGGATGGTCCCGTTCGTATCCGTCGCGATGATCGAGACCTCGGTGGCGGAGTCGAACACCCCCTGAAGGCGGGCCTTGGTGTTCGCCAACTCTGCCACGCGCGCGGTGTTGGTTTGCCAGAGATAGACGGTGGTCGCCACAAAACACGCGATCAGCGTGCCCCCGAGCAGCAGGAGGTCCGGAAGATGCGACCGCGGCGCCAGGCTCCGCGTCACGCGAAACTGCCAGACCAGGCCGGCGATGGTGGTCTCGAACTCCCCGAAGGACGCGCTCGAATCCGCGGCGCCCGAGAAACCACCGACGATCTGGTGCGCATCGACCGTCAAACCGACGGGCCGCGGCTGGGCGTTCCGCTGTCGGCTACGCTGCAGAAGTCTGGCCGGATCCACGGTCGCGAGAAACAACGGCCCCGTCGAGGACCGCACGGCTATCACCAGAGTCGCGACCCCGTGATCCTGCACGATTCCTGTGACCACGCGGTCTGTCGATGTGCGCTCGGCCGTTCCGTTCGCCAGCTCGAGCCCGACGTCGCGATCCTCGACTCGAACCGGCGCCCCGGGTGAGGCCGGCCTGCGGAAGACGGCCACTCTGCCGCCGCCCTGATCCACCCAGCCGGCGCGCGTCAGCTCGGGGAAGTCGCGGAAGTGGGAGGCCAGATCGCGCTCACATGATCCGGCACAATCCGCCGCCCAGCGTTCGTCCAATCGCGTCAGCGCGACAATCAGCAGATCGAGCCTGCCAGCCGTCAGATCGGCAACGGTGACGGCCTCAGTGCGCGATTCTGCCGCGCTGTCTCGCCCTTGCTGCGCCATCATGGTCAGGGAGACAACCAACGCGATCCCGGCGATGCAGCCGCCGCCGCCGATCGCAAGCCAGAGGCGGCGCCCCCGGCCCACCTCACGCCAGCCCGCGAGAAACACCCCGGCCCCGAGCATCAGGATGCCTCCCACGTCGGCGCGGGTCTGGCCGACGACGTTCGCCAACCCCAGAGCGACGAAACACACGGCGGTGTTGACGCCCATGCGACCGGGCGTACTCCCACCATGCCAGTCACGGAACAGGAGTTGGTCGATGCCGAGGTCGCGACCCGTCGCGATCTCGACCAGCGTCAACCCGCCAAGCAGGAGCAGCAGTCCCCCGCTGACCGCCGCCATGTGCGATCGGTTCGGACGGCGCGGAAGACTGGCCGCGCCAAGGATGAGCGCAACCGCGGTGTTGAACATCATCGGCGACATCCCAGGGACAATCTGGATGAGCACCGGCAACCGCAGGATCCATCCGGCGATGACGGCGAGGCCGAGCAGGCTCACCGGAATGGCGCAGAACACCGTGATCCGGTCCTGCGCGACAAGAAACCGGCGAACCGCCGTGACACTGCTCATGGGTGCGGGGACGTCAAATAAAGGATCAGGGCATCGGCGGCGCGGCAGAAACCGCCGCCATGGCGGCCGGCGCCGACGTCCAGGTGCGAACCAGCCATTTGCGCAGCTCTTCGACGGCGACCATTGCCAACGCCAGCGGGACGATGAACAGCCAGATATTGGCGCCAAACGGCGCCGTCGCGAACACCGCGTTGCCCCAGGTGGTGTAGTCGATGATCGCAATCAGCGCGATCTCGACGGCAATGCCGACCAGAATGAGCTTGTTGCTGAAGAGGCCGCGCGCGGTAAGCGGCTCGCGGTGGCTGCGGCAGAGAAACACGTTGGCGATCTGCATCACTACGATGGTGCTGAGACACGCCGTGGTGGCCTGCAAGTAGAGCGGATCGCGCGCGGCCAGCGCCTCGCCGAACTGCCAGCCGCCGGACCGCAGGACGAGCCAGTATGCGCTCATCGCCGCGGCGGCCTGCATGACGCCGAGGAACAGATACGCGCGGGCCAGTGTCGGCCAGTCCAGCAGCCGATCGGCACGCGCCCGCGGCGGCCGTTGCATGGTCGCCGGGTTCGGCCTTTCCGCGCCAAGGCCGAGCGCCGGGAGCATGTCGGTGCCGAGATCGACCGCGAGGATTTGCACGACGGTCAGCGGCAATGGGATCCGGAACACGGCAAACGCGAGATAGGGCACCAGCTCCGGCACGTTCGACGTCAGGATGTAGGTCAGGAAGTTGCGAATATTGGCGTAGACGGCACGTCCCTCCTCGATCGCCGCGACAATGCTGGCGAAATTATCGTCGAGCAGCACCATGTCGGCGGCCTCGCGGGCGACGTCGGTGCCGCTGCCGCCCATCGCGATCCCGACATCGGCCTGCCGCAATGCCGGCGCGTCATTGACACCGTCGCCGGTGACCGCGACGATTTCACGCTTGCGCTGCAACGCGGCGACGATGCGCATCTTCTGATCGGCGAGGACGCGCGCGAAGATGATCTCGGGGGCGTCGAGTGCCAGCTGAAGTTGGCTGTCGGAGAGATGCTCGAGCTGCCCGCCGGTGATCACGGCCGGCGCGGCGGTGCGCACCAGGCCAATCTCGCGCGCGATCGCCGTGGCCGTGTGGGGGTGATCGCCGGTGACCATGATGACCTTGATGCCGGCGTCCCGACATTTCCGGAGCGCGTCAGTCACTTCGGGGCGCGGCGGATCTTCGAGGCCGACCAGTCCGGCGAGCGTCATGTCAACGTCCGCATCCTCCAACCGGCCATCGCCGGGGAGCGCACGCCAGGCGAATGCCAGCACGCGCAGTCCGGTCTCCGCCATGGTTTCTGCGGCGGTGCGGAACGTCGTCGCCAGGCCGGCCGAGAGTTCGACGGCGCCGTCGGCCATCGCCACCGAGGCGCAGCGTGGCAGCACCACTTCCGGCGCACCCTTGCAATAGAGCAACTGACCGTCGTCCGACGCATACACGGTCGACAGCCGCTTGCGCTCCGAGTCGAACGGCACCTCGCTGACGCGCGCGCTGGACGGCAGCGCCGGTATCGCCTCGGCGGCCAGCCGGACCAGCGCCACCTCCATCGGATCGCCGAGCCAGCCCACCGACCCGCGCGCGTCCTTCAAGTCGTGGCAACGCGCGGCCACCTCGAAAAACCGGCGGTGCGGCTCGATCAGCGGGACGAGCTCCTCCGCCGTCGTGCCAGACATGCGTCCGGCGACAAACAGGCGCCGCGCCGACATCCGGTTCTGCGTCAGCGTCCCGGTCTTGTCAGTGCAAATCACCGTCGTACAGCCCAGCGCCTCGACGGCGGGAAGGTGGCGGACGAGGGCGTGGCGCTTGGCCATCCGTTGGGAGCCGATGGCGAGCGCCAGTGTCACCGTCGGCAGCAGGCCTTCCGGCACGTTCGCAACGATGATGCCGATCGCGAACATCAACGTCGTCCAGAACGGCATCCCGATCAGGCGGCCGATGGCGAAAAAGGCCGCTCCCAGCGCCAGTGCCAGCCCCGCCACGATGCGGCTGACGCGGGCAATTTCCACCTGAAGCGGCGAAATCGTATCGGCGGTCGCCAGCGTGAGCTGCGCAATCCTGCCGAACGCGGAATGCGAGCCGGTCGCGAAGACCAGTGCCCTGGCTTCACCTGAGACGACCGAGGTCCCAGCCAGGAGGGTGTTGCGGCTGTTCATCAGATCGGTGTCATCGCACCGCTCGGCGTCGCGCCAGGCCGGGACGGATTCGCCGGTGATCGTCGCGTTGTTGACGCGGACGCCGAACGCCTCGACGAGACGGCAGTCCGCCGGCAGGATGTCGCCGGCTTCGAGAAGGATCACGTCACCAGGGACGAGTTCCGTTGCCGGTAGCTGCCGCACGGCGCCCGATCTCATGACCTTCGTCGCATGCGGCAGCAGCTGCTGGAGTGTCGCGAGCGCCTGCCCGGCGCGATACGCCTGCCAGAATGAAAACACGCCGTTGATCAGGATGACGCCGATGATGGCCCAGCCGAGCGTCGCCATTCCCTGGCCGGGCTCGCGCCACTCGGCGAAGAACGCCAGCGCCGCGGCCGTCCACAGGATGATCGCGAAGAAATGGACGAACTCGCGGGCGAACGTCAGGACCAGCGCCTCGTGCGCGACTTCGCCGACCTGGTTCGGGCCGAACTCGACGGCACGTGCCGCCGCCGCGGCGTCGCTCAGTCCCGTCGGCTGGCTGTTCAGGCTGGCCAGCGCGTCGCTGGCCGAGAGCTGGTGAATATTCAAACCCGACCGCAGGCCATTACCGGTACAGCGTGTATCCGAAGCGGCCATGAAGCCATGCTTCCCCGGTGGCATCGTCATGCAGTGGATCGATCGACTCCTCGCGAACGTGGACGTATCGCCCGCCGAGCCGGGCAATCTCGTCGACCAGGCGGTGGCGCGCCTGGGCCATCAACTCGGCCTCGCAGCGGGTCCACAGCTCATCCCGATGGGCGATGGTTCCAGGAATGCGGCTGCTCGTCGCCTCGACGGTGTGCTCACCGATCGCCTCCGCATCAAGCGGCGGCAGGTCGCGATGCCAGAAGATGACTTTCGGATTGTCGTCGACAACGGTGTTCATGCTCAGTTCATCCTGTGACTGGTCGATGAGGACGCGGTCCCCGACACCTATTTGTGCGGCATCTGAGACATCATGTGCTCGTGCATCATCGCCATCTGACGATGCATGTCGACCTGATTCTGGACCAGCTCGGCCACCAGCTCTTGCATGGCGCGGACCTTGTCGTTACCGGTCGCGGATTTCATCGTCTGCACCAACGCTTCAAGCCGCGCATCCGCGGTCTTCATGTCGGCCATCATCTTGTCGTGGTTCATCATGCCGCCAGACGGTGGCATCGGCATGCTGTGTTCGGGCGCCTTCGGCGTCACCTGCTGCGCCAACGCCGGAGCGAGGAAGAAACCGGCGGTGATTGCCAGGGCGGCCATCGGGATCATTTTCATCGTCCCACGATAAACGGAACCGATGGGGAGTGGCTGTTCAAAAGTGAGCAGCTTGCAGTCCTGGGTCGTCCTCATTCCGCGTCCGGGTCGGCCAGTCATAGCGAGCGGCGTTGAGCGCCGGTCGTGAACCAGGCCCAGGCGACGGCTGCCGCGATGATCGCGGCGGGAGCGAACCGTCGCGCGTTCGGTGATGCCACCCATGTCGTCGGCGGTGCGCCAATCCCGGTAGGGTTGACGAGCGGCAGCGTCACGCCACCGAGCATGATGATGACGATGGTCAGCCCAAACGATTCAGGCGTATATCCAAAGCTCATCAGTCTGGCAGCCGGCCCGAACATAACATCGGGCCATTACACCAACGCGGCGCGGTGGGAGTATCGTCCAACACGCCGCCCACCTGGATCGCGAATGGGCACCTTTTCGATCTGGCACGTCGGTGGGAGCCGGGCAATCACGTCGTCGCGCGCGCCGCCATGATCGCGCCGATGTTTTCCGGCGAGAAGAACACCGCCGGCGAAATCGTCCCCGCGTTGGTCTGGACGAAGCCGTCCATCGCCTGCTGGTTCCCGTGGATCGCCGCGAATAACTGCTGCATCTCGGGCGGTGGTGGCTCCAGCGTGGCAAGCTGGCACGTGAATTCGTACATGGGCAGGACCTGCTGGTCGCGCGAGCGCTGGTATTCGCCCATCGCGTCGTCAAACGGGCGAGCGCCGGTGAATGCCTGGTCGATGGCGCTGGTGCAGAGCTCAGCGTCCCGAAAGGCATCGGTGATGCCCTGCGCCGTGATCGGATCCTTGTTGTAACCCGCATCGCCGACCAGCGCCCAGCCGGAACCGAACGGCTTGCGGAAGAAATTCGCGACGGCCGCGCCGGCAAAGGGCGCCTCCCGCGTCGCTCCGCGCACCCGTTCAGCGAACCCTGGCGCCAGGTCGAACATTTTCAGGAAGTGGCCCTCGACGTCCTTCTTGTTGGTCTCGAATTCCGCAAACGGCCAGCCGCCGACAGTGAGCGTCAGGCCGTCGTGCGTCGGCGCCACGGCGAATCCACGATGAGCACGGATGTAGGTTTCGAACCGCCCGTCGATCGGCAGATCGCTCCAATAGGTGTAGTAGCCGGCCAGCAGCGGCGGCTTTTCGTGGTACTGGTCGGGTCGGACGGCTTGCGCCACGAGGGAATAGCGGCCATCCGCACCGACCACGACCCTGGCTCTCTCGGTCAGCAATTCGCCACCCGGCGAGCGTCCCTTGATGCCGATGACCCGTCCGTCTTCGATCAGGACCTCCTCCACGGTGAACCCCTCCCGGATTTCGGCGCCGGCCTCGACCGCGGCGTCGACCAGCAATTTGTCGAGAACCGTCCGCCTCGCGCAATAGGCGACCGGAGCATCATTCGTGCCCGGCGACCCGGAGATCGTGAAGGGGCCGAAATCAAGCGCGTAGGTGTGAATCGGCGGACATCCGGTCGCCGCCAGCCGATCGAGAAGTCCCCATCGCGCGAGCGCCGCGGTGGCCAGTGGATGCACCACATGCGAAGACACCGTGTCGCTCGGGAACGTCGCGCGGTCGACGACCAGCACGCGGTATCCCTGGCGGGCCAACAACATCGCCGTCGGCGAACCCGCGCAGCGCGCTCCGACGACAATCACGTCGTATGTCCGGCTCATATCTGCCTCTCCTGAGTTTGCGAATGCGACGACTTTCGCGCACTCGCGACCCGCCTGGCAAGGAGATAATGAGGCGGCCCAAACGCCACGTCTGGCGGCCGCGGCTTCGGCAAGGGGCGCCGGATGGTCGCGGGCCCGGGCGCCGCACCGTGATGTCGTTGATCAGCAGGTTCAGGTCGCCCCCCGCCGCGTCGGCCTGGGCGGCCTCCTCGGGAAACGCATCCCTGAAGAGCTTTCGATCCTGACGTCCGTCCAGTCCGCTGACCAGTGCCTTGGGAGGCTGGAGAAAATCAGCCCTCGATCTGTCGTGGAAATGTGGTCCTGTTCGCGTGACGCGTGAGACGCCTGTTTTTGCCGTCCCCCGCGGCTCTGGGATATGCTCCGCGGCGAACGCTCGGCCGAAGTAACCGGGAGAATCTACAGCTATGGCGCACAGGTTCTTTGTGAGTTATAGACGCGATGACACGTCAGCTGAGGCGCTCAACGTCAGGTCCGCGCTACGGCAACATTTCGGTGACGATTGCGCGTTCATGGACACGTCATCGATTGATGCCGGCGTCCAATGGGCAGAGGTGATCGAAGCAGCCCTGGACAGCGCGACGACGGTGGTCGCCGTCGTCGGGCCCGCCTGGCTTACGGCGGGCCTGAACGAATGGGGTGAGCGACGCATCGACGATTCGGATGACTGGGTACGACAGGAGCTCGCCAGGTCGTTGGCGTCGGGCAAGAAGATCATCCCGGTCCGTGTGAGAGGCGCGAAACTCCCTCCGGCCAGCACTCTTCCGGATGACCTGAAGCCCTTTGCGCGACTGCAGGCGATCGAAATACGTCGCGACTACTGGGATCATGACATTCAGTTGCTTCTTGCACAGCTCGATGATCGGCCGGCGACTCCCTGGGAGGGAGGGCAGGAAGCGTGGCCGTATCCCCGTCGTTTCCCGGAAGGACCGGATTCAATCACGCCAGATAAATTGCAGCGCATCATCAAGACTGAGCTTGATCAGTGGAAAGTCGTGGCCTCGCCGCTTCCAGAGACGCCAAGGATGGAACGGCACGAGCTATTTCGCGAATTTCAGTTCAGGACTTTCCGTGACGCGATCGGATTCATGACCGAAGTCGCCCCCGGCTGTGACATTGCCAACCACCATCCACGTTGGGAGAACATCTGGAAGACCGTGCGCGTTTTCCTCACCACGTGGGATATCGGTCAACGCATCTCAGATCGCGATATCCAGCTCGCCCGATACTTCGATCGGGCCTACTCCGACCTGCCGAGTGAGGCCAGGCCCAAACCGAAGAATCAAGCCGTATAGCCACCCGCCACTCCAGCCGACGCTTCCAGCGTCAAGCCGCCCAGCGCCACACCCGGACGTTCTCGCAGATGATGGCGGGCGTCCGCATGTCTTCACGTGTCAACCCGACCAGCGCACGTGCCGAGGCTTCGACCGTGTTCCCGAGGAGCTCGTCAGGGCGTTCCTCGCATCTCCGCTTCACGTCACACACCCAGGCAGCCCGCGCCGTCGTTTGAGGTAGGATCGCAGGGCCATTCTGATTGGTTATTTGAAGGAGTAGCAATGGAGCGATCTGTTTTTCTCGCCGCACTCGTGACGATGGTGTCCGGCGGCGCGCTCGTCGTGGCGCAGCAGACCTCAGCCGTGCCGCAGCCTCGCGCCGATACACTGCCGGCGCCCGGTTCTGCCAGTCCCAAACAGAGCCGGACGATTCCGAAGCCCGAAGGGTTGATGCCAATCGTGCCGGCCGGATTCACGGTGACGACGTATGCCGAGCTGCAGGCGCCGCGCATCATGGCGTATGCACCGAATGGAGATCTGTTCGTCAGCTCGCCAGCGGCCAACACGATCGTCGTGCTCCGCGACGCCAACAACGACGGCACGTTCGAGGCGTGCAGCGTCTTTGCCGCTGGCGATCCTCCGGGAGCCGGTCGCGGCGGACGCGGTGGCGCTCCGGCAACGCCAGGAGTTCCCGCCGGATGCGCCGCACCGTTGACGAATCCCAACGTCCCATCTGCGCCGGCGGCGGCTCCCGGCGGCGCAACAGCCGTCGTGCCCCCCGCGGCGGCGCCCCCGCGCCAGGGTGGAGCCGGACCAGGCGCTGCGCCTGGTGGACAGCCTCAAGCAGCCGGCCCGACGACTCCAGGCGGTGGCGGACCCGGTGCGGGAGCTCCGCGCGCGGGCGGTCCTCCGCCACAGGCAGGTGGCGGCCGCGGCGGGCCAGCCGTGCTCGGTGCCAACGCGCCGGCGTGCACACCGCCGCCGGAGTTCGTCCAGAAGGGATCTGGCGAGCTGCGCGCGCCCTTCGGCCTCGCCTTCCACGACGGCTATCTTTACGTCGGCAATACGGCGTCGCTCGTTCGCTACAAATACTCGAACGGCGATCTGAAAGCGCAGGCCACGCCCGAGAAGCTGATGGACCTGCCCGCGGGCGGGCACTCGACGCGTAACGTCATCTTCAATCGCGCCGGGACCAAGATGTACATCGCGGTCGGGTCGCAATCGAACAACGATGCCGGGGAGGACTGCCGCCGCGCCGCGATTCTCGAGTTCAATCCGGACGGCACTGGCTTCCGTGTCTACGCGTCCGGCATCCGCAACCCGGTTGGCCTGGCACTGCAGCCCGGCACGGACATCATCTGGACGGCGATGAACGAGCGCGATAATCTCGGCGATGATCTCGTGCCTGATTACGCGACGACGGTGAAGGAGGGCGGCTTCTATGGCTGGCCGTATTCCTACATCGGCAAGAACTACGACCCGCGCTACATCGGATCGTTTCCTGATCTGGTGAACAAGGCGCTGGTGCCCGACGTCCTGATCCCGGCGCACTCCGCCGCGCTCGGCATCACCTTCTACACCGCCAACCAGTTCCCGCAGCGCTACCGCAACGGTGCGTTCGTCGCGCTGCACGGATCGTGGAACCGTTCGGTCGCCGCGGGCTACAAGGTCGTGTTCTTCCCGATGACCAACGGCACGCCGGGCCCGATCGAGGACTTCCTCACGGGAATGCTTTCGAGCACGGGCGCGAACGGGACGCCGATCGAAAAATGGGGAACGCCGGTCGGCGTCACCGTCGGCCGCGACGGCTCGCTGCTCGTGTCCGATGACGGAGCGAACCGGATCTGGAAGATCTCAGCGAGACGGTAGAACAACAGGCCACGCTCCGGGTTCGGTGTTCGAGCGCAGTTTCTTCACTCGATCACCGGAAATCCCGGAGCGCGGCGCCCCTCATCGTCGCCACATCCCACCGGCTTTCGACAATCGCCTCAATGGGAACAGACTTCATCAAGCGCCCAACAATCCGGTTGAAGCCGGATCCCACGGACGAAGGGAAAACCGTGGCTCAGCAGCTGGCGCGGTTGGTGACGAAGACCGTCGCGGACGATCTCCCCGCGAGGCATCTCGAGCTGGCGAAAATGGTCGTGGCAAGCACGCTGGCGAGCGCGGCGCGCGGCTACCGGATCGGCTGTGTCGAGGCGTTTCGTACGCTCGCCCTGGAAAGCGGCGGCACTCTCGACGCCACACTTTGGTTCAACGGGATCCGGGTCCCCGCGGCGGCCGCGGCCGGCGTGAACAACGCCAGCAGCGACGCTCCCGGGATGGACGATACCTGCCTGCTGCTGATCGGGCACTTCGGCGGCCCCGCCACGGCCGCTGCCCTCGCCACATGGGAGCAACTGGCTCGCAACAACGTCCCGGTGCGGGCGGGCCAGGTGCTCAAGGCGATCGTCCTCGGCTACGAGGTCGGCAGCCGTCTCGATCTCGCCCTCACGCCCGGACGGATGGATCAGGGCTTCCACAGCCGTGTCACGACCGTTCAGAGTGCCGTCGTCGCCGCGGGTCTCGTCCTGGGTCTCACCGAGGAGCAGATGGTGCATGCCATGGCGCTCGCCACGTCGGACGCGGGTGGCATGGCGATCGGGGCGGACCACGCCTCGGACCACCGGCCGTACCATGCACACCAGTCTGCGTTCGAAGGCACCCGGCTCGCACGGTTGGCACAGCTGCGTGTGACGGGGCGGCCCGACGTCATGGAAGCCCCCCGCGGCTATTTCTCAGCGTTCGGCGGGCAGGAGATCTCCGACGTCACGAAGGATTTCGGCGAGCGCTGGAACTTTGTCGACTACATGGCGCTCAAGCTGATTCCCGGGGCGCACCCGTTTCACGTCTTCGCCGAGGCGGCAACCGCGGCGGTGCTCGAGAACGACATCGATCTCGATGCCGTGACCCGGGTCATCATCTCTGGCCAGCAACTCACCGGCGTGCAGATGAAAGATTGGATCGGCATCCGTCACCCCAGGAACCTGAGCGATGCCGCCCACAGCGTCGTCTACTTCGTTGCCGCAGCCGTGGCGGATGCGAAGTCAGGGGGGTTCACCTGGGAGCACATGGACGCCGTGAAGATGGCAGATCCGCTCATCGCCAGGCTGCAGGATCTCGTCGAGATCGACCCCAACCCGCTGCCGCTCACCAACCCTCGCTTCGTCCATCTCGACGGTGGACGCGTCTCCATCGTGACGACGTCCGGAGAGATCCTCACCAGGCACGTGCAAGTCCCGAGCGGCTCGGCACGCGTCGTTCAGTGGCCGGCGGTGCGGGACAAGTTCCGGCGGCTGGTGGGCAATGCGGGCATGCCCGGCGACCAGGTGGAGGAGATTCTCCGCCGGATCGAGAACTTCGAAGACCTGGGGAGTCCGTCCGAGCTGATGGAGCTGCTCCGACTTCCTGCCGCCAGATAGGCCAGCCGCTAATTTGATGTTCTAGTCGCCACAGCGGAAGTTGAGCATCTTCTGCACGCTGGAATCGCCCGCTTGTCCAGTGAGGCGGGCCCTGATCACGACCGCGGTGCAGGCCGTGTCGTAAAGCCAGAAGGCGGCGTGAAACCTGCCGTCGTCGCCGGGACGGCCGATCGGCACGCTTCTGCTCAGCAAGGCGCGGCCGCCCGCGACGGCGGTCAGCGCCACCTTCCGCGCTGGTGCGTAGGTATCCGGCTGGCCGGCAATCTCAACCACGACCAGGGTCGCAATGGCCTGTCCCTCGCCGGTGGACACGTTCTGCAGGGTGGGGGCAGAAGGACCGAACAGATCGGCCGAGAACGTCCCGGTCTGTCCGTAGAACAGCATGGCCTTCACCGCCGCGATACGAAACGTGGGTGGAGGCGGCCGCTGGGCGGCGACCGCGGACGCCAGCAGCAGAGCGGCCATCGCGATCAGCCAGGGAACTGCGGCGCGCCGGCGCGCGGTGGTTCGTTGCATCAGACTTCCCTCCGGCACAGTGTGGTGGCCGCGCCCGCTATTGGACCACGTGCAATGGAGCCGGGGCGAAACCCATGTCGTCCTCGACCTCGTATTCACGCGGAAATTTCTGCCGGATCAGCCCCTCGAGCGCCATCAGGATCGCCTGCGGCTGGCCGAACGGCACGCCGACCCCATCCAGCGCCCGCCTGGTTTTGGTGCCGATGCTGCCGTCGATATCGCCGATGTCCTGGCCGAGGCGGACCAGCGCGCTCTGGATCAAGGCGCCGTTCTGATTCGGGCCGAATTTCTCCACCGGGACGCCGATTGCAAGAATCGCGCTCGCCGCCATGGCCGCATATGGCTTGAAGTTGGTGCCCTTCCCCGCCCGGTAATACTCGTACACGACGTGGTGGCTGCCACGGCAGTCGAAGTGCCACGATTCGCTCACCCCGGGCATCGGCTTGTCGATGATCGGCAGCAGCCCGTGCGGGCGCGCCAGTTCCCAGAACTCCGGCAACGTCACCGGCGCCAGACTGTCGAGATCCAGGTCGAGCGCACGTCCGGCTTCGTGCAGGCTGCCACCCGGCGGCGGGCTGAAGGCCTTCTTCTTCTTGGTGACGAAATCCAGGTGCGATTGCAGTTGCATGTCGAAGCTGCGGAATAGATCCGACAGGAGGAGCCGCCCGCCCCGCTGCTCCAGCTCGCCGCCGACCGCCTGTAATGCGGCCTGCATATCGGGCGTACAGTGCGCCATGCGCCTCGGCAATGGCAGACGCGTGCCTGCAGCGTTCGTGTAGATTGACGTGATCGCGACTTCTACGAGCGGAGTCGTCATGATGTCCTCGGGTTGTTGGTGCCTTTCACAATCGCTCCCGTTGAGCCCTATCGATGCGTCGACGTCTGCGTTTCGGGAAGCATGCCACAACCAGCGGAAGTAGTGAGGTTGCACAAGAGACCGCCAGACGGGTCATATTCGCTTGAACGGGAATGACAGCCGCCTGTATGATGCGCGCCATGCCACCAGCCACAGCAGCCCCAGCCGCCAGTATCGTCCCCATCGGCAGGAAGAAGTGCAAGCCGTTCATCCTCGAAGTCATGGTGATGAACCCGGAAGCCGACTTCAAGTTCGAGTTGCTGGTCGAGCAGGGATGTACGAAGGAAAACAGCCCGCTCTGGAAGCTGGTATTCGATCTTTATAAGAAGAACACCAAAGGAGACTTTATCCAGATCGTGCACGTCTCCTACCGGGCACAGAACACGGATGAAGCCGAAGGCATCGAGGCGACGGCCATCAACGGCGTCAGCAGGAAGCAGTCGGACATCGCGTTCAAGGAAGTCCATCCGAGTATCAAGGCCATCGGCGAAGCGGGCGAGGCGAGCCCGGAGGCCGAGAAGAAGGTCATTGCCGGCATGAGGAAGATCGCCATCTCGAACGGGTAGTCGAGCGCCCAGCACCCAGCACTCACTGACCCATGCTGCGGATGAGAGGGTGTCGGGCGCCGGCGATTGCGATCCTGCTGGTCGCGCTGGCGGCGACACCGGGGTCTGCCGCTGACGACTGCCTGGACCAGAGCGACGCCGAAGGCCGCCCCATTCTCAGATTTACGGTCGGCTCGCGATGGAACTCCCTCCGCGACATCCAGTTTTCCGTCCCGCCCGGCACGGCCTACTCCACTGAGGCGGTCTCCCGTGCCATGAACGCCGTGCGCGCCCGTCTGGCTGCCGAGGGGAGCGCGGAAACGCAGACCCGTGGGTTCATCGGCACGCGGTACACCGAGGCGTGCCCCCGCCAGACGGCCGAAGGCCTCGAGGTGGCCATCACCGTGTTCGAGGTACGCCTGCCGCTAGGGAATCCGATCACCGGACTCCTCCCAGCCACGCGATCCACGAGCCCCTCTTCGCTCGCGGGAACGCCGCCTGCGCTTCGACTGCTCAATCCGGAACTCGGGATCACCAACGACAGCGCCCTCGGCCTCTCGCCGACCACCTCGTTCAAGACAGATCTCCTGTCGGTGAGAGATCTCGTGCAGGAGCGGCGCCGTGAACGGCCGGCCTGGACCCTGCCGCTTTCGCTCGTCGGGCGACGTGGCCTGAACGAGGATACGTATGACGCCGTCCTCTCGGTCGGCGTCGCTCACGATGCGCCGGTGGCGGTTCTCCAGCATCTGGACGTGCATGCGGATTACCAGACATTCAAGAACCCACAGGGAGATGCCTGGCTCGATCGGGAGGTCGTCCGCGCCGGATCCCTGATCCGTCTCAAGCCGGACGCCAGCGTGTTCCGTCAGCTGACGCTCATCCCGACCGTCGACTGGTCGACCAATCGCCGTGCCGCCGTCGCCGCCCGGACCACTCACGAGACGGCATTCTCCTTCCTCGGCGTCGCCGACGCGGCCATCCCTCTCGGCCCGCTCCGCTGGGCCTCGCTCATCGAGACAGCGGCCGTCGAGCACTCGGATTCGTACCGGCGTTTCTCGACAATGGTCGGGTGGAATGCGCAAGTGCCGTTCTCGAAGGTGCACACCAACCGCACGTTGGGCCTCGAACTGAATGCGAGCGCTGGGCAGATCTGGGGCCCGGCGCCCGAGCACGCCCGCTACTTTGCCGGGAATGCGGGGATGGATTTCCTGCTGGAGGCCACCGATTCCCCGGCGCTGCCGCTCCGACTCGCTGCTCCCAACCTGCGCAGCTTTGGCCGGTCACAGGCCCAGACCGCAGTCGGCGGCGCCCGCTCGTACTGGGGACTGAATCTCAACGTCGCGTTCCCGGTCGGCCGCTGGCTGATGCCGCTGATTCCGCGCGCGGAAGTCGTCGGGGACATCACGCTCAACGAGCTGGTCTACAGACAGGGCACGACCTCGGCGGAGAACTTCCTGGCGACCTACTACGAGAACGTGGAGCATCGAAGCCCTGAGGCGGCGGAGAGCAAAGCGAAGCGCGAAGTCGCCCGGATCGAGCCGTCGCTCCGCTTTATCACCCGGCGAGCGAACCTCTACTCCGTCAAGCCGCTGCTGATGTACGACGCGGTGCACCTCTCTCCGGGAGAACACACGCCGGGGCGAACGTTCCACGCCGCCGGCGGCGGCCTGCAGCTGACGATCGTCGTCGCGCGAATCGAGGCCGGCTACATGTGGACGGTCGACCGCCGGCCGGAAGACCAGCACGGCAACTTCGTCATGCGGCTCGTGTTCGACAACATCTTCTGACCTCAGACCCCGCTGCTCTTGATCACCGAGTCATTTGGCGCCCGGCTTGGGCGGAGCCAGCCTGGTCAGGGTGCCGCCTTCCGATTCATAGTCCTGCGCGCCGATCGTTCCGGCGAGTGAATCCCTTGCTGGTCACCAGGTCGCCAATGCGGCCGCTGCGGTTGGCGTCATTGGACACCGTGACGATATTGTCGACACGACAACAGCGCGTCAACGATCGAAGCATGGCGTCAGTTGTCACTGACATGGTGTGTTGCGTCCATCCTTCTTGACTTCGCTCGCGTGAATTAGTCAGAAGGTAGCAGCCGTACGGCGGCGCTGCTTGAATACTTCCCAGGGTCAGTGGACGGAAAACCGATGGCCGCCACACCGGCAATCGAGATAGCATGGGCGGTGATGCTGAACAGGTTGACGCGGCTTCTCCTGACCGTCACCGTGGTCGTCGCGGTAAAACCGGCCCTGGCCCATCATTCGTTCGCCGCGGAATTCGACGGCACGCAACCGGTGACGCTGCGCGGCACCGTGACCAGGATCGAGTGGGCCAATCCGCATGGCTGGATCTACCTCGACGTGAGGGGGTCTGACGGAACGGTCGTCAGCTGGGCCGTCGAAACGGCGGCGCCGAACGCGCTGATCCGGCGCGGCGTGCGGAACTCGGACTTCCCCGTCGGCATTGAGATCACCGTAAAGGGCTACCGGGCGAAGAACGGGACGGCGAAGGCCAACGCCAGCACGCTGACCCTGCCGGACGGACGCGAGCTGCTGGCCGGATCCTCGGGAACCGGCGCGCCTGGAGACACGCCTGACGCCGGGCCGCGGAAATAGCCGGCTCGGATCCAGCTCGTTCACGAGACCTGTGTTCAGGGAGCGCGGTCGATGAGATGCCAACGTTTGAGGACCATGACGATAGCGATCCTGGCGGTATGCGCTGGTGGTGCGACAGCCGTCGCTGGTCAGCCGCCGCCGCCCGCGGCGCTCTCGCGCACGACGGAGGGTAGACCAGACCTCTCAGGATTCTGGCAGGTCTCGAATACTGCCGTGTGGGACATCCAGGATCATCGCGCCCAGAAAGGCATTCCTGCCGAACAGGGCGTCGTCGCAGGCAACGAGATTCCCTACCAGCCCTGGGCGGCCGAGAAGAGGCAGGAGAACTTCCGGACTCGCACCAGCGCCGATCCAGAGGCGAAGTGTTACCTGCCCGGCGTCCCTCGCCTCACCTACATGCCGTTCCCGTTTCAGATCATCCAGACGCCGCGCGAGGTCATCCTGCTGCACGAGTACGTGCACGCCGTTCGCACGATTCATGCTGACGGCACACCGCACTCTGCCGATGCGAGCGAGTCGTGGCTGGGCGACTCGCGCGGGCGCTGGGAAGGCGACACGCTGGTGGTCGATTCGACGCATTTCAACGATCGCACCTGGTTCGACCGCGCCGGCAATTTCCACAGCAACGCGCTGCACGTGGTCGAGCGATTCACAGTGACCGGTCCCGATCACATCGACTACTCGGTGCTGATCGAGGATCCGAAGGTCTTCACACGGCCGTGGACGATGAGCATGATCCTGTATCGTCACAAAGAGAAGAACTTCCAGCTGCTGGAGTACGAATGCTACGGCTTCGACCACGAGAAGACCTACCCATGACAACGGTGACTGGAAGCCTCCGCTACTCGCTCCCGGCCGCGGCCTGCCTGGCCGTGGCCGCGCTCGCGTGTCTGCAGCCCGCGACCGCCGCCGGCCAGTCCGGCTCGAGCCCGGGCGCGTCGTGGACACCCGGACGCACGCCGGACGGCCAACCCGACCTGCAGGGCTTCTGGACGGCGGAAGTCGGGGGGACCTACGATCTCGCCGACCCGAGGGGCGGTGAGATTCGCGTGGAAGAAGTCGCGGCGGCCGCGCGCGGCGCCGTCCGCACACCGAATCCCAGCCGGATCATCGATCCGCGCGATGGACGGATCCCCTATCAGCCCTGGGCCGAGGCCAGACACACGGAGCTGCGGGCGAACGCCGACAATCCGACCAGGCCCGAACACATCGACACCCAGAATCGCTGCCTTCCCGACGGCGCGATCCGCGATCTGCTGCACGGCGGCTTCCGCATCGTGCAGGTGCCCGGCTCCGTCGTGTTCCTGGCGGAGGAGAACTACGGATTCCGCGTCGTGCCCCTCGACGGCCGGCCCCACCTCGGTCCGGACGTGAAGCTCTGGATGGGTGATTCGCGTGGTCGCTGGGAAGGGAACACGCTCGTCATCGACGTCACCAACTCGAACGGCAGACCACGGCTCGACATGGTCGGCAATTTCTACGGCGAGTCGGTGCATTTCGTCGAGCGGCTCACGCCGATCGGGCCCGACACCTTCGCGTATGAAGTGCGAGTCGAGGATCCGCGGGTCTACACCCGGCCGTGGACGCTGGCGGCGCGATTCAAGCGCGCGCACGACGACCGGTACGAGTTCCTGGAAGACGCCTGTCACGAAGGCGAGCAAAGCGCGGATCAGATGCTGATCCCACGCTCGCCCCGGTGACGAGAAGGAGGATGTGCAGGTGAAGAGGATCGGGTTCCTGTCGTTCGGGCACTGGACGCCGTCGCCC
>JBDTRR010000058.1:0-33501 GCA_039931615.1 Acidobacteriota bacterium
GAGGTAGCGTAGCGGAATCGTGTAAAAAGTACAATGACCTCAAAAGTGATCACTCGCGAATTCCCTCGAGAATTCGTCAATCTAACAAAGTAGTACTAGGCCCGTTTTCGTTTGGCCGCGACTGCCGGCTTGACGACCTCGGCCTTGGCGGTCTTCTTCTTCGCGGTACTGACCGCGTCGAGGCTCTTTTTCAGCGCGTCCATCAGGTTGACGACCTTCGGCGCCGTCTCCGCCATCGGGGCGATGACCTCCTCGCCGGCGATCTTGGCCTCGATGATCCGCTGCAGGCCTTCGCGGTATTCGTCCTTGTAGTCCTGCAGATTGAGCGGACCCTCGAAGGTGCCGATCACCTGCTTCGCCAACCTGATCTCTTCCGGTTTCACCGACGTGCTGACCGTCTTCAGCTCGTCGACCTCGTCGATGCTGCGGATCTCCGCGGCATGATGCAGCGTATACATGACAATCCCGCGCTGCTGCGGGCGGACGGCGACCAGATATTCCCGGCCGTAGAGGGCAAGTTTGCCGACGCCGACCTTGCCCTTCATCCCCTCGCGCATCACGGCAAAGGCGTCCGCCGCCATCGCCCCGTCGGGCGCGAGGTAATACGCGCGGTCGACATAGATCGGGTCGATCGCCGATTCGTCGGCGAACTGGACCAGGTCGATGACCCGGGTCGATTCGGGACGGACCTTGTCGAAGTCGTCCTCCGACAGGACGACGAACCGCCCTTTCTCGAACTCGTAGCCCTTGACGATCTCGGAGCTCGGCACCTCGCGGTCGCAGTGCGGGCACCAGCGCTTCTGCTGGATCCGCGTCTGACACCCGCCGTGCAGCTGGTTGAACGAGATCGACCCGCTCGACTCGGTCGCCGGAAACACCTTGATCGGGATGTTCACCAGGCTGATTTTGAGGTAGCCCTTCCACGTTGCTCGTGCCATACCGCCCTCTTATCGGCCGTTCATGGCTCGGCCTGAAGGCCCCCGCCGGAGGCGGGTCGGAAAAATTCTGCCGTCAGCGAGGCGGAGCCGCACGGGTCCCGCGCTTCCCGGCGGTCTGCAGCGAGCCTCGCTAGACATCCTCCCGCTCGTCGTGCTCGCCGAGATCCAGGCCGGTTCCCGTGAAATGAATGTCGTGCCTGGCGATCTTGTCGCGCAGCAGGCGGCGCGCCGCGCCGTAATTCTCGATCGGAACCGCGAGACGCCGTGCAAGATTGCGCAGTCGTGAGATGACGATCAGGGTCACCTGGTGTTCACCCTCGCGCCAGCTGATCCCCCCGACTTCGTTGTAGGGAATGAACGAGCTGTCCGCCCAGATGCCGTCCTCGTAGAACCCACGCCGAATCCTGAGGTTAAGGGGCAGCAGGTAGGCGTAATAGAGAAACATCATCGCTTCCCCGAAGACCTGCCGCCGCAGCACGACCAGCTTGTAGAAGATCAGCACCCCCAGGACGACGCCAATGGCCAGGGCGACCCCGTAATAGGGCGGCTTCGGGCTCGGCCAGATCAGCAGCGCCCCGCGGCGCCGCCTGACGAACCGGAGGTACTCGAGAATCAGCCGCGCGTTGGCGACGAGGAACCCGGCGCCGAACAGGACGAGGACCAGCGTCAGGATCGACTGGACAGCCACGGCTGGAATTGAACCACAACGCGTGAAGGGACGTAAACCGGCGGGAACAACCGCTCGAGCCGACGCTCAAATTCGTCAGCCGCGGGCCAGCCCGGGGTCGAAACAATGCCGGCACCGCGCCTCGTAGATGTTTTCGGCACCGACGAGCACGCGGTCCCGGCTGGGGACCAGCCGCTGGGTATGATTCGCCGGATCGCCGCACACCACGCAGATGGCTAGCGTCTTGGTGATGTATTCGGCGATCGCCAGCAGCTGCGGCATCGGCTCGAACGGCCGGCCGAGATAATCCTGATCGAGGCCGGCGACGATGACGCGGGCGCCCCGGTCCGCCAGCGTGTCGCAGGCGGCGGGCAGGTTGGCGTCGAAGAACTGGCCCTCGTCAATCCCGACCACATCGGTATCCTCGCGGACCAGGCTGACAATCGCGTCGGCGTTGGGCACGGGCTGCGACGGAATGCGCACCTGGCTGTGGGAGACGATGTGGCTGTCGCTGAAGCGCTGATCGAGTCTCGGCTTGAAGATCTGCACCTTCTGGCGCGCGATCTGGGCCCGGCGCAGACGCCGGATGAGCTCTTCGCTCTTCCCGCTGAACATGCTGCCGGTGATGACCTCGATCCAGCCGGCGTGGCGCCGGCTCGGGCTGGTCGGCTGCTGAATGGGTGAATTGCGCGCGTCCATCGCACTGCCCGGATGCCGTGCCGTCCCGGCAGGGCTCAGGAATCTCCCAACCTGGTGGTCGCCGCTACACCCGCGACTGATACTCGCCAGTCTCGGTATTGACGCGGACCCTGTCGCCTTCGTTGACGAACGACGGGACCTGGATGACCAGACCGGTCTCCAGGGTGGCCGGCTTGACCTGGGCGCTGGCAGTGGCGCCCTTGATGCCCGGCACGGTCTCCTTGACCAGGAGATCGACGGTCGGCGGCAGTTCGATGCCGACCGGCTCGACGTCATAGAACTCGACCCGGATGGTCATCTCGGCGATCAGGTAGTCCTTCGAATCGCCCAGCGCCTCGCTCGAAATGTGGATCTGTTCGTACGACGAGGTGTCCATGAAGTAGTAGTGGTCGCCGTCGTTGTAGAGGTACTGCATCTCGCGCTCGTCCAGCATCGCGCGCTCGACGTCCTCTTCCGCCCGCAGCTTCTCGTCGGCCAGCGTCAGCGTCCGGATGTTGCGCATCCGGACCTGGATATGCGCGCGCTTGTTGCCGGGCGTCAGATGATGCAGCTCGAGAATGCGGTAGAGGTCGTTCCCCCGCTTGATGAGCATGCCTTTACGGAGTCGGGTCGCTTGAATGGATGAGGCCATGTGGTCGATGGGTGATGCGATCGGCGCGCCGACTGAGCGCTGTATATCCTTGAAATCGTAGCACATATGGCCGCGCTCCGACCAATCATGCTACGATCGCGACGTGGCGTTTACGCGGTGGGATTCGCTGCGCGATCTCCTCGCGCTGCAGGAGCAGATCGGCCAGCTCGTGGGCACCGATGCGCCCGGCTGGACCCCGCCGGTCGATCTGTTCGAGACCGCCACCGGCTTCGTCCTCACCGCCGAACTGCCCGGTCTCTCCCGCGATCAGATCGATATTCACGTCGAGGAGTTCCGCGTCGTCGTCCGCGGCGCCAGGACGGCGATTCCGGGCGGCGAGATCGCCAGTGAACAGTTTCACCGGGTCGAACGCGGCCACGGCCGTTTCTCCCGCGCCTTCACGCTGCCCGAGCCAATCGACGTCGATCGGGTCAGCGCCGACTTGAAGGACGGGGTGCTGACCATCACCATCCCGAAGGCCGCCGGCCGCGGCGCGCGCCGGATCGACGTCGCCTAGACGTCTTGAAGGCTGGAAATCCATGCGAACGAGTCAGGTTTTCTCGGCCGGCCTGGAAGACGTCTCGCCCCGCCAGAGGCGGGGCAAGACAACGCGGCCACTAGCGAGGTGGAGCCCGCACCCGCCTCGCGTTCTGCGGCGGTCTGAGGCGGAGCCTCGCTAGCCATGCTCAGACGATTCACCATCTCGTCGCTCCTCCTCGTCACCGGTTTCAGCGCCGGCCTGGTGCTCACCGGCCGGATGCGAAGCGCGTCGGAGAGCCGCGCCGAGACACCGGCCCCGACTGGCGTGATCGAAGCCCCCGCGGCCCCGGCGGCGGCACCGTCCCTCGCGCCGGCCGGCGCACCCGACTTCACGCGGATTGCCGGTACCGGCGTCAAGGCGGTCGCCAACATCTCGGCGCTGCAGGTCGTGCGCACGCCGAACTCCCCGTTCGCCAACGATCCGGTGTTCCGCTACCTGTTCGGCGACGGCGACGAAGCGTTCGGCACCCGCGACCGCCGTTCGCTGAGCCTCGGCTCAGGGGTGATCATCTCGGCCGACGGCTACGTCGTGACGAACAATCACGTGGTCGGCGACAACGTCCGCGAGATTACCGTCGCGCTGTCGGACAAGCGGGCGATCAAGGGACGCGTCATCGGCGTCGATCCCACCACCGACATCGCGCTGCTGAAGATCGACGCCCAGGGCCTGGCCGGGACCGCGTGGGGCGATTCCAATCAGCTCCGGGTCGGCGAGTGGGTGCTCGCGATCGGCAGCCCCTATCAGTTGAACCAGACGGTCACCGCGGGGATCGTCAGCGCGACGGGCCGGACCGGGCTCGGCTTCGCCGACTACGAAGACTTCATCCAGACCGACGCCGCCATCAACCGCGGCAACTCCGGCGGCGCCCTGCTCAACGCCCGCGGCGAGCTGATCGGCATCAATACCGGGATCTTCACCGAGGCCGGCGGCTACCAGGGCATCGGCTTCGCCGTGCCGAGCAATCTCGCCCGCCGGGTGGTCGACGACCTGATGAAGTTCGGCGAAGTGCGCCGTGGATCGATCGGCCCGCTCACGCTCGAGCGGCTGACCGATCAGCTGGCCGGGGAGTTCGGCGCGCCGAACACCAACGGCGCGCTGATCTCGCGCATGAACCGGAATTCCGAGACCTTCGAGCTTGGCCTCCGGCCCGGCGACGTCATCGTCGGCTTCAACGGTCAGGCGGTCGACGATCCGTCGCAGTTCCTGCGCTTCGTGGCCGACGCCAAGATCGGTACGACGGCGACGGTAAAGGCGCTGCGGGCCGGCCGGACGATCGAGTTCAAGCTGCCGATCGTCTCCAGCTCGACCCGCCGCGCCCCACAACAGCGCTGACGCCATCCGCTGCCATCGCAGTCTGGCTGAAGAGGGTGTGAAACTCGCGGAATCGTAGGTGGCGTCCGACTTCAGTCGGACTACGGATCAATCCGGCCGAAGCCGGATCCCCCGTACGAGGGGGGAAGCTGGACCTCGTGTTTTCGTCTTCTTCGTCTTCTTCGTGTCTTCGTGGCCCAAGATGTTTCGCAATACATTGTTGCCGGGAGGCCAACGTCGTGCCCGCGGGTCGCTAATGGGCAATCACCGGCGTGCCTGGCGGGGTCACCAGCGCATTGACCAGGAACTTCTGGCCATCGGCCGTCACGTCGAACGCATGATACTGGCCGTACGGAAAGCGGATCTCGAACAGTCGCTGCGGAGCGGCGGCGCTGAAATCGCCCCCCCTGGCATCGACCGCGGTCGCCATCAGTTCCCGGTCCGGAGACAGGAAATACAGTTCCCGTCCGTCGCGGCGCCAGCGCGCCTGTGAGCCGCCGTCCTTCGAGATCTGCATCCTGCGGCCGGTCGCCGGGAACGGCGCGACGTAGACCTCCACGTTGCCGGACGCCGTCGAGCTGTAAGCGATCCATTTCCCGTCCGGGGAGAACGCCGCCCAGTTTTCCGACGCGTCGGTCTGCAGATAGACGAATGGCTTCTTCTCGCCAGACAGGGGCAGCACCCAGATGTCGTTGCTGCTGCGTTCGCCGTTGACCACGTAGAGCACAAACCGGCCATCCGGCGACCAGCTGACCGGCCACTTGGCGTCGCCGCCAACCAGCAGTGGTTCGACCGCACCGCTGCCGTTGGACGGCTCCTGGTACAGGTCGAGACCGTTGTTGCGCCCGGAGTTGAAGATCACCCGGCGGCCGTCGCGCGACCAGATCAGCCAGTTCTCGTCGGCCGGACTCGAGGCGATCGCGGTCCGGCGGCCGGTCGCGGCGTCAACCATCCAGAGATCGCGAACGCCGCGCTCCAGATTGTCGAGGATCGCCACGGCAATCTGGCCGCCGTCGGGAGACAGCTCGACGTTCCCGTAGTCCGCCATGTTCCCGATCACGCCCAGCTTCTTGCCGGCACGATCGAACCACGTCAACTGCGACCGGACGAATCGCGGCGTCGCCTGGACGGCCCGGAGGTTGACCTCCACCAGCGGATGACGAAGAGCGATCAGGCAACCCAGGGCGCCGAGCCCCAGCGCCGCCGCACGGAAACCGCCGCCGCGAACCCACGCCGATCGATGCGCCGGTGGCTTTGACATCACTTCGTCCTCCGCGACCTCCGCGTCCTCTCCGTCGTCAGATGGAGTATACATACCCCACATGAGACCCACGCGCCACCACAGCCAGCCCGGCCGCCGCGCCTTCCTGTCGACCGCGCTCGGGGCGCTGACCGTTGGACCGGTCGTCGCGCAGACGCCGGCGCCATCCACACCGATCTCGCCGGTGCCGGCGCCGCGCGACTGGTCGCGGCCGGAACCAGTGCAGTATCCCGATCCGGACATCATTGCGCTCGATCCCCGCTTCCGGCGCTACATCGTCGGCAACACGGTGATCAAGCGCCTGCACATCGGCACGCTCTGGGCTGAAGGCCCGGCCTGGAGCGGTGTCGGCCGCTATCTCGTCTGGAGCGATATTCCGAACAACGTGCAGATGCGCTGGATCGAAGAGGATGCACGCGTGACGGTCTATCGCAATCCGTCCGGCTACAGCAACGGCAACACGTTCGACTACGAAGGACGGCAGCTGTCGTGTGAACACGGGGGACGACGGGTGGTGCGCTACGAACCGAATGGCAGCGTCACGGTGATCGCGGAGAAGTTCGAGGGCAAGCGGCTCAGCTCGCCGAACGACGTCGTCGTGCATCCCGACGGCAGCATCTGGTTTACCGATCCGACCTACGGCATTCGGGGAAACTACGAAGGCTTCAAGGGCGAGCAGGAGCTGAAGGAAGCGGTCTACCGGGCCGATCCCAGGACCGGACAACTGGACAAGGTGACCGACGAGGTCGGAGGGCCCAATGGCCTCTGTTTCTCGCCCGACTACAAGCGCCTGTATGTGGCGGACACCGGCATGCCGCGCGACATCAAGGTCTGGGATGTCGACGGCAGGTCGCTGCGCGACGGCAAGCGATTCGCGCAGCTCGACATTCCCGGCACCGGTACACCGTCAGCCGCCGACGGCATTCGTTGTGACGCGGACGGCAACGTCTGGGCGGGCGCCAGACCGGGAGTCCAGATCCTGGCCCCAAACGGTGAGCGCATCGGCATGATTCGCCTGCCGGAGACCTGCGCGAATGTCTGCTTCGGCGGCGTGCGCCGGAACCGACTGTTCATGGCCGCGAGCCAGTCGCTTTATGTGGTCTACGTGGAAACCACCGGAGCGCATATCGCGTAGCGGACGGTTCCAGGGACCAGGCGACGACCAAGGACCAAGCGACGGACCAAGGACCAGGCGACGGACCAAGGACCAGGCGACGGACCAAGGACCAAGCGACGACCAAGGACCAAGCGACGGACCAAGGACCAGGCGACGGACCAAGAACGAAGCACCAAGCACTAAGGACCAACAAGCGCCTGCCGGCTCTCCTGCCACGCCTCGAACTCCTTGAACGACCGGCTGAGCCGGACCGGCGCCGCCAGACGATCCTGCACCACCTCGGCGGTCTTGTAGCCGTTGCCGGTGACGCAGATGACGATCGATTCGTCCGGCGGAATGACGCCGCGCTGGATCAGGTCGACCGTCGCCGCCAGCGTCGTGCCGCCCGCCGGCTCGGTGAAGATGCCCTCGGTTTCGGCCAGCAGCTCGATGGCGTGGATGATCTGGGCGTCTGAGACTGCCGAGCCACTGCCACCGGTTTCGCGGATGCACTCGATGACCTGATATCCGTCGGCGGGATTGCCGATCGCAATCGATTTCGCGATCGTGTTTGGCCGGACCAGCTCGGGGTGATCGAGGCCGGCCTCGAGCGCCCGGATGACCGGCGCGCAGCCGGACGCCTGCGCGGCGTGCACGCGCGGCAGCTCGCCCTCGACCAGACCGATGGTCCTGAGCTCCTTGAATCCCCGCACGATGCGGGGCAGCAGCGTGCCGCCCGCGACCGGCGAGACGACATGCTGGGGGTACCTCCAGCCGAGCTGCTCGACGATCTCGAAGCCGAGCGTCTTGGCACCCTCCGCGTAATACGAACGCAGGTTGATGTTGACGAATCCCCAGCCGTATCGATCCGCCACCTGCGTGCATAGCCGGTTGACATCGTCGTAGGTGCCGGCAATGGCGAGGATGGTCGGCTTGAAGATCGCCGAGCCAAGCAGCTTGCCGGCCTCGAGGTTGTCCGGGATGAAGACGCAGCACTCGAGGCCGAGCCGGGCGGCGTGCGCCGAGACGCTGTTCGCCAGATTGCCGGTCGACGCGCAGGCCAGGACCTTGAAGCCCAGCTCGACGGCGCGCGTGGCCGCCACCGAGACCACGCGGTCCTTGTAGGACAGGGTCGGATGATTGACCGAATCGTCTTTGATGAACAGATCGCGAACCCCCAGCCGTTTCGCCAGCCGATCACACCGGACCAGCGGCGTGAACCCCGAGTTGAACCCGGTGAGCGGTTCCCCCTCGATCGGCAGCAGCTCGCGGTAGCGCCACAGGTTGTTCGGGCGCCGCGCAATCTCCTCCCGGGTGATCGTGATGGCGCTGTAGTCGTAGACCGGTTCGAGCGGCCCGAGGCATTGATCGCACACGTAGGTGGCGAGCGCGGGAAACGGAGTCTTGCAAAGATGACACTGCAGGCCGATGAGTGCGCTCACGCTGCCTCCACGTAACCGGTGGCGCTCCACGTCAGGCGGACCGGGTCCGACTGGGGCTGGATCCCACGTCTGGTTGTCTGTTGAACGAAAGGCCGGTCGTCGACGACCGATACGAGGTCGGGACCAGGAGTCCTGGCGCGGTAGATGAAGCGGCAGGCCACAGCGGTTGCGAGGGGATCGCAGCCGGGGATGGCGATCGAACCCGCGCAGCCGGGACTGTTGCCTGACGTGTGAAATGAATCGGAGGACAATTTCCCTCTTTATCTCCCCCTCGCTTGTCCGGCGAAGGCAGGAATTGGCACCTAACCGCGAACGGTGATCGTCGCGTGGTTGCCGTGGCGTCCTCGGGCCTGTCCCTCAGCCACTCTTGATAAGAAGAGCGTATTCAGTTGTGGTGCGGCTTCGGACTATACCAGAAGCCACAAATCTGGCGCAACCGTCGTGTCCCGCGTCGGACCGCCAGGCGTCCGAGTCAGCTGCTAGACGTCTTGAGGGCCGCCAATCCGTGTGAACGAGTCAGATCATCCGGCCGCCTTCGAGACGTCTCGCCCCGCCGGAGGCGGGGCAAAGCAACGCTGCCACTAGCGAGGTGGAGCCAACACCCGCCTCGCGTTGCTCGGCGGTCTGAGGCGGAGCCTCGATAGTGATTCATGCCGAGCACTCCCCGTCCATCACCAGCGGATTGAACTCCGAGACCTCGCCGAGGTCGACGTAATCGGCCGGCGCCGAATCCTGCGCCGTCAACCGCTCCAGGTCGACCAGTTCCTGACGGACGGTGGCCACGTCGAGCCGCGCGAAGAAGTCCGGTGCCGACTCGTCGGACCGGTGCTCGCGCGCGTACAGCCCGATCAAGCGGTCGACCGCCTCGGGCAGCCGGCGGGCTGGAATCTTCGCCGCCGTCCGCGCGAACGTCGCCTCCCGCCCGGCGGCGCCGCCACCGACCATGACGAAGTACTGCGGCACGGCCCGCGCCCCGATCCGCCGCACGCTGCCCTGGAAGCCGATGGTCGCGATGTGATGCTGGCCGCAGCCGTTCGGACAGCCGCTGATCTTGATCCGGGCGCCGTCGGCGGCGGCGACCAGATCGGGACGCGCGCGCAGATGATCCTCGAGCAGGCGGCCGAGACCACGCGACTGCGTGACCGCGAGCCGGCACGACTCGGCGCCCGGGCAGCTCGCCACGTCGACAATCGTCTCCGCGCCGGCCAGACCCAGGCCGGCGGCGGCCAGCCGCCGATACAGGGGCCGCAGATTGCCGGCACTGACCCACCGCAACACCAGATCCTGATCCATGGTGACGCGGATCGATCCGTCGCTGTAGGCCCGTGACAGGTCGGCCAGCACGCGCATCTGCGCGCTCGTCATGTCGCCGAGCGGAACCGTGACGATCGCCGTCATGAAGCCGAACTGCTTCTGCGGCCGCACGTTGGTTTCGCGCCAGCCGGCATATCTGTCGCCGACGACCTGCAGCAGTGGCGTGACGATCGGCATGATGCCGGGTCCCTTCACGACCTGAGACGTCACCCGCGCCGCAATCGCGCCAAGGTCGGGCTCCGCCTGGAGCGGCCAGTCCGGTTTTGCCTCTGTGGCCGGGGGATCGATATCGAGCGTCGGGACGCGGCCGGTCAGGCGGTTGCGGCTCAACTCGCGATCGTATTCCTCGCGGAACCGGGTCCAGCCCAGTTCCTTGACCATGAACTTGATCCGGTTCCGCTGTTTATGCTGGTAATCGCCCAGCCGGTGGAACACCCGCAGCACAGCCTCCGCCACGCGGAAGATCTCCGACGCGGGAATGAACTCGTGCAGCGCCGCGCCGCTCCTGACCAGAATCGCCGTGCCGCCGGCGACCGTGACGCGGAACCCGCGGCCGCCGCCCGGAGCGATGGCCGCCCGGAAGCCGAGGTCGTTGATCGGCGTCGCGATGTGATCGATCGGACACCCTTCGAAGGCGATCTTGAACTTGCGCGGCAGCGTCGAGGCCAGTGGATGGCGCAGCAGGAAGCGGGTCATCGCTTCGGCGTACGGCGTCACGTCGAACAGCTCGTCCCCGGCGACACCGGCATACGGACAGGTCGTGATGTTGCGCACCGAGTTGCCGCACGCTTCGCGCGTGGTCAGGCCCTCCTCGGCCAGCCGCCGCAGCGCCGGCTCGACGTCGTGCAGCTTGACGAAATGGAACTGGATGTTCTGCCGCGTCGTGATGTGGCCGAAGCCGCGTGAATACTGATCGCCGATGTCGGCCAGCGCGATCAGCTGGTCGGCGGTCAGCAGACCCTGCGGGACCTTGACGCGAAGCATCTGCGCGTCTTCAGCCTGCCGCTGCCCATAGGTGCCGCGCACGAGGCGGTAGGCGCGCCACTGATCGGGCGTGATCTCGCCCCGCTCATAGCGCTCGACGGTGCTGACGAACTCGTCGATCTCCGCCTCGTTGGCAAAGGTCAGGCGGGCGCGCCCGAAGGTCTTGGAATCGTCTACGACTGACATGATCAGCTCTCTCTTTCGTCCCAGCTCCCAGCAGCTAGATTCTCGTTTCGGCTCGACGCTCGTAACTGCCCGCCGACGGTTGGTCTGGCGCCACCCCGCCGGACGCGTCTTCGTCCGCCGCGGCGGCAAGCGAGACCACCGCGCCGACCACGATGGTCCCCGGCGCCTGGGTGTCGATCCCGCCCGGTGCCGCCGACAGCGCGCCCAGCGTGCCGCGCCACATCGCCTGGGTCGGCTTCGAGGCGTCGACCACGATGGCCGCCGGCGTCGTGGAGGCCCAGCCGCCGGCGATCATTCGGCCGGCCAGCGCCCCCCGCCGGGCCACCCCCATCAGGATGACCAGGGTCATGCCGTTCGGTTCGATCTGATCGACGACGGTCGAGAAGGCCTCGGGATCGTGGCCGGCCACCACCAGGATGGCCGCCGACATCCCGCGGTGCGTCACCGGGATGCCGGCCAGCGCCGGCGCCGCCAGCGCGCTCGTCACGCCTGGCACGATGTCGTAGCTGACGCCCGCCGCCTGAAGCGCCAGCATCTCTTCACCGCCGCGGCCGAACACAAACGGATCGCCGCCCTTCAGCCGCACCACGCGCTTGCCGCGCCGCGCGGCACGGACCATCAACAGGTTGATCGTCTGCTGCGTCATGGCATGGCGGCCGGCGCGCTTGCCGACGAAAAAACACTGCGCCTGGCGCGCCAGCTTCAGGATTCGCCGGTCGATCAGCGCGTCGAACAACACCAGGTCGGCGGCCCGCAGACGAGCGGCGGCGCGCCGTGTGAGCAGACCCGGGTCGCCAGGACCGGCGCCGACGAGCGAAACGTGGCCGGGCCCGCTCCGGGACGGGTCGAGGTGCCTGGAGTGACGGGATGCGGGTGAAGCTTCCCCGCCGGAAGGGCCCGGCGCCCGCCCGTGCGGCTCGGCCTCGCCGTCTCGCCCCGCGTCCCCGGGCCGATCACCCGCGGTCTCGACCTCCTGCCGTCCACGATACAGCCGGTTCAGCGCCTCGAGCAGAAGCGGGCGCCGCTCCTCCATCGGCACACCGTCGCGACGCCACGCCACGCGCTCACGGCGCGCCTGATCCATCCACCGATCGAGATCGCGCGGCAGCACGGCGTCGAGCCCTTCGCGAATCAACGCCGTCAGACCAGGGGCGGCCCCGCTGGTCGAAATCGCCAGCGTCACGCCGTCGCGCCGGATCACGCCGCTGAGAAACGCGCTGGCATTCGCTGGATCGTCGACCGCGTTGACGAACAGCCGCCTGGGCTCGGCCGCGGCAGCGACTTCGCGATTGGCGGCCGGCGTCGCCGCTGCGACCACCAGCCAGACGTCGTCGAGATCGCTGGCGTGAAAGGCCCGGCGCTCGATCGCCACGTCCGATCGCGCAATCTCGTCGCCGACCTCGATGGCGACGACCCGGACGTCGGCGCGGGCGGCCAGCAGTTGTTTAAGCTTGGCGGCCGCGACCGGTCCGCCGCCCACCAGGAGCACGCGCCGGCCCGCGAGATCGACGAACAGCGGCAACAGTTCGGACATCACAGATAAAACAAAAAGGCCCGGAAGATTATGAACCTCCCGGGCCCTGGTCGTCAGCGAAAGAAAATTCAATTCAAGAAATCGAGCCCGGGCGCTGGACCGGAGGCACAGAGGGTCGTGAGACTCTCCGACAACAGCAACAGACCCACTGCATCTTGCTCACAACTAGATACTTGTACTCCGCCGACGCGCCCCAGTCAAGCGCAGACCCCGCAGACTGGCGTGATGAGCCGATGACCTGACATTCACGGTCGCCCTGGCCGATGAACGGTTGAGTTGATGACCCCGGCTTTTCATGGCCTAGCGTGCACGCTTCATCTGTGCCGGAGCACCCCGGGTGCCCGACACCGCGGGATGTCCGGCCAGCCACACCCGCCACGGCTGGCCGGTCCCGACCCTGATCCCAATCCTTGGTCCCCACGCGAGCCGGCCTCCGGCCGGAGCGCGATCTTCCAGGAACAGCCGATCGCCGAGCAGGTCCAGTTGGTTCTCCGCCAGCGAAATCCCCATCGCCATCGTCAGGTTGCCGGGCCCGCGGCACAGGTCGTGGTCCGCCAGCGCGCGATCGGCGGGCGCCGTTCTGCCCTTCATCGTTCGGCTCCTGCGCCGCCGTATCACATCGATTCCCTCGAGCGGGTCGAGCGCCCGAATCAGCACCGCGGCCGGTGAGCCCGCGGCCTCGGTCACGACGTTGACGAGACAGTGGATGCCGTAATTGAGATAGACGTAGGCATGACCGGGGGGCCCGTAAAGCGGCGCATTTCGCCGCGTCGGCCCGGGGGCGGCATGGCACGCCGGATCCGACTCCCCGATGTACGCCTCGACTTCGACGATGATGCCGCTGGTGCGGATGCCGCGGCGGTTGTGGGCGAGGACCTTGCCGATCAGATCGCGGGCGACATCGAGGGTGGGGCGATCGTAGAAGTCCCGGGGGAGCCTGGCCGCCACGGGATGGGTCTACTCCGCGCGCCGGATCGCCTGCAGCCGGGCCACGGCGCGTTCGGCCGACAGCACCACCTGCGGATCGCGGTCGCGCAGGAGCGACTCGACCAGGGGCAGCGCCGCCAAATCGCCGGCCAGTCCGAGCACATCGGCGACGCCAGCCCGGATCGCCGCGTCCGGATCCTGCGCGAAGCGGCCGAACGCCGCCGTCCGTCCGGGCGCCAGTTCGATCAGATAGCGCCGCGTCTGAGCCGCCTGCCGCGGACGCCGCAGTCCCTCCGCCAGGGCATCGATCGGACGGTCGCCGAGGACGATCGACGCGAAGGTGCCGGCCAGCAGAACGGCATCGCCGCTCTCGCCGGCCATCGCCGCTTCGATGCCGGGGAGCCGGCTGCGATCGCCCATCCGGACCAGGCCTTCGATCGCGATCGCCTTCAGGCCGGCGGACTTGGATGCGAGCTGCGCCGCCAGCAGGGTCGCGCTGGCCGGGTGCGCGATTCGAGCCACCGCATCGAGCGCCGCTTCGGCCAGGTCCCCGCGTCCGAAGTAGAGAAACTGATCGCTGAGCGCCTGGACGGCGCGCTCGTAGCCCATCGCGCCGAGTGCCTGCATCGCCGCGCCGCGGATATTGCGATCGCCGTCGTTGAGCACGCCGACAATCGCGTCGCCCAGCGTCGTGTCGACCGGTTCGTCCGGCGTCCGCCGTTCGAACAGCCGGCCGATGACGCGGACCGCCGCGTAGCGATGAGACGGATCGGCGGCGCCGACCATCGCGATCAGGGCAGGCCCGGTAGTCCGAAGCAGCTCCCGCCGGCGCGCGCCGCCCGGCTCGACCGCGAGAACGCCGAAGGCGTAGAGAGCCTCGACGGCGACGCGTGGATTTGTGTCTTGGGCGGCCGCGCGCAGGGCCATCAGCAGTTCGGACGGCACCGGCCGCGGACCGATCGCCAGCGGCCCCTGGGAAAACGCCGATTCGGCGGCCACCTGGTTTCTGACCTCGATCACCAGCGCGACCCGCTTGCGGGTCACGATCTTCTGGGCGAGAAAGATATTCAGCGCCGCGGCGATCGCCTCGACCTGGACTTCGTCGTCGACATCGGTGATGGCGGCGACGAGCGGCAACGCCGCTTCGGGAGAGGCCGCGTCCTTCAGCAGCCGCACCGCACGAAGCCGGACCGCGCGATCGGGGCTGGCCAGTTCCTGGGTGACCTGAGCGGACGGCGTCTGTGCGGCGGCCGTGGATTCCCGAGCAGGTGAACCGGCTGGACCGAACCGGCCGGGCGAGGACGCCGCGCCGGAGCCGGGCAGACAGAGCGCCAGAGCGATCGCCGCACAACGGAATTTCTTCATGATCTCACCTGACCGCCACTTGCCGCCGGTTGCGGCGCCGTCCGCCCGCGTCGTGTTTACCGTCCGGTTGCGTACGCGTGCGACCGGCCCTCCGCCAGCACCGGACGGAGGTAGCGCGCCGTATGCGACGTCTCGAGCTGTGCCAGTTGCTCGGGCGTGCCCGTCGCCACCACCTCCCCTCCCGCATCCCCGCCGTCGGGACCGAGATCGATGATGTGATCGGCGGTCTTGATGACGTCCAAATTGTGTTCGATGACGAGCAGTGAGTGGCCGGCCTCGATCAGCTTGCGGAAGGCGGTCAGCAGCTTCGCGATGTCGTCGAAGTGCAGCCCGGTGGTCGGCTCGTCGAGCACGTAGAGCAGCCGTTCGCCGGTGTGCGAAGACAGGTGCGCGGCGATCTTGATGCGCTGTGCCTCGCCGCCGGACAGCGTCGTGGCCGGCTGTCCGAGCCGCAGGTAGCCCAGACCGATCTCGTCGAGCACCTGCAATCGTCGCAGCACCTTGGGCGAACTGCTGAAGAAGGTCAGCGCCTCGCGCACGGTGAGGTCGAGCACCTGGTGGATCGAGCGGCCGCGATACCGGACCTCGAGGACCTGCGGCTTGAAGCGCTTGCCGTCGCACTGATCGCAGGGGACGAACACGTCGGCGAGGAACTGCATCTCGACCCGCACCTCGCCCTCGCCCTGGCACGCCTCGCACCGCCCGCCCGGCACGTTGAACGAGAAATGACTCGCCGTCAGCCCGCGCGACCGGGCCTCCTTGGTCGCCGCGAACAGCTCGCGGATCGGGTCGAACGCCTTCAGATAGGTGACCGGGTTCGATCGCGGCGTGCGGCCGATCGGCGTCTGATCGACGAGCACCGCATCGGTGACGAAGTCCGCGCCCTCCAGCGTCCTGAACGCACCGACCCGCTTGTCCCAGTTCCCTTTCGCCCGTTTGATGGCCGCATACAGCACGTCATGGACCAGCGTCGATTTGCCCGACCCGCTGACGCCGGTCACGCAGGTGATCGTGTTCAGCGGAATCGTGACGTCGACGTCTTTCAGGTTGTGCTCGCTGGCGCCGGTGACGCGGATTTTCTGCCCGGTCCCGCGCCGGCGCAGCGTCGGCACCGGGATGGCGAGCTCCTGGCGGAGGTACTTCGAGGTCAGGGAACGAGGCTCGCGCAGCAGGCCGTCCAGCGTGCCGGAATAGACAATCCGGCCGCCCTGCTCCCCGGCGCCGAGGCCGAGATCGACGATGTGATCGGCGACCCTGATCATGTCGGCATCGTGCTCGACGACGATGACGGTGTTGCCCTGATCGCGCAGCTGCCGCAGGATTTCGATCAGGCGGAGGTTGTCGCGCGAGTGCAGGCCGATCGACGGTTCATCGAGGACGTAGAGCGTGCCGACCAGCGCCGAGCCGAGCGACGTCGCCAGGTTGATGCGCTGCGCTTCGCCGCCCGACAGCGTCGACGACAGCCGATCCAGCGTCAGGTAGTCGAGGCCGACGTCGCTCAAGAACGACAGCCGGCGGCAGATCTCCTTGAGCACCTTGTCGGCAATCGCGGCCTCCTTGTCGGACAGCTCCAGCGTGCCGAAGCACTGGCGGGCCGCCTGGACCGTCAGCGACGAAATCTGGTCGATCGTGCGGCCGCCGACGCGCACGTCGCGCGCTTCGCGGCGCAGCCGCGTGCCGCCGCAATCCGGGCAGACCAGGTAGCCGCGGTAGCGGCTGAGGAACACCCGGACGTGGACCTTGTATTTCTTGCGTTCGAGCCAGCGGAAGAAGCCCCGGATCCCATCGTAGTCGTCGCCGCCCTCGACGACGAAGTGTCTTTCCTCGTCGGTCAGATCGGCCCAGGCCACGTCGAGGCGGAGCCGGCGCTTCTTAGCCGCCCGCTTCAGGTCGGCGAGCTGGGCGCGATAGTGCGGTTTGGTCCACGGCTCGATCGCGCCCTGCTGAATCGATTTCGCCGCGTCGGGCACGACCAGATTCATGTCGAGCTCGATGACGTTGCCGAAGCCGTGGCAGGTCGGGCAGGCGCCGAATGGGTTGTTGAACGAAAACAGCCGCGGCTGCGGATCCTCGTAAGCGAGGCCGCACGGCCGGCATTCGAAGCGTTCGGAGAAGCGGTGGATGCGCGGGCCGCCGCCCGCCACCGCTTCGACGGCCCACGCCGCGCCGCCGCCTTCGAGGTACGCGGTCTCGATCGAATCGGTCAACCGCTGGCGCATGTCTTCGCCGGAGAGCTGCAGCCGATCGACGATGACCTGGAGCGTCGGTCGATTGGCCAGCCGCTCGGGCTCGATGTCGTCGAACGCCAGCGCCTGATCGTCGATCAACAGGCGGCCGAAGCCCTTGCGGCGCAAGGTTCCGATCGCCGCCGCGACCGCGGTCGAAGACGGGACGGCGGCGGACGGCGCTGCCCCGCCTTTCTGGGCGGCAGGCCGTCGGGAAGCCGATCCGACATCCGAGCCGGGTTCTGCTTCCCCCTGCTCGTGCAGTTCGTCGACATCGGTGCCGTCGCCTTGAGCGGCCAGCTGGCCGACGACCAGCAGATCGAATCCGAGCAGGAGCCGCGTTCCCGCCGGCAGATCACCGAGCCGGCCCGCCACGACCTCGGCGGTCTCGCGCACCACTTCCTGGCCGCACGCGCGGCAGAACGTGCGTCCGACCCGGGCGTAGAGCAGCCGCATGTAGTCGTGGATCTCGGTCGTCGTGCCGACCGTCGAGCGCGGATTGCGGATGCTGTTCTTCTGGCGAATGGCGATCGCCGGCGCAATGCCATCGATCCGGTCGACGTCCGGCTTTTCCATCCGCTCGAGGAACTGGCGGGCATAGGCGGACAGCGACTCGACGTAGCGGCGCTGGCCCTCGGCATAAATCGTGTCGAACGCGAGCGACGACTTGCCGGAGCCGCTGACGCCGGTGATGATGATCAGCTGGCCCAGCGGCAGCGACACATCGATGTTCTTGAGGTTGTGCGTGCGGGCGCCGCGGACGATCAGCTGCCCGGCTTCGGCAGTTCCCGCGGAAACGGTTTCGGGCATGCTCGGGTGAGGACCCTGTAAAAGCCCGGCGGGACGCCGGACGCCGGTGTCGATTTCTTCGCGGTTTGAACCATTCATCGTAACGCAGCGATGCGGGCCGGGCAACCTCGTCGGCAGTCCTGAGTGAGAGACACGGTGTCGCCCAGCGACGACGTTTCCGCCACGTCAGCCGCGCCGGTGTTGTTCTGAAGAGAACCAGAACGTGCGAATTGACGCCTTTTCCGGCTTCGCCGAGTTGGTACTCTCGTTGCTCAGCTCTTGCTGGCTGCCTGCCAATCGAGGTGTTCCGTGTCGTTGAAAAAGCGTCTGTTTCTTCTCGTCGCGTTCGTCGCAGTGCTGGCGCTCGGAGCGAGCGCGCCGGGTGAAGCGCAGGGCCGCCGGGGCGGCCGGGGCCGTTCGGTGGTGGTCGTCGGCCGCGGCTACTACTGGGCCGATCCGTTCTGGTCCGGCTACGGTTATCCCTTTTCGCCCTACTACCAGTATCCATTCGGCACCTACCCCTATCCCGGCTATTACCGCTTCGACCCTGGCAGCGCCATCCGGCTGGAAGTGGCCCCGAAGGAAGCCGAGGTCTACGTCGATGGCTATTACGCCGGAGTGGTTGACGATTTCGACGGCGTGTTCCAGCGGCTGGGGATTGAACCCGGCGAGCACGAGGTCACGCTGTATCGGGAGGGGCTTCGCACAGTCCACCAGCGCATCTACGTGACGCCGCGGTCGACGTTCAAGTTGAAGTACAAGATGGAGCCGCTCGCCGCCGGCGATGTGGCCGAGCCGCGGCCGTCGCAGCCGACTCCCCCGCGCGACGCCGAGGCCGGGGCGCAGGCCGGCCCGCCATCGGGCCCGCCGCCGCCGCCCGGACGTGGTCCGATCGGCCGCCGGCCGCCGCCGCCGCCGAATCAGCGGGGCGCGAATTCATCGTATGGCACGCTGGCGATTCGAGTGCAGCCGACCAATGCGACCGTGCTGATCGATGGCGAGCGCTGGGACGGCCCACAGGGTCAGGACCGCCTGCTCGTGGACGTCGCCGAAGGGCCTCACCGCGTCGAGATTCAGCGTGAGGGGTTCGAGTCCTACGAAACCACGGTGACCGTCCGTCCTGGGGAAACGGCGCCGATCAATGTGAGCCTGCGGTCGCGGTAGCAGAGTGCCGTCGTGGGCCGGCAGGCGATCCCTGCCGGCGGCACGGCCCCGGCACGACCGGATTTTGGCGACGCGTGCAAGCGCCCGCCCCTGATCGCTCGAGAAAATACCCGAATGAGGCGCGAATGCGAATCGTGACCAACGGCGGCCCGCGTGCGGCGGCCGCATGCCTGCTGGCGTTACTTGTTGCGAACGCCGCGGCGGCTCAGAGCGGCCCGCCAGCACCAGGCGGAACCAGCCCGGGACCGATGACCGTGGAGCGTGTCGAAAGCAGGTTCCTGGTCGCGCCGGAGTTCAAAGTCACCACCTTCAACCACCGCACGTCCCAACTGGTCGGCGCCTACGCCGGCTGGCTGTCGGATCGGACCATCTTCCTTGGCGGCGGCGGCTACTGGCTGGCCGACCGATCGCGCAATCGCGAGATGGCCTACGGCGGGCTGGTCGCGGGCTGGTACGCGGGCGCCGACCAACGCATCGGATTCGGCGTCAAGGGGCTGATTGGTGGCGGGCGGGCGACGCTGGTCAGTTCGTTCGGCGACGCGTTCGACTACGATAACCGCGACGGACGACGGCTCGAGACCGGCGCGCCCGGCTTCCCCCTGCGGGCCCCGCCGGAGATCAACATCCGCGTCCGCGAGCAGTTTTTTGTCGCCGAGCCCGAGGCGACGATGACCATCGGTTTCGGCCGGCACTTCCGCGTCACGGCGGGTGCGGGCTACCGACTGATTGGCGGCGCCCGAAGCATCCGGAATCGGCTGGACGGCGCCACTGGCAGCGTCGCCCTCCAAATCGGCGGCCGCTGATTCCAGGCCCGCGCCTGGTCGGTTCAACCTGCCGCGGCAAATGGACCCGAGACGGTCGGCTGCGCCTATAATCCCGGCCATGAAAATCTTTCGGGACGAGGGCGTGCCCCGTCAACCGGTCGATGCCAGTTCATTCATCGGCTCGGCGCATGTCAAGAAGCTCGCCGAAAATTCCGACAGCACGCCGGTCATCGTCTACCACGTCGAGTTCGAGGCCGGCGCGCGCACCAACTGGCATCTGCACTCCGGACCGCAGTGGCTGCTGATCACGGAAGGCCGGATCCGGATCCAGAAATGGGGCGAGGCGGTGCAGGAGGCCGGCGCCGGCGATGCCGTGATGATCGGGCCGGGCGAAAAGCACTGGCACGGGGCGGCGCCCGGGCAGCGGGGCGTGCATCTGGCGGTCAACATCGACGTGATGACCGAGTGGCTCGAGTCGGTCTCCGACCAGGAGTACGGCCGGTAGGGGCGCCCCGGTCATTCGCCGATGATCTGGATGACGATCTCGCGCTTGCGCGGCCGCGTATCGAATTCGATCAGCATGATCTGCTGCCAGGTGCCCAGCAGCAGCTGGCGATCGGCGAACGGGATGGTCAGCGACGGTCCCAGCAGCGCGGCGCGGACGTGGCTCGATCCGTTGTCGTCGCCCCAGCGGAGGTGGTGGCGGTAGTCGGCGTCGCGCGGCGCGACCTCCTCGAACATCTTGTTGAGATCGGCGATGGCGCCCGGCTCGTATTCGATCGTCGTCACGGCGGCGGTCGAGCCGACGACGAAGACCGTCGCGAGCCCGCCGGTGCAGCCGGACTGGGCGATCGCGGCAGAGACGCGGTCGGTGACGTCGTGGGTTTCGCCCTGGGCGCGGGTGGCGATCTCGTGTCGATGCGTCAGCACCATCAGCGTGGTAGAATAGCGGTTTCCGGCCAGGGTGCGAAGCCGGACCTTCCTGCAGTGCCGGCGTAGCTCAGTTGGTAGAGCAGCTGATTCGTAATCAGCAGGTCACCCGTTCGAACCGGGTCGTCGGCTCCACTTTCCCTAAACAATTTGCTCATCGAGGCCAGCCTCTCGTTGGCCTCGACCTCGCTGGGTAACACATGGGTAACAGCGGCGTCCGGATCGACGGATCGGTTCGGGGGTTAGTGACGGCAAGTGCACTCACCGTTTACGCGCGACCGGACCCAGGAACCGGAGCTCGGTCCCTAGCCTATAGGGCGGATCCCACACCTCATCGGTCGCCTCGAAATGCGTTTTCAGGTCGGCGACCGAGAAGACGATCTGGACGCGCCCTGAGTGACGGTCGGAGAGCATCTTGAGCTGCTCCGCATAGGCATCGAAGTCCCGCTGATCGAGTTCGTGCTGTTTCGGAGCGTCGAAAAACAACCAGCCGGGATGGTTGCCGCCTCGATTGAGCGCGACGTCGAGAAGCGCGGCATGGAACGCAAGGACGATGCGGGTCCGCGTGCTGCCGCTTTGATGTGAGATCGGCGAGAATTTTACGCCGTCGATCACAGGGTTGAAGTCTTCGTCGAAAATCGCGCTCGTCGTGTTCTTCGTCCCCAGCGTCTGGAGCCACCGCTGCATCGAGTCGGTGAGCTGCCGCCGAACGTCGACGACCGGATCGGCCTCACCCTTTCCCCCCCGAGGCCGCGCCGCCAGCATGGCGGCGTTGACCTGCTCGCGCTTGTCAAGCAGCCGCTCGAACTTTTGCTGCTCGACAGCGAGCTGTTGATAACTCGCAAGCCGTACCTGCACCGCGACGAGATCACTCGTGAGCGCGTTCAGCTTCATCATCAGCTGCGCCTGCGGAGAGGCAGCCAAGGCCTCGTCGCGCGAGCGGTGCCGTTCGGCGATTTGGGCCTCGACCGCCGCGATCTCTTCAGCGACGGCTCCTTCATCGCGCGTGACGTCGCGATCCGAGACCTTGAGATCCTTGATTTGGTCCTTCAGATACAGAAGTGACCGACCGTAGGACTGCTCCGAGCCGGCGAACATCTCGCAGCCCTCGCGGCTGCAGAACTGGCGCAGCAACTCGCCGGCCTGCACGTTTGCGCCGAGGATCTCAACCTCGCCGCTCAATTCCGAAAGTGCCAGGATGAGCTGCCCCTTGCGTCGGGATAGCCCCGCCCCGCGACTTTGGAGGTCCGCGAGGTCACTTTTGAGCTTCGCGATGTCGCCCTCGAAGAATGCTGCAATCGAGCGAACTGCCTCAACGGTCTGGCTGTTCGCTTCGAGTTCGGCCTGAATGATCGTCCGCCGCGCGACTAGGCTGGCATCCTCTCCGTCGACCAGCTGACCGTTTGTGCGAAGACGATCTACGAGAAACCGCTGCATGTCGACCTGCTTTTCGGTGCGCTCGGCGTCCTCTTTCGCCTTTTCGTAGTCGGTCTTGTCCTTGAACGGATGCCGAGGTGGCAAGCCGGTCAGAAACCGAATGATCTCCTGCCGTTGATCGACGATGAAGTTCCGGTTAACAGGCGTGAAATAGGCGTTCGTCCACCCGTTGTCCTGATCGACCCAGAACGCCGGAATGACGAGGCTGGCATAGAGCTGACTCGCCGCGCTGTTCTTCGTCGTGAGTTCTCGCGGGTCCGCCCCTACCATGGCCGCGAACCATTGCGCGTACTCGCGCGGCGACGAGAACACTTCGGGCTCGTCGCCCTGAACGAGCAGCTCGAATTCGTCGCCAAGGTTCCGCGTAAGGGTGACAGTTTGCCCGTCGACGCTCAGTTTGAGTTGCGCCTGCGAGCAGTGCTGCAAAATCTCGGGCGGGAGATTCAGTTCATGCCCGAGCGCGAGCATGATGCCTTTCATGATGGGCGTCTTGCCGGTTCCGTTGGCCCCCTGCACGGCAGTGAAGAGGGCGCCGAATGGCAGTTCAGGCGTCTCCCATCCGTCGACCGCCGCCGGAAGATACCGGAAGGATTCGAGTCTAGCGGTCATCAGTGCCCAGACGTGCTGCAGATCTGTCCTGCGCGATGCGGAGACCCCGGACCAGCATGCCGAGGTCGCTCGTTTCTTGCCTCGCCTTATCGAAGCTCTCCTTGCCAACTTGCGTCAGCTCGATGGTGCGCCTGCGGTCGCGAGAGACGGCTATCAGTCCCACGATTTCGAGGAATACGAGTGCGCTGACGCAGCGGCGGCGCAGCGTCAGTGACGTCTCCATCGCGTATGCGGACTTGCGCAGCGCCTCGAAGTGCTCGACGAGGAGGGCCGCGACGCGTCGCCCGAGGTTCACCGTCTGGAACGACTCCCTGCGCGCGATGGTCATAATTGCGAGCGCAAGCAGCGGAAGGTGAAAGAGCGCATCGACGGTCTCCGGTGCTCCAGTGCGCGGTTGGTCGGCACGGCCATCAGGGGGACGCAGACGCGTGTTGCCCGCTCGCTCGAGGAATAACTCGAGGTCAGTCGCCATTATGGTGCCGCATCGGGCTCAATCAGCGGCTCCTCCGTGTCGGTCACGATCGAGAACATCAGCCCGAGCACAGCTTCCGGCGTCAACGGCGTCGCCGTGTGCTTCGAGAACTCCGTCGCGATCACGGTGGCTTCTTCGATCATGCGCGGCAGCTCGTAGCCTCCGTGAAGGATTCCCTCTGCGCGCTGGACCAGCAAAAGGTAGTTGGCGCTGATAATAAAGTGCCGCTCGATTGTCCGCCAAACGCCCCAATCGGCCTTGAAGCGACACACGTGCGCAACGACGTGTTCGAGGCCGTGATCCCTGCAGTACCGCTGCAGCCGCGATAGCGTCTTGACAGTATCTTTCGATTCGCCGCGCTTGAGCGCCTCGTATCCGGCCTGCGACAAGCTGAGCACCTTGAGTAGGTCATAGACCACGATGCCCTTGTCCTGCCGCAGCGTGGCGTCGGATGCGGGGATCGTTGTCGTGATGTGACCGACTTTGGAGCGAACCCGGCTCACGATCTGACGAGCGATCTGAATGGACTCCCGCTGCAGCAGCGGGATCTCACTGAAGTCCTCGACGCGGACGCCGATCTCGATCAGGGCGAGGTCCTCGTGCGTGAGGTTGCCCTGATCGGTATGGATCGTGACGCCCCGCAACCAGAGGAACAGATCGTCAGGGGACGATGCCAGCGGCTCCTCGGCGCCGAGGTAGCCGTGCGCGATGTGGTCGAAGGCGATCCGAGCTTCGCCTGCCAGATCGTTGAGCGTCTGGACCTGGCGGAGCTGTGTGAGGAATTTCTCAAGGTCGGGGTGAATCCCGGCGTTCGTGACGAATGCGACCCCTGCGCATGACTCGGCGAAGTTACCGTGGTGCAGCAGCATGAGCGACGCGATGGCGTCGTCGCCAATCTTCGGCGGCTCCGTTGCTGGCGTCGCCTTCTTCTTCTTCTTGACGCCGAAGAACTGCTGGAATGTCCACGGCCCCTGCGAGGAGTTGCGGGTCTTGACCTGATGGAAGATGTAACGGGTCGGCGGGTCACCCGCCTCAATCACGTAGTCGTCGTGCCAGTCACAGTAGACGCAGACGTGCTTCTGCGCGTCGTCGAGCAGCGTCAGCGCGGCGCGCGCCGTCTGCTCGTATTGGTATTCGTATCGGCGGCCGGTCTGAGCGCCCGCACGTTCCCGAGGCTCGATCTCTCCGAGTCGCACCATCCGACACCGTTACCTCCCGAGCGGGTGGCGCTGGAAGTGCGCCGACTGGTGACCCTGTCGTTGAGTTGGCACAGAGGATACACCGGAAGGCGATTGGCCTAGACGTTTTTGCCCCTGCGCCGTGCCTACCAGTAGCGTCGCATCCGCTCGCCGACCGCCTTCCTCTGCGCCGCAGTCATCGGTTCCTGCCGCGCCTCGCAGCATCCATGGTGATTGCTCCTTCCGCCGTCAGGCGCGGGCGCCTTCCGCAGGCAGCCTGAAATTAAAACACCGAACTGGCATAGGTTTTGTCGTAGGATAACATGCATGGGACGAAGGCCGCTTCTTACCAAGGAAAAGGTGCTCGTCGCCCTCCAGCGCTGGACGGCGAAACACGACCAGCAGCCCTCGGTTGAAGAACTGCGTCGGGAGTTGGGCGTTGCCTCCACGCGGACGGTGTTCCGCTACCTCCAGCTACTGGAGGAGGACGGCGCTATTGAGCGGCGTCCGGGTGCCCCCGGCGTGAAGCTCCTCAAGCCACGCTCCGAAGGAGCTCAGACCCGCGCGGTTCCTATAGTCGGCCGCGTGCCGGCGGGCGCGCTCATGATGGCCGAAGAGAACATTGAGGGCTGGATTCGCCTGCCGAAGGCGCTGGCCAGCCCAGCGTCGGACAAGTTCTTCCTGCTCCATGTCCGCGGAACGTCGATGAATAAGGCCGCCGTTCAGGGCGGCAGCATCGACGACGGCGATCTCATTCTGGTGCGCCAGCAGCCAGTGGCGAAGACCGGCGACATCATCGTCGGCATGGTCGACGGCGAGGCGACCGTGAAGCGGCTGGTGACCGCGCCAGGCTACTTGATCCTGAAGCCGGAGTCGAAGGACAAGACGCACCGGCAGATCGTGGTTGGAGGCGACTTTCGGGTGGCCGGCAAGGTCACCCACGTTCTCAAGAAGGGCTCGGGCCTGCTGCGGGAGATCTTCGACGAGGGAGACAACAACTAGGGACGGGCATTCCGTAGGAGAAGAGTGGAGGGATAAGACGATGCGCATTGAGATGGCCCACCTGCAGGATCAGGGAATCAACTTCGCGGTGTTCGGCGCCGACGCGACGAACCACACCGACACTGGGCGTCAGGCACTCCTCGCCCAACTGACGGCTGAGGCGCGGCGCAACCGGCTGCGCGTCGACAAGGCCGCCCTCGCCTATCAGGAGTCCGGCCGCATCAGGTTCTTCGGCACGCCGGATCTCGTCAATTACCTCGCGTCCCGCGGCGTCCCGCGTTGGACCCACACGCTCGACGTCTGAGCGCCAGGAGGAGCTATGCCTGATGCCCGTATGACCTGCGTTACGAAAGACGGCACTAGGCAGGCGCGGGAGCCAATGGCGTCGGGCTTCGAAATGGATTGTCCGATCAATGTAGGCGGCGACTTGTGGGACGTCGCACCCTCAGCTCCGTCGAGAGCGGATTGGTTCTGATGGAACTCCAACCGCCAGATCGATTGCGTTCTCTCTTCTTACAGGACGCCGCCGCTCGGCCGATCATCATGATCGGTGCTGGGGCGTCGCAGCGCTCGGGCATTCCGCCTAGCGATCAAGTCGTCGAGATCGCAGCGAAATGGTCGTACTGCCAGTCGAACGGACATCATCCCGACGACCCTGCAGTAAGGCGCAGCGACTGGCTGAAGTGGCTTCATCGCCACTCGTGGTACCAGCAAGCCGCCACGGCGGCAGACAACTACTCGGCCGTCGTACACAATCTTCTTCAGCCGCGTGACAATCGGCGCGAATTTTTCCTTCGCCTTATTCGGCCGAATGTCCCACCCAGCCAAGGGTACAACGACCTCCTCGACGTTCTGGACCAGCGCCGGATAGACACGGTGTTGACAACGAACTTCGATCGAGTGCTTCCAGACCTCCACGTGACCCGGCGTCGGCCGCATCATCTGGAACTCGTGCAGACACCTGCCGACTATACGAAGTTCTCAACGTCTCCCCCTCACCCTCAGCTGATCTACCTTCACGGCTCGGTCGAACACTACACAGACAAGAATCTCCTTGAAGAAGTCCAGCGCCTCGACGACGGACTGGTCTCATTGCTAACGCCGTTGCTTCGCGACCATCCACTCGTTGTGATCGGCTACCGAGGAGGAGAGCCATCGATCATGCAGCATCTCCTCGCTGACCAAGCCGCGCGCACAAACGGCTTTCGACGAGGCATCTACTGGTGCGTTCTGCAAGGGGCGACCGTCCATCCGTCAGTACTCGATCTTCACCAGCGGCTCTCCGGAAATCTGCAACTCGTCGAGATTTCTGGTTTCGATGAAGTCATGGCCTCCATTGCGGCAAGCTCTCGAGCACTTCCCGCGACGGCACGTTCACTCGCTCAGCCGACCTCGGACGACTCCAGCGTGTCCTTCGACATGAGAATCGCGGACTCCGCGTCAGCAGACGAGCTTGACTGGGCGCGCGTACAGGTTCAGCTCGTCGCTTACTGCCGCAAGATGCAGGTGGATATCCCAGCCACGGTCAGCCGACCGTGGCTGGAAGAGCGTATGGAGCAACTCGATTTGCTCAAACGCACACCGACCGGGCTCAGGCCGACCAACGCAGGCTATCTGCTCTTCGCGAACGACCCAAGCAAACGCATTCCCGGCGCCACGTGTTGCGTGCGGCTTGCGGGAGAACCTGAGCGCGTCGTGTCGGGCCATCTGTGGCGCCAACTCGACTCGCTCACCGACCTCTTTGCCGAGTTCAATCAGCCCTTTCGATTGAAGGCCGAAGTCTCGGAGTCGGTCTACCCGTATCCGCCCTTAGCCCTGAAGGAATTGCTGGTAAACGCTCTCGTCCACAGAGCCTACGATGTTAGCGAAGCGCTGCGAATCGACATCGATTCGCACTTCATCCGCCTCGTAAACCCAGGAGGCCTTGTTGACGCAGTATTCATTCGCGTAACCACCAGGTTGCAGGAGCAGATCGAGCTTGGCGCTCGGGGCATCCGAGGTTACCGGAACACGGTGGTGGCCGATCTTTTCTACGGTGCGGGCGCGATGGATAAGGAGGGGTCCGGACTTCCGGACGTCCATGCTCAGGTTCAGCGAAACGAAGGACGAGTATTCTTCGGACCCGTTGATGAACAGAACGAGACGTTCCGTGCGCTCATCTATCGTCGCGAAGGGGATGTTGACAGCACTACGCGCACGGCAACGGCCGCCATTTCGAAGTCGCGGTACTTCGCGAACTTCCTCGAGGTCGTGAACGTTCCACTGACTGCTTGGCGTGCGCCGTCGGAGTGCGTCAATGGGCGCGACGTCATCGAGCGCGCCAAGGGTGCGGCAGTGCCGGTGTTTTCGCTCGCGCGTGCTTCTGCTGTGACTACCTTCAGCGACCTGTCACAGGCAGAGAATGTGCTCCGGCAATCGGTAGATATTGATCGAATTGAGCCGGTCGCAACGACCCGATTGTTGCTGCAGCCCGAAGGGCGCCGTACGTTTGTGGAACTCTTGAATCGCGCATTGTACAGGCACCTCGAGTCGCGCGGGCTGCTTGTCGACGCGTCCCGCGGACGTTGCTACTTCAGGCGTACCGACGATGGACCTCGCGAGATCACGTATCAGGCAAGCCTCCGTCAAGCCACACGGACTGTTACCAAACCGGTGGTCTCGAAGCGCACGGACCGCATTCTCTACTGGCAGCACGAGGCGATGGCTTTCGGTTTCGAATCATTCGGTAAAGAGTGGGCTCTCCGTATCCTTCCGGGGTACGCGTTCACGACAGACGGCAATTATGCCTCCTTGCACCATTCCAAAATCGGAGCTCTGGCGACCAGAAAGGCTGCGCGCGACTTCAGCCTTCAGGTTTACAACCACCTCGTCTTCTGGACCTGGGTCCTTGCTCAGGGCCAGGACAGCTTTGAACTTTCGTTCGGCGACGCTGCGCACGTGGCCGTTCGTGGACTGCTGCTGAATTGCGAGCTCGCTCTTCCACCTTCCGCCGATGCGGAGATATCTCAGGAACTGATCGGGAAAGAGGACGCGCGTTTGGCAAGGCTCGAAGAAGAAGTCCGTTCTGACTTGGAAGATGGGCCGTCGCCTGAGGCATCCGATGCAAATTAGCGTCGTAGAACTGCGCACTCCAGAGCTTGAGTTCGGAGACGGTCGAGAGTACTACACCGACCCTAGACGGGGCCTGACATCCGCAGGGCCGTTTAGTCTCAGGTTCGGCCGCGCGCACAAATCCCAGATCCGCGTGGGCGTCATTGGTCCTTCGGACCTTCTCTCTGACGCCGCCGCCTGGTACTCACGATGCGAGCAGAAGATCCCCACGGGAAAGCCGGAAGGCCCGATGTATGTGCCGTTTCCTGGCTTCGAGCGTGTCTTCCAGTCCGTTCTTGCGTTGAACTCGGCTTGGCAGGTCAATGTCGACCGTGAACTCGCAGCCGCCGCAACGGCCTCCGGGGCCGATCGCTTCGAACGTACTTTGGACTTGTACGCGTTGGCGATCGGAAGGCTCAGTCGAGCACAGAACCTCGACGTGATCACCTGCTGCTTGCCGCACGATGTTCTCACCAAGTGCTGGAGCATCACTCGGAGGTTAACCTCTGGCGAACGGCAACAGCTAAAGAGCGCCAAGCGGAGTGATCAGAAGCAACTCTCCTTCGAGGGTTTGTGGTCCACCGACGATACCCGCGAGGAGCTCTTGCAACGCGACTTTCGGCGGGCTCTGAAGGCGAGAGCGATGGCTGCGAATATCCCGATTCAGATCGCAACGCCATACCTCTTTGACGATGGTCTCGCGAACCAAGACCCTGCTACGCGCGCTTGGAACAGCAGCGTCGCACTTTTCTACAAGGCGGGAGGGATCCCCTGGCGAGTTCGTTCTGATGGACCGGCAACCTGTTTTGTGGGAATCAGTTTCCACTACCTGAGAACGACGAAGTCTGATCTGATGTACTCCAGCCTTGCCCAGGCGTTTTCGTCCGATGGCGAAGGATTCGCCTTGAAGGGCGAATCAGTGCCGCGCCACTTCGACGGACGCACGCCCTATCTGACGCTGGAGCAGGCATCAGCCCTCGGCAGCCGGATCCTCGTGGAATATCGAGAGCGAACGGGCAAAGACCCGGCGCGCCTGGTGCTTCACAAGACAACTCAGTTCAATGCTGACGAGCGGGCGGGATTCGGAAAAGTCTTCACGAACATTCCGGTTGTCGAGTTCGTCAATCTCGCGCCATCCGACTTTCGACTCGTTCAACGCCGAGCATACCCGCCCAGACGTGGCACGCTCTGCCGGATCAACGACGACGCGACGTATCTATTCACCACGGGGTACATAGACGAATGGGCGACATATCCAGGAATGCACGTCCCGGCGCCACTTCGGATTACGACCGATCAAGACACTGATCTGCTGCGTGCGGCCAGCGACGTGCTCGCGCTGGCACGGATGAATTGGAATACGGCCTTCGACACAACCGGCGCTCCCATCACCCTTCGATTCGCCCGACAGGTGGGCGGCATAATGGCCGAGGTCGGGCAGGCTGATCCAAGCCCCTCGTATCGGTTCTACATGTAGAGGGACCTTCTCTACAGGTTCCGCCTGTTCGTTGTAACCAGAATCAACGGCGCGGCTCGGATCTTTGCGATTCAGGCGCTTCTCTCGCGCGTAAGTCCCGTGCGTTCTGAGATCCAAACAGCCACATCTTCTTCGACCCAAGCCACAACGTTCGGGGATATTCGATGATGCTTCGGGAATTCACCTCGGCGCTCGAGACGCCAGATTGTTGATCGTGACAATCCGGTCCTCTCCCTGACCACCGGGAACCGCAAGAGCTTAAGAGGCGGTAGTCGCCCGCCAGACGACGCCTGACCGGCTGGGATGGTCGCTGGCGCTGGACGCGCCGCGGAACTTTCACCAACTCGATCAAGAGAACGGACTCGCACGCCGCCGTTGGTCTTTGTCGGTAGTCCGTTCATGTCGCCCTCCTGATCTTGCTTCCCATAGTTGACGACGCGTGTCGGCGTCGCAGCGGTGAAGCACGGCACTGGAGCACGCGCCATGCCAGCGGGCTTCAGGGGCAACTGGTACCGAATGAAGGATCGGCGGAAGGCGTACATCACTCAGAATGAGTGAGCTCTCTCGAAATGAGTGATAGGCCTCCGCAACGCGGCTGAGAGACATCAATCGTTCATCTCGGTTCACCCGGCTTCGCCGAATCTCTGGGCGCTCCGCGCCACCGCTCGCAAACGCCTCCGGTTCTCGCTCCACTTCCAGTCACAGTTCTTGCACTGATGCGGGATGCGCCGTCACGGCGATTGCCGACCATGCACAACGCATCTTTCCAGGTGACCTCGCGGACGCAGTGCGAGCGCGCGCAGGTGGCGAATCCACCCCGGCGAGAACGAATCGTCCGCCGGCGGTTTCGTCGGTTCGAGGAACTCCTGTTGCGCGGCGTGGTCGTGACGTCATACGGATTCGTGCGCTTGCTGTTGATGACCGGGGAAAGAGTCGCTCGCGGCTCACAGCGCGCGCACACACTCTGGGCTGGCAAGTCCGATCGGCTTCGAGAGTGATTGCATGTGTGTGTGAGCAAACCGAAGACACCGAAGCATCTAGACGCGATTGCAGACATCGTGCTCGCGTACCGGCCGAAGGCGAAGAGTAAACCGGCGCGGCGGAGGAAGCGCGGCGCCATGAAGATCGCGAAAGAGAAGTCAGCCAATGCCTGCCGCTCACATCGGAATGGACAAGCAACCGTGCCAGTGCACGCGCGCAGGCCGTCGACGCGCAACGCGGGGTTGTGTTCGAGGCTGCTGGTGCCACAACGTGCGTCACGCGAAGTGTCCAAGCGCTAAGCCCTGCATCGGGGGATGTGGACGCCTGACCACGCCGAGCGAAACGACCGCCTGCGGCTACTGCTTGCATTGCGCGGGCGACCAACGGTGGGTGCCGGTCGCGATGGACTGAATGAGCGATCGGGGCGCTGAGATTCAATGCGCCCTTCCGAACCTCTGGAGGTGTCAGATGGCGATGTCGAGTCGCAGTATTCGCAGTGTCGTCCGCCTGGGAGTCGTGCTCGCCTTCGTGCTATTGCCGACCGCGCTGTACGCACAGCAGAGTCCGTGGGAGCGCGCGGCGCTGAACCTTGAGGCCACGTTCACCGGCCCGCTCGCCCGGTCGCTGGCGCTCGTCGCCATCGTTGTCGGCGGCCTCATGTTCATGTTTGGAGAGGGAGGCGCGAAGCGCCAGATCTCCGGCATCGTCTTCGGCGGCGGACTCGCCCTGTTCGCCGGCCAGTTCCTGGCTTGGCTGTTCTAAGGACGAACTGCCTTGACCCACTCCGCCAGTCGTCCCATCGCCCGGCCCGTTCACAAGGCGCTGCACCGTACGTTGACGGTCTGCGGCGTGGACCGCCGGCTGTTCTTCCTCGCACTCCTGATGGGCGCCGCGACGTTCAACCTCTTTTACTCGTTCCTGGCGGGTCTGCTGATGTTCGTCGGCCTCTACGCCTTTGCACTCTGGACGACCAAGCGGGACCCGCAGATGCTGCGGATCCTCTTGTCGTCGTCCCGCTTCCGGCCACGCTACGACCCCGCCAAGCACATCCCGGTACACATCACGGTGCGGCCATGCTGACCGTTCGCCGGATCCTCCGCGACTACGAGAATGCCGGAAGCCTGAACAGTCTGATTGCCCTCTGGGGGTTCGTCGATGACCGCACGTTTCTCACGAAGGCAGGGCACGTCGGCGTCGTGTACCGCCTGGCCGGAGTCGACTTCGAGTGCCTCGACCAGGCACAGCGTCGGGACATCGTTCATCGGTATGAAGCGGCGCTTCGCGGCCTGGATGAGTCCTGCCGCGTCTACCAGTACCTCTGTAAGCGAAAGATGCCGCCAATCGCGCCGGCAGCCTGCCGGCAGCGCGTGGCACACGAGGCCGTTCACCGACGGGCAGCCTATCTGAATGGCCGGCGTGACGAGCTGTTCCAGCTCGACCTGCATCTGGTGCTCGTGTACGAGGGGCTTCGCCCCCACGCACCGTCTGGTCGTCGGCTGCGTAGCCTCTGGAATGACCCGCGAGCCGCTGTGCGTGAGTGGCTCTCGCCGCGCGCCACCCTTGCGCTGGTCGAGGCGGATCTGGAACGGGCGATCGGACATCTGCACCAGAAGGCCGAGGCCTTCCAGGTGCAGCTCGCCGACAGCATTCACCCCACTCGGCTCACGAAGGCGGAAGCCTTCCAGTTCTTCCGCCGACTGGTGAACTACACGCCCCGCATCGCGGACGGCGCTGCGCTGCAGTACGACACTCACCTGGACTACTTCGTGACGGACAGCGCACTGGATTGCCACCGCGACCACCTTGACCTCGGGGCGGCGCACGTGAAGGTGCTCACCATGAAGGAGCCGCCGAGTGCCACCTTCCCGCAGGTGCTTGAAGAGTTGTACACGCTACCGGGCGAATTCATTGCCTGCCTCGAGTGGTGCCGCATTTCCAACGACCGCATGCGGCGCACGCTCCAGCTCCGACGACGCCATTTTTTCAACAAACGCGTCTCGATGGTGAACTACGTATCGCCCGACACACGGCCAGAGGAAATGCTCGTCGACGAGAGCGCCAACGCCACCGTGCGGCAGCTAGGCGATGCGCTCACCGAGCTGGAGGTGAACGGGCACTTCTTCGGCGACTGCTCGCTGGCGCTCGTCCTGTTCAACGAGGACACCCGCCAACTAGAGCGCGCAACCGCCGAGGCCACGAAGGTGCTGGCGTCCCACGACGGGACATTCATCGACGAGACCTACAACCTTCTGAACGCCTGGCTGAGCACCGTCCCCGGCAACAGCGCCCATAACCTGCGCCGGCTCCCCATCCTGGAGACCAACTACGCCGATCTGAGCTTTCTCTTCACGCTGGATACGGGACAGGCCCGCAGCACCCACCTGAACGCCGAAGCGCTGGCCGTCTTCGAAACACAGCACCAAACCCCCTACCATTTCAATCTGCACGTGGACGACGTCGGTCACACGCTCGTCCTCGGAGCCACCG
>JBDTRR010000059.1:0-32764 GCA_039931615.1 Acidobacteriota bacterium
CTCGCGCGCGGCCAGGCGGTGCTCGTGCTCGAGCGCGCGCATGTCGTGATCGATCTTCGCCAGGTGCTCCGCCAGCTGCGCTTCGCGCGCGCTGACGTTCTGGCGCGCGGCGGCCACCACCGACGGGTTCAATCCGAGCCGCGCCGCAATCTCGAGCGCCAGGCTCCGGCCGGCCGTTCCGTAGACCAGCTGATAGGTCGGGGCGAACGTCTCGGCCTCGAACCCGAATGCCGCGCCGGCGACGCCGTCGGTTGTCGACGCGTAGGCCTTGAGCGCGTCGTAATGGCTGGTGGCGATGACCGTCGCTCCGCGCTGCCGGAAGTGGTCGACGATGGCGACGCCCAGCGCGCCCCCTTCGATCGGGTCCGTGCCCGATCCGACCTCGTCCAGCAGCAGCAGGGCCGGCACCGCCAGATCGCGATCCATCGCCGAGATGTTGGAGATTCTCGCCGAAAACGTGCTCAGGCTGGCGTCGATCGACTGCTCGTCGCCGATGTCGGCGAACAGCGAGCGGAAGACCGGCAGCCGTGAGCCGTCAGCAGCCGGCACGTGCAGCCCGGCCTGAGCCATCATCGCCAGCAGCCCGGCGGTTTTCAGGCCGACCGTCTTGCCGCCCGTGTTGGGGCCGGTGACGAGCAGGCAGGTGGCCGGCGGCACGATCTTGATCGTGACGGGAACCGGCCCCTTCTGCGCCGCAGCCGACTGGCTCACCCGCGCTCGATCTCCGTCCCCCGATCCTCCCTCGGTCGTGCCTGGACTGCCCTCCGGACGATGCTGATCCAGGCGCGCCGTCGCGGCAGATTCCGAGCCGAGGCGGGCGAGGACCTGCGGCATCAGCAGCGGATGCCGCGCCGCCTGCAGCTCGAACGCCCCATCGGTCGAGAGCGCCGGTTCGACGCCGCCGACCAGCATGGAGAAGCGGGCGCGCGCCTGCCATACGTCGAGCACCGTCGCGGCGTCGACGGTGCGCAGCAGCTCGGGCGCCCGCGCCCGGAACGCGTCGGTGAGCGCCAGCAGGATCCGGCGGATCTCTTCGATCTCCTGCTCTTCGAGGGCGACGATGTCGTTGTTGATCTCGACCGTGCTGAGCGGCTCGAGAAACAGGCTGGCGCCGCTGGCCGATGCCCCATGCACGACGCCGGGAATCGCGCTGCGGTGTTCCGTCTTGATGACCAGCACGTAGCGGCCGTTCCGTTCGGTGACGACCTGGTCCTGCAGGTACTTGGAGGTCTCCTTGCCGCGCAGATACGACTCCAGCGTGCCGCGCAGACGGGTCCGCTGCTTGCGCAGGCGCTCGCGAATCAGCCGCAGTTCGGTGCTGGCGCTGTCGAGCACGTCGCCGGACGGCTCGATCTTCTCGCGGACCTGCCCGGTTTCGCGTTTGAACGACGCGACGTCGACGGTGACGGCTTCGAGCGAGGGAAACGATCCGGCCGCGCGGCGGATCCCGGCCCGGGCCTCGTCCACCGAATCGAGAAAGTCGGCCAGCGCAATCAGGCGAAGCGACTCGAGCGGCCGTCCTTCGACGGCCAGGGCGTCGAGCACATGCGGCAACGTGGTCGCGGCGCGCAGCGGGAACAGCGCGTTGTGGTCCAGATAGCGTTTCGTCTCGGTCGTCGCACCCAGCAGGGAGGCGACGTGCGCCGGATCGATCGACGGCTCCAGGTCGTCCAGGCGGGCTCCGCCCATCGGCGTGAGGGCGAAGCTTCTGACGGCCTCGACGATCCGATCGAATTCGAGAGCCCCAAGCGCTCCAGGATGCATAGATGAAAGCTGAGACGGAACCGCCGCGGAAGGCGAGCGAACCGTTAATAGTAACGTACTCGCGGGCAGCTTGAAATAGGGAACCGGGACTGGGGCTAGAGAGGCTGGGGACTGGGGCTCTAGGGATTGGGATGGGGGCCTGGGGGCTGGAGGCTGGGGGCTGTGGGCATTTTTACAGATGATTGATCAGGCTGGCGATGGCGGCGGCGCCGAACCCGTTGTCGATATTCACGACCGACACGCCTGAGGCGCAGCAGTTCAGCATGCCAAGCAGGGCGGCGATGCCGCCGAAGCTGGCGCCGTAGCCGATGCTGGTCGGCACCGCGATCACCGGCACGCTGACCAGGCCGGCGATCACGCTTGGCAGCGCGCCCTCCATTCCGGCGACGACGATGATGACCCGGGCGGCGGCGAGTCTGGCGCGCTCGCCCAGCACCCGGTGGAGACCGGCGACTCCGACGTCGTAGACCCGCTGGACCTCGTTGCCCATCAGTTCCGCCGTGCGCGCCGCTTCTTCCGCCACCGGCAGGTCGGCGGTGCCGGCGGCGGCGACGACGACAGTGCCTTTGCCTGGCGCGATGTCCTGTTGTCTGAATGCGACGATCGATGCATCAGAATAATACGTCGCCTGGGGCACCACGGCCCGCACCGCGGCATAGGCGGCCTCGCTGGCCCGGGTGACCAGCAGTGTGGAGCCGCGAGCGACGATGTTTGCGGCGATGGCGGCGGTCTGGGCAGGAGTTTTGCCTAAGCCCAGGACGACTTCGGGAAAGCCCTGACGGACAGCACGATGATGATCGACCCGAGCAAACCCCAAGTCCTCGAACGGGCTGGCCCGCACCATCTCCAGCACCTGATGTTGAGCGTCCGACACCGCTATGTCGCCGCGCGAGACGCCGGCGAGGAGTTGTTCGAGCTCGGATGGATTCATCGGCTCCGTTTATTGACGTCGTATCTGCCCACCGGTAATATAAACCATTGTGCCATCTGAGCTTCCGTCGCTCCTTCGTGGCCGTGGGGCGCGCCCCAGGACGGCACCGTGCGGCGGACGCGGGCCATTCGCGTGTGAGCCATGACCGCTGCTGAAACCGCTACGCTCGCCGCGTACTTCTTCGTCCTCATCATCCTCGCCATTTACGGCTGGCACCGCTACTACCTCGTCTACCTGTACATGCGGTATCGGGACAACGAGCCGAAGACGCCCCCGGCGCTCGAATCGTTCCCGGTCGTTACCATCCAGCTGCCGCTGTACAACGAAATGTACGTCGCCGATCGGTTGATCGAGTCGGTCTGCGCCATCGACTACCCACGCGACCGCCTCGAGGTGCAGGTGCTGGACGACTCGACCGACGTGACGCGCAGCATTGCGGAACTGGCGGTGCAGCGGCTGGCGGCTCAGGGCGTCGACATCAAGTACATCCATCGCGGCGACCGGACCGGGTTCAAGGCGGGGGCGCTCGAGGCCGGCCTGAAGGTCGCACGCGGCGAGTTCATCGCGATTTTCGACGCCGATTTTCTTCCCACCCCCGATTTCCTGATGCGGTTGATGCCGCACTTTGCCGACGCCCGGGTCGGAATGGTGCAGGCGCGCTGGGGCCACATCAACCAGGATTACTCGCTGCTGACCAGGATCCAGGCGATCCTGCTCGACGGTCATTTCGTGCTCGAACATGGCGGCCGCAACCGCGGCGGCCGGTTCTTCAACTTCAATGGGACGGCGGGGATCTGGCGGGGCAGCGCGATCGCCGACGCGGGGGGCTGGCAGCACGACACGCTGACCGAGGACCTGGATCTGAGTTACCGCGCCCAGCTGCGCGGCTGGCAGTTCGTCTTCGTGCCCGACGTAATCGCGCCGGCCGAAGTGCCGGTCGAAATGAACGCGTTCAAATCGCAGCAGCACCGCTGGGCCAAGGGCTCGGTCCAGACCTGCCGCAAGCTGCTGCCGCGCATCCTGCGGTCGGATCTGCCGTTCGGCACCAAGGCGGAAGCCTTCTTCCACCTGACGGCGAACTTCAACTACCCGCTGATGTGCATCCTGTCGATCCTGATGTTCCCGTCCATGGTGATCCGCTACAACATGGGCTGGTACGAGATGCTGCTGATCGACGTGCCGCTGTTCTTTGCCGCCACCTTCTCGTTCTGTAATTTCTACATGGTGTGTCAGCGCGAAATTCACAAGGACTGGCTGGCGCGGCTGAAATACGTCCCGTTCCTGATGTCGGTCGGCATCGGCCTGTCGATCAACAACACGCGCGCGGTGCTCGAAGCGCTGTTCAACAGGCAGAGCGAGTTCGCCCGGACCCCGAAATATCGGATCGAAGGGGACTCGGACGAATGGGTCGGCAAGAAATACCGGCAGTCGGTCGCGGTTCAGCCGCTCGTCGAGCTCGCCCTGGGCCTCTACTTCACCTGGACGGTGTTCTACGCCCTGGCCAACCAGATCTACGGCACGGTGCCGTTCCTGATCCTGTTCCAGGTCGGGTTCCTCTACACCGGCCTGCTCTCCGTCGTGCAGCAATCCTCCGGCGGGCAGGTCGTGCTGAGCACCCAGGTCGCGAGTGGCGAGTAAGGCCACGGTCGCCGTCCTCCGTGTCGGCGCCGACAGCATTCTTTCCGACATCGATCGGCTGGTCGACCTGGCCGGTGTGTCGGCCGCCCTGCCGACCGGAAAGACGACGATTCTCAAGGACAACATCTCCTGGCACTTTCCCTTCCCAGCCGCCAACACGACCCCCTGGCAGCTCGAAGGAACGATCCAGGCGCTGGCGCGGCGCGGGTTCACCGACCAGGTCTGCGTGCAGAACAAGACGGTCGTGACCAACGCGTTCAAGGGCGAGGATCTCAACCACTACGTTCCGATCTTCAAGCAGTACGGTGTGCCGGTCCTCTACAACTTCAAGGACCAGGACATGACCTGGGTGCGCTACGCGCCGAAGGCGCGGATGCGCGTCCTCGACCGCATCTTCCCCGAGGGCATCCAGATCCCCGACTTCTTCTTCGGCAAGAACATCGTCCACCTGCCGACGACAAAGTGCCACATCTACACCACCACCACCGGCGCCATGAAGAACGCGTTCGGCGGCCTGCTGAATACCCGGCGCCATTACACGCATTCGTGGATTCACCAGACGCTGGTCGACCTGCTGGCGATCCAGAAAGAGATCCACTCCGGCCTGTTCGCCATCATGGACGGCACCACGGCGGGTAACGGGCCCGGGCCGCGCACGATGTTTCCGGTCGTCAAGAACGTCATGCTCGCCTCGGCCGACCAGGTCGCCATCGACGCGGTGTCGGCCAAGCTGATGGGATTCGATCCGATGTCGATCGAGTACATCCGGCTGGCGCACGAGGACGGACTCGGTGTCGGCGATCCGCGCCAGATCGAGATCGTCGGCGATACCGCGGTGGCGAACGAAAACTGGCACTTTCACGTCGGCAAGAACCTGGTCCGGATCGGCGGCGGCGATCTGATCTGGTTCGGTCCGCTGAAGCGGTTCCAGAAGCTGTTCTTCCATACGCCGCTGGTCAACGGCTTCATCCTGGCGAGCGATATCTACCACGACTACTACCGCTGGCCGCTCCTCGACCGCCGCGCGTTCGTGCGGTGGTGCGAGGAAACCCCGTGGGGGCAGCTGTTCCTGCGCTACGCGCAGATGGGTCCGCAAGGGTCGCCCGACCCCCAGCTGGCGGCCCCGACCTCGCCGATCGAATCGCCCCGCGTGCATTAGTGCGCTTTCAGGTGTACATGGGATCCGCCTTCAGGCGGACCTGACCCACGGTCCGGCTGAAGAGCGTGCGAAAAAGACGTGCATTCCAGATCGTACGTGGCGTCCGACTTCAGTCGGACTTCGGATTAATCCGGCTGAAGCCGGATCCCACGTACGATGGGCGAGGATGCGCCCGGCGGGCCGCGCTGCTATGATTACCGGTATGGATACGGCCGCTAAACCCAAGGCGGGTCTTGAAGATACGGTCGCCACCTCGTCGGCCATCTGCTATCTCGATGGCGATCGCGGCGTGCTGGCCTACTGCGGGTACGACATCCACGATCTGGCCCGGCACGCGACGTTCGAGGAGGTCTGTTACCTGCTGTGGCATCGCCGGCTGCCGACGCGCGCGGAGCTCGGCGATCTGCAGGCCCAGCTGGCGGCCGCGCTGCCGCTGCCGGAACCGGTGCTCAGGCTGATGCGGATGCTGCCGCCGGGCGACAGCATGGACATGCTGCGGACGCTGACCTCCGCGCTCAGCCACTACGACCAGGATGCCACCGACAACTCGCCGGCGGCCAACTACCGCAAGGCGGTCCGGCTGACGGCCCAGATCAGCTCGCTGGTCGCGGCGATGGGCCGGGTCAACGCCAACGCCGCGCCGATTCAGCCCGATCCGGTGCTGTCGCACGCCGCCAACTTCCTCTACATGCTCACCGGCGAGCGGCCGAGCGGCCTGGCGACGCGGGCGTTCGATGTCGCGCTGGTGCTGCACGCCGATCACGAGCTGAATGCGTCGACGTTCGCGGCGCGCGTCGCCGCGGCGACGCTCACCGACATCCATTCGACGACAGTCGGCGCGATCGGTGCGCTCAAGGGGCCGCTGCACGGCGGCGCCAACGCCGACGTGATGCGTCTGCTGCTCGAGATCGGCGCCGACGCGCCGCTCGAGAAGGCGGAACAGGTGATCCGCGCCAAGCTGGCGCGCAAGGAAAAGATTCCCGGCTTCGGACACCGCGTCTATCACACCGAGGACCCGCGGGCGACCCATCTGCGGCAGATGTCGCGCGACCTCGGGCAGCGCGCCGGCCAGCCGGTCTGGTACGAGATGTCGCAGCGGATCGAGGCGCTCGTCAAGGCGGAGAAGAAGCTCAACCCCAACGTCGATTTCTACTCGGCCTCCACCTACTACTCGCTCGGCATCCCGATCGACCTGTTCACGCCGATTTTCGCGGTCAGCCGCATCTCCGGCTGGACCGCGCACGTGCTCGAACAGTACGCGAACAACCGCTTGATCCGGCCGCGCGCCGATTACATCGGCCCGGAGTACCCGCAGCGCTACCGCGCCCTCGAAGACCGCTAGGCGGCCGGGCGCCGGCCAGCCGGCTGAAGCGGGCGTCGGCCGCATCCCCCGTATACACGTACAATTGACCACCGACCGTGGATCCACAACGTATCCGCAACTTCTCCGTCATCGCGCACATCGATCACGGCAAATCGACGCTGGCCGACCGCTTCCTGGAGATGACCGGCGCGCTGCAGGCGCGCGAGATGGAGGCGCAGGTGCTCGACGCGATGGATCTCGAGCGCGAGCGCGGCATCACCATCAAGGCCCACCCGGTCCGGTTGAACTACACCGCCCGCTCCGGCGACCAGTACGTCCTCAACCTGATCGACACGCCTGGACACGTCGATTTCTCCTACGAGGTGACGCGATCGCTGGCCGCCTGTGAGGGCGCGCTCCTGCTGGTCGACGCCTCGCAGGGCGTCGAGGCGCAGACCCTGGCCAACGCCTATCTGGCGGTCGAGAACAGCCTCGAGATCATCCCGGTGATCAACAAGATCGATCTGCCGGGCGCACAGCCGGAGGAGGCGCGCCGCCAGATCACCGAGATCATCGGGCTTGACGGCGACCATGCGCTGCTGGCGAGCGCGAAGGTCGGCACCGGGGTGGCCGAGATCCTCGAGGCGATCGTCGATCGGCTGCCGCCGCCGGCCGGCGACCCGGCCGCCCCGCTCAAGGCGCTGATCTTCGATTCCTGGTACGACCCCTACCGCGGCGTCGTCATCGTCGTCCGGGTCATCGACGGCGCCCTGCGGCCGGGCATGAAGATCCGGCTGATGGCGGAAGGGCAGGATTACGAGTCGCTGCAGGTCGGCATCTTCACGCCCAAGGCGGTCCCGGTCGACGGACTGGGCGTCGGCGAGGTCGGCTTCCTGGTCGCCAATATCAAGAAGATCAGCGACGCCAAGATCGGCGACACGATCACCGAGACCGGCCGGTCGGCGATCGAGCCGTTTCCCGGCTTCAAGCCGCTCAAGCCGATGGTGTTCGCCGGCTTCTACCCGGTCGAAGGCCACCAGTACCCCGAGCTGCGCGATGCGCTCGAGAAGCTGCGGTTGAACGACGCCTCGTTCTTCTACGAGCCCGAGACCTCGGCGGCGCTCGGGTTCGGCTTCCGCTGCGGCTTCCTCGGCCTGCTGCACATGGAGATCGTCCAGGAACGCCTCGAGCGCGAGTTCGACATGGACCTGGTGACGACGGCGCCGGGGGTGCTCTACCGGGTGACGACCACCGACGGCGCGGTGCAGGAGATCGACAGCCCGGCCAAGCTGCCGGACGCCGGCCGCATCTCGGTGATCGAAGAGCCGGTGATCACGGCGATGATCCTGACGCCGGCCGATCACGTCGGCGGCATCCTGCAGCTGTGCCAGGACAAGCGCGGCATCCAGAAGACGCTCGAATATCTGGCGTCGGACCGCGTCCTGATTACCTACGAACTGCCGTTCAACGAAGTGGTCCTCGACTTCTACGACAAGCTCAAGACCATTTCGCGGGGCTATGCCTCGCTCGACTATCATGTGACCGGATACTGGCCGTCGCCGCTGGTCAAGCTGGACATCCTGGTCAACGGCGATCCGGTCGATGCGCTGTCGATCATCATCCATCGCGACACCGCCTACGAGCGCGGCCGGGCGCTGGCGGCGAAGATGCGCGAGCTGATTCCGCGGCAGATGTTCGAGGTGGCGATTCAGGCGGCGATCGGCGGGCGGATCATCGCCCGCGAGTCGGTCAAGGCGATGCGCAAGAACGTCCTCGCCAAGTGCTACGGCGGCGACATCTCGCGCAAGCGCAAGCTGCTCGAAAAGCAGAAGGAAGGCAAGAAGCGGATGAAGCAGGTCGGCAAGGTCCAGATCCCGCAGGAAGCGTTTCTCGCCGTGCTGAAGATGGGCACCGACACCGAATAGCGCTCGGCCCTGAGCGCCGCCAGCCGGGAGCTGTTTGCATGCGCGACTTCAAGAAATCCACCCTCCGCGAGTACTTCGAGTCGATCGTCACCGCGGTCGTGCTGGCGCTGTTCATCCGCACCTTCATCGTCCAGGCCTTCAAGATCCCGACCGGATCGATGGAGAACAACCTGCTGATCGGCGATCATCTGCTGGTCAACAAGTTCGTCTCCGGGCCGACCCTGTCGCGGCTCGAGCGCGGGCTGCTGCCGATGACCGATGTCCGTCGCACCGACGTCATCGTCTTCAAGTACCCCGAGGAGCCGGATCGCGACTTCATCAAGCGCGTGATCGGACTGCCGGGCGAGACGGTCGAGGTGCGGCAGAAGAAGGTCTACATCAACGGCCAGGCGCTGGTCGAGCCGTACGCGCATTTCCTGCAGCCGGTCGGGACCGCCTCGGAATTCCGCGAGGTCACCTCGTTCGACGTCCGCGATCGCTACGGCCCGGTGACGGTCCCGCCCAACCAGTATTTCGTGATGGGCGACAACCGCGACAACTCGCAGGACAGCCGGTATTGGGGCTTTCTGCCGCACGACTACATCAAGGGCAAGGCGCTGGTCATCTACTGGTCGTACCAGGCGGGGCAGGAGGACTATCAGGAGGAAACAGCGGGCGGAACCCTGCGCGGGCTCGGCTCGGTGTTCGTCCACTTCTTCGCCCGGACGCGCTGGGACCGGATGTTCCACCAGATCCGATAGGCGGACGATGAAGCTGCTGATCAAGCTGGCGCTGGCCGCGCTCGTCGCCAACGCCGCCTTCCGGCTCGGCACGGCCTACCTTTCGTACTACCGGTTCACCGATGCCGTCGCACAGACCGCGCAGTTTGGCGCCGACCGGTCGCGCGCCGAGCTGCACCGGCGCATTCTCGAGCTGTCGGCGGAATACGACGTACCGCTCGACGGCGACGGCTTCACCATCCGCCGCACCGAGCAGAGCCACACCATCGTGGACGGCGGTTACACCCAGAAAGTCGACCTGCTGCCCGGCTATCAGTACCCGTGGCCGTTCACGATGCACGTCGACGTGTTCACGGTCAGGATCCCGAATCCCGAATAGCGCGGACGAACCCGGGTCAGCCGGCGCGGCCGGGCAGTCACCGTGACCGATCAGGGTCGCGATCAGCTGCTGACAGCCGTTTTGCCGCTTGGCGCCGCGTCGCTCGCCGTTTTCTCGGCGGCCGGCCGACCGGCGCCCTTGCCCGCCCGATCGCGGACCGGGGCGGCGCTCTCGCGATTGGCGCGTTCGCGCACGTAGTCGAGCGCCTGGCGAAGCGTCGCGATCGATCCCTCGAGTGTCGCCTCGATTTCCCGGCGCCTGAGGCCGAGGCCGTCGATTTCCTGCTCCATTTCGACCAGGCGCGCCTGCGTCTGCTCGAGCAGGACCGCCGCCAGGCCTTCCGCCTCGCTGACGATCCGCCGGCCTTCCTGCTCGGCCCGTTCCTTCATTTCGTCCGACAGCCGCTGCGCCGTCAGGAGCGTGTTGCGCAGGGTCCGTTCGCCTTCGCGGTGCTCCTTCAGGATCGGTTCCATCCGGGCCAGCTCCTGCCGGAGCTGGTCGGCCTCCTGGAGCGCGTGCTCATAGTCGTCGGCGATGGAGACGATGAAGGCGGCGACTTCGGCCTTGTCGAAGCCGTTGAGCCGGCTCCGGAAAATCCGCTGGCGCAGGTCGATGGGACTGACGGTGACGCGACGTGCCTCGCCCCGGACGGTGTCGAACGATGGAGGCTGCGGCGACAGGGCTGGGTCAAACATGGGTCCGGCTCCCGAAGATTGCGGTACCCACGCGGACGAGCGTCGCGCCCTCTTCGACGGCGATCTCGAAGTCGTGGCTCATGCCCATGGACAGCTTGCTCAGCATCGAGCGATCCACGCCGCGTGTCATGAGATGTTCGCGAACCGAGCGCAGCGCTCGAAAGTAGCGGCGGGCCTCCTCCGGATCCCCGACGGCGGGAGGAAGCAGCATCAGGCCTGTGAGGCGGGCGGCGCGAAAGCCACGCCCGGCATCGAAGATGGCCAGCAGATCGTCTTCGCGCGCCCCGTGCTTGGTCGGCTCGCCGGCCAGATCGACCTGGGCCAGCAGCTCGATGGTCCGGCCGGCGGCGGCGGCCGCCTGGTCGAGCATGACGGCGAGATTGAGCGTGTCGACGGAATGGATGACGTCGAACCGGGCGGCGGCCCGCCGGGCCTTGTTCGACTGCAGATGGCCGACCAGATGCCAGCGCAGGGGGATTGCCCCGGTGCGCTCCATCTTCTGGAGCCCTTCCTGGACCTTGTTCTCGCCGAAGTCGACCTGTCCGGTTTCGGCGGCGGCCAGAACATGTTCGGCATCGAACGTCTTGGAAATGGCGACGAGTTGGACGGATGCCGGGTCGCGCCCGGCCCGGCCGGCGGCGCGCGCGATGCGTTCGCGAACGTCTGCCAGCCGGGCACGGAGCGCGGCGGAATCGAGCACTACTTCTTCAGTTGAGCGACGAGGCCCTTGGCGGTGGGGGCGTTGGGACCATCCGGCGACAGTTTCAGGTAGGTTTCGAACTCGGTCGCGGCGCCGGGGAGGTTGCCCTCGTTGACGAGCGCCATTCCGAGCTGGTAGTGGGCTTCGGCATGGTTCGGGTTGGCCTGGATCGCCGACTCGAACGACTTCTTGGCGTCCGCGATCTTGCCGCCGTTCCAGAGGATGACCCCCTGGTTGTAGAAGGCGTCGGCGCCGCCCGCCGGGGTGTTGGCGGCCCCGAGCGTCGACGCGAACTCCGTCGCCTTGGCGCTCGCCGCGGCCGCTTCGTCGAACTTGCGCTGCGCGTTGTAGATGCTGGCCAGCCCGGCATAGGCGTCGACGTAATCGGCCTTCATCTCGATCGCCTTCTTGTAGTTCGTCTCGGCGCTCGCGTAGTCCTTCTTCTGCGCGTAGTTGTAGCCGATGTTGTAGTAGCAGGCGAAGCAGGTGGGGTTGCCCTCGACCGCTTTGGTGAAGCCGGCGATCGCCTCATCCGGCTTGCCGGCATTGCTGGCGGCGATGGCTTCGTCGAGGACCTTCCGCAGCGCCGTCACCGCCGCCGCCTCGGCCCCGGGGGCCGCCGCGGCCGCCGCACCGAGCACCAGCCTGGTGCTCGCCGGCCGGCCTTGCGAAACCCGGACGGTGTCCGAGGCCGTCAGCTTGTCCTTGGTGGCGGTGATTTTGTAGCTCGCGGACGCAAGCCCGATCTGCATGAAGCCGCCCTTCTTGTCGGTCTTCATGTCGAAGTGACGATTCGTGCCTTCCTGTTCGATGGTGATGGCGGCGCCCTCGATCGGCTGCCCTTTGGTATCCAGCACCGTGCCTTGTACAAGTCCTTGAGCGGACGCTGGCAGCGCAAACGCCAGGGTCGCCAATACCGTGAACAGAACAAGGCCCCGTCGCCCGGATTGTCGGCGGACCATGTATGCCTCCTAACGATGATTATTACGACACCAGTGTGGAGGGTAGTTTACCTCAGTCTGAAAAAAATGCCTCGACCCGCGACAGGTGATGGACGATCGGGGCGGGCGGCAATGAGGCCAGAAACCGCCGGCCGTAGCCCTTGGTCCGGATCCGGGGATCGAGGATCGACAACACCCCGCGGTCCTGCCGATGACGGATGAGCCGTCCCAGACCCTGCTGCAGGGTCAGAATTGCCAGCGGCACCTGATACTCGCCAAACGGCTCTCCGCCGCGGCCGCGGATGGCTTCGATCCGGGCGGCGGTAATCGGGTCGGAGGGCGAGGCAAACGGCAGCTTGTCGATGATGACGCAGCTCAGCGCGTCGCCGACCACGTCGACCCCCTGCCAGAAGCTCGACGTGGCGAGCAGCACTGAATGCGGCGTTTCCTTGAACTGCCTGAGGAGCTGTGAGCGCGGCGCCGTCCCCTGCACGAAGATCGGGTAGTCGAGCGCCATCTCGGCGATCGCCTGGACGTCGCGCAGCGTCGCGTAGCTGGTGAACAGCACGAAGGCGCGGCCGCGTGAGCGTCTGAGGATCTCGACCACCTCGCGGCCTGCGGCCGACGAGAACCCAGGTGATCGCGGGTCCGGCATGCTGAGCGGCAGATACAGGATGGCCTGCTTCGCGAAGTCGAACTCGGAGGCCAGGCGGATCTCGCCGGCGGCGCCGATGCCCAGCCGGTCGCGGATGTAGTCGAACCGGCCGTCGACAGTGAGCGTCGCCGACGTCAGGACGGTGGTGTGCATCTTCTCGATCAGGAACTCACGAATGATCTTGGAGACGTCGATCGGAGAGGCGCGGAGAAACGTGCCGCGGCCGCGAAACTCGACGAAATACACGTATTCGGGGTCGCCGGCGCGCAGCATGAAGCGCAGCTCGTCGCGCATCGCCCCGGCGCGCCGCACCAGCGCCGCGAGGTCGGCGGCGACGCTGTCGTCCCCGTCCGGCCGATCGGCCGGCGCCGGCGCTTTGAGCAGTGCGAGGGTCGACTCGACCAGATCGAGGGCGCCGCTCAGCCAGGCGGCCGGCTCACGGGTCTCGGCCAGCGTCGTCTCGGTGGCGCGCACCCGCTCCTCGCCGCGCAGGCGCCCGTTGCCGCGATGCGCGAAGCCCAGCGCGGCGAAGAACTCGCCGGCATGCTCCCGAAGCTTTTCGACCGCCTTGGCAATCTCCTCGGCGGCCCGCTGATCCGGCAGGCTGCGGCTGCCGGCGAGGCGTTCGGTGTCGCGGGCCAGCTCTTCCACCCGATAGGTGCTGACGCTCAGACCGAAGTACTGCGTCGCCACTTCCTCGAGCTGATGCGCTTCGTCGACGATCGCGTGATGGCAGGCCGGAATGACCTCGCCGTGGGTGCTCTGCCGCACCGCCGCGTCGGCGCAGAGCAGATGATGGTTGACGATGACGACGTCCGCCGCCGCGGCGCGCTGCCGCATCCGGGTCACGAAGCAATCGTCGTAACGCGGACAGTCGCTGCCGAGGCAGGTTTCCGCGGTGGCCGAGATCTCGGTCCAGAACGGCACGTCCTCCGGCAGATCCTCGAGCTCGGCGCGGTCGCCTGTGTCGGTTCGCGCCGACCACTCCTGGACGATCGGCAGGAAGCTGGACGCCAGCAGCCCGTAGCGGTGCGTGTCGGGCTTCAGGCTGCCGGGGGTGAGCGCCGCGCCGCGCGGCCCTCTGCGCGCGTCCGGTCTCGAGGTTCCCGACATCTCGTCGAGCCGATGCAGACAGAGGTAGTTCGCCCGGCCCTTCATGCAGGTGGCGGTGAACGAGACACCGAGCGCCTTGCGCAACGCCGGGATGTCCTTGAAGTAGATCTGCTCCTGAAGGTTCTTGGTGCCGGTCGAGATGAGGGTGCGTTCGCCGCTGAGAATCGCCGGGATCAGGTAGGCGAGCGTCTTGCCCGTGCCGGTGCCGGCCTCGGCCAGGATGACGCCGCCCGATTCGAACGCGCCGGCGATCGCCCGGGCCATCTCGACCTGGCCGGCGCGCGGTTCGAAGCCTGGCAGCGCCCGCGCCAGCGCGCCGTCCGCCGCGAACACGGCGGCGACCCGTTCATCCAGCGCCGGACCGCCCCGCCCGGGCGGTGCCGGGACGCCGCCTATTCCGGGTACAGCGGGAACTTCCGGCACAGCGCCTCGACCTCGGCGCGGATCATCGCCAGCGCCCGATCGTCGTCGGGAGCGGCGAGCGCGCGACCGATCAACTCCCCGATCGACTCCATTTCCGGCTCGCGCATCCCGCGCGTCGTCACCGCCGGCGTGCCGACCCGGATGCCGCTGGCCACCATCGGGGGGTTCCGATCGAACGGGATGGTGTTCTTGTTCACCGTGATGCCCGCCTGGCCCAGTGCCGCCTCGGCCGCCTTACCGGTCATGCCTTTCGAAAACACGTCGACCACCATCAGATGGTTGTCGGTGCCGCCGCTGACCAGCCGCAGTCCCGACGCGGAGAGGACCTCCGCCAGCCGCTGCGCGTTGGCGACGATCTGGCGCTGGTAGCCGGCGAACGCCGGTTCCGCCGCTTCCTTGAAGCAGACCGCCTTGGCGGCGATGATGTGCATCAGCGGGCCGCCCTGCAGTCCTGGAAACACGACCTTGTCGAGCTCCTTGGCGTACTGCTGCCGGCAGATCACCATGCCGGCGCGCGGCCCACGCAGCGTCTTGTGGGTCGTGGTCGTGACGAAGTCTGAATGCGGCACCGGGCTGGGATGGACGCCGGCCGCGACCAGCCCCGCGATGTGCGCCATGTCGGTCAGCATCGCCGCGCCGACGCGCGTCGCCGCTGCGCTGACGCGGGCGAAATCCAGCACCCGCGAATAGGCGCTGGCGCCGACGATGATCATTTTCGGCCGATGCTCGTCGGCGAGCCGGTCGAGCTCGTCGTAGTCGATGCGTTCATCGTCCGGGCGGACGCCGTACGGCACGATGGTGAACAGCCGGCCCGAGAAGTTCAACGGGTGGCCGTGTGTCAGGTGGCCGCCGTGCGACAGGTTCATGCCGAGCACCGTATCGCCCGGCTTGAGCAGGGTGAAGTAGACGGCCATGTTGGCCTGTGCCCCGGAATGCGGCTGGACGTTGACGTGGTCGCCGCCGAACAGCGCGGTGGCGCGGGTGATGGCGGCGGTCTCGACCGCGTCCGCCCACTCGCAGCCGCCGTAGTAGCGCCGTCCGGGATACCCTTCAGCGTACTTGTTGGTGAACACGCTGCCGGCCGCTTCGAGCACGGCGCGGCTGACGAAATTCTCGGACGCGATCAGCTCCAGGCCGCTGTTCTGCCGGTGCAGCTCGTGGCGCACCGCGGCGGCGATTTCCGGATCGGACTCGGCGAGCGTGCGCCACAGGGGCACTGTTTGAGCAGGCATAAACTTGGGATCTCCCGACGCGGTCGGTGGACGGCCATTGGCGGCCAGCTGCTGGTTCGAGCCTCGGCCGACTCCTGAGGCCTGAACACGTCAAATCGTCTGTCGCTCCGCGTCGCGGATCTGCTCGATCCGCCGCTGATGCCGGCCGCCTTCGAACGGCGTCGCCAGCCACAGCGTCACGATCTCGTCGGCCAGCGCGAACGCGACGATGCGGCCGCCGAGGGAGAGGACATTGGCATCGTTATGCTGTCGGGACAGCCGCGCGGTGTAGAGATCGTTGCACAGCGCGGCGCGGGCGCCGACGACCTTGTTGGCGGCGATCTGTTCGCCCTGGCCGCTGCCGCCCATCACCACGCCGCGATCGGCGTGTCCGTCGACCACCGCCCGCGCCACCCCGACGCAGATCGGCGGATAGTCGACCGGTTCTTCGCTGTGCGTGCCGTGATCGTCGACGGTGTGGCCGAGACGCTCCAGCGTCTGTTTGACGTGCTCTTTCAGGAGGAAGCCGGCGTGGTCGGCGCCGATGGCGATGCGCACGGCAGCGAATTGTACTATACGCTCCTGATGTGTCCTCCGGCTCGACGCCCGACGCGCGCAGCGCCATGATCCCGACCGTCGTCATCTCCGCCCGCGGTGAAGAGCGGCTGCGCAGCGGTCACCCGTGGATCTATCGCAGCGATCTCGCCGCCGTGCGGGCGGAGCCGGGGCAGGCCGTCGCGGTGCGCGGCCCGCGCAACCGGACGCTCGGCCTGGCGTTGTACAGCAGCCGATCGCAGATCGCGCTGCGGCTGCTGATGCGCGGGCACATCGAGGATCCGGCCGCGGCGGGCGTACTCCTCGGGCAGCGCGTCGCGGCGGCGATCGCGTTCCGGCAGTCGCTCGACATCGACGCCACCGCCTATCGGCTGATCCACGGCGAGGGCGATCTGCTGCCGTCGCTGATCGTCGACCGCTACGGCGACTATCTGGTCGTCCAGGCGCTGTCGCAGGGGATCGATCGGCTGCTGCCGGCGGTGGTGGCCGAGCTCCAGCAACGCCTGCAGCCGCGCGGCATCCTGGCCCGCAACGATGCGAAAGCGCGCCTGCTCGAAGGGCTGGATCAGCGCGTCGAAGTGCTGGCCGGCGAGGTGCCGGATCTGGTCCGGGTCACCGAACACGGCATCGAATACGAGGTCGATCTCCGGTTGGGACAGAAGACCGGTCTGTTTCTCGACCAGCGGGAAAATCGCGCCGCCGCGTCTGGCTACGCGCGCGGCCGGCTGCTCGATTGCTTCAGCTACCACGGCGGCTTCGCCCTGACGCTGGCGCGGCGGTGTGACGAGGTGATCGCCGTCGATATCTCCGAGGACGCCATCGGCCGGGTCCGCGCCAACGCGGTCAGGAACGGCCTCGCCATCGACGCCCGGGTCGGCAACGTCTTCGACGAGTTGCGCGGCCTCGACCGGCTTGGCGAACGGTTCGATACCATCGTGCTCGACCCGCCGGCCTTCGCCAAGAGCAAGACGGCGGTGGCCAAGGCCACGGCGGGCTACAAGGAGATCAACCTCCGTGCGCTGAAGCTGCTCAATCCCGGCGGGACGCTGGTCACCTGCAGCTGCTCGTACCACGTCACCGAAGCGATGCTCGCCGAGATCATCTACGACGCCTCGGTCGACGCGCAGGTGCCGGTCACGGTGGTCGAGAAGCGGATGCAGGGACGCGACCATCCGGTGCTGCTCGGCGTGCCGGAAACCTACTATCTCAAGTGTTTCATCCTCAGAAAACCGGTATGAGGTCGAGGCACGAATGACCGCGGTCACTCACCCGGGGATCCCGGTCCGCCGCCGCGCCGGCTGGCGCAGCGCCGCCATCTGGACCCTCGCCGCGGCGTTCTACGGCGCGCTGACCATCGTCCAGACCTGGCCGCTGGTTACCCGGCTGGCCGACGTCCTGCCGCACGATCTGGGCGATCCCGGGTTGAACGCCTGGATTATCTGGTGGAATGCGCAGGCGGTGCCGCTGACCGAGCGCTGGTGGAATGCGCCGATCTTCTTCCCGTCGTCGGGAACCCTGGCGTTTTCCGAGAGTCTGCTTGGCCTGCTGCCGATCACCGCGCCGATCCAGTGGCTCGGCGGCAGCCCGATCACCGCCTACAACGTCGCGTTCCTGCTGACGTTTCCGCTGTCGGCGCTGGCCGCCCACGCCCTGGTCGCGAGGCTGACCGGCCGGCACGACGCGGCCCTGATTGCCGGCCTGATCTACGGGTTCAACCCTTTCCGGATCGCGCACTTTCCCCAGATCCAGGTGATGACCTCGTACTGGATGCCGCTGGCGCTGCTCGGCCTCCACGTTTATGTGGAGAGTGGCAGGAGGCGATGGCTGGTGCTGTTCGGCGCCGCCTGGCTGATGCAGGCGCTCTCGAACGGCTACTACCTGCTGTTCTTTCCCGTGCTGGTCGCGTTGTGGCTGGCCTGGTTCACCCTGCAGCGGGCGTCCGCCAGGCGCCTGGGGGTCATCGTCCTGGCCTGGGTCGTCGCCTCACTGCCGCTGGTGCCGCTGTTGTGGCGCTACCGCCGCATCCACGCGGCGTTCAGCTTTCAGCGCGGCGCCGGCGAAATCAATGTCTTCGGCGCCGACGTGTCGTCGCTCCTCGACGCCTCGCCGCTGCTCAGGTTCTGGCGCCTCGATCGGTTCCATCAGCCCGAGGGCGAGCTCTTTCCCGGCTTCACGGCGATCGCGCTGGTCGCGCTGCTGCTGATCCACTGGCTGTGGACGTCCAAGCCCGAGTCGCGCGTGCCGCGGACCTGCGCCGTACTGCTGTCGGCGGCGGTCATCTTCATCGGCATCGCGCTGAGCGCCCTGCTGGTCGGGCCCTGGGCGGTTACCGTCGGGGGCAGCACGCTGCTGTCGGTGCGGGTGGTCAGCAAGCCGCTCTCGATCGGCGTGCTGCTGTTGATCCTGGCGCTGGCGCTCGAGCCGCGCATCGCCAGTGCCTGGCGCCGCCGATCGCCGCTGATGTTCTACTTCCTGGCGACCGCGGCGATGTACCTGTTGTGCTTCGGACCGCGGCCGCGCTTCCTGGGCGAGCCGTTCATGTACCGCGCGCCGTACAGCTGGTTGATGGCGCTGCCCGGGTACGACGCCGTCCGCGTGCCGGCGCGGTTCGCGATGCTCGCCGCGCTGTGCCTGTCGGTTGTCGCCGCGCTGGCCTTCGCCAGGCTGACGCGGCGCGGGCGCTGGTCCGTTCGCGCGCCGCTGGCGGCACTGGTCGTCGCCGGCGTTCTGGTCGACAGCTGGATCGGCGAGATGCCGCTGCCGCGCGTCCCCTTCCGCCTGCAGGCGCTCGAATCGCTGCCGGCTCGAACGGTGGTGATGGAGCTGCCGCTCGGCGACACCAGCGCCGACGTGGCGGCGATGTATCGCGCCATGTACCACCGCGGGCAGCTGGTCAACGGCTACAGCGGGTACTTTCCGCGCAGCTACGAGATCCTGCGCCGCGGGCTGGAGCTTCGCGACCCGCGGATGTTCGACGCCCTGGCCGCGTCAGGTCCGGTCGTGGTCGCCGTCGATGCGCTGGGCGACGACGGTTCGCGCTGGTCGAAGCAGCTGGCGGCGCGGCCCGGAACGGTGATTCTCGGCGAGGAATCGGGCAAGCGGCTGTACTCGCTGCCCCGCGGGGACAACCTGCCGGGGATCGACCCGGCGGCGCGGCCGCTGCCGGTGCGGTCGGCGATCGCCAACGTCGAGAATCCGCGGCTCGTGCTCGCGTTCGACGGCGATCCGGCGACGCGCTGGGATGGCGGCAACCAGCGGGGCGTGGAGGTGGTCACCGTCGATCTCGGGTCGGTCAGGACCGTTGACGGCCTGACGATGACACTGGGACCCCAGCTGGCGGACTTCCCGCGGCTGCTCGCGATCGACACCTCTCAGGACGGCAGCGTGTGGTCGCCGCAGTGGCAGGGCAGCACGGCGGCCCACGCGTTCGCCGGCGCGGTGCGGCAGCCGGCCGATGTGCCGTTGACGTTCGCCCTCCCCCACGTGCCCGCCCGGTTGGTGCGCCTCAGGCAGTTGGGCCAGGATCCGGTGTTCTACTGGACGATCTTCGAGATGACCGTCTTCGGACGTTGACAGCCGTTCAGCCTGCACATTACGGACGAGTGCTGGCAGACGAATCGGCGGCGTAGACGAGGGTTCGGTGTCCCGGTCCACCTGGGAAGGTAGACACTACGTACGTGTGACAAGCAACGTACGTAGTGTCCGGCTTCAGCCGGACCGTGATCCATTCGTCGTGCCGGGTTATTCGGATATAGTGATTTCTTAACCGCCAGGGGTATCCTGCGCGGCTGCGTGCGAACACACGACCACGCAGGCGCGCGACGGAGGGATTGAGAGCAGACCCTTGGAACCTGATCCGGTTGAGACCGGCGAAGGGAGGGCGGCATGTCAGATTTCAGCCACGCTTTTCCGAATTCCCAGAAAACCTACCTGGATGGCCCCCTCGGCGTCCGTGTCCCCGTGCGCGAGATCGCGCTGTCGGGCGGCGCGCCGCCGCTGCGCGTCTACGATACCAGCGGACCGCAGGACCACCCGGTGACCGCGGGGCTGCCGAAGCTGCGCGAGCCGTGGGTCCGCGCCCGCGCCGGCGCCGGCTGCGTGACGCAGCTCCACTATGCGCGCCGGGGCGAGATCACCCAGGAGATGGAGTTCATCGCGCTGCGCGAAGGGTTGCCCGCGGATTTCGTGATGAGCGAGGTCGCGCGGGGGCGCGCGATCATTCCGTCCAACATCAACCATCTCGAGCTCGAGCCGATGATCATCGGCCGGAACTTCCTGGTGAAGATCAACGCCAACATCGGGAACTCCGCCGTCTCCTCGTCAATCGAAGAGGAGGTGGCGAAGCTGCACTGGGCGACCCTGTGGGGCGCCGACACCGTCATGGACCTGTCGACGGGAAGGAACATCCACGAAACCCGCGAGTGGATCGTCCGCAACTCCGCCGTGCCGATCGGGACGGTGCCGATCTACCAGGCGCTCGAGAAGGTCGGCGGCCGCCCCGAGGATCTGACCTGGGAGGTCTACCGCGACACGCTGATCGAGCAGTGCGAACAGGGCGTCGACTACTTCACGGTCCACGCCGGCGTCCTGCTGCGTTACATTCCGATGACGGCGCGCCGCGTCACCGGCATTGTCTCCCGCGGCGGATCGATCCTCGCCAAATGGTGCCTGGCCCATCACCAGGAAAACTTCACCTACACGCATTTCCGTGAGATCTGCGAGATCATGCGCGCCTACGATGTCTCGTTCTCGCTCGGCGACGGCCTGCGGCCCGGATCGATCGCCGACGCCAACGACGAGCCGCAGTTCGCCGAGCTCAAGACGCAGGGCGAGCTGACGCGGATCGCCTGGGAGTACGACGTCCAGGTGATGAACGAAGGGCCGGGCCACGTCCCGATGCACCTGATCAAGGAGAACATGGAGAAGCAGCTCGACTGGTGCGGCGAAGCGCCGTTCTACACGCTCGGGCCGCTGACGACCGATATCGCGCCTGGCTACGACCACATCACCTCGGCGATCGGCGCGGCGATGATCGGCTGGTACGGGACCGCGATGCTGTGCTACGTCACCCCCAAGGAGCATCTCGGCCTGCCCAACCGGGACGACGTGAAGGCGGGCGTGATCGCCTACAAGATTGCGGCGCACGCCGCCGACCTGGCCAAGGGCCACCCCCGGGCGCGCGAATGGGACGACGCCCTGTCCAAGGCCCGGTTCGAGTTCCGCTGGGATGATCAGTTCAACCTGGCGCTCGATCCGGTCACCGCCCGCGCCTACCATGACGAAACCCTCCCGGCCGAAGGCGCCAAGGTGGCGCACTTCTGCTCGATGTGCGGGCCGAAGTTCTGCAGCATGGAATTGACCCAGCAGGTCAGGGACTACGCCAATCAGAAGGGGATCGACGAGGCCAGCGCGCTGTCGGCGGGCATGGAGGAGAAGGCGCTGGAGTTCAAGCGCGGCCGCGAGCTCTACGTCAGCGTGAAGGACTGAGCGAGACGTCTCGCCCCGCCGGAGGCAGGGCAGACAAAGCTGCCCCACTGCTAACGAGGCGGAGCCAATACCCGCCTCGCCTTTCCCGGCGGTCTGAGGCGGAGCCTCGCTAGCCCTACCGATCAGTGACCGGGACGATCTGGATGATCGTCGGGAAGCGCGCCGGCTGGCCGCCGGGCTTCGGATTGGGATACCCCTGGGAGACGGCGGACTGAAAGTCCTTGATCGTCACGCCCGGCGGGAACGCCATCGTCTCTTCACGAAACCGGCCGATGTCGAACTGGTGGGTGGCCGGCACCTCGAACACCAGTTCACCCCTCAGCTTCAGCGCGGCCCGGTAATAGGTCACCAGGTCGACGAAGGAGGCGGCCGATCCGAAGATGTAGTAGCGCTGGCCGCGGCCGGCGTCGTACGAGGCGATGAATTGAGCGCCCGGGTAGAGCGGTACACCGAGCAGCGCTTCTGTCGGGACGGCGCCAGGCGCCGGCGCGGTTTGCGCCCCGCCAGCCGGAGGCAGCGTCGGCGCCGCCGGCGGCGGCGCCGGTGGTCGATCGGTCCCGGGCCGCGGAAACGGCTGCGGGATCGGTGGCTGCTGGGTCAGCGCCATGAGCCCGGCCAGGAGAAAAGCCAGCATCGACCGATTATAGTCGCGGTCTGCAACCAACCCGCCGGAACAGGCGTCTGTTAGATCAAACCTTCAACAGTAAAATTACAGTATGCCCAATACAGTGAAGACGGCGTTGCTGCTCGGTGCGATGAGCGCTCTGTTCTTGTTGCTCGGCGACGTGCTCGGCGGGGCGCAGGGCCTGATGCTCGGCTTCGTGTTCGCGGCGGTCACCAACTTCGCCTCGTACTGGTTCTCGGACAAGATCGTCCTGAAGTTGTACCGCGCCCAGGAAGTCGGTCCGGAGCACCGGCTCCACCAGATCGTCAGCCGGCTGGCAACCCGGGCGGGCCTGCCGATGCCGCGCGTCTACATCATCCCCCAGCCGTCGCCGAACGCGTTCGCGACCGGTCGCAATCCCAGCCACGCCGCGGTTGCCGCCACCGAAGGCGTGCTGCGGATCATGACCGACCAGGAGCTCGAGGGGGTCATCGCGCACGAACTGGCGCACGTCAAGCACCGCGACATCCTGATCAGCTCGGTGGCCGCGACGCTGGCGGCGGCGATCATGATGATCTCGCGGTTCGCCATGTTCTATGGCGCGACCGGCCGCAGCGACGACCGGGAAGGCGGCGGCAACAACCCGCTGGTCCTGCTCGCTACCATGATCGTCGCACCGCTTGCCGCGATGCTGATTCAGATGGCGATTTCGCGGTCGCGCGAGTTCGACGCCGACGCCACCGGCGCGGCGATCGCCGGCAGTCCGCTCGGCCTGGTCAGCGCGCTCCGGAAGCTCGAGTCGGCCTCGCACAGCATCCCGCTCGACGCCAACCCGGCGACGGCGCACATGTTCATCATCAAGCCGTTCGCGCCCGGCCTGATGTCGTCCCTCTTCAGCACCCACCCGCCGACCGAGGCCCGCGTCGAGGCGCTTCTCGCGCTCCCACGACAGTAAACCGGCCGGGTGGATGGTTCCCGCGGTCGCCGCTGTCGTGCCGCCGCCGCACTGTCGGCGCCTTCCGGGCGGGTCGTGCTGACAACTTCTTGCAATTGAGCCGCTTGCGGTTGGCGGTCGACCGGCGCCCGGGCTGATGGGCGGTGGCCTCCGTCTTGCTGACGCCCGGTTGGCTGGAGGGAATTGTGCAAGTTGACGACCTCGACATCTCACCAAGCAAGATTGGCGACAGCGCGCAGCGCATCATCGATCGGGCGATCGAGGAAGCGCGCCGGCGGGAGCATGCCGTGCTGACCAACGAGCATGTCTTCCTCGCCTTTGCCCAGGTCGAGTGGGACATGTTCGCCGAGGTCATGCGCGACATCGAGCTGAATCCGCACACCATCCTCCAGGCCATCGAACAGCACCTCCACGTGATGCCGCCCCTGGCCGGCCGCGATCTTCGCGTCTCGCCGTCGACCAAGCTCGTCTTCAAGCTGGCGGTGCACCACGCCAGCCGCGCCAATCGGCAGACGATCGAGAGCGCCGATCTGTTAGCCGCCGTCTTCGAGGAGTCGCAGGGCGTTTCGGTCTCGATTCTCCGCAGCCACGGCGTCGAGCCCGAGGTGCTGACCACCCGCCTGACGACGCGCCTGCGCAACATGGAGCTGCGCGACGAGCGGCTGAAGAAGCGCTTCGAGCTGCCGCCGTTCCTGAAGCACTTCGCCACCAACCTCAACCTGCTCGCCCGCCAGGACAAGCTGACGCCGGTCTTCGGCCGGGACCGCGAGATCCAGCAGGTGCTCGAGATTCTCTGCCATCGCGAACGGGCCAATTCCGTGATGCTGATTGGCGAGCCGGGTGTCGGCAAGACCGCGATCGTCGAAGGACTGGCGCGGCGCATCGAATACGAGCCGGAGACCGTGCCGGTCCGGCTGCGCGACTGTCAGGTGGTCAACCTGCAGATGAACGCGATGGTCGCCGGCACGATGCTGCGCGGGATGTTCGAGGACCGGATCCAGAATGTCATCCGCGAGGTGAAGGAACGGCCGAACCTGATCCTGTTCGTCGACGAGGCCCACACCATGGTCGGTGCCGGCTCGGCGCTCGGCGCGCCGTCGGATGCCGCCAATATCTTCAAGTCGGTGCTGGCGCGCGGCGAGGTGCGGATGATCGCGGCGACCACCCTCAGCGAGTACAAACAATACATCCAGGAAGACGAGGCGCTGTCCCGCCGGTTCCGCTCGGTCCAGGTGTGCGAGCCGACGATCGATGAAACCCGCCGGATCCTGTTCAACCTGCGGCCGCGCCTGGAGCGGAACTACTCGGTGCGGCTGCTCGACGAGGCGCTCGACACGGCACTCGACATGTCGCCGCGCTACATGCGGCATCTCCACCTTCCCGACAAGGTGATCGGCTGGCTCGATACCGCCGCCGTCCGCGCCGAGATCGACCGCCGGTGGGAAGTGAAGAAAGAGGACATCGTCGCGGTGATTTCACAGGCGGCGCAGATTCCCGAGGACATGGTCTTCCGCGACGTGACCGGCCGCTTCCGCGACATCGAGACGAGCATCCAGCGGCGGGTCGTCGGCCAGAAGAACGCGATCGCCGCCGTCGCCCATCGCCTGGTGCTGAACAAGGGGCCGCTCAAGGATGGCTTCGATCGGCCGGACGGCGTCCTCCTCTTCCTCGGCCCGACCGGCGTCGGCAAGACCGAGCTGGCGAAGGCGGTCGCCGAATTCCTGTTCGGCGACGAAAAGAAAATGATCCGCGTCGACATGTCGGAGTATCAGGACGGCGGCATCGCGGTCGACAAGCTGATCGGGATGCCGCGCGGCATCGTCGGATCCGAGCGCGGCGGCGTGTTGACGAATCAACTGAGGGACAATCCCTACACGGTCGTACTGCTCGATGAGGTGGAGAAGGCGAGCCCCGGTCTCCTCAACCTGTTCCTGCAGGCGTTCGACGAGGGCTGGCTCACCGACGGCCGCGGCAAGCGCGTCTACCTGAGCGACGCGGTCATCATCATGACCTCGAACCTCGGCTCCGAGCATTTCCGCAAACTGACCAGCCCGATGGGGTTCCTGGCGCGCGGCGTCAGCGCCGTCCAGGTCCAGAATGAGATCATGCGCGAGCTGGAGCGGCGGTTTCCCCCCGAGTTCCGGAATCGCATCGACGAGATCGTCCTGTTCAATCCGCTGACCCACGACGAAGTCCGTGAAATCGCCAGGCACTATCTGACGCAGGTCGGCCTGGCCCTGGCCAGGAGCGGCAAGACGATTGATGTCGACGACGAGGCATTGGAGCTGATCGTCAAGCAGGGTTACAACCTGGCGTTCGGTGCCCGGTTCCTGAAACGGCTGATCGACGAGAAGGTCAAGCTGCCAATCAGCGCGCACTGGCACGACGGGGCGCATTTCCAGATCAGGGCCGTCGATGGCGAGGTGGTGATGGAGATCGCGGCCGCCAGCCTGCTGACGACCGCCAGCGCGGCGCTCGAGTACGGCGACGTCGCGTAACGCCGGCTCGGCGTCCTCAGCGTCGTCCGTGTCGTCCGAGTGCTACCACGAGAACCCGGCCTGTTCAGCCCCGGCATCCTCGGCGGCTGCGTCGCGGCTCAGCTCAGTGTCGCGCGGGGCTGTGTCGCGCGGGGCCGTCTCGCGTGGGGCCGTCTCGCGCGGCCTGACGCCGTACCTCTCCTGCAGCAGCCGCACCATGCCCTGCAACTCCTGGCGATACGCGGCCGGCGGGTATTTCGACCGGTAGAGCCGATCGTATCGAGGGAGCAGCGACGGAAACTCGCGTTCGAGAAAAGCCATGAAGTGGGAACGCGTGCCGTCCTGCAGGTACATCACGTTGCAGCCGACGAAGCGCGCGCCATGGTCGGCGATTGATTTCACCGTCCGTTCCAGCTTGTCGCGCGACGAGGAAAAGCCGGGTACGATCGGCGCCATCAACACGCCGGCGTTGATGCCGGCGTCGACCAGTTCGCGGACCGCGCGCAGCCGCTGGAGCGGGTGGGCGGTGCCCGGCTCGAGAGTCCGCCAGGCCTCTTCGTCGACGGTCGGCACACTCATGTAGACCCGGCAGCCGGCCGCCCGGGTCACGTCCATCAGCAGATCGCGATCGCGGACGATCATCGGCCCCTTGGTGACCAGGCCGATCGGAGTACGGCCGCGGCTGAGCGCTTCGAGGCAGCCGCGCGTCAGCTTGTAGTGACCCTCGATCGGCTGGTACGGATCGGTCGCCGTGCCGACGGCGACGAGCTCGCGCGTCCACGACGGCCGATCCAGCTCGCGGCGCAGCACCTCGACCACGTTGCGCTTGACGAGAATCACCGACGCGAAGTCGTCGCCGGTATTCATTTCGAACTGCACGTGGTAGCGGCGGGCGAAGCAATAGTGACAGCCGTGGGTGCAGCCGCGATAGGCGTTGAGGGTCCAGTTGAACGGCATGCCCCGCACCGGGTTCAGCGCGGAGCGGCACGTCACCTCCTGATACTGGGCCTGGTCGGCGCGCCGGTCTGCCTCGGTCAGCGCGGCGGTGCCGCCGCGTCTGACAAGGTCGGCGACCTCGCGCGTGCTGGGCCGTTGAGCGCGGAGGTCAGCAAACAGCGGATAGGTGGTCGACTCAGAAGCTGACATGGCGAACATTCGTATTATATTCGCCTTCCTGAATTTCGTGATCCGGATCTCCCCGCCGGACGTGGGATCCGGATTCGAGCGTGTGAACGATCGATTCTGACGCAGTGCAGACCTTCAGGTCTGCCAGGGCAGGCCTGAAGGCCGACGTCGTCATCGGCTGGAGTGCGCTGCTCGAGTAGAGTGCTGCCGCCTGAGCACCCCGCGCCAGTAGTCGAGCAGGTCATCCAGTGTTCGCGCCAGCGGAATCGTCGGCGTCCACCCGAGCTCGTCGCGAAGCCGCGTCGCGTCGCCGACGAGCAGCGGCACGTCGTTCGGCCGGAACCGGTCCGGATCCACCCGGACACGAATCGGGACGCTCGCCCGGGCGCACAGCATCTCGAGGACGTCGCCGACGGCGACCGCCTCGCCGGAGCTGACGTTGTAGGCGCGGGTCGACCGGCCGCGCTCGAGGATTGCCCGATAGGCGCGCACGGTATCGCGGACGTCTGTCACCTCGCGGCGGGCGGCGAGGTTGCCGACCAGCAGCTCGTTGTCGCGTCGTCCCGACTCGATTTCCGCGATCTGCCTGGCGAAGGCGGCGGCCGCGAACACCGGATCCTGGCGGGGACCGATGTGGTTGAACGGTCTGCCGATCGTGACGGTCAGCCGATCCGACGCCATCCGCTCTCCGAGCAGCTCCATTGCCAGCTTGCTCACCCCGTACGGATTCGGCGGCAGCCGCGGCGTGTTTTCGTCGAGCGGCCGGTCGGCGGGCTGGTAGACCATCGCCGAGCTGGGCAGCATCACGCGGGCGTCGAGGCCGGCGTCGTGCAGCGCGCCGAGCAGATAGTGGGTGGCCCGGACGTTGGTGGCGAACGTCGGTTCGCTGGCGTTCCACGACTTGCCGATGTGCGGCGCGCCGGCACAATGGTAGACGGCGGCCGGGCGCACCGCGGCGATGCCCTGCCGGACCTGGTCCCGATCGAGCAGATCGACCGCCTGCCAGGTCGTCCCGGGCGCGGTGAAGGCGGGCGATCCGCCGGGCCGGTGCCAGGCGACGACGGCGGCGTTGCCGTCGGCCAGCAGATCGACCAGATGGCTGCCGGCGAATCCGGCCGCGCCCGTGATGAGGATCGAATTCAGCATCCTGGGGTCGACGCGAAATTCAGCGGGGCGCGCCGGACAACGCGCCGCTGAACGGCGAAAAGTTGCCCAGGCCGGCCAGCGTAAACGACATGAAGAAGCGGTGATCCTGGGTCAGGCCGTTGAGCAGCCCCGCCGTCAGGCTGCCGAAGTTGTAGACCTGGTACTCGAACGCCAGACCGCAGCACTGCGAGTTGTAGAAGCCGGTGAACCGCTGCTGCAGCAGGCGTGAGTTGAGCACGTCGTAGTTGACGGAGTAGCTCGCCCCGACCGAGTTGTCCAGGGTGTGCGTGCTCCCCGACGCGGTGATGTACTGATCGAGCCGGGTCGGATCGTTGAAGGTGTCGAGGCCTTCGATGAAGGCGCGCTTGCTCCACACGCCGGTCGCGGTGATCCGGCGGCCGGAGTAGGTCCCATTGGCAGAAATCGTCCGCAGCTCCAGGTACTGGCTGTCGATCTCCGCCCGCAGCGAGACGCTGAACAGGTCGGTCGGCGCGCTCCGCGCATTGATCGAAATCGGCGAATAGTGGCTGGGGGGCGCCCCGAGGAAGCTGGTCGCGTAGGTCCGATCGTACTGCGCGCTGCGCTCGTCTGAATAGTAGCTTTGCGTCACGTCGACCGAGGCGATTTCCCGCGCCTGGCCGGTCGCCGATCCGGCGCGGCGCTGCTTGGCGTAGAACCGGTTGGTGACGCCGTAGGTGTAGCGCGTCGCGCCGCCGACGATCGAGTCGCCGGCGTCGAGCTGGATGATCCGATCGAACTCGTTGATCGACGTGGTCCGGCCGATCGTCAGGAAGGGCTCGACCGAGTGCTTGAACTTCTCGGCGTAGCCATTGTCGGGTGTGTTCCACACCCGGGAGATCACCGGCCCCATCAGCCGGGCCTGGAACTCGAAGAACTGCCGGTTGAGGCCCTCGTCGACGATGTCGCTGGTACCGAGTGCACGGCTGCGGCTGAAATAGGTATCACGCCAGCTGACCGTCGAGTTGATGGTGAACCATTGCCATTTGGTGAACGGATAGCGGATCTGCGGCATCACCTCGAACCGGCTCAGCGACAGGTCGGTCGTGATGTCGCCGTCCCGGTTGTTCCGCAGCAGGCTGGAGTAGTCGCCGGTGAACGAGAAATACGCCGCCGATCCGAACAGCGGCCGCTCGTTGCGCGACACCGTCACCCGCGGCCACGAGCCGTTGGTGGCCGAGTTGCTCGTGCCGTAGAACGTCTCGGTCCGGTCGAAGGTGCCGTTCACCGAAAAGTTGTTGACGACGCCGACGACGTTGCCGCCGAACGTCCGGCTGTTGCGGGACGCGTCGTAGACGTTGGTGTTCAGCGTCTGCATCGAGGTGATGCTGGAGAAGTAGTTGACGTTGGCGCGGGCGCGGAAGCCGTGGGTCAGCGCCTGGTTGGCCGAGCCGCGCAGCTCGTAGCTGCGGTTGGCGTCGAGCCCGGCGCCGGAGGCATCGGTGGTCGCCTTCTGATCGAGCCAGTAGTTCTTGAAGTTGCCGTTCGATCCGGGGCCGAAGTTGTAACGATACTCGCTGCCGACCCCCTGCCCGCCGCTCGAATACCAGTCGTAGAGGGCGGTCGCGTCCTGGCTGCGGTCGACCGCCCAGAAGAACGCGTTGTGGATCGCCTGGCCGCGCAGCGAGGTCGCGCCGTAGGTCGGCAGCAGGATGCCGGTCGCCCGGTCGTCCCGTTTGGTCGGGTAGTACATGAACGGGGTGTAGAGCAGCGGCACCCCCTTGACCCGGAACACCGCATTGCGCAGCACGGTGTAGTGGTCGAGGTTGAGGATCACCGTCGACGAGTGGAGCTCCCAGCGCGGCGTCGGCTGGACGCAGGTGGTGAAGCCGCCATTGGTGATTTTGTATTTCTTCGGCCCGGTCTTTTCGATGGTCTCGCCGAAGAAATAGACGTCGGTGTCCGCGCCGAGCGTCTGGGTGGAGAGGGCGGGGCCGGGCGCGCCGAGCAGGCCGCCCGCCATCGGCGCCCCGAGGCCAGGCGCCGCGCCGGGCCTCGCCTTCTGCGGACCGACCGGCGCCATCCCCCAGGCGTTGTAGAAGGTGCCGAGCTTGGTCTTGAGATCGAAGTCGGCGCGATCGGCGGCGATCCGGCTGTTGGCCTGCGAGACGACGACATTGCCGGTGGCGGTCGCCCGGTTCTGGTCGGTGAAGAATTCGACTTCATCGGCGTAGATCTGCGTGTCGCCCAGATCGATCTGGACGTCGCCCCGGCGGATGTAGTGATCGGAGCCGCCGCCGATGCGTTCGACGGTCCTGCTGCTCTGGTTCTCGATCTGATCGGTCGGCCCGGCGACCACGGCCTGCTGCGCCCCGGCGACACCGGTACTGAGACCGATGGCCACGGCAAGAACGACAGTCGGGAAAATCGTGCGCATGCCGGGCGTGGATTTCGAGGGTATCACGATCCGTCGGTCTCCTTGAGGACGTCGCCGAGCAGGAAAATCGAACCGGCGACGACGATCCGCGGCGCCATCGTCCAGGCCGCCGCCAGCGCCGCGGCGCGGTCCGGTTCGACGATCACGCGCAGTCCGGGTGCGACGGCGGCGGCGTGCTGCGCCAGCGTTTCCGGCTCAGCGGAGCGGGCGGTCGAGGCACGCGTCACGATCAAGGCGCCGACCGACGGCAGCAGCGCCTCGAACATCCGGGCGGCATCCTTGTCGCGCATGGCGGCAAACACCAGCGGCGGCTTGTCCTCGAACGTCTCCGCGATGTAGCCGGCGAGCATGGCGGCGCCGTCCGGATTGTGGGCGGCATCCAGCAGCATCTCGCGTCCGCCGGACAGCCGGCGGTGATCGAGCCGACCGGGCCAGGTCACCGAGCCGAGGCCGCCGACGACGGCGGCCGACGGGACGGCCAGACCACGCTGATCCAGCAGCTCGAGCAGACGCACCGCGACGACGGCGTTCCCGATCTGATGCGCGCCGCGGAGCGAGAGGGTAACGTCGCCGTAGTCACGCGCCGGCGTGCGCAGGCGCACGCGGGTGGCGGCGCCGGGCGTCCGGGGCAGGGGTTCGACGATGACACCGTCCCAGGCGCGCACCACCAGCGCGCCGCGCGCGCGGGCGACGGCGTCGATGGCCGTCTCCGCTTCAGCGGGGACGCGGCCGACGACGACCGGGACGGCTGGTTTGATGATGCCGGCTTTCTCTGTGGCGATCGCCGCCAGCGTATGGCCCAGGTAGGCCTCGTGATCGAACGCGATCGAGGTGATGGCGGTGACCACGGGGGTTATGACGTTGGTCGAGTCGAGCCGGCCGCCCAATCCCACTTCGATGACGGCGGTGTCGACCCCGGCCCGGCGGAACAGCTCGAGCGCCAGGGCCGTCGTCGCCTCGAAGAAGGTCGGCTGCGCGCGGAGCGCGCCCGATGCGATCAACGCTTCGACGCGGGTCCTGAGATCGGCGATCGCCGCCACCAGGGCGCCACCCGAGACGGGACGGTCGTCGATCGCGAAGCGCTCCGTGAGATCGATCAGGTGAGGGGAGGTGAACCGGGCCGAGCGGTGGCCGGCGGCGCGGAGCCCGGCGTCGACCATCGCGGTGACCGATCCCTTGCCGTTGGTGCCGGCGATGTGGATCGAACGGAATGCCCGATCGGGATGGCCGAGCGCCCCGACCAGCGTCCTGATGTTCTCGAGGCCGAACTTGATCCCGAACTGTTCGAGCCCGAACAGATAGTCGAGCGGTTCCACGTCTGGTGCCGGTGTCAAGCCTGCGGTGTGCCCCGTGCCGAGAGTCGAGACATCACGCCCGGGACCTCGCTGCGCCGTCGTCGCGGCGCGACCGGGGCGCGGCGCCGACCAGCTCCGGGGCCAGCGGCGGATCGAGCCGGTCGGCCGGCCGGGCGCCCATGAAGCGGAGCGCGTTGGCCACCACCGCCTTCAGCTCGCGGCGGTCGACGATCAGATCGATCATGCCTTTCTCGAGGAGAAACTCGCTGCGCTGGAACCCCTCGGGCAGCTTCTGCCGGATCGTCTGCTCGATGACCCGGGGCCCGGCGAAGCCGATCAGCGCCTTCGGCTCGGCGATATTCAGGTCGCCCAGCATCGCGAAGCTGGCGGTGACGCCGCCGGTGGTCGGGTCGGTCAGGACGGAGATATAGGGCAGGCGGGCGCGGTCGAGCCGCGCCAGCGCGCCGCAAATCTTGGCCATCTGCATCAGGGAGAGCGCCCCTTCCATCATCCGCGCGCCGCCCGAGCAGCAGATGATGACGAGCGGCCGGCGCTCGTCCAGCGCGCGCTCGATGGCGCGGGTGATTTTTTCGCCGACCACGACGCCCATGCTGCCGCCGATGAACGCGTACTCCATCGCCGCCGCAATCGTCGGGATGCCGTCGAGGAGACCCGAGACGACGATCAGCGCATCGTTGAGGCCGGTGGCGGCCTTCGACGCCGCCAGACGATTCTTGTAGGGCTTGGTATCGGTGAACTGCAGCGGATCGGTCGAGGCCAGGCCGCGATCGTGCTCCACCCAGACGCCGTCATCGAACAGCGTGCGCAGCCGCTCGAGGGCGCCGATCCGGAAGTGATGGGTGCATTTCGGGCAGACGTTGAGGTTGGTCGCGAGGTCCTTGTTGTAGATGATCTGCGAACAGCCGGGACACTTGACCCACAGGCCTTCCGGCACGCGGCTGGCCTTGACGTCGGCCGAGGCGGTGAACGGCGTGCGGGTCTTCTTGAACCAGGCCATGTCGTGAGCTTATCAAAGTCCTTGGTACCTGGTCCTTGGTCCCTGGTCCGTCGGTTAGTCCTTGGTCGTCGGTTAGTCCTTGGTCGTCGGTTAGTCCTTGGTCGTCGGTTGGTCCTTGGTCGTCGGTTGGTCCTTGGTCGTCGGTTGGTCC
>JBDTRR010000060.1:0-31635 GCA_039931615.1 Acidobacteriota bacterium
CTCGGGAGCGCCTCTACGATCAGAAACTCGCTCACTCATGAATAATGCAGGCTAAGGGAAAGAGTCTCGAACAGGCACTACAAATAGCCAATCAGGGCGGCCTTAAGGCAACGAAGTCCTTCGCTCAAGCGCTGTTCAGCGAGTTCACAGACCGCTACCATTCGCTGCCGTCACTAGGCCTCGGCACCGTGGAAGAGTCACCGCATTTTCTCGATGTATTCGATGATTTCCCTGAGGTGGGACTCGACCCGTTGCCAACACCCGTCTGCCCAGAGGGCTCTCTTTCGCGCATGGGTCAGGTTGCATTTGGAGCGCAAGAGTTTTCGGCCGGAGGGGGCAGAGATTCGGGAACTTGGTGAGGGCTGGGCAACTCCGCAAGGAATAAGCGCAGACAAGATGTCCCAGGTGCTTCCGGGACGTTTCGAGGACTACTTGAGGAAGATTCTCGCTGACGATGAGAAAGCAACTGCTGCCGTCGGCGCGTGGTACCAGCGTCTGGTACGAGACTCCACCCTGCTGGACTTCGAGGGAGACCTCTACTACCTGCGACCTCTCGGCCTGTCTTTGCACCTCCGGCTCGACGAGGCGTGGCTCAGATGTGTCGATTGCGGCCGCATTCAGCCAGAGTCGCTCGCGGATGCATGCCCGGCGTGTTTAGGAAAACTTGTTCAAGCGGATCAAGACTATCTCGATGCCCGTACGGGCTTCTATCGAGACCAAGTGCGGCGCGCCTTCGATCCGGTGCAACTGGAACCGTTTGGGTTATCGTCTGCCGAGCACTCGGCTCAGCCTACTGGAGACGTGGACGGAAGCGCCTTAGCGAGTGGCAAGTCTCCGTTAGCCAGATCGAACATCGTGAGAGAGCCTTGACGGCTGAGGTTCGGCAGGCCGCCGATGCACTAAACAGCCCGCCAGGCCTCGCTCGTCCGGACACTGAGTGCCGTTGGTGTCCGGTTCGCGCCAGATGCCAGGAGGGTTGGGGCTTCTACGAGCGATTGAACGCGCAGTCATTCGGAGTGGATGGGCAGATCGATGCGGAGTTGGTGGTCGCTTCTCCACAAGGTCCGACAGGGTTTCTGGCGCGTCGTGGCAACGACAAGGAAGTAGCGGTGGTATACGAGGCATCAGTCGGCGCAAGTCTCTCTCGAGTTGCCGCAGGAGATCGAGTTCGTCTCATCGATGCTGTCGTGCGAACGAGGGGCCAAGAGATCGAGATCCGTCCATGGACCGAGATGTATCGACTGCCGACAATATAGGTTAATTGGCCCATTCGTTGATCGATGAACATGAGCCGATTCGCGATCGGCCAGTTCTGCGCGTCACGCGCGTTTGCGTGTCGCGGCCGGTTGTGCCACGTCGGCTTTCGCAGGCTTCTTCCTCTTGGCGCCTCTTGCTGCTTGAGAACAGATGGTTTGGCGGCAACCGAAGTGCCTGACGTCCGACGTTTGCTAGCCTTGACACAATGCTGCCGCTACCCTGCAGCCGCTGCAGTTCCTGCTCGTCGCGCTCGCGTGGTGGCCGTCATTCAGGTCGAACAGATCCAAATGGTAGTACTTGGTCGCCTGGTGCTGGACGTGCTTGCGATAGATCGCACCACCCACACGATCCGTCTCCGAGCGGTACAATATCGTGAGCTCCGGCGACCTCGGCACGGCCACGGGGGCATCGACGCTGCAAACACAGGCGAAAGTCACGATCGAGTTAGCGGTGCCCGCAGCGGCGCCCATTCACGGCGGATTCGGGCGGTTTCTGGCGTGCCGAGGCGGAAGAATCCTTCGGAAAAACGCAAATTCAGACCTCTTTTTGAGCCATTTTCAGGTCTGCAGAACCTCCACCCCCGGTTCAAATCCGGGCGGCGCCTCCAAATTTTCTCGGTACGTAGTGTCCGGCTTCAGCCGGACCTGTGCCGGGTGAAACGCGTTCAGCGTCTCTTCCGACAACAAACGAGATCGCATTCGCTGACGTCGTCGGGGTATAGTGGCGCGTCTAATTGAGGGAGTCGACATGGCCAGTTTGCAGACGCGAATCCTCCGCGTGCCCCTCGCGACGCTCATCGGTTCGACACTCTGCATGGCGGCCCTGCTCGCACAAGCGACGCAGACGCCGGTGCTGCCCAACGCTCCGCCGGGCTTCGACGTCGCACGGCCGGGCATCCCCGCCGGCCGTGTCGAACGCGTCGAGTACACCTCATCGGTGACCGGCGGGAAGAAGCCGGCCATGGTGTACACCCCGCCGGGTTACTCCTCCGCGCAGAAGTATCCCGTGCTGTACTTGCTGCACGGAATCGGCGGCAACGAGAGGCATTGGTCGGGACCTGGGGCGGCCGCCGCCATTCTCGACAATCTGATCGCCGATAAGAAGGCGGTGCCGATGATCGTCGTGATGCCGCACGGCCGTTCGTCGAACGAGCCGGAGGCCTCGCTCTTTGGCGGACGCGGTGGCCGGGGGGCGCGCGCAGCGGAACCCGGGTCCGCGGCGGGCGGCGGCGGGCCGGCCCGCGCGGGAGCGCCGCCGGCGGCCGGCGACGGTGGCGCCGGAGGCCGGGCGGGCGGTGCAGCCCCAGGTGGCCGCGGCGGCGCCGGCATGGCGGTCGAGTTCCAGGCGTACGCGGCGTTCGAACGCGAACTGCTGGGCGATCTGATCCCGTTCGTCGAGTCGAAATACCCGGTGCTGGCCGATCGCGAGCACCGCGCTCTCGCCGGGCTCTCGATGGGTGGCGGCCAGTCGCTGAACTTCGGTCTCGGCAATCTCGATACGTTCGCCTGGGTCGGCGGATTCTCGTCCGCACCCAACACCCTGCCGCCGGCACAGATTGTTCGGGACCCGGCCGCCGCACGGCAGAAGCTGAAGCTGCTGTGGGTGTCGTGCGGCGATCAAGACTCGCTGTTCAACATCAGCGAAGGCGTCCACAACTACCTCGTCGCGCAGAACGTGCCGCACATCTGGCACATCGACATCGGCGGCGCCCACACATTCCCGGTGTGGAAGAACGACCTGTACCACGTGTCGACCCTATTGTTCCGGTAACCGGGGCGCTCACCCGCTCGGGCCACGTCTGGCGCGTCCGAAGACGTGGTCCGCGATGGCCCCGATGAGGATGACGGCGCCCATCACCGCGAAATCGAGCGAGCCGGGAATGTCCAGCAGATTCACCAGGTTGCGCAGCACTTGCAGCAGCGCCGCGCCCAGGACGATGCCCAGAATCGTCCCTTCGCCACCTCGGAGGCTGCACCCGCCGACCACCGCAGCCGCAATCGCATAGAGCTCGTAGAAATTGCCGTGGGAGGCGGGCGAGATGGAGTTGGTGTAGAAGGCGATGATGATCGCGGACACCGCCGCCAGCGTGCCGGATATCACGTACGCGCCGGCGACAACGCCGCCCGTTCTCACCCCCGAATAGCGCGCCGCGACCTCGTTGTGCCCGACGGCGAACAGATGCCGCCCGTACACCGATCGATGCACCAGCAGCCACGCGATGGCGCCGATCGCGCACATGATGACGAACGGCATCGGCACACCGCCGACGCTTCCCGAGGCTGCGGCTCGCAGCCACTCGAACCCCTCGCCGGTGCCAAACCCCTTCGTCGAATCGCGGGCGATGTACCGCGCCGCGCCGCGGTAGAGGAGCAGTCCGCACAGCGTGACGATGAACGGCTGCAGTCGAAGGCGCGTGATCAGCAGTCCGTGCGCGGCCCCCAGGGCGGCACCAAGTGCCACCACCGACGCCAGGGCGAGCGCGGCGGGCCACTCCCACTCGACCAGCATCATCGACAGCAGCACCCCGAGCAGAGCGCAGATCGACCCGACCGACAGATCGATGCCGCCGGTGATGATCACGATCCCGACGCCGATGCTGAAGATGCCGTACATGCCGACCAGCCGGGCGATGTTCTGGAGGTTCGTCACGCTCAGAAACTGCGGGCTCGCCGTGGCCACGACCGCGCATAGCGCGGCGAGGAGGAGAAGGACGGTGACGTCTTTTCGGGTCATTCGGCAGCTGCCTTCATCACGCGACGGCGAGCCGCATGACGGCGTCGGGTGTGCAGTCGGCGCGGGACAGGATCCCGGTGACGCGCCCGTCGTGCATCACGGCGACGCGATCGCTTTCGGCGACGATCTCTTCCAGGTCGCTGCTGATCATCACGACCGCGGTTCCCTGGTCGGCGAGGCCGCGCATCAACCGGTGGATCTCGACCTTGGCGCGGACGTCGACGCCTTGTGTCGGCTCGTCGAAAACGATGACGCGCGGCCGAAGCGCCAGCCACTTACCGAGCACTACCCGCTGCTGGTTCCCGCCGCTGAGCGCCGCAACCGGCGTTTCGATCGAGGCGGCCTTCACCGCCAGCGCCGTCGTGATGCGCCGGACGGCCGCGGCCTCGTACGCCCGCGCCACCAGGCCGGCGCGGGCGTACGAGGCCAGCGCCGGCAACGTCACGTTCTCGCGGATGCTCATCCCGGCCACGACGCCGCACCGGCGCCGATCCTCGGGCACCAGGCAGACGCCGTGGCGGATGGCGTCGCGCGCCGAGCCGATCGGGAGCGGCCGTCCCTCGAGCAGGATGCGTCCGGACAGGCGCACGCCGACCCCGCAGATGGCCTCGGCCAGCTCCGTCCGGCCCGAGCCGATCAGGCCGGCGATGCCAAGGACCTCGCCTCGGTGAACGGCGAGGGACACGTCGGCGTCCGGATAGCGGCCGGTGCGGACGCGCTCGATCTGCAGCACAACCGGTCCGGCGGGCGCCTCCGGCCGGATCGACGGCGGCTCGAACGCCCGGCCCACCATCAACTGCACCAGCCGGTCGCGCGACAGCGCGTCGCGCCGCAGCATCCCGGCGTTCCGTCCGTCACGGAGGACGACGGCCCGGTCGGCGAGCCGCTCGACTTCTTTCAGGCGGTGCGAGATGTAGACGATGGCTGTTCCGGAGGACCGCAGGTCGCGCAGCACGTCGAACAACCGGGCGGCGTCGCTCGACGGCAGGGTCGCCGTGGGTTCGTCGAGGATCAGGATCCGGGCGTTCAACGAGAGGGCGCGCGCGATCGCGACGAGCTGCTGCTGGGCCGCGGACAGGTCACCCAGCGGCGTGCTGGTCCGCAGCACCACCCCGATCCGGGCCAGCGCGCGCGTGGTGTCGGCGTGCATCCGCCGGCGATCGAGGAGTCGCAACGGGCCGCCGCGCGTCGGCTCACGCCCGAGGAACACGTTGCCCGCGACGTCCAGCGTCTCGATCAGCTCGCGCTCCTGGTGGATGACCCCGATGCCGAGCCTGGCGGCATCGACCGGCCCGTGCATCTCGACCGTCGCGCCGTCGATGCGGACCTCGCCCGAGTCGGCGCGGTGGATCCCGGCCAGCACCTTCATCAAGGTCGACTTGCCGGCGCCGTTCTCGCCCACGAGCGCCGCGATCTCGCCGGCCGACAGGTCGAAGTCGACGCGGTCGAGCGCGACGACGCCGGGAAACCGCTTGGAGATTGCCGACATCTGCAGTATAGGAACTGGCATCGATGGTAACCTCTGGCGCCCCGGCGTGGGAGCAGCGATGGCACCCGCTCCGGGAGGAATGGGTGGTCGTTGCGGCGCACCGACAGGATAGGCCCTGGCAGGGTGAACGCGCCACGGTTTCGCCGCCGCCGGCGCCGGTCTACGTCGAAGACTGCTATTTCTGCCCGCGAAACCGCCGCGTTGGCGGCGCGCGGAACCCGGATTATCAGTCCGTGTTCGTCTTCGACAACGACCATCCTTGTGTCGGCGCCGCCGCGCCGCGTGCGCTCGAACAGCCGCCCGGCATCTATCGGAACGCGCCGGCCACCGGCGTCGCGCGTGTGGTCTGCTACTCGCCGAAGCACAACACGACGCTGGCCGAGCTGGAGGTCGCCGCGATCGGCGACCTGCTTCGGACGTGGCGTGATCAGTATCTCGAGCTCGGCGCCAGGCCCGAGGTCCGCCACGTGCTGACGTTCGAGAACAAGGGCGAGGTGGTCGGCGTCTCGAACCCACACCCGCACGGGCAGATCTACGCGACGAACTTCGTCTTCAAGACCATCGAGACGGAAGCCGCCGTGAGCCGGCGCTACCATCGGGAACACGGCCGCGCCCTCTTTCACGACATCATCCGTGCCGAGCAGGACGACGGGCGCCGGATTCTCTTCGAGAGCACGTCGGCGATCGTCTTTCTTCCCTACTTTGCGCGCTACGCCTACGAGTGCTACGTCGCGCCGAAGCAGACGCACGCCAGCCTGGCGACGATGACGGCGGCCGAGCTCGACGAGCTGGCGGCGGCGCTCAAGTCACTGCTGGTCAGGTACGACAATCTGTGGCAGCAGTCGTTTCCCTACGTCCTGACGCTGCACCAGGCGCCGACGGACGGCGCCGACCATTCCGCCTTTCACTTCCACATCGAGTGCCACCCGCCGCTCAGGAAGCCCGACCTCCTGAAGTACCTCGCCGGCCCGGAGGTCGGCGGCGGGAACTTCCTCAGCGACACCCGGCCTGAAGCGAAGGCGGAGGAGCTGCGGGCCATCTCCGAGGTTCACTACAAGGCGCAGCATGCGTGACCCTCATTCGCTGCTCCAACCGCTGCTCGAGCTCCACGAACGGGTGCGTCAGGATGTTGTCGCGGCGACCGAGCGGCGACAGATGGAGTCACTGGCAGCCATCGATCGCGATGATCCCGGCGACACGATCTACGCCATCGACGTCGTCGGGGAAGCGGTCGTCACGAGATTCGCCGAAACCCTCGCCCGCGAGCACGCCTTCGTCCTCGTCGCCGAGGGGCTGGCGGGCGGCCGCCGCTGCTATCCCGAGGGGCGCGATGAGACGTCGGTCGACTGGTGGATCATCATCGACCCCATCGATGGCACGCGCGGCCTGATGTATCAGAAGCGCAGCGCCTGGGTGCTCACGGGGGTGGCGCCCAATCGCGGGCCTGCCACGTCGTTGCGGGATGTCGTCCTCGGGGTGCAGACGGAGATTCCGCTCGTGAAACAGCACCTGTCGGATCAGCTGTGGGCGGTCCGGGGTGAAGGCGTGCGGGTTCATCGCTACAACCGCCTGACGCGCGAACGGACCCCGATCCGCCTGACGCCGTCCGGGGCGCCAGGCATCGCGCATGGTTATGCGTCGATGTCGCGCTTCTTCCCGGGCGGCCGCGAGGAGCTGGCCGCGCTCGACGAGGCGATCGTGCTCGGCGCGCTCGGTCCATACGCGTCCGGCAAGGCGCACTGCTTCGAGGATCAGTACGCCTCGACCGGCGGACAACTCTACGAGCTGGCAGCCGGCCACGACCGCTTTGTCGCGGATCTTCGGCCGCTGTTGGGCCCGGTGCTCGCGCGCCGGGGCCTTCCAGCGCCGCTGACGTGTCACCCGTATGACATTTGCACGGCGCTGATCGCGGAGGAGAGCGGCGTGATCGTCACTGACGCGTACGGGGACACACTCGATGCGCCACTGCGCGTCGACGCCGAGGTCGCGTGGGTGGGGTACGCCAACGGGCGCATCCGCGCACAAATCGAGCCGCTTCTCCAGGAGGCGCTGCGCGTGCGCGGCTGGATCGATCACCGCCACGCGCCGGAGAAACCCGATGTCGGACGTGAGCGCTGAGTTCGACGCGTTCTGCGACACGCTCCGGGTGCGCGCCTTGTTCGAGGCGGGAGCCGCGCTGACGGTGGCCCGGGCCCCGGGACGGCTCGACGTGATGGGCGGCATCGCCGACTATTCGGGTTCGCTCGTTCTTCAGCGCCCCATCGCCGAAGCGACGTTCGCGGCGGTGCAGCGGCTCGATCGGCCGGTGCTGGAGGTGGTCAGCCTCGGCCGGCCGCCCGTCACGATTCCGCTCGACGCGCTCCGGCAGGGCGGCGTGCCAGTCTCCTATGACCGGGCGCGCGGGATGTTCGCGGACGGTGGTGGAGCCGTCGCACCGCACTGGGTCTCGTTCGTCGCCGGCGTCTTCCTGGTGCTGGCGCGGGAGCGCGGGCTGCCGCTGACGTCGGGCGCGAGAATCGTCGTCGCCTCGACGGTGCCCGAGGGCAAAGGGGTGAGCTCCTCGGCGGCGATCGCAACCGCGAGCATGCACTCGGTCGCGATCGCCTTCGGGGTGGCGCTCGAGCCCCTGGCGCTCGCGCTCCTGTGCCAGAAGAGCGAGAATCTCGTCGCCGGGGCACCCTGCGGTGTGATGGATCAGATGGCGTGCGTCTTTGGCCAACGGGATGCGCTGCTGGCGCTTCTCTGTCAACCGTCCGAGCTCCAGGCGCCGGTCCCCGTTCCGGACGACGTCGAGTTCTGGGGGCTCGATTCCGGCGAGCGTCACTCCGTCGGCGGATCCGACTACGGCGCCGTCCGGGCGGGCGCGTTCATCGGCCGGCGAATGGTCGCCGAACGCGCCGGTGCGCCGGTCGGCTATCTGGCCAACATCGCGCCGCTGGATTTCGAGCGGGAGCTCGGTCGCGATCTTCCCGACGCGATCTCTGGCGATGAATTCCTGACGCGATACGGCGGCACGGGCGACCCGGTCACGACCGTCGAGCGCGGCAGGCGCTACCGCGTGCGGGCTCCGGCGGCGCACCCCGTCTACGAGCGCGAGCGGGCCGAACACTTCCGGCAGCTGCTGCGCGCGGCGCCAGGGGAGGATCGGCGGGTTCGACTGGGGGAGCTGATGTACGCGTCTCACGCCAGCTACGCGGCGTGCGGTCTTGGCGCCCCGGGTACCGATCGGCTCGTCGAACTGGTCCGGGCGGAAGGTCCGGCGGCGGGTCTGTATGGCGCACGAATCACCGGCGGCGGCAGCGGCGGCACGGTTGCGGTGATCGGCCGGAAAGATGCGTCCGCGGCGATTGCCCGGGTCGCTCGCGCCTACGGGCAGGCGACCGGATACGAGCCGCACGTCTTTTCGGGGTCCTCGCCGGGCGTGGCGGCGTTCGGTGCGCAGTCGATCGCACTGTAGGGAGGGAGCCGATGAAATCGTCCAGACGACCAAGACTGATGGTGGCATGGTTCGGGTGTCTCGCCCTTGTCGCGGCGGGATGTCGCGCCGCTGAGCGCCCTGGATCGAATGGCGGCGAGACCATCAAGTTGGCCTTCGTGACCAATAATTCCGCCGACTTCTGGACGATCGCGCGGCGCGGTGTGGAGAAGGCCGATGCCGAGTTGGCCGACGTCGAAACCGAGTTCCGCATCTCCGCCGACGGCACCGCAGCCGATCAGCAGCGCATCGTCGACGACCTGCTCACCAAGGGGGTGAAGGGGATGGCGATTTCCCCCGTCGATCCCCAGAATCAGACCGCGCTGATCGACGCCGCGGCCAGGCGCGCCCTGGTGTTCACGCAGGACAGCGACGCCCCGCAGTCCGCGCGCACCTGCTACATCGGCACCGACAACGTGGCGGCCGGCCGCCAGGCAGGTCAGCTCATTCGGGACGCCCTTCCCGCGGGCGGATCGATCATGCTGTTTGTCGGCAAGCTCGACGCGCAGAACGCGCGGGAGCGGATTCAGGGAATCAGGCAGGCGCTCGAGGGATCCACCATCCGCATCATCGACGTCCGGACCGATGATGTGGATGACGTCCGGGCGAAGGCGAACGCGGCCGACACGCTGGTACGCTATCCGGACATCAACGGTCTGGTCGGGCTGTGGAGCTACAACGGTCCGGCGATCCTCAACGCCGTCCGCGAGGCCGGCAAGGTCGGCCAGGTGCGGATCATTGCCTTCGACGAAGCCGACGAGACGCTGGCCGGCGTGCGGGACGGGGCCATCCATGCGACGGTCGTGCAGCAGCCGTACGAGTTCGGCTACCAGGCGATCATGCGGATGGCCCAGGCGGTGCGCGGCGACCGGTCATTCATTCCCGAGTCGAAACAGATCATCGTGCCGACGCGTGTCGTCGACCGCTCGAACGTCGACGAGTTCACCAGGCGGATCAACGAATTGCGAGGAAGGAAGTAGGCCACGATGGAACCGATGCGTCGCCGCCGCTTTCTCTCGAGCCTGGGCCGGTCAGGTGCGCTGCTCGCCGCCGGATCGTGGCTGGACGCCATCGGCTACGCCCAGGTCGGCCGCGGGCCAACCCGCGCGCGGGTCGTCCCGTGGCCTGCCCGTGCGGACTTCGACCGGCGGGTGCTCGGCTCGTTTCTGGAGCACCTGGGGCGCGCCGTCTACACGGGCGTCTACGAGCCCGGCTCCGGTCTTGCCGACGCGAAGGGATTTCGCGCCGACGTCGCGCGCGAGGTGAGAGAGCTGGGTGTTCCAATCACCCGCTATCCGGGCGGCAACTTCGTCTCCGGCTACAACTGGCTCGACGGCGTCGGTCCGAAGGCGCAGCGGCCGACGGTGCTGGAGCGGGCGTGGAATTCGCTGGAGACGAATCAGTTCGGCACCAACGACTTCATCGACTGGTGCCGCGCGGTCGGGACCGAGCCGCTGCTCGGCATGAACTTCGGGACCGGCACGGCGGAGATGGCGGTCGCCTACGTGGAGTACTGCAACCTCGATCGCGGCACGAAGTGGGCCGACCTGCGCCGCGCCCACGGCTACGAGGAGCCGCACCGCGTCCGCCACTGGTGCCTGGGCAACGAGATGGACGGCAACTGGCAGATCGGCCAGCTGCAGGCGCGCGAATACGGGCGCAAGGCGCGCGACGTCGCCAGGCAGATGCGCGGCATCGATGGCGGCGTGCAGCTCATCGCCTGCGGCTCGAGCGGCACCGGCATGGCGACGTATCTCGTCTGGGATCGCGAGGTGCTGGAGGAGTGCTACGACCAGGTGGACGGCATCTCGCTGCACGCGTACTACGGCAACACCCGGCCACTGACGAACAACAGCCCGGCGCGGTACCTGGCGATGAATCTGGACATGGACCGGCAGATTCGCGAGGTGGCGGCGGTGTGCGACTACGTGCAGGCGCTTCGCAAGTCGAGCAAGCGGCTGTGGCTGTCGTTCGACGAGTGGAACGTCTGGTACCGTGCCCGCAGCGGGGCGGCGGTCGACGGCCGGCGCGCGTCCGCGCCCCGGTTGCTCGAGGAGGTCTACAACCTGGAGGACGCGCTGCTGGTCGGTGGCTTCGTCAACACCCTCCTGCGGAATTCGGATCGGGTCCGCGTCGGCTGCCTGGCGCAGCTCGTCAACGTCATCGCCCCTCTCGTGACCAACGAAACGGGAGTCCTCCGCCAGAGCATCTACTACCCGTACGCCTGGGCCCTGCGCTACGCGCGCGGACGTGTTCTCGACCTGCGCGTGGAGTCAGAGACCTATCCCATCACTGCCGCCGGGCTGCAGGCCGACTTCGCCCGCAACGACCAGGTGCCGTTCGTCGACGTCGTCGCCACGCTCGACGCGCAGAACCGTCAGGCCAGTGTGCTGATGCTGAACCGGGACCTCGATGGGGAGCGGGAGCTGACGCTGGAGTGGGGCGAGGTGACGCCGACGCGGGTGCTCGCGTGCGAAACGCTGACGGGGACGGACCTGCAGGCGTTCAACACGTTCGAGCAGCCGGGGCGCGTCGCGCCGCAGCGCCTCGACGCGCCGGCGGCGGGAACGCGGATGACGTTCCGGTTGCCGCCGCGATCCTACACAGTGGCGCACCTCGGGACGATGTGACAAGGTCCCCACCAGCCGTGCCGTCGGCGCCTCACGCGATCGTAAGAGCCGCGGCTCAGCGCGAACGTCGGCCAGACAGGATTCGAAGACACTCGAAGCACTCGGCATCCAACAGGAGATGTTCCCATGGCATCGATCACAAGTGTCGCCGAAGCGTTCTTTGCCGCCTGCGAGACGGGTAAGGGATGGGACGGCTGCAGCGCCTATTGCACGCCCAACGCCACTTTTTGCGCGCAATCCGAGCCGTTGCTCGAAGTAAAGACGCTCGCGCAGTACACAGACTGGATGAAAGGCCTCATGTCGGTCCTGCCGGACGGGCGCTACGAGGTCAAATCGTTCGCCACCGATACGACGCGAAACAACGTGGCCGCCTACGGCGTCTTCCATGGCACGCACACCGGCCCCGGCGGGCCGGTTCCCCCGACCGGGCGCCGCACGAGCACCGACTACGTCTATGTCATGCAGTTCGAGGGTGAGAAGATCGCCCACATGACGAAGATCTGGCATGCCGGCATGGCGATGAAGGAGCTCGGCTGGTCATAGCGGCGATCGGGCACGACTGTCATGGCTCGGCGCTGAACGAGTGCACCATGCGGTGCCGATAGGTCTGGCCGGCGCGCAGGATCACCTGATCCTGCCAGGCGGGAACGTTGATCGCATTGGGAAACTTCTGCGTTTCCAGGCAGAGGCCGGCGTATTGCCCGTAGGTCGCGCCTTTGCCCCTCAGCGAGCCGTCCAGGAAATTTCCGGTATAGACCTGAACGCCCGGCTGATCGGCCGATAGCGTCATCACCCTGCCGGACCTGGGATCCTCGAGCCGGGCCACCGGACGCAACTGACCCGGCTCCCCGTTGACCACGAAGTTGTGGTCGTAGCCAACCGGTGTGCCGCCGGCGTCCTTCAGATCCCTGCCGATCGCTTTGGCGCGGGTGAAGTCGAACGGTGTGCCCTCGACCGGCCGGATCCGGCCGTCGGGGACCAGCGGCGTGCCTGGAGTGTACCGATCGGCGTAGAGCGTCAGGCGGTGATCGAGGATGGTGCCGGAGTCGTGGCCGCCGAGATTCCAGTAGCTATGGTGCGCCATGTTGACGAGCGTGGCTCTATCCGTCGTCGCCTGCATCTCGACGATGAGCTCGTTGTCGTTCGTCAACGTGTAGACGGTCCTGGCCGTGACGGTACCCGGATACCCCTCGTCTCCGTCTTTGGAGACATAGGTCAACTCGAGCGCCGGACCCGCCGGCGTGTCGAGCGGTCGAGCGTTCCAGACCACCTTGTCCCAACCTCTCCTGCCGCCGTGCAGATGGTGTGGCGTGTCGTTGGCTTCGAGCCTGTAGCGCGCGCCGTCGAGAGTGAACCCGGCATTCCCGATCCGATTGGCGACGCGCCCGACAATCGCGCCGAAGTAGGGATGGCCTTTGACGTAGCTGTCGAGATCCGCGAAGCCGAGCACGATGTCTGCGAGCGTGCCGGCTCGATCGGGCACGTGCAGCTCGGTCACGATGGCGCCGAAGTTCGTGATCCTGGCGACCAGGCCGTGTCGGTTGGTCAGGGTATAGAGTTGCACCGGCGTCTCGTCCAGCTTACCGAACGGCGCCACCGGCCGCTCGGCCGGCACAGCGGCCTGACGTGCGTCCGGCATGGTCCCGATCGCGGCCAGGGCCACAAGGACGAGGAGCGGAACACCGCGATCGAAGCGCTTCATTCCCACCCTCCGGTCATGTCTGCATTGTCTCGAGCGCGCCGGTCGGATCGGGCCCGCGGCCGAGCGCGTGTGCTTCGCAGGCCGCATACAGCGGCAGCAGGCGCCGGTAGATCGCACGAGCGTCTGGATCAGGCGCGATCCGGACCGCGGAATCAGGCCGCACCACGCTCGTTACTGCCTCCCACGGCAGCGGCCGACCCTCATCGAGCGCATCGGCGTGCCAGGCGCGCAGCGCCGCGCCGAGCGCCGCCGAGTTGGACGTGGGGAAGTGGTGGACGGCGGCACCGAAGACATCGGAGATCACCCGCAGGATCTCCAGGTTGACGGCTGCTCCCCCCGTCGCGTGAATCGTGTCGACCTCGATTCCCATCCAGCGCGAATGGATGGCCCTCGACATCATCTGCGCTTCGATGACCCCGCGGACGTTCCCGGCCGCATCGTCGGACGACAGGCGGTAGCGATGCACTCCCGGAGTCGGCACCCGCGGGGTGATCTCCGGTTCGAACCACGGAATCAGCACGCGCCCGCCGTTGCCCGGCGGGGTCGACCTGAGGATGCGCGAGACGTCCGGCCAGCTCAGGCCGAACGCCTCGCGGATCCGCTCGCGCGCGAGTGAGCCGTTGCTGAAGCAGGTCAGCCCCATGTAGTCGCCGGTCGGCGATCCGAACACGTGTCCCGTTCCCGACGGATCGACGTGCGGATCCTTCATCAGTCCGAACACCGTGTCGCTCGTGCCGAGCGAGATCGCGACGCGCCCCTCGCGCACCAGCCCGACGCCAATCAGGGTGCACGGGTTGTCGCCGGACCAGGCAATGATCTTTGCCGCCGGCAGACCGTGCCGGGCCTGCCAGTAGGGCGAGAGCCGTCCGACGATCGTCCACGGCGCCGCAATCGGCGGCAGCTTCGCCTCGAGGCCGGGCGCGGTGGCGTCGAGCGCCGCGTCCCACCACTGCCGCGCGCGAAGGTCCATCAGGTTGGCGCCCGAGGCGTCGCCCGGTTCGAGCGCCGCGTGGCCTCCGGCCAGCAGCGACGCCATGAACGAGCTGACGAGATGAATGCGATCGGTGGCGGCGTAGCCGCCGGGGTCTTCGGTCGCAAACTTGCGGATCTGCGGGCCGGTGAAGCGCTCGAACGCGCGCGAGCCGGTGCGCGAGGCCAGCGCCGCGGCGCCTCCGACGGCGCTCGTAATCGACGCGCACTGGACGGAGGTGCTGGTGTCCATCCAGATCGGCGCGACGGAACGCGACAGGAGGGGGGCCAGCTGCGGCGCCAGCGGCAGTGACGGATCGAATCGCGCCAGCGCGCTGGTGGCGCGGGCGTTGAGATAGACGCTGCCGTGCTGCTGCGCCGCCCCCGAAATCGCCGCGAGACGGGCGGGGTCCAACCCCGCACCGGCGAGACTCGGCAACAGCCGATCGAGCGCCTCGGCCCACATCACCGGCGAAGAGGTCGCGGATGCGGAATCGGTCCGCGGCAACACGCCGTGCCGCGTGCCATAGTGCGGGAGCGCCGCGTCGAAATTCAGGGATGACTCCAGCACGATTGTCGCCGGGCCGTCGCCGGCCACCTCGATGACCATCGCGCTGAGGCTTTGCGTGCTCGCGTCGAGTCCCAGGTATTGACGCCCGGCCCGCCCGGCCATCAGCGCACGCCGAGCAGCAGGTCCACCAGCAGCTGATCCAGCCGCTCGTAGGGGAGCGGCCGCGAGGACAGGGCGGCGCGATCGAAGGTGCGAGCCTTCAGCCGATCAGACGCCGCGCGGCTGTAGGGAGTGAAGGCCTCGTCCCGGCCGCGAATCTCGGCGACGAGCGCCTGAATCTCGCGATCCTCGGCGAACTGCCGCGCCTTGGCCTTGAGGATCAGGTAGGTCCGCATGCAGCCGCGCGCGAAGTCCCACACGCCGGCCTCGCTCTCGGTGCGATAGGCGTGGGCGTCGAAGTGCCGTGGGCCGTCGTAGCCGGATTCTTCGAGCAGCCTGACCAGGAAGAACAGCGGCTTGAGCGACTCGGATCCGAACCGCAGGTCCTGGTCGAACCGCCCCGGCTTCTGATCGTTCAGGTCGATGTGGAACAGTTTGCCGGCCTCCAGCGCCTGCGCGATCACATGGTAGAAGTTCAGGCCCAGCATGTGCTCGTGGGCGACCTCGGGGTTGACGCCCACCATCTCCGGGCGATCGAGCGTGGCGATGAAGGCGAGATAGGACGCCGTGGTCGGGAAGTAAATGTCGCCGCGCGGCTCGTTGGGCTTGGCTTCGAGCGCGAAGCGCAGGTCGTAGCGCTGATCGCGCGCGTACTCGCACAGGAAGTTGATGGCCTCCCGGAATCGCTTGATCGCCTCGACCGGGTCTTTCGCGGCGTCCACCTCGGCGCCCTCGCGGCCGCCCCAGAAGACGTAGATCCTGGCGCCCAGCTCGACGCCGAGATCCATCGCCCGCATCGTTTTCTGGAGCGCGTAGGCGCGGACGTCAGGGTCGTGCGAGGTGAACGCGCCGTCCTTGAACGCCCCGTCGAAGAACAGGTTCGTCGTCGCCATCGGCACCGTCAGGCCGGTGGCCTCGAGCGTCCGGCGGAACTCGCCGACGATGCGATCGCGCTCGCCCGGGGTGGCGTCGATCGGCACGAGATCGTTGTCGTGGAAATTGACGCCCCAGGCGCCGAGCTCGGCCAGCCGCCGGACGGCTTCGACCGGGTCGAGCCTCGGTCGCACGAAGTCGCCGAATGGATCGCGGCCGCGATTGCCGACCGTCCAGAGTCCGAACGTGAACTTGTCCGCGGGCGTGGGCTGCAGTGTCATGGGCGGGATCCCTTGGGTGCGTCGCGATGCGTCATCGGCATGTCATGACCGAGCGTGTGTCGGGGGGGGCCGCCACGTCGCGGCTTCAGCGCCGCGGCGCGGTCAGGCTGTCGAGACCGTTGCGGTACGACGGATCCAGCGCGGCAATGTCGGCCCGATAGGACACGGTGTCGGCGGTCGGAAACGGCGCCGGGACCTTCTGCGTGACGCGGCCCGTTGCCGCCCACTCGGTGCCGCGCTGGAGCGTCACGACGGAGTCCACCGAGCTCAGGGCGTAGACGTCGTGGCCGAAGGCCGTGTGAAAGACGCGTCCCCGGCCGTAGTCGATCACCATCAGCATCGGCTCGTCGCGGCCGCTGCCGGCGTTCTGCGGATCCGAATACGCCGTCGCCAGCACGGTCATTCTGGCGCCCGGTCCGCGCAGGCGGGCGTACAGCTCGTCGCCCTGGTGCATCCAGAGACGGGGAAGACCTTCCGTGATCGGGTGTGCCGCGTCGCGCACCGTGACCTGAAACGGGATGCGGCGGCCGTGACTCCCCGCCGGCCCCGGCGCGGGATCGGATGTCAGCTTCCCGTCGCGGACGAACCAGTACGGCCCCGCCTGTTCGGTGCGACCGCGCCAGCCGCCGACGCCGATCATCTGGTTGAACGCCGGCCAGCCCGGGAACGCGTTGTCGGCGGCATGCACCACGACGAGGCCGCCGCCGTCCCGCACGTAGCCCTCGACGGATGTCTTCAGCGCCGCCGGCCACCGCTCGTCGGGTGCGTCGTAGTTCATCACCACCGCCCGGTAGTTCGCGAACGCCGGCGCAAAGGCGCCGACATCGCCCCGGGTGGGCGGCGCCGTCACGACCGTCGTCTCGAAGACGCCCGTTTCGTCGAGCATCTTCTTCAGCGCGGCGGTGACGCGGGGCCAATCGTGATACGGCCCGCCGCTTTCGCCGTCGAGGATCAGCACGGGGATGCGGGCGTTCCCCTGCGACCGCAGTGGCGCGGCTGCGGCGGCGGCCAGCGTGAGGACGAGCAGCAGACGTGTCATCGTTCAGCTCCGATAGGCCTGGCGGCCGGTTCCCTGCACCGGAATCCCCTGTGCCGGCAGCACCTCGTGCTGCAGTGCGTACATACACGCCGCCGCTTCGTCGATCCGGCGGACGAACGCCAGCGAGCCCTGCAGGATCGGCGCGAGCCGATCCCGGTCCTGGATGCGTGCGGGAGGATATTCGTGCTCGACCACCAGATGCGTCTGCGCCGCGTCGAGCGGCAGCAGCTCGCGCGCGGCGAGCTGGTGATCGAGCCAGTCGACGGTCCGATTCTGAAGGTAGGCGAGCGGGTCGTGGCGCGCGGTGCCCGGCAGCTCGTGCTCGCACAACACGACCTGCTTCTTCCACGCGTGGCGCTGGTCGGCCGGGCGGGGCGACGGCCTCCCCTCCAGCCAGTCACCCCGCTCGATCGTCTGTCCGCCGTATCCCCAGGCGGCGACGCCGGCGGCGTCGATGACCTGCCCCTTGACGTGGAAGCCGCCGATCAGGAAGCCGTAGCCGGCGTCTTTCAGATACTGGAAGATCGAGCGCGTGTCCTGTCCCATCAGAATGGCGTGCGACGGGTCGTAATGGATGCGGAACTGATCGCCGACGCCATGCCGTTCGCAGATGCGGTGCAGCGCAATCCACGCGCCGGGGGTGTAGGCGATGTTGTTGTGCCAGTTGTCGCCGGTGGTCCAGCCGGGCATCGGGCACTGCTCGACGCGGTAGGTGAGCCCCCGCGCCTTGGCCTCCCGGAGCAGCGGGACGAACTGGTCCTCGAAATCGACGAGATTCTCGTCCATGCTCCGCTGCTGGTTGCGCCCGACGAAGCCGCAGACGGCGTCGACGCCGAGCAGCGCCGCCGCATCGAACAGCCGCCGGACGAAGTCGTGCTTCTTGCGCCGGGTGGCGGCATCGTGGTGCAACAGGTTGTCGAAGTAGGCGAGGTCCGAGATGCCGAGGCCGGTCGCGGCTACTGCGGCCTGCACCCGCGCCGCGCGCGCCCGATCGAAGGGCTGGCGGAGGTCCAGCGTGTTGGCCACGGGATCGAGCATCGCGTCCGGCGGCACGTCCGCCGCCGACGGGTGAAGCGCCGCGGAGAGCTGGATGGTGTCGGCGCCGAGATCGCGGGCGAATGCCAGCCAGTCCTCGATGGCGCGATCCGGGTCGGCGTCGCGCCCCTCCCGCGGCGTCAGCTCCTGCAGCGCCGCGGTGAGCACTCCCACCTTCATGAACTTCGGAGCAAACGGCGCGACGGTCATGGCACCCCGGTCCAGACGCCACCCTGTCGGGCGCTCTCGAGAATCGCCTCCACGATCCGATTGATGCGGTAGCCGTCTTCGAATGTGGCGACGGCCGGCGGCAGCGCGCGATACGGCGGACCGGCGGCAATGACGCTGTAGACGTCGCGCATCAGATTGCAGAAGGCGTCCGCCCACGCCTCCTGGTGGCCGCCGGGCAGGTGCGCGTATCGACGTCCGTCATCGTTGATGAGCGACGGATCCTTCTGCAGCACCTCGTTCGCGCGCTCGCGGTGCCCCCACCACAGCTCGTTCTGCTGTTCCTGCCGCCACCTGACCGAGCTCTTCGACCCGCATACTTCCACCACGAGATCATTCTTGTGGCCGGGGCACACCTGGCCGACCGAGAACGTCCCCTTGGCGCCGTTCTCGAACCTGATCAGGACGGACGCCAGGTCCTCGACGCGGATGTCGACGACGTCCATTCCGCCGCCGCCGGAGGTCTGGAATGCCTCGCGAGCGCCGCGCGGCCTCTTTCGCTTCGGCAGGGCCGTCGTCACGTCGCCGAGCACCTGCGTGATCGTCAAACCGGTCAGGTGCTGCGCCAGGTCGCACCAGTGCGATCCGATGTCGGCGAGCGCCGACGAGGCGCCGCCTTGCTCCGGATCCAGCCGCCATGAGTAATCGGTGTCGTGCAGCAGCCAGTCCTGCAGGTAGTGCCCGCAGACGAACCGCGTCGTGCCGATCTCGCCGCGCGCGATGGCGCCCCGCGCGTGCTGGACGAGCGGATTGCCGCGATAGTTGAACGTCACGGCGGCCACGACGCCGGCTCGCTTCGCTTGGTCCACGAGCTGGCTCGATTCCGCCGCCGTCATGGCCAGCGGCTTGTCCGACACGACGTGCTTGCCCTTTCTGAGCGCGGCGGACGTCACCTCGTAGTGCAGGTGGTTGGGCGTGGCATTGTGGACGACGTGCACGTCGGGGTCGTCGATAAGCGCCTGATAACTGCCGTATCCCCGGCGCGCGCCGATCGTCTCGGCCTTCTGCCGGCCCGACGTCTCGGTGCTGCCGGCGACGGCGACGATGTCGACGTAGCCGAGACGCCGCACCGCGTCGACGTGATGCGGGCCGACGAAGCCGGCCCCGACGAGACCCATTCCAATCCGTGCCACGCGAGCCCTCCGATTTGACGTCGCTGCGAGCCCCGATAATACTCGTCCGCGATGGTCTCGCGCACTGTGCCGATGCGGGTGTTCGGGCGGCTGATTGGGGGTGCGGCGCTGGTCGCGTGGATGGGGACCCTGGCCGGCGCGCAGCGGGGCGCGGGTCCCGACCCGCCGCCGCCACCGGCTGAAGGCCGTGGCCAGACCAGTCCAGCGTCGCAGCGTCCGCCGCAGACGAAGGTGCCGCAGGACTACGCGGCGGCGCAGATCGAGGCCGGTCGCACCCCGTTTGCATCGCAGTGCGGCTTCTGCCATGGGCGTGATGCGGCGGGTGGCGCGGGGGGCGCCGACCTGACCCGCTCGACGCTGGTCGCCGAGGACGTCCGCGGCGATCGACTCGGGCCGGTGATCCGGTCCGGCCGCCCCGCGCAGGGGATGCCGGCCTTCGCGTTGTCCGACGCCGAGCTCGCGGCGATCGTCGCCTTCATCCACGATCAGAAACGCCAGGTTGACACCGCCACCGGCGGGCGCCGCAGTGTCGCCGCGACCGACCTGGAGACCGGCGACGCGGCGGCGGGGAAGCGCTACTTCGACGCGGCCTGCACGCGCTGCCACTCGGCCACCGGGGATCTCGCGGGCGTTGCGGCGCGCCACCAGGGGCTGACGCTGCTGCAACGGATGTTGTATCCGAGCCAGGCGGAGCGCGGCGGCGATCCCCCGCGCGTGCCGCAGACGGTGACCGTGACGCTCGCGGCCGGGCAGACGGTCACGGGCCCGCTCGCCTATCGCGACGAGTTCACGATCGCGCTGACCGACGCCTCAGGGTGGTACCGGTCCTGGCCGGCCTCACAAGTGAAATTCTCCGTCGACGATCCTCTTCAGGCGCACGTCGAACAGCTGGGGAAGTACACCGATGACGTTATGCACGACGTTCTGGCGTATCTGCAGACGCTGCGGTAGTCGAAGCCCGGCCAGCACCGCTCGCGCGAGGCGGATCCTCGCGAGCACGCTGCTGGCGGTGGTACAGGCCGCGGCGGCGCCGGGGCAGAGCGTCCCGGCCGAGCGGCTGCTGGCGCCGGCCGTTGACAGCTGGCCGACGTATCACGGCGACTACAGCGGACAGCATCACAGCCGCCTGACGGAGATCACGCCGGACAACGTGCATCGGATGACGCTCGCCTGGGCGTTCCAGACCAACGCCGCGCAGCAGATCAAGGCCACCCCGATCCTGGTGAACGGCGTGATTTACCTGACATCGCCGGACAACCTGTGGGCGATCGATGCGCGCTCGGGCCGTCAGATCTGGCGCTACAGCCATCCGGCGAACGACGGGTTCAAGATCGGCCACCGCGGCGCCGCCGTGCGGGGCGATCTCGTCTATCTGACGACGCCCGACGCGCACCTGGTGGCGCTCGATGCGCGCACCGGGCGGGTGCGATGGAACGTCGAGATCGCCGACTCACGGCGCGGCCACTGGTCGACCAACGCGCCGCTCGTCATCCGGAATCACCTGATCGTCGGGGTGTCCGGCGACTTCGACAATCTCCCCGGCATCCTCAAGTCGTTCGATCCCGAAACGGGCGCGCTGCAGTGGACGTTCTTCAGCACGCCGCCGCCGGGCGCGCCCGATTCGATTAGCGGCGGCGCCACCGGCGGCCAGATGTGGATGACCGGCACCTACGATCCCGTACTGAACCTGCTGTATGTCGGCACCGGGAATCCGACGCCGGTGCTCAACGGCCCGGCCCGCCCCGGCGACAACAAGTGGACCGGGTCTATCGTCGCGCTGAATCCCGACACCGGTCAGATGGCCTGGGGCTTCCAGGCGGTGCCTCACGACACCCACGACTGGGACGCGGCAGAAGTGCCCGTGCTCGTCGATGCGGACTTCGCGGGCACGAGGCGCCGGCTGCTGTTGCAGGCCTCGCGCAACGGCTACTACTTCGTCCTCGATCGCGTGACCGGAAAGAACCTCCTCGCGGTGCCGTTCGCGACGGTGAATTGGGCCCAGGGCATCGACCAGGACGGCCGGCCGATTCCGAATCCCGAGAAGGAGCCGGCCCGTGACGGACGACTGGTTGCGCCCGACGAAGCCGGCGGGACCAACTATCGCTCACCGGCGTTTGATCCGGCCACCGGCCTGTTCATCGTGAGTGCGCACGATGCCTATGGCCTCTACTTTTTCAAGCCCGAGCACGGCGCGGTCGGCTGGGCGGGCGCGGACTACACGGTCCATGGGCGCGGCGTGCTGCGGGCCATCGACTACCAGACCGGTCGAATCCGGTGGAGCCATGACCTGCACGGCGGCGCCGGCGCTGCCGGAGTCCTGACGACAGCCACCGGCGTGACGTTCAGCGGCGACTCCGCCAATAACGCGCTCGCCCTGCGCACGAGCGATGGGACCACGCTGTGGCACTCGGGCACGGGACGGGTGGGGAACACGCCGATCACCTACGAGCTCGACGGACGTCAGTACGTGCTGTTCGCCGGTGGCAGCGTCCTCTACGCCTGGGCACTCCCGCGGTAACTCTACTGCGGGCGCTTGAACAGTCCGCCGTAGACCGCCTTCCCGAGAATGTGTCCCTGAATCGCCTTCATCACGTTCGCCCGCGTCTCGAAGGCGTCGGCGGCCGGCGGCACGTCGATCACCGTGTCGAGCGCATAGAGCTCGAACATGTAGTGGTGCTTCGGACCGTTCGCGCCGGCGCCGGGCCCGCGGTACATCTGGCCGGTCGCGCTGAACTGATAGGCGCCGTTGGCCAGCTTCGCCCCCTTCGGCACGCCTTCCGGCAGGCCGGTCGCGGTCGCCGGAATGTTCCACACGACCCAGTGGGCCTGATCATCGGTGGTCTTGTTGCGGGCGACGTCCATGTCGCGCATGTTGAGGAAGAACGACTGCGTCCCCGCCGGCACGTTGGCCCAGCTGATGGCGGGCGACAGCCCCTCGCCCGCCGCGACGCCCGGTGCGGCCTGACTGAACTTCACCGGCACGTCGCCGCCGTCAGGAAATCCGCTCACGGTCAACGTCATGGCCGGCGCCGGCGGAGCAGCGGGGGCCGCGCCAGGCTGCTGGGCAGCGACCGGTGCCGCGACCAGCACGGCGATCGTCGAAACCACGAACCACATCGTCTTTCGCATGCTGCGTCTCCAACGGTAAATGCCGGATCTCGGGACCACGCGCTCGATCACGCCGGATGTTAACACGCATCAGGATTTGACAAGGGAGCGGCGAGGGGCACATCAGGGATCGCGCGGTCGAACGGCAGGCGTGGTCCGGCGGCAGCAAGACCGGGTGGGTTGTTCAGGTGCGTCGGCAGCCATGGGCGGCTGCGATCACGGCGAAGCGCAACCCGGCTCGATCGCGCTTCGCCTTGTCAGATCGTGTGCCGCTTCGGCGTCAACGCAGCTTGACGGCAATCACTCGCGGCTTGCCGTAGACACACCCCGAGATCAGCAGCGCGACTTCCTTGCGGTTCAGGAATCCGCTGAGCAGCAGCGTGTGAAACAGGCTGTGGCCGGCGTCGGCGGGATTGGTCGCATACCCGCCGGCCGTGACCGGGCAGGCGCCCGGATTCACGAGCGCCGCGCTGTGGCGAATCGACATGGCGTCGTCGCCCCAGCCGGCTTCCAGGTCCTGCACCGAGCCCCACGCGGTGTACTGGGTGCCGGCTTGCGCCGTGATGTGAACGACGCTGGCGGACGCGGTGCTGCAGATCACGACCGCCGCAACGAGAAGACGGGTTCGGAATGTCATCATGATGATCTCCATCTGGCAAATAGATTGTTGAGTGCAGTTCACGTGAGCGACTTAGTGCAGCATCAGGGTGAGCGACGTGGTTTCGGCAATCGCGCAGGCGACCGATGGCCCGGGGCAGGGGATCCGCCCTTCCTGGGTAATCTGGACGATGTCGAAGCGCGCGGTGTTGATGGCGGCGCTGGTGCAGTCCCTGATCGAGGTGACCCAGGTCCAGACCGGCAAGGCCGGCATGCCCGGCACGCGTCCGGTCCACCAGCAGCTCGATTGCACGCCGGCGATACCGAGCAGCACGTTGTTGGGCGCCATCACGTAGTCCGGGCCGCCGCTGTCGCCGCCGTTGCCGACCTGGCCGAAGCCGTTCACCGGCAGGGTGTAGGCGCGGTCGCTGGCGGCGCTCGGCGTGAACGGCGCGGCGCTCCGGTAGAGGCCGTCGTTCACCGCCGGCACCGCTGGCGGTCCGGCACTCGCGTAGGACGAAATGCCCCGGCCGAACTTCATCAGCCTCATCGTCGTGTCGACCTCCTCGACGAAGAACAGCTGAATCCGCTCGGAGCCGAAGTCGCCGGCGCCGAGGAAGATCAGCGCGATATCGAGGCCCGACGCCCCCCAGTTCCGCACGAACCGGGTCGGGATCACCGTGCGGCTGGACCAGGCCGCCGTGATCGCGACGCTGGCGAATGACGCGGCCGGGCCGTTGACCGTGCCGCCCGTCGTCACGCAGTGATCGGCGGTCAGCACCCAGAATCGGTTGACGAGTGTCCCGCTGCATCCGCCGCCGACCGTCACCAGGCCAAGGTTCTGCTGGGTGGCCAGGTCGACCAGCGTGCCCGCAACAATCTGCGGCGTCGGCGGCGTCGGCGGTCGATTGCCGGGCGGTGTGTCCCGCGGGCTCGAACAGACAAGCCCGTCGACAGTCTCACGGCATTTCTCCTGTGCGTGAGGCGAGACCGCGAGGCAGCCGAGCACGACCGCGCCCACGGACCATCGAAGAATGAAACCGCGCATCCTGTCAGCTCCTCCCGCCGCTATGACTCACGGCGTTCCTGTATTCGGCACCATCGCCTGTCCTCTACTTAACGCGTCACCGGGAGGAATTGAACAGCGGGAGTTCAGCGCCTGGTGCGCGGCGCGGCTCCCGTCGAGTGTTGCGCCTTCGGGCCAGTCGCATTGGGCTGATAGACTCCACACCCGGGCTGGAGTGCATGCCGATTTCCTCGCAGACATCAAGGACCGCCGCGGCGAGAGTGTCGGACGCCTGGTTTCCGACCCACGCGTTGATCGCCCTGATCCTCCTCGCCGGCTTCGGGGTGCGTCTGCCTCATCTGGCCGACCCGCCACTGCGGTTTCACCCGACCCGTCAATACCGCAGCGCCGTCATGGCGCGCGGCTACTACGTCCGCAAATTGCAGGGCCTGACGCCGGCCGAACTGAACGCGGCACGGGTCGCCGCGGCCAGTCAGGGCGCCATCGAGCCGCCGCTGATGGAGCATCTGGCTTCGAGGCTCTATCAGCTCGCCGGCCGAGAGGCGCTGTGGTTGCCGCGTCTGGTGTCCGTTCTCGCCTGGACCGGCGGCGGCGCGGCGTTGTGGTGGCTGGCGGCGTCACTGCTGTCGCCGCCGGCCGCCGTTGCCGCGGTGATGGTGTTCATGTTCGTGCCGTGGGGCATTGAAGCCAGCCAGGCTTTCCAGCCGGACCCGCTGATGGTCGGACTCACGGTCGCGACCCTGGCGGCCGCGTGGCGTCAACACCAGCAGCGGGGCACGGGATCGGCAGGATCGTGGATCCTGTTGTCGGCCCTTGCGACCGCCGCCATCCTGGCCAAACCAATGGCCGTGTTCTTCGTCGCGCCCGCGGTTCTGATACTGGCGATCCAGCGGATCGGCTGGCGGCGCGGCTGCTGCGCAGCGGGTCTGTGGATCCTGGCTGTGTCACTCCCGGCAGCTGGCTATTACACCTATGGCACCGACGACGTCTTCGAGAGCCGGTTCTTTCCCGCGCTCTGGCCAACGCTGCCGTTCTGGCAGGCCTGGGCGGCCATCCTGAACCGGGTGGCCGGCTGGTACCTGGTGCTGCCGGCGCTCGCCGGCATCGTCCTCGCCACCCGATCCGCCCGCGCCTTCGTCGCGGCGTTGTGGATCGGCTACCTCGCCTTCGGACTGGCCTTCGCGTATCACATTCACACGCACGATTACTATTCGCTGCCGCTCCTTCCCATTCTTGGCCTGTCTCTTGGAGCGGTGGTGGACAGGATCGCGCGGCTTGACGTCTCGCCATCGGCCCACCGACGCCTGGCGGCCGTCGGGGTCGTCACGCTGCTTGGGGCTGGCGCGCTCTCTCTCCGGTCGGCCGATGTCTTCGCGTCGTCCGCCGGCGTCGAGGCCGAAGCGGCTGGCTATCGGCGGATCGGCGAGTTGGTCCAGCACAGCACGCGCGTCGCCTCGCTCGACGCGACGTCGTACGGCTATGCCATCAACTATCACGGCCTGATCAATACCAGTAATTGGCCGCTCAGTATCGATCTCACCCTGGACCGACTGAGTGGAGTGAAGGAAGTGCCGGCGGCCCAACGTCTCGCGTCGCTCGGAGCGATTGATTTCTTCGTGGCGACAAACCAGGCGGAGTTGAACCTTCAGCCGGAGCTCCGCGCTTTTCTGGGTGAGCGGTTGTTGATCGCGCGGGACGGGTCGCCGGAGAGCTGGCGCTACGTCGTCTACGACCTGCGCCGCGCCGGGGCCACGTTACAGCCGGACCGGCTGTCGGTGTTCGTCCGCACCAGAGGAGCGATCACGGCGGCGCCCACCGTCGAACTCCGGACCCTGCCGGCAGGTCGCTGGCGTGTCGAGGTGCCAACTCCTGGGCTGTTCGACGTGCAACCGCGCCAGGGTGTCGGCCCCGCGACGTTATCGATCATCCCCCGCGAGGCGGCAGCCGAAGTGGACCGGACTGTTGATGTGTACGTCTACACTGATGAAGGCAGCCTTCCCCAGGCAACGGTGGCGGTACGATTCCGGGCCGCGCCGCCGGTGCCGTCAGCCGGTCCGTTCGGCGCCGTCGACAGCCCGCCCGATCCGGTCGTCTTGGCGGCGGATCCCGTGACGTTCAGCGGCTGGGCGCTCGATGAGGTGGACCTTCGACGGGTGTGGGCCGGCTATACGAACGACTCCGGAGCGGTGGTCCCGCTGGGTGAGGCGGTTCGCCTCGGCATGCGGCCGGACGTGGCGAAGATCTATCCCAACAAGCATGACATCTTTCATTCGGCGTGGACGCTGACACTGTCTTCCGACGTTGTGTCACGAATACCCCAGCCGGCGGTACTGCGGTTCTACGCCGAGAATGGCGATGGTCAGCGCACCGAGATAGGCACGCGCACGGTTGCTGGTGCGGTGCGGTGAGACAGTCTGGGGGGCAGCGCGACCAGCGCTCGCTGCGTTCTCGACAACTGCACAACCACAGTTATTGCGCGACGACGGTCTTTCCCGGGTCGACACCAATCCCTTGCGTAAAGAGATTGTCGAACTTGATCTTATAGGTGCCGGCAGGAACCTGTAGCATTCTGCTTACTGGCGAGACCGTCCCGGCGTACCCCACGCTATACGTCCCAGAGGCGTTGGACTTCTGATCGTAGATCTCTGCCGTGCGAGCAAGGTTGGGCAGATTGATCGTCCCGAGCAGGATTTCGGGAGACCGCGCCGGCGTGACGGCGACATTTTCGAAGAAATGATTGTCGAACTTCAGCTTGTACGTCCCGATGGGCACCTGCAGCGTTTTTGTCGTCGGGGAGAGCGTCCCGGCGTATCCCACGCTATACGTTCCAGCGGCGCTGGACTTCTGATCGTAGATCTCTGCGGTGCGAGCAAGGTTGGGCAGACTGATCGTCCCGAGCAGGATTTCCCGAGAGCGTGTCGTGGTCACGACGACATTCTCGAAAAAGTGATTGTTGAACTTCAGCTTGTACGTTCCGGCAGGTAACTGCAGCGTCGTGGTCGTCGAAGAGAGGGTCCCGGCGTACCCCTGGCTATACGTACCCGCGGCGCTGGAACTCTGCCCGTACACTTCCACGGTCCCGGTTTTCAGATTCGGGATCGCGATCGCGCCAAGGCCGACGCCTTGCGGAGGAGGAGACCCGGCGGGTTGTTGAGGCGGAGACCCCGCCGGCTGCTGAGGCGACGCGGCGATCCCGCTGCCTGGGTCCCCATCGCGAGGTGCCCGAAGGAACAACACGGCGGCAATGATGGCGATTCCCACGATTGTCGCCACGACCCAATATGTCTTGAACGTCCCAGACGCTGTCGATATCGCGGCGTTCGCAGCGGCGTTGCTTGCCACGGGCGCTGGACCTGGCGCGGCAGATTCCCTGTCCAGACCAAGCCGCCGAGCCAATTCGCTGACGTCAGACTCCCAGGTGCTGTGGCCGAGCTCAAATCCATTGCGGTAAACCAGTTCCTTGATGTCTTCAGGCAGCCGTTCGGGCGCAGGCATCTGTGCCCCTTGAACGAGCACTGGAGTCACCCGGATATTCCGCTTGAGCGCAGCGGAAATTTCCTGGCGCACATAGTCTGTGGCACTGTCCAGACGCCGATTGCCGGCGGCATCTTTCGCCTCGAGCCAGCCGGGACCGATCAGCACCAGCATGAGATCACAGGACTCGAGGCGCTCATGGAGAACGTGACGAAAGTCCCGCCCCAGGGCAATACTGTCGACGTCCATGAACACGGAATCCTTGCCAATCAATCTCACCAGTTCGAAATTCAAGGATCTCGCCTGACCTTCCGAGTCTCCTCGTCGATAACTCACGAACACAGTGGGCATGCCGGCCTCCCGACTTGTCTGCGATCCGGGTTGGTGCCGCTCCCGAACGGGTCGCGCCGGATGTTTGAGCGCGACATCACAGCTGAACTTCAGTGCTGCAAGCCGGTCCGTCCGGCTGATACCGCGCGCGCAGATCTGGGCGGTGACCTGGGGGGCGCCGCGTGCCGGGACACACGGCCCAAGGATAGCGTGAATCCGGGCGGTGCCGCGTTCGGACGCGAGTATCGATCGACTAGAGCATCGGCCGGGCCGAGACGCTACAATGCGGACGCGTGGACCGGCAACTTGTCGCTGTCATCGAAGATTTACAGGCGGCGGACCGGCGTCTTCAGGCGTTGCGTGCCGCGCTGCCCCTCGACGCGTGGTGCGTGCGCCCGGCAACGACGAGCTGGTCTCCGGCCGAATGTGTCGCCCATCTCAACCTGACGTCCGAAGCCCTGCTCCCACGATTACGCGCCGGACTGGCGGAAGCGGGTGATGTCGTGGGTCGAGCCGCGTCACGGTACCGCCGCGGTCTTGTCGGCTGGTTGATCTGGCGGACCGTCGCGCCCACCGGCCGCCTGCGGACGCGGACCCTGCCGGCGTTCGTGCCGCAGGGCGATCGGCCCGCCGAGGAAGTGCTGGAAGACTTCGGGCGTCTGCAGTCCGACGTCATCGCCTGCGTGCGCGCCGCCGACGGTCTGCCGATCGATCTCATCAAGGTGGTGTCGCCCTTCGACGCGCGTGTCCGGTACAACCTGTTCGCCGCCCTGACGATCGTTCCCCGCCACCAGCACCGCCATCTGCTGCAGGCGGAGCGCGCGGCCGGCGTCGTCGGGCCGGCGGCGGCGCTGGCGGTGTAGCCGGTCAACCGCTCACCGGCCTCCTTGGCAGCCCGGTCGAAACGATTCTGCGCGAGGAACTGGTTCGCCACCCCAGGTTCAGCCGCCTGCCGGAGGCGCAGCCGGCTCTGGAGGTCGAGACGACGTCCTTTCAGGCGTCTGTAACAGACCGGGTCTGCGGCGAGAACTGGCTGATGATCGGCGAAGCGGCAGCGATGCCTGATCCACTGACCGGCAATGGCTTGACCTCCGGCATCCGGCACGCCCGGCACGCGGTCGACGCGATTCTGGGGGCTGGCGCAGCCGACGACATCGACCTCGACCGGCGCCGCGTCTACAGCCAGCACGTGTTCCGGCTCGGTCACGCGTTCAATGCGCACATCGAGAACGCGATCTATCGGCCGCAGCTGCGCTGGGGACTGGGCTTCCCCGCGGCCACCTACATCTATACGTTCTTCGCGTTTTTCATGAACGCGCTGCAGGCGCGCATCGACCCGGGCGGCACGGCCGGCATGGCGGCGTTCGGCGTCCTGTTTGCGGCGGCGAGGGGCTGGATCGGCGGTTGGACACTGGTGGCGCGGGCCGCACTGTGGCTGCGCGATCCAGCAGCGCCGGGTGGGCGGGCGAGCGGGGGTCCAGTCGCGGCGGCGCGCGCGCAGCGTCTCGGCCGGCAGCACGAAGCCGACGCTGGTGCGTGTTGGCGAAATCGGAATGTCCCAGACCCAGCTGAGATAGGCATCCCGATTGTCTAATGAAGAACGTCGTCCCGTCGTTCAACGGCGGCGTCTCGAAGTAGGTCCAGAGGCAGACCTTCGGCCGGCCATAGGCGGTGACCGGTATCGCCATCGCGCGCGACAGCACGCGCGCCGTGCCGCTGGCATCGATGTACCAGCGCGCCTCGACGCGTTGCCCGGCGGCGGTGGAGCAGCCGGTGACCCGATCGCCCGCGGTGTCCACGCCGGTGACGCGCTCCCAGATGAACGTGGTGCCGAGGGCGCGGGCGTGGTCGAACACCCGCGTATCGAGTTCGGCCCGGTCGACGTGCAGGGTGAATGTCTCGAACCGCAGCGGCGGTCGCCGGATCACGGGCGGCGGCGCCGCCTGCCACGCCTTCTTCCCGATCTCGCAGACGACGATGCGATTCTTGGGAGTGGCGATCCGGTCCGCGAGCAGCGCAGCCACGTCGATGCCGATGCGCCGGAGCAGCCGCGGGCTGGACCAGTCCAACGATTCGCCGACCTGGCGGTGCGGGTAGGCGTGGGCGTCCAGGCAGACCACGCTCGAGCCCGCGTTCCGCAGGTAGATGCTGGCGGCTCACCACCGATCAGCGCCGGGCGATCGACGAACGGTGAGGTTCGCGAGGGCGGACGGCGCCGATCGCCCCTGAGCCAGGGGAAGTGCAGGAATCGATTCTGAAGTAGTGCAGACCTCCCGGTCTGCCCGACACGGCAGGCCTCATCCAAACCGCTATTTCGCGAATGGTCCCGCCTCCGGTTTCGGCTGTGTATCCTTCAGCGGTCCAAGCTCCGCGCTGACCCCGCGCGCGATGGCGGCCGTTTCGCTCCCGGCCTGGAAGCAGGTGAAGTCGGGCCGATCGCGCCAGGCGATCGGACCGCACAGCCGCACGCCGGCGTTGACGGCGGCGTCGTGGACGATGTTGATGGCGCGTTCGTAGTCGGGCGAGCCCTGCCGGTAGCCGGTGAAGTTCCCGAGATCGCCGCTGGCGGCGAAGATGCCGGTGACGCCGGGCACTTTGGCAATCTCGGCGGCGTTCTTCAGCCCCTCCAGCGTTTCGATCATCAGGATCAGCACGATGTTGTCGTTGATGGTCTGGCGATAGCCGCCCGGAACGCCGCCCCACATGCCGGCGTCGAACGCCTGCCCGCCACCGTTGCTGCGCCGGCCGAGCGGCGGGAAGTAGGTCCAGTTCCGCGCCTCGATCGCTTCCTCGACGGTGTCAACCGTCGGCACGACGATGACGAGCGCGCCGGCATCGAGCGCGTGCTGGATTTCACGCTCGTCGGTGTAGGCGACGCGCACGCCGGGAACGGCCCGGGCGCCCGGACAGGTGCGCCACATGCGCGAGACCGCCTGCCAGTCGTGCTGGTCGTGCTGCATCTCGGTCCAGATGAAGTCGTAGCCGGCGCTGGCGAAGGCGCAGTAGGTGGCCGGATCGGTCGAACTGAACAGCGTGCCGCCCGTCGTCTTCCCTCCCTGCATCATCTTGAGCTTGACCGGGTTCCAGATCTTGGCGCCGGCCGGCGGATTGAACGCCGGCCCGTACTTCCAGGTCGCGGGGTCGAACGGACCCTGGTTGACGGCGCCCGGCAGCGCGGTCTTGAGGGCGTTGCTGTCCTTGCCCGCCGGCGCGGCGAGCGGGAACGTCGTCGTGCCCGGCGCGGCGTTGTTGGCGTAGGGGTCCGCCTTCGCGGCCGGCTCCGGCGCCTTCGTTCCGGCGGGGGGCGGACCTCCCGCCGGGACCTGGCTTTGAGTCTGGGCCTGGGCGGCAAAGACGGCCAGTCCCAGCGCCGCCGCCATCACCGCCGCGTAAAACACACGCCTCATGATCAGTCTCCCTGTGGTGCGATCGATCCGCACGCAGAGAATATGCACGTCTCGCCTCGAATCGGCAAGCGTTCGATTTGGCCTGCCGACGTATGATGTCGGCATCTAGGAGAAGCCCATGCCGACTGCCCGAAGCTGGTTGCGACACGCTGGCGCATCGGTCTGCGCCGCGGCGTCG
>JBDTRR010000061.1:0-31472 GCA_039931615.1 Acidobacteriota bacterium
ACGGGCGCGAGCCTCGCGAAGCGTTTCACGTCCTGGTCGAAGGACTGCAGCGCGAACATCTCACCGCGATGCTGGCACTCGAAGCCTCCGTGCTCGCTCCCGAGCCGTCGTTTGCCTCGCTGCCCGAAGAGTCGATTGCCGACACCGTGATCCGATTGCGTAAGGAAGAGGTCCAACGCGCCTCGACGCGTTCGATTGAAATTGTCAAATCGCGCGGACACGATCCGCAAATGGGACGCCACTCCTTTCGGATCGTCGACGGACACGGCCTGGAGGTCTACCGCCGGGTGCAGGCGCCGCGGCGGGAAAGCCGCGATCGCGCGGCGGCGTTCGATCCGACGACGCGCGTAACAACGGGCATTCCGGGGCTGGATCCGATCGTGAACGGCGGCTACTTTCTCGGCAGCACGACGGTCGTGGCGGGGATTTCCGGGGTCGGCAAGAGTGTGATGGCGTGTCAATTCATCGCCGAAGGCGTCCGCCTCGGCGAACGCAGCCTGATGCTGTCGCTCGACGAACAGGTGCCGCAGATCCTGCGCAACTCGTCGAGCATCGGCATCGAGTTGCAGCCGGCCATCGATGACGGCGTGGTGCAGATCATCTACGACCCGCCCCAGGAGATCGAGGTCGATGAGCATTTCCACAAGATCGAGCAGATCATGGAGTCGTTCAAACCAAAGCGCGTCGTCCTGGACAGCCTCTCGACGTACGGCTCGAGCCTGGGCACCGACGGGCGGCTGTTCCGCGACTTCTTTCACGCGCTCGTGGCGCTCATGAAGGAGCACCAGGTCGCCGCCGTCTACAACAACGAGAACCCGGAACTGCTCGGGATGTCCTCCATGATGGGCGACATGAGGATGAGCTCATTGGTCGACAACATCATTTTGATGAACTGGGTCGAGCTCGGGGACACATTTCGCCTCGGCCTGACGGTCGCGAAGATGCGCGCCAACCCATGCGTCCGCACCACCTACGAGTGCGAGGTGATCAACGGCCGGGGCATGCGCGTGTTGGACCGCGAGCTCAAGCCCCCGACGGTACCGTTCTCGCGGTACAGCAGCCTCCTCTCGCGCGCTCCGGATCGCCGGGAGCGGGAGGGCGCGAATCCTTCGGACGAGAACGAGTGATCCGCCATGGCCTCCGAATCCGGGTCCTTCCCTCAAGTCCTTTTGTCTGATAGATTTAGGACATTCGGATCCGCCATTTCCTGGTGTGCTGGGCGACGGAGGCGGAGACAAGGTTCACGTGATTGCTCAGGAAAACGAATACGTCCGGGACGCCGACGTCGAGCATTGGCTTCAAAGCGTTGGGGTAGAGTCCCTCTGCCAGTTGGAGGTGCTGACGTTCTTGCACCGCCATCCCATCACCCTTCTACCACCGGAGTTCCTCGCACGCCTGCTGGGGTATGAGATGGAGCCGGTCGTCGCCGCGCTCGATTCGCTGTCGGCCCGGCAGCTCCTGGAATGGTCTGCTCAGTCGGGGGGGGCGCGCGCCTATCAGGTCATCGCTCCATCCGGGCGGTCACGGACCGATGCGCTTGAACGGCTGTTGGGCCTCAGTGAGCACCGCTCAGGCCGGCTGTTGCTGGGCAAGCACCTGGGCCGAGATGGCCGAACTCCGCACGAAGAACTTCAGGCAATGCGGCAGTTTCAGAACGATGCGGACGAGACTCTGTACAAGATTGTTCTATTGTTCGGGAGCACGTCTGAAACCGTCCAATGAGATCTTCGTTTCGTTTGGCTCGATGAACGGCTTCGACATCAGCTCGCTCGCGGGACAATATTGATTCCGCGCCCCATGCAGGAGAATCCCTCGCACTGAAGGCTGCATCGAGGGTCACCGAGCAGCGCCCCTAAGCAGCCCGTACGGGATCGCGCCCTGGCCGGGGTTGAATCATCCATTCGACGACGGCTGGCTGAAGAGTAAATCACTCCTTCGGTCTCCGTGCCGCCATCGGAGGCTGTCGAGTTGGTCGGGTCATCGGCGGTTGCGGCTCTATTCCACGGGGCTGCGACGGCTTGCCAATTTCGCGCCACCCTTCTTGCAACTTCACGCCAATGTGGTCTGTTGTCGACGCTTCTTCGCCGGTCAGGAATACGTTCGTGACCACCACTCGGCAGACAGAGAGGGACTGAGACGTCCATAACAGAGCATTTCTTCGGTTACTAGTCTGATTGGGCACTCTGTCGCATTTCGCACGTCCTTCTATAAAGTCGCAGCGAAACCATTCACTTTTGTGCCACGACCGAGACGCGACGACAGTTGGAAGGAGTTTCACATGGACCCTAGAAATGCGACCAAGGAGCGGGCGGGCCTTCCCGCCGCCTTCGACGCGCAAGCCTTTCTCAATTCCGCAGGCCTCGGAAGGAACACTGTGGGATACGGGCGTGGCGAGTCCATCTTCACGCAGGGCGATCCGTGCGAGTCGGTCCTCTACATCATGGCGGGCAGCGTGAAGCTCTCGGTGTTGTCGAAAGCCGGGAAGGAGGCCGTTGTCGCCATGCTTCGTCCCGGCGACTTCTTTGGCGAGGGATGCCTGGTCGGGCAGCCCCGCCGAACGGGAAGTGCCTCGGCCCTCGCGCCGAGCAAGATCCTCTCGGTAGCCAAGGAAACGATGATTCAGCTCTTGCACCAGCAGCGCGAGATGTCTGACCGTTTCATCAGCCACCTGCTGGCCCGCAACATCCTGAGCGAAGAGGATCTTGTCGACCAGCTCTTCAATTCATCTGAGAAGAGACTGGCGCGACTACTGCTGCGCCTGGCCAGTTACGAGCAGGGCGGCAACCGGCTGCAAGTGTTGCCGAAGATCTCACAAGCCACGCTAGCGGACATGGTCGGAACGACGCGTTCCCGCGTGAATTTCTTTGTGAACAAATTCAAGAAGCTGGGCTTCATCGAAGGAAACGGTAAGCTCAGGGTCCACAGTTCTCTGCTGACGGTCATCCTGCACGAGTGACGCGCCTCGGCCATCTTACGCTCGGCTGATGACTGGTAACTCCGCCAAGCCGCCGCGAAGGCGAACCGGCGCCCCACTTGCACTTTCAGCACGAATTTCTTCCTTGACGGATGGAACGGAACCAAGAGGCCGCCAATTCACTTCAGTGGGGCGATCACTCAGTTGGAAGCCGGTCGCCTGGATCAGTCGAGATACTCAAATACCCAATTTGAAAAGGCCTCGCGAACCGCTGAGGCGGAGCCACCCACCAGCACCATCTCGAGGGTAGCACCTGTCGATTCTTGCAGGCCGAGCCGCCAGCGATCGCCAGAACGCTCGACGGTCGCAATCGACCATTGAGGAGCCTCGTGCATCAGCACGTCACGCGCCATGCGTTCGATGTCAGGCACATTCACGCAACAATCGGGAGCATAGCGGATGCCATCACATCGGGCATTGCACGGTGTGAACGGCGCCGCCTCGCTCCGATACACGCCCTCGTTGACGGCCGGCACCAGGGGCGGTCAGAACCCGGAATCGGCCTCGGTGGACGAGCGTGCCGCCGCATCCGCCAGCAACGGTCACCAGGTCGAGGCCCTCTGCGTCGCCAGAACGTAACAACCGCGGTGACAACTGACCGCCAAAGGGCCGGGCGTTTCCCGGCACCCGCGAAGCCTTTGTTCTGACTCCGGCGCGACTAAAACACTCGACCGGCGGATGTCCTGGCTTTGAGCCCGGACGCCAGCGGAATATCGAGAGTTTCGGGCCATTTGCGCAGATGCTCCGCGAATCCGCTCGTGGCGGCGCAATTGCCTTGGGGACGGCTGTGCCTAACCAGATTCCGCGACATCAGGCATCCATCCCGCGCCCTCCTGATGCGAAGGTACGAGCCAGTGCCGGACGCATTGTGGACATCCTTCAGCAGTTGGTGCTCAGCAGACCGGACATGATCCTTCCCCTCGAGTCCGTCGTGAGGAACTTTCTGACACAGCATCATATTGGCATCGTGACGCAGGATGGGGAGCCGGCGGGACTGCTCGAGCCATCGGCCGGCGGAACACCGACGCGGGAACGGCGCGCGAAACCCGGCGACAAGCGGAAGCGCTGAGGCCAGCCAGCAGCGCTCCTGCGTCCAGCGGATCCTCCGCGCAAACACGAGACTCTGCTCGTGACACGGCGCCCACTTCTGCTACCCATTCAGTATTCTGGGCCTGGTGAGGGTGGGCTGCAATGCCGCATAGCGGGCCGGTCTATAGAACGCATCGCGGCCGATGCAGACGTCAGGATCGTCTACCCCCGCCAGACCGTCAGTCTTATCCGCTGCGAGATCCGACCGAAGTCGGCCAGATGGCCTGTGCGACGACCGGCCGACACGCGCACGCCCTTCCTTGCCAGGTTCTGCGATACGTAAAATGTCAGTTCGATTTCAGAACCGGTGTCAACCGGCACGATCACGATCGCTTCGCCTCGTCCCAGCGGTCGCGAACGGCCGTGCCCATCGGCATTCGTCTCCGCACGCGGAAGCCGCACGTGCCTGCTGGGCCGATGTCGTCCATCACCACTGCCGGCCCGCCGGCAACCAGCGCCAGCCGGTGTTTGACGGCATGTGACGCCAGGGCGCGTTGAAAAACTCTCGAGGACGGTGCGAACCGAACGTCGGGCCTCGTCGCGTCGAGGGAGATCTCGCCGTACCGATCGAAGATGTTGGGATCGGCCTGGCGCGTTTGTTGCCAGGCAGGCTCGTGCCTGCTGCGGTTCTGGTCGGCGCCGTGCCTGGATGGTGGAAGCCGTGCACGGCAGCGGACCGCCAACACAATCAGCGAAGGATTCGCATCAGCATCAACAACGGAAGGGTACGAAACCGCGGAGGTTGCGGCCGGCTTCCTGGGTGCGGCGAAGCCAAGGAGCTGGGCGCCACGCTCGTCTGTTCCAATTGCAGGGGTGTACCTGTTGAGCGCCTCGGGTATCGAATGGTGGGACGCGACGTGGAATCCCATTCCAGGGTCAGTCAAGAAGCGTCAACGAGGCTTCGACCCGCGGCTCGTCCCGGCGACGCTGACCGAGCCATTCAGCTGGAAGCAGCGGCGCCGGATTCTTGTCACTCCGAGGAGCGATCTGTTCCAAGACGGGATGCCGGACAGCTCCATCGACCGGATATTCGCGGTCATGGCGCTCGCGCCACGACACACGTTCCAAGTGCTCACGAAGCGAGCGGAGCGGATGCGCGCTTACCTATCAGACCACACGCTGTTCACGCGCATCGTTGACGCCTGCAATCACGCAGCGGATGGGTCTGAGGCGGTATCGGGTGTGACGCCCAGCCTGACGCTGTTGGCGCGCGGCGTCCGGCGAGAACCCCAACTAATGCACTGGCCCCTGATGAACGTGTGGCTCGGCGTCTCTGTGGAAAACCAGCACTCCGCACACGATCGAATCCCGCTGCTGCTCCAGACGCCGGCGGCGGTGCGGTTCCTCTCGTGTGAACCGTTGCTCGGGGCAGTTGATCTGAGTCACTACATTGGTTTGGCTGTTGCTCGAAGTGGCGACGTTCGTCAACGGCGTGGCGGCGGATACGACAAGTGGCCGGGCGATGTCGCCGGGCCAGGGACACGCGGCGATCCGAGATACGACGGTGAGCCTCGCCTGCATTGGGTGATCGTCGGCGGTGAAAGCGGCCCGGGCGCGCGGCCGTTTGCTCTGGCGTGGGCGCGGTCGATCCTCAAGCAGTGTCGGTGTGGCGCCGTGCCGGTGTTCGTGAAGCAACTCGGCGCGCGCGCAGCGACGGAGTTGATGCGCGACGTCGACGGACATGACACGCGGGAGCAGCGCTGGCTGGTTCTCAATGACAGAACAGGCGGCGACATGTCGGAGTGGCCGGTGGATTTGCGCGTTCGGGAATTTCCGGAGGTCCGTTGACGCGGTCAAATCGAGCCGCTGGGCCGCTCGAGGTGCGCACTACTGCCCCTGCGCGAGGGTCTTCAGGACCTCTGCCGCAACCAATCGATGACCCATCTCATTGTAGTGGCCGGGCCGACGGAACGGAAACAGCGACAACGGATCACCGTGGGCCTGGAACGCGTCGGTGAGGTCGAGCACCTGAATTCCCAGGTCGTGAACCAGCGTGACCAGGTCACCGTGCGCGGCTTCTTCCGGTGCGTGGTCGTTCGTGTAGCGCGACCAGCTCGGCAGATACACGAAGACCAGCTGGCCGCCCCAACCGTGAACCTGTTGGTTGGCCTGCCGCACGATACTGCGGAAGACGTCCAGGTTCGCGCTCTGTGAGGCGCCGCCATCATTGACGTTTCTACCACCAACCATGCCGAGCCGCCCGCGCAGGCTGGAGAATCTCATGAATTCGCCGACTCTGTTCTCCGCCCTGTTCTCCTCGCTGCGCTTCCGGTTGAACTGCTCCTGGGCCTTCAACCTCGGAATTTCACCGACCATCGCCCGGTCGATGTCACCCTGCCGCGCCAGCAGACTTTGTGTAAAGTGGTTCTTCAGATAGTTCCTGAGCAGCGGACTTTTCAGTTCGACCTGCAGATCAGTCAGATCATTTCCTTCATAGTAGAACCAGAGTACCGTCTTCGGCCTCAACGCTGGCAGGTACTCCTTGAGAGTCGCCAGCATGAGCAGCGGGCCATCGCCGGCGATGCCCAGATTCAAGGTCGCCGGATGGCGCTGCCTGATCAGGGCGGCGAAGTTCTTGTCGCCCGGCACGCAGTAGCCGTGCGCGAAGGAATCACCAACCACCGCCATCTCGAGCGCTTCAGCCCGCCACACCTCCGGAGGGTTGTTGAACCCGCGTTGATCACTGCGGTAGTCAATCCACTGGCCATTTTCGTTGCAGAGCAGCGTGACTCGATTCGCCACGCCGGCCAGCGGCATCACTTCCCGGCCGTCGACGCTGATCGCGGATTTGAGGCTCCCGTCGTCCTGGCTGACGAACAGATGATTGCTGGCGGTCATGATCGGAATGGCATCGGCCGCCGTGCGCTGCACGTCCGCCAGGGTCTCGTCGGCAGTCCGTGCGTCGATGGCGACGCCCCACTGCTTGCTGAGGGCGGCCGCCTGCCGCTGCTTATCCTTCGATTCGATCAGCAGGCTCATGACCGTCCGCGTCGAGGCGAACAAGCCGGAGGATCGCCACTCCAGGAGGAACTCCAGCGCATAGAGCGAGACGCCGGCGCTGAACAGGGCGCTCAAGAGCTTGAGCCGGTCGATCGGCCGCAGCCGCAGCGCCGCGAAGAGCAGAACGGCCCCAAGCAGGGGCCCCCCATAGTAGAGGGCCATGTAGAACGGACTCTTGAACTGCCGCCGGCCAGTCCACCCGTACTCGTAGAAGAATCCTGCAAACGCCAATAGGCACAATGTGCCACCCAGGGCCAGGCTGAAGCTTGCCAGCTTGGCCGCCGTAGCCACGAACCCGTCTCGCCCGGTCACGATCGCTCCCACTCGCGGCTGTTCGGCATGCATTTACGACTGTTCATACATACTATACGATCCCCGATCTCAGCGCGACATGTGCATGCTGATTCACTCACGCGGCGCTACCGAACCGAGCTATCGAACGTTCCGCGTTACGGCAGATCGTCGGTGCAGAGTTGACTGGCCATGTCGAACGAAGCGACACAATCATGCCGAGTTGGCCTGCGGATCAGGCTGTTGACACGTGGTGCCTTGCCAGTGACGTGGGGGCTGTGCGGGACTGGACGGGCGTCCGTGCGAGCCGCAGCGTGATTCAGGCAGTCGGCAGCGCGGTGCTGATATTTGTCGAGGACGGGGTGCGATCAGCGGCGAGGGAGTATCGCGGTAAGCGAACGGCTCCCCGTCAGACTACAAGACCGCCCTCGAGGGTCAGAGGCACACTCGATCGCCGCGATCGGTGGTGAGCGTCTCTGGACCGCTGCACCATGCGATGCCCGTGGATCGTTGTCACCCGATGGACGTGCGACTCGCCGGGCACTCCATGTGGAGCGGATGGCTGGACAAGCGATAGAGATGATTCTATCGTTACCGGCACCTATGCCCACGAAACGAGATGTCGGAGCGGAGACCGCGGAACAGCGTATTGGACCTGAATTGAAACGACTCAGGGAAGGCGCGGGCCTCTCGTTGCGAGCGTTCGCAGATCAGGCTGGGTTCTCCGCTAGCTTCATCTCGCAGGTAGAGAACAGTGTCGTGTCGCCATCTATTGCGTCGTTGGAAAAGATCGCCTCCACGCTCGGCGTCAGATTGGCCGATCTGTTTGCGATCGAGACCACCACGGAGGCCGCCGTGGTTCGGGCGGATGCCCGGCCGAGTTTTCGCAGCCTATGGTCGAAGGCGCGAATCGACGCACTCATGCCGTCCGGCGGGTCAAGGACACTGGAAGCACTCATGGTCGTGCTCGAAGGGGGTGGGTCGAGTGGGAAGCATCCCGCCACCGCCGGTGTCGATCAATTTGCGATCGTCTGGGACGGCTGGCTCACGCTGACCCACGACGGTGACGACATTGCGTTGAACCGTGGGGACACCGTGCTGATTCGCGCGAAGACCCCGCATCGATGGCACAATCCAGGACAAGAGGCGGCGCATGTCCTCATCGTCTCGTCACGCGTGGCATGAGTGGCGCACGCGACCGTCATTGGGACTGGCGGCGGAGGCGATCCGCTCGATGTGCCGACCGACGTCCGTGGCCCGATGCCAACCAGACCACGAGACGAGCCGCTCCCCCATATCCGGCCCGGGCCAATCCTGACGCCACGGTCCCGAACAGGCTCGGCGGAATCGCGAGATAAAACAGTGGCCGCGTCGCCGCACGAGCGCGTCAGAGTGCGTTTCATGCATGACGTGTCTACCAGCGATAGGCCGCCGGTGTGGGCGATCAACGCGTCAATCCGCGCCCGGGGCGTAACCAGACACCGGGCTCAGCGTCTCATCCCACCGGCTCGAGAGGGACGGCCGCCCTCGAGCGCGCGGGCCAACTTGTCCAAGACCGCCCGGGTGACATCGAGGTCGTCCCTGGTGGTCGTCTCGAGCAGGCGCTGCACCGCCGCTTCGATGGTTCCGGGCGCGTCGCGATTCAACGCCTGTCCCTGCCGTGTCAATCCCAGCAGCCATCGACGCCGATCGCGGTTGTCGGGCCATCGCCGGATCAGATGGCGACGCTCGAGGCGCTTCAAGAGTGCCGTCAGCGAACTGGGGTGGAGATGCAGAATGTCAGCCAGTTGCCTCGCGTGGATGCTCGGAAAACGGCCGATGATCCGAATGACCAGGCGCTGCGGGCCGGCGATGCCGAGCGTCGCCGCCATGGCCTTCGAGCGGCGCTGGAGGGCGTGATCGACGGCCCACATCAAGCGCAGGAAGTCGATCGCGTGACCGACCGGCAGCGCCGATGGGGAGAGAGCGGACTCCGTCGACCAGTCAGTCACGGCGGCCTCCACGCACGGCAACGAGCGTCTCGAGGAGCCTGTCAATTTCCGCTTGATTGCGGATGTAATACGGCGCCGCCGACGTATGCTTTCGTCCCACTCGGATGGACAGCAACTGACCCGGTCGATCGATCTCGAACACGTCCTCGTCGGTTTCGTCGTCTCCCACGTAGATGACGGTGTCGCACGCGAAGTGTGAGCGTTCGCGTTCCAGGGCCAGGCCCTTGTGCGGGGCATCCGGCACGAGGAAGTTGATGACCAGCTTCCCGCCCACGAGTCGCACGTCCTTCAGCGATCGCGCCGCCGAGAGAACCGCCCGGCGGGTCGAGTTCCTCGTCCGGGCCTGCCGATAGTGAACCGCCACCGACAAGCCCTTGTCCTCAATCACCACGCCTTGACGCCGGGACAGCCGTGCCGTCAACACCGGAAGCCACCGCAGTACCCGCCGCCGCATCGCCTTCCCGTTTGGCGATGGTTCGGCCCCATGATTGCCGACGACCCGGCACACGTCGCTGTCGCGAAGCCGGTCGAGAGCATCGGCCTTCGCCCGACCGGTAATCACGACGCACGGATAGAGCTGGCTCACCCGCCTGAGTAGTCGTCTGGTGGACGCGCGCATCGTGGCGTGTGCCGGGGCGTTGACCAGCGGGGCGAGCGTCCCGTCGTAGTCGAACGCCAGCAAAACATTCGAAGCCGCGAACATCTCAACCAGATCGTGATTGGGTCGGCTGAACAAGTAGGTCACAGTCTCGTGAATCCGGGCAGGCGCACGTCGTCTCTTGCTGAAGGGCCACTGCGGGTGACATCCGACTCCTTCTCCAACCCGATGTCAGATGGAGGCGGAACGCAGCCGAATGGCGCGAAGCCCCGAGAAGTGTCGCCTCAGTTGCAGTCGTCGATGGCCGCGCTGTGAGCGCGCCGGGATCGGCCGGCGGACGAGCCACCCGCCAGCACATCGCCAGATTCCCCAGTGTCCGGCGTTACACTCAGTTTAATGCAACCAAGTCGCTATCGGCACGCGCATAGTCCCCAACCGCTCGAAGCACGTCATGGATGGGCGATGACCAGCAGCGACGGCGCCCGCCGGAGCACGCACTCGAGACACCGTCGGACGTTGTCGGGATCGAGCGCGCCGAGGCTCTCGTCGACGATGACCAGCCCGGCCTCCTGCAGCAATGCCCGGGCGAGAAAGACGCGGCTCCGTTCACCCATGCGACAGTTGCCAACCGGTCTCGCCGACCATCTGCTCGAGGCCGGCTGGCATCCGCGCGATGACCGGACCGAGTCCTCAGTTATCGGCGCGAGGATACGGCCGGCCATCGTGGTCGGCGGGCCTGCCGGCACGGACGGCAACTGCGATCGCAGTTCGAACACCTTACTCACGGATGCACCGGTCGCGACGATATACTGGCGTCGCGATTCTTTGACCGAGGTGCACATGTCCGACAGAAATAAAGCTCGTGTTCGTGAATTCCTGGACCGTGTTCTTACTGGAGGGGACATCGAGGCGACCGGCGAATATTTCGAGCACGACATGGTCGAGGAGGTGCCCTTCCCAGGCCAGGGTCCTGGACTGGATGGGCTCAAGGAGACACTGATCCGCATTCGATCGGCGTTTCCGGATTCGAAGTGGACGGTCGACGAGCAGATTGCGGAGGGCGACAAGGTATTGAGCCGGTTCGTGTGGTCCGGCACACATCACGGCGAGTTCCTCGGCATTCCGGCCTCGCACCGCCCAATCACGGTGTGGGGCATGGTGATTGACCGCTTCGCTGGAGACAAGATCATCTCGACTCGAATCCTGTTGGACATGTTCGGAATGATGATGCAGCTGGGCGTCATTCCGCCTCCCAGCCAATAAGCGAAGCAACATTCGCGATGACCGGTGCGGGCGCCAGCAACAGCGCGGGCTCGACCGTCCGCATCGCGCGGAGCCTGTCACAGGGGTATAGCCATGGACGATCGAGAAGCGGATTGATCGAGCGGTCGGGCTAGGATGCCTGGTCAATCGGTCATGCAGGCCGCGCTGATCATGCCGCTCGCGAGCGAGGCGACCGCGACCGTGATGCCCGCCGCGAGATCGCCGGCTTCGATCCGGCGGGACAGGTCGCGCAGGAACAGGTTGACCAGCGTGAATACGGCGAGCTGGACGACGAGCGCGACCACGGCCCAGGCGACCGTGCCCGGAAGCGATACGTTATGCGCAATGGCGCTGGTGAGCGGGAGCGTGAACCCGATCACGGCGCCGCCAAAGGTCAGCGCGGCGGCAGTGTTGCCGCCTTTGATCAGCGTCGCCTCGTGGTGCGGCGTGACCGCCATGTAAAGGATCACGAAGATCACTTCGGCGAGGACGGCCGTCGCGAAGTAGAGGAAGAAGCTGTCGATACCCTGAAGCGATTGGACAAGATCCATGGCAGTCACCTGAAAAAGTGGGGGACGAAGCGGCTGGTATCGCGGGTGATCGCGGTGGAATCCTCGCGGATGCCGACACCCGCCGGCTGGCTCGCCACCACCCACGCCCCAATCACGGGATAATTGCCGTCGAAGGCGGGCAGGGGTGCATGGGCCTGGTAGACGAAGCCCTCGGCGCCATAGCCGCCGCCGGTCTCCGCCACGACGCGGTTCCCCTCGATCACCTGCACATTGGCGCCCTCGCGACCGAAGATCGGCTTCCGCACGACCGCACCCTCGATGCCGCCGGGCTCGAGCGCTGACGGCAGAAGGTTCGGGTGGTTCGGCGCCATCTCCCAGAGGAGCGGGAGGGCTGCCTTGTTGGAGAGCACCATCTTCCACGCGGGCTCGATCACTCGCACCGCGCCCGACAGGAGATGCTGGCCGAACTCCTCGCCGACGATCCACTCCCAGGGATAGAGCTTGAATAACGCGTCGATGGGCACGTTGTCGAGGTCGAGGAAGCGTCCTCCGTCCCAGCCGATGTCTTCGACCGCGATGCGCGCCGTGTCGAGGCCCGCCTGCACCGCGGTATCGCGAAGATATTCGACCGTACCGCCGTCTTCGGCATCGTCCTTGACGGCGGAGAAGTAAACCCGCGTCCTCCCGAACCCGAATCGCTGCCAGGCCTGGATCAGCTTCTCGTGGAGGGAATTGAACTGGTCGCTCCCCGGCTGCAGGGCTTCGAGCCAATCCCACTGGACGACCGCGGCCTCGAACAGCGCGGTCGGGGTGTCGGCGTTGTATTCGAGCAGCTGGGGCGGTCCGTTGCCGTCGAAGCGGAGGTCGAAGCGGCCGTAGAGGCTCTTCTCGCCCGCCGTCCAGCTGTGCTCGATCGCTTCCCGAGCTGGACGGGGGATGAAGAGCCGATCGTAGGCGGCATCGCCAGCCTTCACCACCCGGTCGACGAGCTCAAGGCACATCTGCTCCAACACGCCCGTCGCGGCCTCGAGCGCGTCGACTTCCCCGGCCGTCAAGACGTAGCAGCAGGTCTCGTCCCAATAGGGCGCGCCGTCTGTGGTGTGGAACACGAAGCCGAGGTCGCGTTCGACGTGGCTCCGCCAGTCCGGGCGCGGCGGCCTCGCGAGCCTCTGCAAAGCTAACCGCCCGCGGAGGTGCGCTGGGCGGTCGCCGTGCTGCCGAAGCCGCCGCGCTGGACCGGAGTGAACTGGGCGCGCTGAAACGGCGCGGTCCGGCCGGCGCCGGCAAAGGTGCCGACGTTGAAGAACTGGCCGCCGGTCTGGACCATGGCGCCGTTGTTGGGGCCGCGGTAGACGGGCCGGTTGAACGCGTTGCCCATCATGTAGCCCATCATCATGGGCATGAAGAAGCTGCCCGTGCCTGCCCCTGACTGCCGCGTCTCACAGTTGCCGGCCCCGAACTCCGCCTCGCACTGCTCCTGCCTCGTGAAGCGCGGCGCCTCGGCGGCGAACGCCTCCGCGCTTTGACCGAAGCCCTCCCGACAGCTCGACTCGCTCCTGACCGCGATGCAGTCCTCGACCTTCGAGAAGAACGCCGCGTCGGACGGCGGCGACTGGTCGCAGGCGGCGAGCGTCAAACTGGTGCTGCCAAGCAGCACCAAACGGATCGCCTTGGACTTTTTCATGGCGCGGCGGCCGCCTGGAGCAGCACCAGGAACAGATTGCTGGGCTCGCGGACAATCGCCACCTTGGTCGTCGCCCCGCCGCGACCTGGCAGTTCCACCGTCGTCCCGCCCGCCGACACCACCGCCCCGCCAGCCTGTTTGAGCGCCGCGACCGCCGCGTCCACGTCGCGCACCTGCAACTGCATGCGCGTCGAGCCGGGGTCCTGGATGTTACCGCGGACCACCTTCCGCTCTACCCCCTTGAAGTCGATCAACTCGAAGGTGAGCCCGGTCGTGGGCACGGTGAACATCGAGGCGCGATACTGGGCGCCCGCGGGCAGACCCATCATGTCGAGCACGGTGGGCTGCCCGGCAAACTCGCCGGGCGTGCGCACCGCGAGGCCGAGCGCGTCCCGATACAGACGCGTCTCCCGTTCGACGTCGGCCACGGACAGGCGCACGCGCACCTCGATCACGTTCGGCGCCGGCGTGGCCGGCGCCTCCGGCAGCGGATCCGGCTGGAACAGCTCGACGAAGTGCCCGTCGGGATCCCGGACGATGACCGCCCGCGAGCTGCGCGCGCCACCCGGCACGAGCAGGGGCGCGCCCCCCTTCGTGACGACGGGCGCCCCGAGCTGTTTCAGGCGCCCGAACACCGAGTCCAGATCCCGGACCAGCACGATCAGCGTGGTCGCCCCGATGTCCTGCAGCCGCCGCTCCAGGGCCTTCCCGCCGGCCTGCTTGATCTCGACGATCTCGACGCCGCTGCGCATGCCGGACGGCCGGCCGATCTGCCAGCGCAACTGCGCGTCGGGCAGTCCGAACATGTTGCGCAGCGCCGGATTCGCGTCCGCGTTGGCCGGCGCCCCCTGGACGTCGAGGCCGAGCCCATCGCGGTAGAACGCGACGGCCCGGTCCAGGTCGCTGACAATCGGGCTGAAGAAGTTGCCCGACCCGACGACCAGGCCCGTCGGGCTCGGGCCTGGAGGCGCGGGCGCCGCCGGCGTCTGCGCGTGCGCGGCGGTCGCAACGAGAGCACATGTCAGGACAACGGCGAGCGATCGCATCGGGTGTCTCCTCCGTCCTTCGTTGCCAGTGCGAGCTTCTATCCTAGTCCTTCGCCGCGACGTCCCGCGTCTTCAGCAGCCACTTGCCATTGCGGCGCTCCATCGTGTCGAAGCTCTGGCCGGCGGCGACGATCCGCGGCGGCGTCTCGCGACCCATCGCGCCGGAGACCGTCAGGTAATACGCGTGATACCGGGCATGGTCCTTGTCGACGAACTCGATCCAGTGGTTCAGCTCCATGTGATACAGCGGTGTCCGTGCCGGCTCGCCGGCGGCCGGCTGTCGGACGACGAGCTTCGACAGCGCCTCGCTGCCCTTCGTCACTCTCTCGCCGGCCCCGAACTCCCCGTCCGCCGTGTAGGTCGAGGCGTAGGTCGCCCCGTCGCCCTTGTCGAGCGCCCGCGTGTACTTCCACATCAGCGCCTCGATCTCGTGTCGGTCTCGTGTCTCGCGCAGCGTGTTGTCCTCGCCGCGCAGCGCGACCGACGCGCCCAGGGAAAGCATCGTCGCCACGATTGCCGTCAGCGCGCAGGCTCCAAGTACCTTCATCGGAAGCTCCTGTGTTCAGGGGGAGGCCGATGCACCGCACCGGCTCCGGTTGAGAAGCGGATCATCATGGCTCACCAACAGGTCTGTCAATGCAGAAGCTGAAAATCGCTGTTACGGCATGGTCGTCAAGTCGATGTCGTCGTACGTGAAACGGATCTCCGGACTGAACATCTCGTCCGAGCTCTCCTGGGACCATGGCACCGCCCTGTCCGGCGCAGGGTTGTCGCGATTCCCGGCTGAGTTGTCGTAATGGGCGATCGCCCGCAGCCTGCTGCCGGGGAGCAGCGTGATCGGCGTCTCGAGCTCATAGATCAGCTGCCAGTTGAAATTGAACTTTGGAACGCTGAGGAGGATTTCCTCGCGGCCATCGGGTTGGATGAGGATGAACGTCATGTCCTTCCCGCGCAGATGCATGTGCGGAGAAAGCGCGTAGAGCGTCGCGGGCCGGGTGAACAGCGTTGAGCCGGAAACCTGGAAGTTGGCGGCGAAGGGCGGAATATTCGGAATCCCGCCCGCCGGCGTCTGCCGGCCGGCGACCTCGCGGAACCCGGCCGGATCGACTCCCCCGCCGTTGCGGATCTCCCGGCGAACCGGCTCCCTCGCCAGATAGAGTCCCAGCCTGGTGCGATCGGTTTCAGGCTTGCCACTCAGCTGGTAGTGGACGTTGAGCTCGATGTAGGCGTCTCTGGGCAGCCGCCTCGCCGTGCGCTCCGGGTACCACTCGAGGCCGCGCCCGGGCAGGTACGCGCCCAGCTTCGCTGCGTCACGATCCGGAACGGCTTCGCCAATCGCGGCGTAGACAGGAAACTCAGACCGCTTCAACGGCCGTCCGTCGGACCAGTACGCCTTCTGGTCCTCCTTGATGACCGCGCCCGCCGGTAGTTTCACGATGTGGGGCGAGACGTGGTGAACGACCTGACGGTTGCCCGGCAGTACCTGACTCCCTTGAATCCACACGTCCTTCCCGAATGGGTTCGGGACGATGAATGAAGGGGCGTCGAGCGTGCCTTCGGCCGGGAGTTGCTGCTCGGGTATCTCGATGACGGCGTCAGGGAGGCTGCGATCCCAGGCGTCGTCCCTGAAGGTTGGCGCGGGCGGCAGGTCCCTGGCGTCGCCCATAGGTGCACCCGCGTCCACCCACGCGGCGATGGCGTCGATCTGCGCCGGCGACAGGCTCCAGTCGTTCTTGAACCGGCCGTATTTCGGATCCGCGCCCCAGGGCGGCATCTGGCGCGCCACCACTTCCCTCTTGATGGCGCGGGCCCAGGGCCGCGCTTCAGCGTACGAGGTGAGGGCCATCGGGCCGATCTGATGCGGCCGATGGCAGGAGACGCAGCGGGCATTCAGGATCGGCGCGACATCCCTGGCGAACGTCGGCGCCACCGGCGCCGCGGCGCGCGTCCCGGGCAGCGCCGGCACGGCGAGCATCGCGGCCAGCACGGGAAGGAAAACGCAGACCGAGCGACCCTGCATACCGACGCCGCCCCTGTTGCGATTGGCGGGCAAACGTCACATCACTCGCGCCGCTTACGTGAGCTGCCGACGGCGGCATTCTCATTCGGCTCGGGAACCGGCAGTCCCTGGTCTCGCATCATGCCGCGCAGGACTGCCGCGGTCTCGGGATATCGCTTGAAGATATCGGGCGTGTACTCGACGCCCTCCGCAATCGTGAGCGGCGTCCAACCCTTGCTGTTCCGGACGTCGAGCCTGGCGCCACGTTCGACCAGCAGCCTGAGAATCGGCACCGAGCCGCCGCGGTGCACCGCGCCGTGAGCCGCGGTGTAGCCGTTCTTGTCGATGTCGGTCACGGCGCCGGCGCCAAGTTCCAGCAGCAGCTTGACGGCGGCGATGGCCTCCTCTTCCGTTCCCGGACTCTCGCCTGGCGCCCAGATGCCGACGCCTGCCGCCACCATCAACGGCGTGGTGCCGTCCGCATTCGGAAGCTTCGGATCGGCGCCGGCGGCCAGAAGGGCACGCATCAGCGGCAGGTCGACCGCCTTGGCCGCGAGCAGAAACGGCGTCGCGCCGATGCGATTCAGCACGTTGCGATTGCCGTCGCGTGGCTCCTTGCTCTCGCGGGCATTCACATCCGCCCCAGACGCGACCAGTTTCTTCACCAGCTCGATCGCGTCCATCCGCCCGGTCACCACCGGACCCGGCAGGTTATAGCCGTAGTTGGGACGCCGGGTCCAGGCGATTTGATGCAGGGCGGTCCATCCCTGCGCGTCGGCGTTCGGATCGGCGCCCTCATCCAACAGCACGGCGGCCAGTTCGTAGTGGGCGTTCATGACCGCCAGCGCCAACGCGCTGGTGCCGTCGGGTAGCGTCTCGTTGACGTCAGCGCCCGCGTCGAGCAGCACGCGCGCGGCATCGGTGTGACCACCGCGCACGGCAAACAAGTACGGCGTGAAGACACCGCCGTTCGATCGATCGTTCAGGTGCGCGCCGGCCTCGAGCAGCAGCCGCACCACCTCGCCGTGATTGTCTGCCGCCGCCCACATCAACGCGGTCTGCCCCTTCCAGCCTTCCTTGGCGTGGACGTCGGCGCCGTGAGCCAGCAGCACTTTTACCGTCGGCACATCGCCGGAACGCGCGGCGGTCATCAGCAGCGTCTCACCGCCGGGGAGCGTCGCATTGGCGTCTCCGCCAGCCTGCAGCAGCTGTTCCGTGATGGCCGCGTTCGCGTTGGTCGCGGCGAGCGAGAGCGGCGTCACGCCGTAGCGGTTGGCCGCCATTGGCCGGGCGCCTGCCCGCAGCAGTAGATCCACCGTGGTCGCGTCGTCGCCATGGACGGCCAGATGGAGCGCCGTCGTGCCGTCGCCCTCGGCGGCGTTGACGTCTGCCTTCTGAGCAAGGAGCGCCCGCACGGCCTGACCGTCCGCCGCCCGCACGGCCTCGAGCAACAACGGCCCGCGTTCGGCGGCGCCTGCGGTGGCAACCCCCGCTACCGCAACAAGGGACGCTTGAATCAGCCACCTGGCATTCATAAGCTCACTCCAACCTGGACCCCTGCGCCGGAGTCTTGCCGCGGCGGTCCATGGCACGGGACCGTGCGTCAAGCGAGCGGATTGCCCGGCAACCGTCCGGTGCTGTCGCCGATCACCTCCGCCGGTACGCCGACCTTGTCGAGCATACTCAGCAGCAGGTTGGTCATCGGCGTTTCCTTCTCGTAGACGAGGTGTCGATCGCCCTTGAATCCGCCGCCGACCACGGCCAGCGGCAGGTCGTAGTGCGTATGCAGGTTCGAGTTGCTCAGACCCGCCCCGTAGAGGAACAACGAGTGATCGAGCAGGGTGCCGTCGCCATCCGGCGTCGCCTGCAGCGTATCGAGGAACTTCGCGAAGAGTTCCGTCTGATACGTATTCAGCTTGGCGTACTTCGCCATCTGCTCCGGGTTGTCGCCATGGTGCGACAGGCCGTGATGCCCTTCGGTGATGCCAATCTCGGGGTACGACCGGAAGTTCAGCTCGCGTCCCAGCATCAGGGTGAAGACGCGGGTCACGTCGCCCTGAAAAGCGAGGCGCTGCAGCTCGTACATCAGGCCGACGTGCTGGTCGAACCGCTCCGGAATGCCGGTCGGACGTTCGAGCGCCGGCAGTTCCACCTGATCGTGGGCCTCCACGCTCTGGATTCGGCGCTCGATCTCGCGGACGGCTTCGAGGTAATCGCTGACGCGCAGCCGGTCGGCGGGACCCAGCCGGCCCTGCAGCCGCGCCATGTCCGCCGCCACCGAATCGAGGATACTGCGGGTCTCCTTGGCGCGCAGCACCCGCTGCGCCACCGTGCCGCCGTCACCGAACAGCCGCTCGAACACGGCGCGCGGATTGTTTTCGGTCGGCAGCGGCGTGGTCGCCGTCCGCCAGGCCAGCGTGTTCATGTAGACGCAGCTGTAGCCGTTCCCGCAGTTGCCGACCAGATAGTTCTGGTCGACATTGATCTCGATCGACGGCAGCGCGCAGTCCTTCCCGAGCGTGGCAGCGGCGATTTGATCGGCGGAGATGCCGTTGTAGGCGTCAGCGCCTTCGGTATGCTTCGGGTGCACCCCGGTCAGCCACGTGCTCGTGCCCCGGGCATGGTCGCCATTGGCGCCATCGTTCGACGCGTCGGCCTGGTGATGCGTCAGGCCGCTGACGACCAGCAGGCGCTGCTTGAACGGCGCCAGCGGCGCCAGGATCGGCGACATCTCGAAGTTCGCGCCGTCGCTCTTCGGCTTCCAGTAGTTCACGCCGCTGAAATTCATCGAGACGCCGTTGGGAAGATAGATGAAGCCGAGGCGGCGCGGCCCGGCGCCGGGCGTCTTCGCCTGCGCTGACAGCGCCGGCACCATCGCATCGAGGAACGGCAGCGCCAGCGTGGCGCCGAGGCCGCGCAGCACCGAACGCCGCGGCAGGGCCTTCTTGGTCACGATCATGAAGCGGTCCTCCTCATCTGGAACGGTGTGCTTTGCACGATGCCGATCAGCAGCGACGACGTGAAACGATAATCATTGGCCGCAGCCTGACGAAGAATGCCACGGACCACCGGCATATCATACGACTCCAGCTTCCGGCCCACGGCATACGTGAGCAGCCGGTCGACGAGGGTCGACAACAGCCGGTCGGATCGCGCCAGCAGCGCCTGCTTCAGGCCGGCCGGACCATCGAAGGCGGTGCCGTCCGGCATCACGGCGGCCGCATCGATCGGCTGCGACGACTCGCTGCGGGTCCGCCACTTTCCGACGCCGTCGAAATTCTCCAGCGCCAGACCGAGCGGATCCATCATCGAGTGGCAGCCCGCGCAGATTGGGTTGGCGCGATGCTGCGCCAGGCGCTCCCGCATCGACAGGACCTCGCCGCCGCCATTGGTGGCCTTCAGGTCCCCGACGTTGGGAATCGGCGGCGGCGGCGGCGTGCCGAGGAGATTTTCCAGAATCCACTTCCCGCGCACCACCGGCGAGGTGCGGTCCGGATACGACGTGACGGTCAGAATGCTGCCGTGGCCCAGCAACCCGCCGCGCACGCTGTCCTGGTCCCACTCGTAGCGCCGGAAGTGGCTGCCCTTGACGGTGTGCACGCCGTAATGCAGCGCCAGCCGCTCGTTCAGGAATGTGTAGTTGGCGCGCAGCAGGTCGAGCGCGCTGCGGTCTTCGCGCACGATGCTGTCGAAGAACAGCTCGGTTTCCCGGCGGAGCGCCTGGCGCAGGTTGTCGTCGAAATCAGGAAAGGCGCTCTGGGCCGGCCCCGCCAGCGGCACGTTCCGGAGAAAGAGCCACTGCCCGGCAAAATTCGTGGTGAAGGCGTCGGAGCGCGGATCGGCCATCATCCGCCGGACCTGCCGGGCGAGCACGGCCGGATCACGGAGTTGCCGCCTGGCCGCGAGCTCCAGCAGTTCCTCATCTGGGATACTGCTCCAGAGGAAAAACGACAACCTGGACGCCAGCTCCAGGTCGCTGACGCGGTAGGCGCTGTCAGGCGGCAGGTTCGGCGGGTCGATTTCCACTCGATAGAGAAATTCCGGGCTGACCAGCAGCCGCCTGATGGCGCGCTCGATACCGGCGTCGAAACCGCCCTGATTCCACCCCTCTTCAAACTGCGCGATCAGCGGCTGGACGTCGGCGGCCGCGACGGGCCGGCGATAGGCGTAACGAGCCAGACGCGACAGAATGCGCGTGGCGCACTCCTTCGTCGAGGCACTGACCGCCGTTGACGCCGGCGCCGCGGTCGGGGGCGAACAGACAAAGATGCGGCGGCGGCTGGGCGACTCCGCTGCGCTGCCCGCCGTGTACGGCCCGCTAATCTCGACGCTGCGCAGCGCGGCGCCCATGCGCGTCTCCGGCACGTTGTTCCCGGCGGGGTACGGCCGCAGGAACGGCAGTCGTGGCGTCTCCTCGATCGCCGAGCTCTTCTTCACGAACGCGACGACAACATCGTGGTCACCGGCGGTAACCGGGACTCGCACCTGCCACTGCTCGTCGATGCGGTTGCGCGCCTCCCGGTCCCGCGGCCCTCCGCCCCGGCCAGCGGGCGCTGCCTGCGCAGCGCCGGGCCGGCGCGCCGCGGGGTCCTCGTCCTCGACGGCCGCCGGGGCGGGTGCGGGAGGGGCCTGGCCGGACACGCGCCCGCCGCGCGCCGGCGGCGGCTGACCACCGGGAAGCGTGAACACCTGGAGTCGGCGGCCATCAAGGCTGACCTCGAGCTCCTGCGCGATGGTGTAGATGGGAACACTGTCGTTGAGATCGCGCGCGATCTTCACCCGCACCGCATATTCGCCGTCGGTCGGGAACGTGTAGCGGATTTTCGTGCCGCCGCGCGTCCCGAACGGCAGGCCCGGCAGATGATCATCCTGGCCGAGATCGTCCGCAATGCGGAAGTAATCCACACCAGGCAGGGTGGTCGGGAGGCCCACCGCCAGCCGGCTGATCTTCTGCGCGGCCGCCAGGTAGCGGTCCATCAACGTCGGCGACACCGTCAGCACGCTCGCGATGTTGTCGAATCCGACGCTGACATCATCAGTCGGCAGAAGGGACGAGACGTCGAAGGTCAGCCCGAGCAGGTCCCGCACGGCATTCTGATACTCAGCGCGATTCAGCCGGTGGAACGGTTCGGTGCGTCCTGGATTGACACGGGCAGCGGCCGCACGGTCGAGCTCCTGCTCGAGCCACGAGGCGAAATCGTCTGAGGTGGCCTTGTCCGGGCGCCGCCGGCCGGCCGGAGGCATCAAACCCGCCCGCAGCTTCAGGACGACCTTTTCCCAGCTGTCGGGGTCGCCAGCAACGTGCGCCAGGTCGAGCGCGTCGAGCGCCAGCGGGGACGCCCCGGACGCCTTCATTCTCGTGTTGTGACAGCTGACACAGTATTGATCGAGCAGCGCCCGCTGGGCGGCGGCGCCTGGCGCCGCTGCTGGGGTAGGGGCCGCGGGCGGCTGCTGCCGGGGCCCCGCTGCCTGAGTCGGAACCAGAGCCATGGCAAACAGCACGACCGCTCCGAGGATCAGGCGATTACCGGCCTGACGCCGGAGACTCCGGCCACCGGGCGGCGCTGACACCCTGATCTCCTGTTCGAACCGTGAACCCATAACCTCGATCCTCGCCCTAAACGGCGCCCGAATCAATTACCGCTTCCGGGGAGGGGGTCCGCGAGACGCTGATTCGTGCCCTTCCTGCGTGCCTCCTCAGAACGAAAATGTCGCGCCCACCTTCAAGGTTCTCGGCAGCAGGATCGCCGAGCCGCCGCCGGTCTGCGAGCTGGCGTTGAGTTGTCCGAAGGTGGGACCCGACGCATAGGTCACGGACGTGGGCGTATTGGCGTTGAGGAGGTTGTGCACGTCAGCGTTCACTTCGAACCGGGTCTTGCCGATCACGAACTCCTTGCCAATCCGGGTGTAGACGATGTGGGTATTCGGCAGACTCCGCTGGCCGAACTCCTCGAGCCGGATCGTCACCGTGCTCGACTGCGGCATGTTCCTGAAGACGAAGGTGCGCTGCCCCAGCGTGCCGCTCAGCGTCTCATAGAAGACCGAGGCGCGAATCCCGTAGGGTGCGAGGTAGCTCGCCGTGACCTTGCCGAACCACGTCCACGTCCGATCGAGCGGGAAGAACTCGTCGTTCGGCGACTGGATGTAGGGCGACAGCCAGCGATGGTTCTTCGTCGCGACCATCGACGCCACGACGTTGAACGGGAATCGCTGCGTCTGCCGCTTGGTGGCGGTGAACTCCAGGGACTTATAGGTGTCCTGGCGCTGGTCGCCGGACCGGTTCACCGGCCGGGTCGCCGTGAAGGCGGCGCCGCGATACGCCGCGTTATAGTCGTAGACGGTGACGAACGGGCCATCGTCGGGCGAACCGGTCACGCCGTCGGGACCGGGATCCTGTCGCGAGAGCGCGACATCCCACGCGCTGTAGGGCCGCAACGGGTTGATGTTCGTGCTGGCGCGGTTCAGCGTCTTGTAGACAAACCCCGTCCTGATCGAGAAGCTGGCGGCCAGCTCACGATCGAACAGGACCGACGCTTCATACCGGCTGGGCTGCTCCAGATCCGGGTTGAGCAGGAGCGACGCGGCCCCTGCCGTGCTGACGAAATCGACGTTGCCCGTCAGGTCCACCTCGCCGACGTCGTAGTCGCGGTTGCCGTTGAGATCGTGCCACCGGTAGGTCGTGGTCTGCAGCGTGTTCTTGTTGTAATTCTCGGAGAACCCTACTGCCGGATTGTTGTGGAACACGCCGAAGGTCGCCTTCAGCACGGTCTTGTGATCGCCGGTCAGCGCGTAGGCGGCGCCGACGCGCGGCGCGAAGCCCCACCACGTCTGGAGATCGATCGCGGGATAGGTTCCCGAGGCCCCGAACGTTCCCGGCTGCTTCGTGCTCTCGTTGACGTAGTTGTGAAACTGTTCGAACCGGACGCCGAGGTTCGCCGTCAGGCGGGAGTTCGCCGACCACTGGTCCTGCACGTAGGCGGCGAAACTCTGCATCGCGGACTCGCGCTTCGCGATCAGCGGGTAGTTGTAGGTGACGATCTGCAGCGGCGCGCCGTTGTCGAAACGCAGCTGGTAGTTACCGGACTCGTGGTTGTAGCGGTTGTAGCCCGTGTACGACCAGTCCTTCAGGTACCCCGCCTTCAGATCGTGCTTGCTGCCCCACGGCTGGAAGAACTGGATGTTCCCCTGCAGTTCGAGGTTCTCTTTGTAGTAGTTGTAGGGCTCGGGCGACGGCCCCGAGAACCGCTGCGTCGCGATATCGAAGCGGCTCGGATTACCCGGCATGTCGACGCCGTTCTGGATCTGGCGGTTGGCCCAGTACGGCATGAACGCCACGTGGTTGGTCATCAGGATCTTGCTCGACAACGTGTTCTGCACTTCAGCCTTGTAGATTCGCGGATCGAACTGGTAGTAGTGGGTGCTCTCGAACGGTCGAAACGTCGTCGCCGCTTCCTGTTCGTCGAGCTTGTACTGGGCCGAATACAAACCGACGATCTTCATCCGCACCGACGGCTGGTAGGACACCTTCGCCGTCGAGTTCGCGTTGTAGCTCGGTGGATAGCCCTGCACGTCGTCCGCGGTGCCATAGATACCGTCCGGGCCCGGCGCCTGGGAGTATCCGAGCAGGACCTTCTGGATCGACTGGCGGGAATAGTTGCCGTAGAACCACAACTTGTTGGTGATGATCCGGCCGCCCAGATCGGCCGACACGTCGTAGTAGCTCTTCAGCTTGTCGCCGTTGCGCACTCCTTTCTCGATCAGCGCGGCGTCGAGGTTGTCGCCCGTCATGCCCTGGGACTGGCCGGCGAAGACATAGCGGCCGTGAAATTGATTGCCGCCGGATTTCACGATGCCCTGAAACGTCGTCCCGGCGTTCGGCACGTCGGCCCCGGCGCCGAGCGCCTTCACCTGCACCTCTTCGAAAGCGCCGTAGTCCAGGTAGAACGCGCTGACGCCGGCGCCATCGTGGCTGGTGTCGAAGCCGTCCATCATCGTCGCGCCGGCGCCGCCCTGGCCGTAGCTGGTGTAGCTGGTCTGGCTTCCGGTCGTGTTACCGCCGATGTCCAGCGAGCCGAGGCGCACGCCTGGGGTCATGCCGAGCACCTGCCACATGGTCCGCGTCAGCGGCGCGGTGTTCAGCAGCTCCTGGGTGAAGGTTGTCTGCGACGCCGTCGTCTTGACGTCGACAACGGGACTGGCGCCGATGACGACGATGGATTCTTCGACACCGCCGACCGCCATCTCGATGTTGACGCTGGCGACGAACCCGGTCGTGAGCCGCAGGCCCTGTCTCACGATCGGGCGGAAGCCGCTCAGGCTGAAGCGGACCTCGTAGGCCCCGGCGGGCAGATTCCGCAGGCGATACGTTCCGTCTCCCTCGGAGATCGCGGTCACTTCCGGGACCTGGAGGGCGGGACTCGTTGCGGTCACGGTGACGCCCGGCAGCGCCGCCCCGCTGTTGTCGGTGATGCTTCCCTCGACATCTCCCGTGCCGCTTTGTCCGGCGAGTGGCGCAACGGCGAGGGCAACGAGCAGCGATAGTGACCAGAGCAATCGGCGGTCGCGTCGAACCCGCGGTGTCATCGGCAGCATGTGCCTCTCCTGAGGTAACGATTGGGAGCAATCGCGCAGGGAATCGTCACGCGTCATACCATCGACCTCCCGACAGCCAGGACGACGACCGGATCAGCGCTGCAGGATTTCGACGCGCAGCTGATTTGGTCCTTCAACAAAGGCCATCTTGAGGTTTCCCGTCGTCCGGGGTTCCGTCGTGAATTTCACGCCATCCCGCTTGAGCACCACGGCGGCCGCGTCGACATCCGCGGTGGTCCACGCGAGATGATCGATGACGTCGCCGACGCTGCCACCCGGGTCCCGCACCACCTGCCTGATCGCGATCGACAGGACGCCGAACTGCAGCATCTCGAGCGCCGGGCCGCCGGCGCGGCGGCCGCCGAACGAATCGGTCAACCACTTGGCCGTCGCGGCCCGGTCGGTCGCCAGCAGGTGCAGGTGGTGAAAGTCTGTCCCTCGCTCGCCCTGCACCACCTCGAGGCGGATACCCCAGGGGTCATCGACAACGGCGGCCCGCACGCCCTCCGTCTCTTGCGGCGGGGAGACAAGGGTGCCGCCGGCGCCCTGAAGTTCCGCGACTTTGGCTTCCACGGACGCGACTGCCAACCCGAGATGATCAACGACACTCCCGGCGCTCGGCCGCGCCGTGGTGGCGGCGCGGAAACGCAAGTGGATGGACCCGAATGCGACGCCGCTCGCCCCCTCGGGTGTCGCGCCGAGATTCTTCGCATACCATGCGGCGGCGGGCGCGGGCTCGGCGACGCCGAAGCTGATGTGATCGAACAGGAAATCATCCGCCGCACGCGGCGCCGCGCCGGTGACGAACACCACGACACCGAGCACGGCAATGATCGCCGCGACGACAGCGAATCGAGGTTGATTCATGGTTTCGCAGCCCGTTAAGGCGGGCTGATTCTACGTGCGCCGCAGCGGTGACGATATCCCCGGTTTCGGGGGGCCACCCCGATTCAGTGGAAATGTGACGCCGGGATCCAAGCAATTGCATCGATGTGGAATCGGTGCGGCAGCACGAGGCGCGCGATAGAATCCGCATCCATGACCACCGGTTCACGCACCGGGCCCAGGGGCCCGTGCCCGCCTCCGGGAGGCGGTCACGCGGTGGCGCGCCGCCGCCGTGACATCGGCCGCCACGCGTTCGCGATCATGGCGGTGTTCCAGCTATCAGGCGGGATCCCGGTGTTCGCACAGTCCGCCGTCGTCAACAGCAGTTCGGCGGGCTACTCGCTGGCGGCGTGGACGGTGCAGACCGGTCTGCCCGCGGGGGACGTGATTGCGATCGCTCAGGATCTCGATGGATACCTCTGGCTCGGGACCAGCACAGGACTGGTCCGGTTTGACGGCACCGAGTTCACCGCCCGGGAGACGCTCGGCCAGACAGCGCCACGGGAGGACCGCGTGGTGTCCGCGCTGGTCGGCGCGCGGGATGGGAGTCTCTGGGTCGGGCGCGGCGGCCCTGGTGGTGTCGCGCGCATCTACCTGGATCGCGTCACCAGTTACGGCGAACGGGACGGGCTGTTTGCCGGTCCTGTCGCGTCATTGCTCGAAGACCGGGACGGCACGATCTGGGCCGGGGGGCGCGGCGGCCTGGCCCGATTCCGCCACGGACAATGGGAGCACATCCGCACACGCGGCGACTACCGTGGCGCCGATGTCCACAGCATCTATCAGGATCGCCAGGGCCGCTTGTGGCTGGGCACCTCGGCGGGCGTGTATGCGGGAACGAACGAGGTCTTCGAGCTGCGGTTTCCCGGCCAGGTGTTCGTTCAGAACTTCGTCGAAGACCTGCACAACACCCTGTGGGTGACTGACACACGCGAAACGATCAAGCCGCTCGATGGCAGCGGCGCTTTGCCGCCGGCCACGACCGGCCGGCCGCCGCAGAGCGGGTGGCGCCTGGCGATGGATCGCCGCGGCCAGGTCTGGATCGCGGCGCTCGGCGGCGGACTCCTGCGTCTGGTCGGGCACGGCGTGCGGCCGGACGCGATCGAGCGGTTTCTCTACGAGAGCAAGATCGGCGGCGCCCCGCTGGCGCTCTTCTTCGACCGGGACGGCGATCTGTGGGTCGGGATGCGCGGCGGCGGGTTGATGCGCGTCTCGGAACAGTCGATTGCCGGCAACGTCGCGCTGGATGGGCTGACCAATGACGGCGTCCGCGCGGTGGCGGCGGGCCCGGATGGCAGCGTGTGGATCGCGACCGGCCACAGCCTGAACCGGTTCCTCGGCGCGTCGCGCCAGGTCTTCCCGCTTTCTCAAACGAGGGCGCTCTCGACCGACCGTGATGGAACGCTCTGGATTGTGACCGCGGGCGGAGTCGGCCACCTCGAGAATGGCCGCTTCGTCTCCTTGACCCTGCCCGCCGACATCATCTGGGAACGCGTCAGCGCCCTCTCGAACGACGCGACCGGCGGCCGCTGGTTGTGCTCGTCGGCACAGGGCGTCATGATCTGGCGCAACGGCGCGTTGTCCCGCTTCGAGGATGATCCCAGAATACGCGGCAAGGCATGCAGCGACGTGTACTCCGATCGCCGCGGCCGGCAGTGGATCGGGTTTGCCGCTGGCGGCATTGCCGTTCACGGCGGCGGCGCCACCGAGTTGTACACCGAGGCGGACGGCCTGGCCGGGGGCGGCGTCCTGGCCATTCTCGAGGACCGCAGTGGCGACGTCTGGATCACGACCCGCGCCGGCATCAGCCGCTTCCACAATGGCCGTTTCACAACGCTCACCGAAGCCAACGGTCCCTTCGTCGATCTGATCGCCGCCCTGGTCGAGAGTGACGACGGGTACGTCTGGGCCGGTGTGAATGGCGGCGCCGCCATCGTCCGCTTCCTGGCGAGTGAAATGGACAAGGTCGCGGTCAATGCGTCGCGGCTGATCGAATACACGTTGTACGACGCCTCCGACGGCATGCAGGGGAAAATTCAGTGGCAGCAGACTCGAGCGGGCGCCGTTCGCGGGCCGGACGGACGTTTGTGGTTTGCCACCGGTCTCGGGCTCGCCATCGTCGATCCTCATAGTCTGCCGAAGAACCGGCGGCCCGTACTGCCGCGGATCGAGCAGGTGGTCGCCGGCGGTCGGGCGGTCACGCCGATGCCGCGGTTCGAACTGCCGGCCGGCGTCTCGAATCTCACCATCCACTGGGGCACCGTCAGCCTGAAATCGGCCACCAAACTGCAGTTCCGGTACCGGCTCGAGGGGTACGAGCCGAATTGGGTGGCCGCCGGCGGGCGGCGATCGGCGGCGTACGAGCGTCTTCCCCCTGGTCAGTATCGCTTCCGGGTCAGCACCACCAACGACGGGATCTGGACCGAGGCGGCCTCCTGGGAGTTCGCGGTCGCGCCGCCGTTCTATTTTTCCCGCTGGTTTCTTGCGCTCGGCGCGCTGACGATGGCGGGCGTGGTCGCCGGAGCCGTGTGGCTACGGGTCAGCACGATGCACCAGCGGTATTCCCTGGTCCTTGCCGAGCGCGCGCTGGTCAGCCGGGAAATCCACGACACACTCCTGCAGGGCTTCGCCGCCATCAGTATGGAACTGGAGGCGACCGCCCGCCGACTGGACCCCTCGCACAGCGCCACCCTCGAGTCGCTCCGGCGGTTGCGGCGCCAGGCGGCGCACTCGCTCGGTGAAGCGCGCGATTTAGCCGTGGCGCTCCGTCAGAGCGGGATGTCGAACGTGCCCGGCCTGGCGGAAACACTGCGCACCCTGTCCCGGCACATCACCACGACGCGCGGCGTCGACGTGCAGTTCACGAGCAGCGGCCGCGGCGAGACGCGCTGTTCCGGCGATGTCGAACTGCAGCTGCTGCGCGTCTGCCAGGAAGCCGTCAACAATGCCATTCGCCATGGGCACGCCTCGGTGATTGTCATCACACTGGACTTCACGGCCGCGGCGGTCGTGCTGAGGGTCAAGGACAACGGCTGCGGGTTCACGCCTGATGGCGAACCGGCCGCAGCCAATGGCGAGGACCACCTCGGCTTGCTGGGGATGAATGAGCGGGCGGCCCGCGTCAGCGGGCGGCTCACCCTGACGAGCGCCCCGGGCGCCGGTACGCTGATTGAGCTCAGCGTGCCAGTCAGCCGGCGGTCATCGCCATGGTGACGCCAAAAATCCAGGTGCTCTGTGTCGACGATCACCGCCTGGTGCGCCGCGGCATCATCAGTCTGATCGACCTGGAACCCGACATGACCGTCGTCGCCGAAGCCAGCGACGGCGAAGAAGCGGTCCGACAGTTCAAGCAACACCGGCCGGGCGTCACGCTGATGGACCTGGAGTTACCACGGATGAACGGCGTGGCGGCGATACGGGCGATCCGTCACGAACAGCCCGATGCGGCGATCATTGTCTTGACCATGTACCAGGGCGACGAGGACATCTATCGCGCGGTGCAGGCCGGGGCGGCCGCCTATCTGCTGAAAGACGCCGTTCCCGAAGTGTTGATTGGCGTGATTCGCACGGTCCACACCGGAGGCCAGGTCTTTCCACCCGAGATCCTGGCGGTGATGAAACAGCGGGCCAGCGAGCCGGCGTTGACGCCGCGTGAACATCAGGTCCTGGAACTGCTCGCGGCCGGGAAGCGAACCAAGGAAATTGCCGCGCAATTGCGCATCAGTGGCGAGACGGTGGATGCTCACGTCAAGAGCATGTACTTCAAGCTGAAGGTGCACGGTCGAACCGCGATCGTGGCGGAGGCGCTGCGCCGCGGCATCGTGCGCATCGACACCAACCTCAGGCGACTCTGACCCGCTGGCGGTTACGGGCCGGTGCGTGACGGCGTCTGTGGCGACGCGACGCGGATCACGCCGACGCCGTTCTCGATCGTCATGTTCGTGCCGAACGGCTTCGACAGACGCTGCACCTTCTCGAGGATCTCGCGCGCGACTTCCGGCGTCGGCGTCAGCGGGATGCCGATCTTGGACACCGGACGATAGCCCTTGCCCACGTCGGTCGGATGGATTCGGACCTCGACGAGCTTGCCGCCCTCGAAGCGGGAGGTCGCCAGGAGCGCTTCCATGTTGTCTGGCTGCGACAAACCACCGGGCCGTTCGAGGTTGGCCTGACTGCGCTCGCCAGGGCTCAGTTCGCCCTCGCCGCCGCCGGCGGAGGCGCCAATCGGCGTATTCATGTAGAACGCGAAATTCGACAGGCCGTAGAAAATCGGCTTGCCCTTGTAGATCTCAATCCCGCGGATGGTGTGCACGCCCTGGCCGAGGAAGGCGTCAGCCCCGCTGTCGATCGCGCGGTGAGCGAACTCGACCATGAAGTCCGGTACCTGGTTGTCGAAGGAATACTGCTGGAAGGCATAGCTGTTCTGGTGGGCGTGCACCGACACCATCATGAAGTCGGCAAAGTACTTGCCGTTGCGAATGCTCCGGAGGTTCTCCCGCAGATCGGCGCCATTCATCTCGTAGCTCCAATCGCCGGTCTTCGGGCCAATCTTGTAGTTCTTCCCGAACAACTCCAGGCGGTCCGCGGCCCGCTCGGCCGGAACCTCGAGCGGGACCGGCACCTCGCTGCGGCGGGCCATCACCGCATCGCGGATCTTTTTCAGCGCCTCGAACTGTTCGGCGGTGACGATGTTGTAGGTCGTCAGCCGCAACGGGTTGAGGCCCGGCCTGCCGCCCATGTTGCCCGAGCGCGAGGTCGCCGCGGTGCGGCTGAACGAGAAGCCCTGGTTGCCGCCTGGCGCGTTCTCGCTGATCGGCATCATCCCGACGAGGCCGACTCGTCCCTTCGCGGTCATCAGGTAGGCGGCGTCGCGCGCTTCCTCGAGGTTGCGGCCCGTCCCGGCGTGAACGATCCCCACCTCGTCGAACAGTGCGTTGGTCTCGAACATCCCCTCGTCGCCGTTGTCCCCGGTGTGGTTGTTGGCACGATTGACGATACGGATGCCCATCGCGCGCATGTCGGCGGCCGCCGCCTTCGGCGCGAGCAGACCGCCGAACGGGCCATTGAAGCGCGGCAGATCGGCAATCGAGGACTCCGCGTTGGCAAAGCCGACATCGGAATCGCGGATGATCTTGAGCAGGCTCTGCAGCCGCGGCTCCTCCAGGGGCACGATCGGCGCCATGGCGCCGAAGATGTCCCCGACGGCGGCGAGCGTGAAGGGCGCCTCGATCTTCATCGCCAGCTCCCGCGCCAGATCACGGCCCGGAGCCGCACCCGGGGCCTGCCCGCCACCCCTCCCTCGCCCCTGGGCCTGTCCCGTTGACGGGGCGCTCCAGATCAGCGCCAGGGAGACACCAGTCAACGCCAACAGCGGCAGACGCGACAGAAGAAATGGGGTTCGGCTCGTGCGCATGATGCGGCTCCTACCTATACGACCGACGGCCGCGCGAGTCTCGCACCGACGTCAAGCGTTGTCAAATGAAGGAACACTCCCCTGTCAAGCCTCGTTAGAAATGTCCCCATCCTTCCCTCGATAGAAATGTCCCCT
>JBDTRR010000062.1:0-30852 GCA_039931615.1 Acidobacteriota bacterium
GTGATGGTGCCGGTCATGGACGGCAAGATGCAGATCCCGGTCGGCCAACTGGCCGACGTGCGCCTCGTCAGCGGACCGGCGATGCTCCGCAACGAAAACGGCGTGCTCACCGGCCATGTCTACGTGGATGTTGCCGGACGTGACATCGGGAGGCTATGTCACCGAGGCCAAGCGCGTGGTCGGCGAGCGCGTCACCCTGCCCACCGGATACTCGCTCGCCTGGAGCGGCCAGTACGAGGCGATGGAACGGGATGCGATTCGAGCATCGGCATTCGCCTGGTCATCACGAAGAAGATGCCGGCAGCCCGATGAGTTGGCCGGCGGTGTAATGCCGGCGGGAGCCGTGCGTCTACAGGACAGACGCGAGAGGAGGGCAACATGGAACGCGACCTTGTGTGCGGAATGCAGGTGGACCCAGCGAAGGCGGCCGGGAGCAGCCAGTACAACGGGAAGAACTATCACTTCTGCTCGAAGGGCTGTAAGGCCAAATTCGACGCGAATCCCCTCGGACGACGCTGTAGGGCACGTCGACCACAAAGGCCGCACGTACTACTTCCGCAGTCAGAGCTGTCTCGACCAATTCCGCGCCAATCCTGACCTCAGATACGCGACGAACCGGCGGCGGGCCCGGCATCAAGCGCCCTGAACCTGGCATCGTCCGGCACGTCGAGATCGAAGACTTCCCGCAACAGCGGCACCAACTCCTCGCGCCTCACTTCCAGCACCTGCCACTCCCCTCCGTCCGCGGCGACACTATAGGTCAGATTGCGCAGTATGTAGCGCCTGGCGCCGACCATGCGGTGGACGATGAGATTGCGCACGAACTTGCTGTCCGGGTGCGTGCTCGTGAACCAGTTGCCGACCAGATAGTCCACATCCTGTGCCTCGTCGTCTCCGAATTCGTAGAGATCGTCCCAGCCACCGGTCCCGGCGCGCTGCAGCACGCGGAGGCGGCCGTTCCAGACGAGCCGATAGCTCCAGCCATCCTGGATCGCGATGTGTCCGTCCAGCCTGATCGGTTCAACGATGCCGTGACCGCCGAAGCCGACGTCGACGAGCCAGTCGACGCCTTCGGCGCACACCGTGAGGACCATGTGAGTCCGAGGCAACACCGCCCCCGAGGCATCGACGACCCGCGCCTGATGCGGGCGCGGCTCATAGCCCATTGCCTGCAGGGCCATCCGGAAAAGGCCATTCTGCTGAAAGCAGTACCCGCCGCGGCGCCGGCCCACGAGGGCGGACTGGATCGAGCCAGCATCGAGCGCGATCGGCCGGCCCATTTGAATATCCAGGTTCTCGAAGGGAATCGCGGCGATGTGTGCGCGATGGAGACTGGCGAGCGACGATGGGCGTGCGAGGTCCACGTGCGCGAGACCGATGCGCGTCAGGTAGGCCTGTCGATCGAACACGCTGCATTATGGCCCCACCGGCCAGGATCGGGTCGAGACCGTAGGCCGAGAGCCCCGGCGAAGGCGAGAATGCTTGGCGGAGCCACCGCGAAACTCTGCCAGGCGCCCGGCGGAGATCGACCCGACGCGGCGGTCCTGAGCGGAGTCCGACTGCACGGCGCAGTCCTCGGCGCCCTTGGCGAAGGCCGCCTTGACGGAAGGAACGTGCCCGGCGCTCCCGCCCCGAGCTAGGATCACCGTGGGATTAGGCCAACCGGCGTGAGGGAGACAGGGCAAATGCAGAAACGCACACTGGGTCGGAGCGGGCTGAAAGTCTCGGCGCTTGGTTTCGGCTGCATGGGCATCAGTTTCGGCGACGGGCCGGCCACCAGCCGCGACGACGGCATCGCGATCATCCGCGCCGCCGTGGACAGTGGCGTCACGTTTTTCGATACCGCCGAAGTGTACGGCCCGTTCACGAACGAAGAGGTGGTCGGCGAAGCGCTTGGCCCGGTGCGCGATCAGGTGGTGATCGCGACAAAGTTCGGCCTGCAGGAGATCGATCGCGCAGCGTCACGGATCGAGATCCACGGCGCGCGTTATCCCGAGCACCTGCAGGAGATGGTCGGACGCTGAGCACAATGCGGCATCCGCTGAACCACACCGTGTACCCCACCTTTCTTGCGTTTGCCGTCACCCTTGCGGCGGCGGTCGCCGCCGCGTCGCCGATCACCGGGATCGTGCTCGACCCGTCGGGGGCGGCAGTCCCGGACGCGCTCGTCCGGCTGGAATCCGCCGGCGCCGCCGTCGGCGAGGTCCGGACCGATGACAGCGGCCGCTTCCAGTTCACCGTCGAACCGCCCGGCCGTCTCCAGATCGTCGTCACTGCCGCCGGCTTCGTTGAGGCGATGGCGGCGATCCCGCCCGACCGCGGCGAGGTGCAGATCACGCTGCGGCCGGCGGCGTTCTTTGAACAGGTCAACGTCACCTCGTCGCGCGCCGATCGGCCGCGAACCGACCCGACCTCGACGGTGACGGTGATCACCGCCTCGGATCTCACGGCCAGCGCCCCGCTCACGCTCGACGACGCGTTGAAGATGGTCCCGGGGTTCACGCTGTTCCGCCGCACCTCGTCGCGCACGGCGAATCCGACGACGCAAGGCGTGGCGCTGCGCGGGATCGGCGGCACGGCGCAGAGCCGATCGCTGGTGCTGGCCGACGGCCTGCCGCTCAACGACGCGTTCGGCGGCTGGGTCTACTGGAGCAAGGTGCCGCAGGCGGCGATCGATCGGATCGAGGTGCAGCGCGGCAGCGGCAGCGATCTCTACGGCGCCGATGCGGTCGGCGGCGTCGTGCAGCTCCTGACGCTGCGGCCGGCGCGGCCGGCCGGCCGCGCCCTGATCGAAGCGGGCACGCTCGGCACCGGCCGGGTGTCGATATTCGCCGGCAGCCGCACCCGCGGCTGGCGCTACAGCGGCGGCGGCGAATGGTTCACGATCGACGGCTACATTCCGATCGCGACCGAGCAGGATGCGGGCCTGGCACCGCGCGGGCCGATCGACGGCAAACTCGGGTCGACGCATCGGTCGGCGCTGGCGTCGGCGGGCTACCAGGCGGCCGGCGGGTGGCGGGTCGACGTCGCCGGCAACCTGTTCGACGAACATCGACAGAACGCGACGCCGGTCTCGATCAACAGCACCGCGTCACGGCAGGTCTCGGGCGAGCTGGCCGGCGCGGTGGGCGGCGGGCTGCTCAACCTGCGCGGCTTCGGCGGCACCCAGGAGTACCGGCAGGTGTTCAGTACGGTCAACGCGGCCCGCACCGCCGAGACGCTCACCCGCGACCAGAATGTCCCGTCGAGCGTCTTCGGGCTGGCCGGTCAATGGTTCCGCGGCTGGGGACGGCACGGGCTGCTGGTCGGCGCCGAGGGGCGGCGTGTGGAAGGGACCTCGATTGATATCCCGTATTCGCAAGGCCGGCCGCAGGCGGCCACCGAAGTCGGGGGGACGCAGCGGCTCGGATCGGCGTTCGTCCAGGACACGGTCCGGGTGAACGATCGGACCACCCTGGTGATCGGCGCCCATGCCGACGGGTGGCGATCGACATCCCTCATCACCGGCTTCGCCAAGTCCTCGGGCTCGTTCAATCCCCGGGCGTCAGGGTCCTACCGCCTCGGCGACAGCGGCATCGTCGTCCGCGGCGCCGTCTACAAGGGATTCCGGGCACCGACGCTGAACGAGTTCTACCGCAATTTCGGATCCGGCAACACGCAGACCAGGCCGAACGAAGCGCTCAATCCCGAGCGGCTGACCGGCGGCGATGCCGGCGTGGTGATCGGCCGCGGGCGCGTGTCCGCGCGGGTCACCGGTTTCTTCAACGTGCTGGACCAGGCGATCACCGCGATCACCATCTCCAGCACGCCCCAGCTGATCATCCGGCAGCGCGCCAACGCCGACACGCTGCGCGCCTCGGGGATCGAGCTGGAGGCCGACGTCCGGTTGCCGCGCTCGCTGTCGATCGCCTTGAGCAGCGGGTTCGTCAACTCCGAATTCACCGGCGCCACCGAGCTGGGCGGGAAACGGGTGCCGCAGGTCGCGAAGTACAACGCCGGGCTCGACGTGCGCTACCTCCGGCCCGTCTGGAGCGCATCGGCTCAGCTGCGCGTCACCGGCCCGCAGTTCGAGGACGATCAGAACCTGTTCACACTGCGCCGGGCGACGGTGCTGGACGCGTTCGCCGGCCGGACGCTGATTGGCCGGGTCACCGCATTCGTCGCGGTCGAAAATGTGTTCGATGCCACTTATGATGTCGGCCGGACGCCGACGCTGACCACCGGCTTGCCGCGCGCCGCGCGGGTCGGCCTGCAGGTGTCGCTGCCTTAGCAAATTTTTATAAGTCGGATCGTGGCATCTGCCGGTGCAGGCTTTCCAGGCGTGGGGGTCCGGCTAAAGCCGGACTCCACGTACAGACGACGCACGGTCCCTTCGATGCCTGACACGGCCCGGCTGCGGAGCGTGTGGAATAATCGATTTGACCGATCTCCCATCACGGTCCGGCTGAAGCCGGACACTACGTACGTGGACGGTCGTCGTGCAGACCCTCATCTCCGACCATGAGCCGACTGAAACCAGGCAACAGCGTGAACCCATCGACGACGACGGCACCGCCCCGCCCGTCGTCGCCCGGCCTGTTCAGCCTGCTGCGGCCGTACTCGCGCCCCATCCTGATCCTGGCGGCGCTGACCATCCTGGCCAACGCGCTGAACCTGATCGTCCCGCGGGTGATCGCCCGCGCCATCGACGGCTACGTCCGTGGCGAACCGGTGATCGCCGCCGCGTCGCGCGAGCTGCTGCTGGTCGGGGTCGGGATCTTCGTCTTCACCTACCTGCAGACGGCGCTGCAGATCTACGCGGCCGAGCGCGTCGCCCGCGACCTGCGGACCCGGCTGGCGGCGAAGATCTCCGGTCAGGATCACGCCTACATCCAGATGCTGACGCCGGCGATGCTGCTGACGCATCTCACCTCGGACGTCGACGCCATCAAGACGTTCGTCGCCCAGGCGCTCGCCTCGCTGATCGCGTCGATCTTCCTGATCATCGGCGCCAGCGCGCTGCTGCTGTCGATCGACTGGCGGCTGGGTCTCGCCGTGCTGTCGATCCTGCCGGTGATTGGCGGCGCCTTCTCGTTCGTGCTCGGCCGGGTCCGCAAGCTGTTCACCCTGTCGCAGGAGGCGATCGACTGGCTGAACAAGGTGATCAACGAGAGCATCCTCGGCGCGGCGCTGGTCCGGCTGCTCAACTCGCAGCACTACGAGGCGCAGAAGTTCCTGGCGGCGAACACCCAGGCGCGCGACATCAGCCTGAGCATCCTGCGGCTGTTCGCCAGCCTGATTCCGGTGATCATGTTCGCCACCAACCTGGCGACGCTGACGATTCTGGTGCTCGGCGGCCGCTACGTCATCCGCGGCACGATGACGCTGGGCGAGTTCACCGCCTTCAACAGCTACCTGTCGATCCTGGTCTTTCCGGTCATTGTCATCGGCTTCATGAGCAACCTGATGGCGCAGGCGAGCGCGTCGTACCAGCGCATCGCCAAGGTCCTGGACGCGCCCGATCAGGCGCCGGCCGGCCGCGTCGCGGCCGATCTGCGCGGCGACATCGCGGTCCTCGACGTCGTGGTGACGCTCGGCGGCAAGACCGTCCTGAAGCACGTCTCGATCGCCGCGCCGGCCGGCACCCGGACGGCGGTGATCGGTCCGACCGCAGCCGGCAAGACGCAGCTGCTCTACTTGCTGGTCGGCCTGCTGAAGCCGGCCTCCGGCATCGTCGAGTACGACGGCCGCAACATCGAGGACTACGACCCGATGACCCTGCACCAGCAGGTCGGCTTCGTCTTCCAGGACAGCATCATCTTCAACCTGACGGTGCGCGAGAACATCGCGTTCAACAAGACGGTGACCGACGCGGCGCTGGAGAAGGCGATCGCGACCGCCGAGCTGAGCGACTTCATCAACGGGCTGCCGGAACAGCTCGACACGGTGGTGTCGGAACGCGGCAGCAGCCTGTCCGGCGGCCAGAAGCAGCGCATCATGCTGGCGCGGGCGCTGGCGCTGAACCCGCGGGTCCTGCTGCTCGACGACTTCACCGCCCGCGTCGATGCGACGACCGAGCGGAAGATTCTGGAGAACGTGCGCCGCAACTACCCCGGCATCACGCTGCTCTCGGTCACCCAGCAGATCGCTGCGGTCGAGGACTACGACCAGATCATCCTGCTGATGGAGGGCGAGGTGCTCGCCGCCGGGACCCACCGCCACCTGATCGAGACGTCACCCGAGTACGTGCAGATTTATGACTCCCAGCGCAGCACCAGCCACTTCGAACTACACGCTTAGCAGCACCGCAGCCGACGAGCGCCGCCTGACGATCGGCACCGCGCTGCGGCGGCTGGCGCCGCTGATGGCCGGGGAGCGGCGGCGGGTGTCGATCGCGTTCATCGCCGTGATCGTGACCTCGATCACCTCGCTGATGGCACCGCTGATCATCGGCCGCACCGTCGACGCCTACATCCGCAGCGGCGACTTCCCCGGCGTGCTGCGCTTCGCCGGGATTCTCCTGGCCATCTACATCCTGGGTCTGTTCACCACCTACATCCAGACCCGGACCATGGGCATGGTCGGACGGCGGGTGCTGTTTTCGGTGCGCAACGCCCTGTTCACCAAGCTCCAGGAGCTGCCGCTCGCCTTCTTCAATCAGAACAAGGCCGGCGACCTGATCTCGCGCATCAACAACGACACCGACAAGCTGAACCAGTTCTTCGCGCAGGGGCTGGTGCAGCTCGCCGGCAACCTCTTCCTGATGGCGGGCGCCGCTATTTTTCTCGTCAGCCTGAGCCCGCGGCTCGGCGTGGCCGCGCTCCTCCCCGCGTTCGGCGTGCTGGTCTTCACACGGGCGGTGTCGCCGTGGGTCAAGCGGGCGAACGTCAGGAGCCTGCAGTCGCTCGGCGGGATGAGCGGGGAAATCCAGGAGAGCCTGACCAACTTCAAGGTCATCGTCGCCTTCAACCGCCGCGACTACTTCCGGGAGAAGTTCAACGCCGCCAACGAACGGAACTATGCCGCCTCGTTCGCGTCGGGCCTGGCGAGTGCTGTCTTCACGCCGATTTACGGACTGTCGTTCAACCTGGCCCAGCTGATCGTGCTCGGCTACGGCCTGACGCTGATCGACTCGGGCCAGATGACGGTCGGGCTGCTGATCGGTTTCCTGCTCTACGTCAACAGCTTCTACCTGCCGCTGCGCCAGCTCGCGACCGTCTGGGCGACGTTCCAGCTCGCGCTGGCCGGTCTCGATCGGGTGTCCGCCGTGCTGGCGCTCGAATCGAACATGCCGGTGCTGCCGGCGAAGCCGGCGGAGAGCGCTGACAGCACGGCCACCAGGAGCTCGCTGCTCGCCTTCGAACACGTCGGCTTCGCCTATCCCGGCGGCAAGGAGGTCCTGCGCGACGCGACGTTCGCACTCCAACCGGGCCGCACCTATGCGCTGGTCGGCCCGACCGGCGGCGGCAAGACGACGACGGCGTCGCTGATGGCGCGGCTCTACGATCCGTCCCGGGGGCGCGTGCTGCTCGACGGGCGGGACATCCGCTCGTACCAGCCGGCGGAGCGCACGCGCAAGATCGGCTTCATCCTGCAGGAGCCGTTCCTGTTCACCGGCACCATCCGCGACAACGTGCTCTACGGCAACGCCGCATATCGGGACTATTCAAACGATCAGGTCGTCGACCTGCTGCGGGCGAGGCGGCTCGACGGCCTGCTGGCGCGGTTCGAATCCGGACTGGAGACGAAGGTGGCGACCAGCGGCGACGCGATCAGCCTCGGGCAGAAGCAGCTGATTGCGTTCATCCGCGCCGTGCTGCGCGATCCGGAGATTCTGGTCCTCGACGAAGCCACCGCCAACATCGACACCGTGACCGAGCAGCTGCTCGAACAGATCCTCGACGAGCTGCCGCCGGCGACGACCAAGGTGATCATCGCGCACCGGCTCAACACCATCGCCAACGCCGACGAGATCTTCTTCATCAACGGCGGCGAGATCACGCCGGCCGGCTCGATGGATCACGCGCTCGAACTGCTGCTGCACGGCAAGCGGGAGAGCTGATTGTCACGGTCCGCCTGAAGGCGGACACTACGTACGACCTCACGGTCCCGCCTGAAGGCGGAGACTACGTTACGAGTCCGGCGCCGCTGAAGGCGGACACGACGAACGACGTGAAGCGCCCTTCATCTGGACGTAGTGTCCGGCTTCAGCCGGACCGTGATGGGACTCTGTCGTACTTGGACTATTTCTTCTTCAGCTCGTCGTAGGCGATCTGCAGGTTCTTGATCCGTTCGAGCATCGTCTGGCCAAAACCAGGCAGCTTGGTGTCGAGCAGCGTCACGCCGGCATCGGTGATGAACACGGCGGCATTGCCGCCGCTGAAGGTATCAGAGACGCCCGAACCGGTCAGGATGTAAAGGCTGTCCTTCACCTTCTCGATCTTCATCGCTGCCAGTGCCGCCGCCGACGGCCTGGCCGGAGGCGGCCAGCGACAGCGCGCCAACGGCAATCAAGGTGCCGAGCACGAGTGTTCGTTTCATGAATTCGAATTCCCTATGGGCAGCGCCACCACTTCCCCGATCATCACATCCGGCGCCCCGTCGTGGAAGTTCGCGATGTCGCCCATCACCTCGCCGATGCGCGGATCCTGCATCGCGGCCTGCAGACGGTCGGGCGAATCGAAATAGGCCGAAAAAATCACCTGATACGGCGGATTCGATCCGTCGGGCAGGGCTGCCATCCTGACCATTTCGGCCTTCTTCAGGCCGTGCGGTCCCATCACCGCCGCGACCAGCGGGCTGTGCGTGCCGATGTAGTACGCCTCGTCGAACCGGATGCCGTGTTTGTAGCAGACGCGCAGGACGGTCATTGAGCCTCCTTGGGCCCGGCCATTCTAACGCGGGACGGGCTGCCGCCACTGTCGGGCAGCGCCGGGCCGGTGTCCGCCCGCGTGGTGCCGGGACCGCCGGGTCAGAGTTGCGAGGTAAAGCCGATCGGCCGCTTTTTCTGCCGCGCGAACAGCCAGTAGATCGGGAAGCCCGCCAGGATCACGCCCAGCCCCCACAGTGACGTCACCGGGCTGTTCCACATCTGGTAGAGCACCATCGACAGGCTGGCGACGATGAAGAACCCCGGCGCGAAGGGATAGCCCCAGGCCCGGAACGGCCGGGGGGCGTCGGGCTCGCGGAACCGCAGCACGAACACCGACATCACGGCGACCGCCGAGAACAGCACCACCGCGAACCCGGTGTATTCGACCAGCTGCGACAAGGTCCCGGACAGCACCAGGACACTGCTCCAGACCGCCTGCGCCATGATCGCGAACACCGGGGTCCGATGCCGCGGATGGACGCGCGTCGCCGCCCGCAGGAACACGCCGTCGCAGGCCATCGCGTAGTAGATGCGCGGGCCCGCCCAGACCATCGCGCTGATGCTGGCGCCGATGCTGACGATGGTGAAGACCGCCAGGAGGTTGCCGGCGACGAACCCGAACAGCCGCTCGGCGACGATATCGGTCAGCCGGCCGTCGAGCGCGGACAGATCGGCAAGCGGCATGGCGTAGAGATAGAGGAGGTTCAGCAGCAGGTAGATGAGGATCACGCCGACCGTGCCGGCGCCGAGGGCGAGTGGCACGTTGCGATCCGGATCGCGGATCTCCTCGGCGACGTAGGTGGCGGCGTTCCAGCCGGAGTAGGTGAACATCACCGGGATCAACGCCAGCATCCAGCCGGTGGCCGGGCTCGGCACCGCGTGCGTGGTCGCGACGTTGGCAAACGACCCCATCCCGAGCGCGAGGCCGATGGCGATGAACACGGCGAGCGCCGAGACCTTCAACCCGGCCAGCATGTTGTGCACCAGGCGGCCCGATCCGTGGACGTGCACCAGCGAGAGCGCGACAATGACGGCGACCGCGACCAGCGACTGCGGCGTCAGGACGAGCGGGAGGCCGGGCAGCGGCAGGCTGAGGAGCGGCGTCCGATCGCTGGCCGCCGGCACGAACCGGCCGATGTAGTCGGCCAGGGCGATGGCGCTGGCGGCGATGGCGCCGGAGAAGCCGGCGACGAACGAGGTCCAGCCGGTGAGAAACGCGGCGACGCGGCCGTAGGCCTCGCGCAGGTAGACGTATTCGCCGCCGGCGTGCGGGCGCAGGGTCGCCAGTTCGGCATAGGCCATGGCGCCGGCGAAGGCCAGCGCGCCGCCGAAGATCCAGACGCCGAGCAAGGCCCAGCCCGACGGCACCTCCTTGGCGACCAGGATCGGGACGAAGAAGATCCCGCCGCCGATGACGTTCGAGACGACGATCGCGGCGGCGTCGAGAGGGCCGAGGCGCCGTTCCAGACTGATGGGAAAAGCCGCCGGAGCGGCGATGTCTGAGGTGCTCACCTGCGGATGCTAGCACGCGTGCGCCGCCCCGGAACACGAGCGGGCGCCGGCCGCGGAACAGGACCGGGCGGCGCGAAAGCGTCCGGCCGGACGTCGCGCCGGATCAGGCCAGGAGCGGCTCGAGCTCTTTGTACAGCCAGGGGCGGGCGCGGCGCAGCGAGCGGTTGACCGTCCCGGGCAAAGCATCGATTTCCCCCCGGCCCGGCCCTCTTTCTCAGGCGTCGTGAGCCGGTTACCGCTCGCGGGATCGCGCCGCCTTGATGATCTGCCGGGCCGCGAGCATCCCCGATCGGCCGTCGAGTCCGGTCCCCGGATGCGTGCCGGCGCCGCAGAGAAACAGCCGGCGAATCGGCGTCGCGTAGCGCGCCCAGCCGAGCAGCGGCCGGCCCGACAGGAGCTGATCGAGCGCCAGCTCGCCGTGGAAGATCTGTCCGCCGGTCAGCCCGTAGCTGGTCTCCAGATCCAGCGGCGTGATGATCTGCCGGGCCACCACCGACCCGGCGAAGCCGGGCGCGTGGCGCTCGATCGCCGCCGTAGCGAGGTCGGCAAGGTGCCCACGCTCGCGCTCCCAGGTGCTGTCGCGCAGGCTGTACGGCGCAAACTGGACGTAGGCGGACACGACGTGCTGACCGGCCGGGGCGAGGTCCGGATCCAGAATCGACGGGATCGCCAGCTCGATCCAGGGATCGTCCGAGTACTTGCCGTACTTGATCGGATCGAACGCCCGCTCGAGCGCGTCCATACCGGGACACAACCGCACCCAGCCGGACAGCGCGGCTTCCTGCTCCGGGCGATCCAGTCCGCCCAGTCCGCGCCGGCCACCGAACCGCGGCAGCGAGGACACGGCGAAGTTGATCTTCGCCAGCGAGCCGCGCATCCGGATCTGCTGAACCCCCTCCACGAACTCCGGCGGCAGGTGGACCGGATCGACGAGATCGAGCAGGGTGCGCCGGGGATCGGCATTCGAGACGACCAGGCGGGCAGGGACGACGTCTCCCGACGAGAGGACGACGCCGGCCGCGGCCCCGGCCTGCACGACGATCTGCCGGACGACGGTGCCGAGCCGGATCTCGGCGCCGGCGGCGCGGGCCGCCGCGGCGAGTGCGTCGCTGATGCGGCCGATGCCGCCGCGCGCGGTCCATCCCGGGGCAATCGGGTGTCCTTCGCCGGCCCCCAGCCAGAGCAGCGCCGCGGCGCTGCCGCCCGAACGCGGGCCCAGAAAGGAACCGAGCGTCCCGCCGGCGGCAACAATGCTGAGCAGCGGCTCGCTCTCGAACCATTCCCGGGCGAAGTCGGCGGCCGGCATCGGCAGCCAGCGCAGCAGGCGGTAGGCGTCGGCGTTGCCGAGCGCACGGAACGTCTTCGCCGCCTTGAGAAGATCGATCACGCCGGCGGCCGAGAGATGGCCGGCCGACGGTGGCAGCGTCGCCATCAACGCCCGCAGCACGCGGGAGATCGCCGCCACGCTGGACAGGAACTCGGGATACCGCGCCGCGTCCGCCGGCGAGAACGCCGCGATCTCCCGTGCCGCCCTGGCTTCGTCCGCCCAGATCGTCAGCGATCGGCCGTCGGCCGCCGGCGCCCACACCCGGGCCGCCGGCCTGATGATCTCGAGGCCATGACGGCTCAGTTCCAGCGCACCAAGAATGGCCGGATCGATCGCCGCCCGGTGCGCGAGCGCCGGACACCGGAACCCGGGGGCGATCTCCGAGGTGATCGCGCAGCCGCCAACCTGCTCGCCGCGCTCGAGGACGAGCGTCTTCAGCCCGGCTTTCGCGAGCAGCGCAGCGGCAACCAGCCCGTTGTGACCGGCGCCGACTATGACTACGTCGTGCATGGATAACCTACCGCCGAGGCCGAGGGCGCCGAGGAAACCCAGAGCTCGCGTTGAGAACCTCTGCGACCTCCTCGTCGTCGGGGTCCTCGGCGTGCAACAACACCTCAGCTTGCCAGTCCAAGGATCCGCCGCGCCGCGTTGCGGCCGGGCGCCCCCATGATGCCGCCGCCGGGATGGGTCGCCGATCCGCACATCCACAGCTGGCGAATCGGCGTCGTGTAGCGGGCCCAGCCCGGCACCGGACGCAGGAAGAACAGCTGGTCGAGCGTCAGCTCGCCGTGAAAGATATTGCCCTCGGTCAGCCCGAACTCGCGCTCCAGATCGAGCGGCGTCAGCACCTGGCGGTGCCGGATGATCTGGCGCAGGTTGGGTGCGTACTCCGCCACGGTATCGACGACGGCGTCGCCGAGCGCATCGCGCTGCTCGTCCCAGGTCGAGCCGGCGAGTTGGTACGGCGCGTACTGGACGAAGCACGAGAGGATGTGCTTGCCCGGCGGCGCAATCGTCGGATCGGTCAGCGTCGGGATCACCATGTCGATGTACGGCCGCGTCGAGAACGCGCCGTACTTGGCCTGGTCATAGGCGCGCTCCATGTAGTCGACGCCGGGCGAGATGGAGATCGCCCCGCGAAGATGATCGCCGGCGCCGGGACGGCAGGTAAAGTCGGGCAGTGCGTCGAGCGCGAAGTTCACCTTGGCCGAGGATCCGCGAAAGCGGTAGCGGCGGACGCTCTCGACGAAGTCGGCCGGCAGTTCGCGCGCGCCGACCAGCTGGAGAAACGTCAGCCGGGGATCGACGCTCGACAGCACGATGTCCGCCTCGATCTCGTCGCCGGTCGACAGCGTGACGCCGATGGCGCGGCCGTTCCTGACGCGGATGCCGGCGACCGATGCGCCGGTTCGGATCTCGGCGCCGGCGAGGCGCGCCGCCGCGGCGATCGCCTGCGAGATGGCGCCGGTGCCGCCCCGGGCGAATCCCCACGAGCGGAACGCCCCGTCGATTTCACCCATGTAGTGATGCAGCAGGACGTAGGCGGTGCCCGGCGACCGGACGCCGAGAAACGTCCCGATGATGCCCGACGCGGACATCGTCGCCTTCAGGATGTCGGTGTCGAACCACTGATCGAGAAAGTCGGCGGCGCTCATCGTCATCAGCTGGAGGCAGGTGCGCTGCTCGCCGGCCGGGAGGCGGCGGAAGCGGTTGGCCAGCGCTGCCAGCTTGAGCAGCTCGCGCGGGTCGCGGCTCATCGGATCGGGGGGCGTGACGTCGAGCAGCGGCCGGACGAACCGCGCCATCGCGACCATCGCCTCGCCGAACCGGTGATAGACCTCGGCATCGCGCGCCGAGTGGCGGGCGATTTCGCGCCGGGTGCGCTCGTGATCGTCGACGCGCCAGAGCGAGCGGTGGTCGGCCGCCGGGGTGAAGGTGCCGTCGAGCGGCAGAATCGTCAGGCCGTGCCGCCGCAGGTCCAGCTCACGGATGATTTCGGGCCGGAGCAGCGACACCACGTAGGAGCAGACGGAGATGTTGAACCCGGGAAAGACCTCTTCCGTAACGGCCGCACCGCCAACCACCTCGCGGCGCTCGAGCACGAGCACGGTGCGCCCGGCACGGGCGAGATAAGCAGCCGCAGTCAGGCCATTGTGGCCGCCGCCGACAATGATCGCGTTGTAACGCATCCGGCGCCTACTATAATCTGCAAATAATTCGTAAGGATCATGCAGGGCGGTGCCGCGCCTGCACATACACAGGAGAGCACAGATGAACCTGTCCTACACATCGCGCCGCATTGTCATGACTGTCGTCTTCGCGGCCACCATTGCGGCCGGGGCGGCCGGGGCCGCCGCGCAGACGGCAACGCAGACGCAGACCGCCAAACCGTTCGAACCGCAGTCCGGCCAGCCGGGCAAAGACGTGGTCTGGGTGCCGACGCCGCAGCCGCTGGTCGACAAGATGCTCGATCTGGCGGGTGTCACGGCGCAGGACTACGTTATCGATCTCGGGTCGGGCGACGGCCGGACGGTGATCACCGCCGCCAAACGCGGCGCCACGGCGCAGGGGATCGAATACAACCCGGACATGGTGGCGTTGTCGCAGCGCAACGCTGCCGCCCAGGGCGTCACCGCCAAGGCAACCTTCGCCAAGGCCGATCTCTTCGAGACCGACTTCTCGAAGGCGACCGTGATCACGATGTTCCTGCTGCCCTCGATCAACATGCAGCTGCGGCCCAAGCTGCTCGAGATGAAGCCGGGCACCCGGATCGTGTCGAACGCCTTCGACATGGAGGACTGGCAGCCGGACGAGACCGGAACCACCCCCAACTGCACCCAGTGGTGCAAGGCGATGCTCTGGATCGTGCCGGCCAAAGCCGCCGGGACGTGGCGGCTGCCGCAGGGCGACCTCACGGTCACGCAGAACTTCCAGATGCTGTCGGGCACGCTCGGGGCGACGCCGATCGTCAACGGCAAGCTGCGCGGCGACCAGGTGACGTTCGAGGTTGGCACCACCAAGTACACCGGCCGCGTCAGCGGCGACACCATCGACGGCACGATGGCGGCGGGCGGCAGCACGAGCGGCTTCAAGGCGTCGCGGACCAGCAAGCCCTGAACCGACACACGTCGCTCGGACGTAGCCCCCCGTACGGTTGTACAAGTAGTGCAGGCCTGTCACGGTCCGGCCGAAGCCGGACACTACGTTCGAGGTCGCGGATTTCGCCTCGGTCCAATCCTGCTTAGGTAGAATGGCGCTGTCACGAAACCATCACGAGAACCATGACCATGCCCGCACCTCGCCCAGGACTCCGACCGGCGGCTGACACGGTCTCGACCATGCCCGACCCGGTCCGCCTGGAGGCGGTCCCGATGCGCGGTCGTCAGGCGGCCTGCCTGCTGATCGCCGCGATCACCGCGGCGATCGGGTTCGCGGTCGGCGCCTTGTCCGCCGCCGACGACAAACCGCACACGACCTGGAGCAGTTATCTCGGGTCGCCCGACTCCAACCAGTACTCGGCGCTGAAGCAGATCAACAAGGCCAACATCAAGCAGCTCGACGTGGCCTGGACGTTTGCCGCCGGCACCGGCACGGTGCGATTCGATCCGATCGTCGTCGACGGCGTGATGTACGTGCTCGGCGCCAACCGGACCATCGTCGCGCTCGACGCGGCGACCGGCACAGAGCGGTGGTCGCACCGCAACGAGGGCGCGGTCGGCGACCGCGGCATGAGCTACTGGGAGAGCAAGGACCGGTCCGAGCGCCGGCTGCTCTACATGAACGGCGGCTTCCTGACCTCGATCGATGCCCGGACCGGCAACGTGATGGCGTCCTTCGGCGACAACGGCAAGGTCGATGTCCGGATCGGCCTGCAGCGGGACGTCACCAACCTCCGGCCGCTGCAGACCGGCAATCCGGGGCGGATCTTCGAGAACCTGATCATCATGTCGCTGCCGGCCGGAGGCGCGGCCTACACGTCGAATCCAGGCGACACGCACGCCTATGACGTGCGGACCGGCGAGCTGAAGTGGGTGTTCCACAGCGTGCCGGCCAGGGGCGAGTTCGGCGCCGACACGTGGCCGGAAGGGTTCCTCGGCGCCGGCGGCGGCGTCCACAACTGGAGCGAGCTCAGCGTCGACGATAAGCGCGGCATCGTCTACATCCCGTTCGGCACGGCGCGGTTCGACTTCTACGGCGGCAATCGCCAGGGCAACAACCTGTTCGGCAACACCCTGGTCGCGCTCGACGCCCGCACCGGCAAGCGGCTGTGGCACTACCAGCTGGTGCACCACGATTTGTGGGACTACGATCTGCCCCAGGCGCCGAAGCTGCTGACGCTGCGCAAGGACGGCCGCAACGTCGATGTCGTGGCGCAGGCGACAAAGCACGGCTTCGTGTTCGTCTTCGACCGCGTCACCGGTGCGCCGTTCTTCCCGATCGAGGAGCGGCCGGTCCCGCAGACCGACGTGCCGGGCGAGTGGACGTCGCCGACGCAACCGTTTCCAACCGCCCCGCCCCCCTTCGCGCGGCAGACCTTCACGGAGAAGGACATCAACCCGTTCATCCCCGAGGCAGACAAGGCGAAGCTGCGCGAGATGTTCAGGACCGCGCGCAACGAAGGGCTGTTCACGCCGCCCAGCTTCCAGGGATCGATTTCCATCCCTGGCCACAATGGCGGCGCCAACTGGGGCAGTACGGCGGTCGATCCGACCAAAGGGACCATGTACGTGGTCAGCAAGAATCTGCCGACGCTCGACAAGCTGGTCGCGCCCGTTGCACCGGGACAGCGGGGACGCGGTGCGCGCGGCGACGGCGCCGCGGTGGCAGCCGGGGGGGCGCGCGAAGGCGCCGCGCCGGGAGGTCCCGAGGGTCGAGGCGCCGGCCCGGCCGGAGCGGCGCCCGGCGGTCCGGAGGGTCGCGGCCAGCGTGTCGGCGGCCCACCGCCGCCGGCGGCGCCGCCGCCCAACGCCGGCCCGGACTTCGTCGCCTACACCTCGCCGTATGACTTCCTGCTCCAGAGCAACGGGCTGTCGGCGATCGGTCCGCCCTGGTCGAACATCACCGCCTACGATCTGAACAAAGGCACGATCCTCTGGCAGATTCCGAACGGCGAGTTCCCCGGCCTGGCCCCAGGCAGCCACGCGCCGCGCGGCGGGCCGGTCGTGACGGCCGGCGGGTTGATGTTCGTCGGCACCTCGTCGGATCGCAAGCTTCGCGCCTACGATCAGGACAACGGCAAGGTGCTGTGGGAGCGCGATCTGCCAGCCGCGTCGGAAGGCGTCCCGGCGGTCTACGAGGTCAACGGCCGGCAGTTCGTCGCCGTCGCCGTGGGTGGCGCCGGCGTGTTTCCGCCGCGGGTCGGCGATCCGCCGCCGCCGGGTCCGAGTCAGTACATGGTGTTCGCGTTACCGAAGAAATAGACAGTGCTCAAGGAGTGAAGATGGCATCCTGGAAAGCTGCGGTCCCCGCACTGCTGTTGTCGGCGTCACTGGTCCCGACGATCGCCATCCGCGTCTCGGCACAGGCTGCCGCCGGCGCCGATGCGGCCGCTCCGGTCTTCACACAGGCGGTGCCCAACGTCTTCCGGCGGTTCGCTGTCGACGTCGCGAAGATGAAGGAGTTCTACGGCGACATCCTCGGCCTCAAACCGCTGCCGGCGATCAACCTGGGCGGCGGCCAGATGACGCGGTTCCACGCCGGTGCCTCCGAGATCAAGCTCCAGGCGTCGGCGGCGGAGAGCCAGGCGCCGACCGGCGGCGTGCGCGACGTCACCGGGCTGCGCGTGCTGACGTTCTTCTTCCCCGACGAGGCGGCGCTGACCGCGCGATTCAAGGAGCATGGCTACCCGGCGCCTGAATTCCGCAGCCGGACCAGCGGCGGCACGGCGCGCGTAGCGCTGGTGCGCGACCCCAGCAATCAATGGGTCGAAGCGGTGGTCGTCCCCGGCGCTCCGGCGGAGACCTACGACCGCCTCGAAATCGGATTGACCGTCGCCGACGTCGAAACCAGCCGCGCCTTCTATCGCGGCTTCGTCGGCCTCGAGGAGCTGAAGCCGGTCGAGGACGCCCTGCTCGGCGCCACCAAGTATCCGTTCCGGATGGGATCGACGACGATCAACGTCTGGTCGTTCGGCAAGGGACTCCCGGCCAACAAGAGCAGCGCCGGCATCCAGTACGTCGTCGGCAACGTCGACGCCATCGACGCCCGCGGCAAGGCGAACGGGATCAAGATCGACCGGCCGCTCAGCGATTTCAGCGCCGCGCTCCGGACCGTGTGGATGAGCGATCCCGACGGGATCACGAACTACTTCGCGCAGGTGGCGCGGCGCACGCCGCCGCCGGATTCGACGACTCGGTAGGTCGCAGTCGCCCGCGGTCCGGCTGAAGCCGGACACTACGTACGAAGAAGACGTAGCGTCCGCCTTCGGGGCTTGTACGTAGCGTCCGCCTTCAGGCGGACCGTGTCAGGAGATGTCATGCACAGAAAGATCGGATTGCTCGCGGTGGTCGCTCTCGGCGTCGGCGTCGCGACCATCGCCGGCCGCGCCGCGGACAAGAACCGCGACTGGCCGGCTTACGCGGGCGACAAGGGCAGCACCAAGTACTCGCCGCTCGACCAGATCGACAAGGACAGCATCAAGAAGCTGACGATCGCCTGGCGCCGCTCCGGGATGCCGGAGGAGCTGCGGGGAACATTTCCCGACACCCAGGCCCCAGCCAACTATCAGCACACGCCGCTGATGGTCGACGGCCTGCTCTACATGAGCACTGCGGTCGGCGCCGTCGCCGCGCTCGACCCGGCCACCGGCAAGACCGTCTGGTTCGACGTCCTGCCGCCGCGGCCCGACGGCCAGGGCCCGGCGCGGGGCGGGCCGACCCGCAGCATCGCCTATTGGACCGATGGCCGCGACTCGCGCATCCTCGCCAATATCGGCACCAACCTGGTGGCGTTGAATGCCAAGACCGGGAAACGCTACGCCGACTTCGGCGACAACGGTCAGGTCGATCTCCTGAAAGGCTTCGAGCGGCCGATCACCGGCTGGCGCTGGAGCAGTGGTCCGCTGGTCGTCAAGGACGTCATCGTCGTCGGCGGCGTGCCGGCGCCGGCGACCGACATCCTGAACGAGCGGGCCAGGGCGCCGAAGGAGATGCCGCCCGACGATGTGCGCGGATATGACGTCCGCACCGGCAAGCTGTTGTGGACGTTCCACGTCGTGCCGCGCCAGGGCGAATTCGGCAACGAGACCTGGCTCAACGACTCGTGGACCTACTCGGGCAACAGCGGCACCTGGTCGCTGATCAGCGGCGACGACGAGCTTGGCTACGTCTACCTGCCGTTCGAGGAAGCGACCGGCGACTACTACGGCGGCACGCGGCCGGGCAACAACCTCTTCGCCGAAAGCATCATGTGTCTCGACGTCAGGACCGGCAAGCGGGTCTGGCACTTCCAGACGCTGCACCACGGCATCTGGGACTACGACCTCCCCGCCGCTCCGGTCCTCGCCGACATCACCGTCAACGGCCGGCGGATCAAGGCGCTCGCCCAGGTCTCCAAACAGGCGTTCACCTACGTCCTCGATCGGACCAACGGCCAGCCGGTGTGGCCGATCGAAGAGCGCCCGGTCCCGCAAGGCAACGTGCCCGGAGAATGGTATTCGCCGACGCAGCCGATTCCGACCAAGCCGCCGCCGTTCGATCAGCAGGGCGTCTCCGAGAAGGACCTGATCGATTTCACACCGGAGCTGAAAGCGGAGGCGCTCAAGATCGTCAGCGAATACAAGACCGGGCCGGTCTATACGCCGCCGGTCCTGCAAGGCAGTCCCGACGGTCCGAAGGGTCTGCTCCTGATGCCGGGCACCAACGGCGGCGCCGACTGGGGCGGCGCGTCGTTCGACAAGGAGACCGGCATTCTCTACGTGCCCTCGGCGCACCTGCCGAACGTCATCGCCCTCGGCAAGTCGCAGCACCCTGAATCGACGCTCCCCTACGTCAAGCAGACGGAGCCGCGCATCACCGGTCCCCAGGGGCTGCCCGATCCGTTCAAGCCGCCCTACTCACGCCTGGTGGCGATCGATCTGAACAAGGGCGACATCCTCTGGTCGGTGGCCAACGGCGACGGGCTGCGCAACCATCCGGCGTTCAAGGGGCTCAACCTCCCGGCGCTCGGCACGCCGGGACGGCTGGCGGCGCTGGTGACCAAGACGTTCGTGTTCATGGGCGAGGGCAGTGACAATGGCGTCGGCGTGCCGCCGGGCTACGGCGGCAGGATGTTCCGCGCGTTCGAGAAGAAGACCGGCAAAATCGCCTGGGAGATGGAGCTCCCCGCCGGCACCAGCGGCGCCCCGATGACCTACATGGTGAATGGCAAGCAGTTCATCGTCGTCGCCGTCGGCGGGCGGAGCTTCCCCGGAGAACTCGTGGCGCTGGCGCTGCCGTAGAGGCCTGGCACAAGATGGCTGATGGCGATCGCTCATAGCAAAGGCCCGACCCCTGTGATCTCAATCCGCGCCATCCTGATCGCCGCGCTGTTTGCCGTTGTCGCCGCCGGCGAACCGGCCGGTTCACCGGCGCTGCAGCAGAGCGAGGGCTGGCCGGCGATCAAGCAATGGACCGCCGACGTGATCGTCACGGCGGACTGCGACCGATCCGCGTTCGACGGCTCTCGCACGATCATCCACAACCGGATCCAGACCACGTATACGTTCACCAACCGCCTGTCGGACCCGCCATCGGCCGGAGGCGGTGCGCCGGCGGTGAAGTGGAGCGGCCGGGCGACGACGACCTACAAATGGGCAGTCGGCACCCAGTTCCGCGACAGCATCGACATGGAGGAGGGCTCCGGATCGTTCGATGCCGGCGCCCAGCTCGAGCTGACCGATGCGACGAAGATCTCGATCGGGCGCCCGCCGGCGCGGCCCTTCACGAGGAAGAAGTACGCCGGGACGTCGCTGCTGGAGACGACAACCGCCGACGACGAGCCGCCGGCGGCGGAGCTCTACGAGGCGCCGCTGCCGTCCGGGGTCGGCACGATGAGCGGGGACCGCAACGAGTTCGCCTATTGGCTGCTCGGCGGCGTCGTGCTGAACTGCCCGGCGCGGCGGCAGTGGACGATGCGCGCGCCTTGAAGAAATTAGGAATTAGGAATTGGGAAGTAGGAATTCCCAATTCCCAATTCCCAATTCCTAATTCCTAGTTCTCCCTCTGCCGCATCATCCATTCTTCGGCACGAACGCCAGGAACCGCCGCGGGTTGTCGACCGTGATGCGGCGGATGGTGTCTTCCTTCACACCGGCGTCGCGGAGTTTCGGCACGAACACGGTCAGCGTGCTGCCGTAGCCGGGCCTGGCCGCGCTGCGCGCGGTGAAGTTGTAGTCGGCTGACAGCAGCAGTTTGTCCGCGTAGCCAGCTTCGAGGAACGCCAGGATCATCTGCACCTTCTTGTCGTCCGGCACGGCGCCGCCGGTGACGCGATCGAAGCCGACGAACGCGCCGCGTTTGGCGAGCTCCTTGATCACCTCGGCCGACGGATCGTCGAGACAGCAGGTATGGCCGATCGCGATCTGGGCCGGCTTGACACCCACCGACTCGAAGGCGTCGAGCTGCCGCAGGCCGGCGTCGCGCGGCACGTTGGGCCCGGTGCCGTAGGCGTTGTGCGTGAAGATGGGAAGATTCGTGCGCAGGTGCGCCTTGCCGACGGCGCGGAACACCTTGCGCTCGTCGGCGCTCATCGGCGCATCTGGGGTTTCGCCGATCTCGCCGAAGGCGCCGTAACCCCTGGCCCGCGCCTCGCGCACCAGATCATCGGCAATCCGATCCTCGGACCGTGCCGCGAGATCGGCCGGATACGTCCGCTGCATGTAGAGACCGCCGCACGCCACGACGTGGACGCGCGTCGCTGCGGCGATCTGCCTCAGGAACGCGACATCGCGTCCCACGTCATCGGTACCGGCGTCGACGATGCAGCCGACCCCTTCGGCGTGGGCGGCGTTGAGCTGTTCGAGCACCGGGTTGGGATCTTTCGCCGGGCCGGTCAGGTTGCCGCGCGCGTTGGGTCCCCGCACGCGCGCCCATTCGAATGAGAGGTGTTCGTGGAACAGGGTCGCGGCATTTCCCAGCGCGTCGGGCGGCAGGTCTTTCAGGAGGGTGCGAATCACGGCGTCTTTCGGAAAGGCCGTGGTGGATGCCGCGGCCGACTGCCGGGGCGCCGCCGTCAAATTGACGCCTGATCGCGCGGCGGACGCCAGGCCGAACCCCGCGCCCGCGCCGAGCAGGCCGAGCACTTCACGGCGATTCATGTGAACCACGTCTGACCCCTTCCTAATTCCTAATTCCTAATTCCTAATTCCTAATTTCTCTACGCTGCGCGCCAGAAGAATACGATTGTCAGCCGCTTCGACCGTTTCTCGGCGCCGAAGTACGACGTCGCGGCGTGCACCAGATCGCCGCGGTAGACGATCAGCCGGTTGAAGACATTGGCGATCGTCACGTCTTCCTTCCACGCGCTGGGCGGGAGTCCGGCGACGCCCAGGGCTTCGCGCAGAGTGGCGTGCTGCGGCGGACAGACGTTGCCGCCCAACGAGCCATCGGGCTGGCGCAGCCGATAGAAGGTGGTCCCGCCGGTTTCGGGAGCGCCGGGGCTCAGATACAGGACGCCGGCATACCGGCAGTCCTTCGAGTCCGTATGCGCGCGAGGCCGGGCGTCCGCCTCGCCGACCAGTTGCGCGGAGTTGTGATCGAGCGAGCCGGAGTCGGGACCCGTCTCCTGCCAGAGTCTGTCGACGCCGGTCTGTTTGCGGACCCAGTCCTCGATGCGGGCCAGCTCGTCGGGCCGCAAGGCGTTGGGATAGCGCATCCCCGGCCAGGTCTGGTTCGTCCACGGATGGCCGAGCACCCATTCATCGTGTCCGAGACAGCGCTCGACCACATCGAGTGCGTTGGGCAGCGCCTTCTCCCTGATCCAGTAGTCCCTTCCGAGCTGCGGTTTCCGATACGGAATCTGATTCACGCGGAGAGATTACACCCGGAAGGCCTGTATCCGGATGTGAGTCGGTCGTACTGGATGGTCGAGTCACTTCTCGTCTTCGCCTCTCGATCTTGTGTCTTGTTCCCCGCCTCTCCTCAAGGCCCGGCGACTTCATCCGAACGGTTGGATCGGCGCGCCGATCCGTGAAATATTCGACCTCAGACCACCGAAGCGGATTGACTTGGTTTGCCCGACTCGTCGATCATCCAGCCTCAGTCGACTGAACCCACCGCCGGGAAATCGAGCAACATTGGAGGCATCAACATGCGTGTGTGCCTGAAGACAGTGGCTGTGCTGGCGTTGCTGGCATTGTGGCCGGCAGCCGCGTATTCGCAGGAGGTCGGGGTGACCGGCATCGCCAGGGATGCGTCCGGCGCCGTCCTGCCCGGCGTCACCGTGGAAGCGGCAAGTCCGGCGCTGATCGAGAAGGTCCGTTCGGCGGTCACCGACGGCGCGGGACAGTACCGGATTGCCAATCTGCTGCCCGGCACGTACTCGGTGACGTTCTCGCTGACAGGATTCAGCACGTACAAGCGGGACGGGATCGAACTGGCGAGCGGCTTCGTCGCCACGATCAACGCCGAACTGAAGGTCGGATCGCTCGCGGAAACCATCACCGTGACCGGTGAAACCCCGATTGTGGACGTGCAGAGCGCCAAACGGGTGCGGACGATCGACAACGAGATGATCCAATCGCTGCCGACGGCGAAAGGGTACGCCAGCATCATGCTGCTGATTCCGTCGATGGTGCAGTCCGGAGGCGGCGTTCCCAACGTCCAGCTCTCGCCGGGGATGATCGTGTTTGGCGGTCAGGGCGGCCGTGGGAACGAGGGGCGCGTCCAGGTGGACGGGCTCAACACCGGGGCGTCGCTCAACGGCGGTGGCGTGTCGGGCTACCGGCAGGACATCGAGAATTCGTCGGAAATCGCCATGACCACGTCCGGCGGTCTGGGAGAGGCAGAAGTCGGCGGCCCGGCGATGAACATCGTGCCGAAGACCGGCGGCAACACGTTCGCCGGACACTTCTTCGCGACCGGGCTCAAGGGCGGGATGCAGAGCGATAATTTCACGGATCGGCTGATTGCCTCGGGGCTGCGCCGGCCGAACCGGATCAACTATATCTATGACACCAGCGTGTCGGGTGGCGGACCGATCGTCAGGGATCGGCTGTGGTATTTCGGCCTGTTGTACTACCGCGGCAGCGGCAACGACGTCTCGATGTTTCACAACGTCAACGCCGGCGACATCACCAAATGGACCTACGTGGCCGACTTGAATCACCCGGCCAAGAGCGACAGCAACGGGCCGCTGCAGCCGGCCCTGCGCGTGACCTTCCAGGCTTCGCCGCGCAACAAGCTGGGCCTGTTCTGGGACGAGCAGATCAGCAGTGACAGCATCACGCAGGGTTCAGCGACGACCGCGCCCGAAACAGGCGGCTGGAACCACGGCTTCCAGCGCGTCCAACAGGCGAAGTGGACATCGACCGCCACCAACAAGCTCCTGCTCGAGGCGGGTGTCGGCACCTACCTCTCGAACTGGAACACGCGTGAGACACCGGGCAACGATCGGCGTCTGATTCAGGTGACCGAACAGTGCCCGGCCGCGACGGGCTGTGCGGACAACGGGGGCATCTCCGGGCTGGTCTACCGCGGACAGGCGACGTGGAATGCGGACTGGATCGGGGCGCACACCTGGAACGCGGCCGCGTCGTATGTCACCGGCGCGCACAACATGAAGTTCGGCTACAACGGCGCCTATCATGTCGACAATCGGGCGCCCGGCGGCCAGAACATCTCCTACCGGGTCGCCAACGGCGTGCCGAACCAGCTGACCCAGCGGATTCTCGATAACCGGACCTTCTCGCGCGTCAAGTTCCACGCGCTCTATGCGCAGGACTCCTGGACCCGGAGCCGGTTGACGCTGCAGGGCGCGGTGCGCTACGACCATCCGTGGAGCGAGTATCCCGAGCAATCGATTGGCGGGGTGGAATTCCTGCCGGCGGTGACCACGTTCCCCGCATCGCGCGGCGTCGAGGGCTATCACGACATCACGCCGCGCTTCGGCGGCTCCTACGACGTGTTCGGCAACGGCAAGACGGCGATCAAGTTCCTCGTCGGCCGCTACCTCGAGGCGGCGGTCAACGGCAACGGCAACTACTCGGCGCTGCTCCCGGCGTCGCGTGTTCCGGTCAGTGTGACCCGCACCTGGACCGACGCGAACGGCAATTTCGCGCCGGACTGCGATCTGAACAACGTGCAGGCGAACGATTCGCGCGCGACCGGCGGCGACTTCTGCGGTCAGATCAGCCAGCTGGCGTTCGGACGGAGCAATCCGACCCTCTCGTACGACCCCAACATCATGCAAGGCTGGGGCGTCCGTCCCGGGGACTGGAACCTGACCGCCGGCGTGCAGCGGGAAATCATCCCGCGCATCTCAATCGATGTGACCTACACGCGGCGCTGGCTGCAGAACTTCACGGTGACGGAAAATCGCGCCACGAGCGTGGCCGATTACACGCCGTTCAGTGTCCTGGCACCGCTGGATCCGCGGCTGCCTGGCGGCGGAGGCTACCTGGTCAGCGGGCTGTTCGACGTCGCCCCGGCGAAGTCCGGCGTCACCGACAATTACCGGACCTACGCACCCAACTACGGAACGGTCTATCAGGTCTACAACGGCGTCGACGTGAACGTGAGCGCGCGGCTGCGGAACGGCCTGCAGCTGCAGGGCGGCACCAACACCGGGCAGCGCGTGAGCGACTACTGTGAGATCCGGGCGGCGCTGCCGGGCCAGACCGGCGGATTCTCCACCGGCAGCGAGCTCCCGGCGTACAGCCCGGTGAATCCCTACTGCCATTACGAGCCGGGGATCCTGACGCGGGCGACGGCGGCCGGCTCGTACACGATTCCGCGAGTCGACGTGCTACTCAGCGGCACCTTCCAGAGCAGCCCTGGCGTCCCGCTCCGGGCGGACTACAGCGTGAGCAACGCCCTCGTGGCGCAGTCGCTCGGCCGGAGCCTTTCCGGGAACGCGACAAACGTGACGGTCAACCTGCTGGCGCCCGATCAGATGAGGGGGGAGCGCGTCAACCAGCTCGACTTCCGCATCGGAAAAGTCCTGCGCTTCGGCCGGCAGCGGGCGATTCTGTCGGCCGACCTCTTCAACGCGCTGAACAAGGACACGATCCTGACCTACAACCAGGCGTACAACCCGACCGGGGCCTGGCTTGTGCCAACGACTGTGTTGACGGCGCGCACCACGAAGATCACGCTGCAGTGGGACTTCTGAGGTAGCGAATCGGCGATCGGCGATCGCGTGATTGCCGATCGCCGATCACCCGATCTCTATTTTCTCCCTCGCTCCAACACCTCCTTCACCACGTCCCCCAGCTGCTGCGCCGTGAACTGGTTGCCTTCCAGGTTGGCGGCCAGCTTGCCCTGGCGGTCGATGACGGCGGTGTTGAAGGAATGAATGATCGATCCTTCATCGCCCCAGAAATCGACGCCGAACAGGTGCGCGACGCGCCTGATCTCGGGAAGCGGGCCGGTGAGGAAGTGCCATGCCTTCGCGTCGGTGGTCCAGGTGCGCGCGTAATCGGCGAGCGCACCCTGCTGGTCGTGTTCAGGGTCGAGGACGATGGTGAGGAAGACGAGATCCCGGCCGAGGCGGTCTGTGAATCGCTTCTGCAGCTGCGAGAAGTTGCTCGCCAGGCGGAAGCAATAGGCCGGGTTGGGGCAGCGGATGTAGGTGAAGGTCACGGCGACGACCTTGCCGGCGAGGCTGGACAGGGCGACGCGCTGGCGGATCTGGTCGGTGAGCGCGAACTCCGGCACGCGCTGGTCCACGGCCAGGACGCCGGCGCGCGATTCGGGCGACGCCAGGCCGTTCAACAGCTTCAGCCGGCGCAGTTCGAGCGGCTTCTGTTCCAGGCTCTCGAACCCGCGGACCCGGATGTTCTCGGCGTGCGACGCCCCCTTGTCGACCACGTAGGTGAACTCGATCGTCGTCCCCGGCGTGAGGCCGCTCAGCAGGGCCGCCTGCGGCACGGAAAACGGCATCGCCATGGCATCCATGAAGCCCGGCACCTTGTCGGTCGACACCACCATGGAGCGGGCCGGCGGATCGACTTTCAGGACCACCCCGGTCATGGTGTGGCGTTCGTCGGCGCGGACCGAAAGGCAAAAGGCCAAAGAAAAAAGGCAAAAGGCAGAAGAGAAAAGGCAAAAGGAAAGGCGGAAGTTCTTTACTTCTGCCTTCGGCCTTTTGCCTTTTGCCTTGTTGAGCGATGCATCTTTCATATCGTTCGCTCTATTGTGCCCGGTTCGGACCACCCAGGCGGTAGGGCTTCCGATCGAGCCTGGTGAGCTCCGTCGCCAGCTCCTTGATTTCGATCGACTGGTTCGGCGCCACGTTGGCGAAGGTCTGCCGTGTGTCGCTGGCCGGCCACCAGATCTCCAGCGTCCGGATCCGGGCCGACGGTCCCAGCCCGACGTGCTGCTCCACCGGGTTGGCGCCGAACGATCCGCCGCTGCCGACGGTGCGATGGATCGAGCGCGGGCCGGGGACGCTGCCGCCGGCCTGATCGACCGCGGCGTTCTCGACCGTGATGTGAATCCGGGCGCCGATCGCGGCGCGGTTGCTCTTGACGCCGACCAGCCGCACGTTGATCCAGTCGTGGCGATTGCCGGGGTTTTCGAACAGCCGCAGGCCGTGCCGATCCGCCGGCACGGCCCCGCCGACTTCGGCGACGATGTCGGAGTCGCCGTCGTGGTCGAGGTCGGCGATGGCGATGCCGTGGCCTTTGTGCAGCTCGCCGGTTCCTGACGAAGCGGTGATGCTGACGAACGACTTGCCCGCCTGATTCAGTAACAGCTCGTGCGGCGACATCGACGCGAACGACGGGCTGCCCATGCCCAGGTAGATGTCGAGGTAGCCGTCATTGTTGACGTCGCCGAAATTACCCGCCATCGGCATCAGCACCCGGTCGAGGCCGACTTCGGCGCTGACGTTGCGGAACGTGCCGTTGCCGAGGTTGCGATAGAGCTTGATGGCCTCGGCATTGCGCGGCAGGCCGATGTAGGAGCGCGCCACCTCGTCGATGCTGAGGTAGTAGCTGTTGACGTACAGATCGGGCCAGCCGTCGTTGTCGTAGTCGAAGAACCAGGCGGCGAAGCTCCGGTAGGGCTCCTGCACGCCGGCGCGGGCGGCGACCTCGGTGAACGTCCGGTTGCGGTTGTTGTGGTAGAGCAGGTTGTCGCCGTTGAAGTCGGACAGGAAGAAATCGACGTAGCCGTCGTTGTCGTAGTCCTCGGCGACGACCCCCTTGATGAAGCCGGTCCGGTCGACGCCGGCCGATCTGGCGATGTCCTCGAACGTGCCGTCGCTTTTCTGGCGCAGCAGTTCGCTCGGACCGCTCTCGTTGCCGATGAACAGATCGAGCCGGCCGTCGTTGTCGACGTCGGCCCAGGCCGCGGTCTGGGTGCGGCTGACCGTTCTCCCGACGCCGCTCTCGCGGGTCGCGTCGGTGAAGGTGCCGTTGCAGTTGTTGCGCAGCAGCGACTTGCGCATCGGAAACTCCCAGCCGCCGCGCAGCACCAGGATGTCCATGCAGCCGTCGTTGTTGTAGTCGGCCTGAACCAGGTTGAGACCGCCCAGCTGATCGCCGAGCCCGGCCTGTCTGGTCTGCTCGGCGAACGTGCCGTCGCCGTTGTTGTGGAAGTAATGCAGCGGCTCGCAGACGTCCATGCTCGAGGTCACGACGTCGAGCAGGTCGTGGCTCTCGAAGCGATCGACGATCGCGCCGCCGGCCATCGAGAACACCTTCAGTCCGGCCCCGCTGGCGACGTCGTGAAAGCGGCCGATGTCCGCCTTGGAGGCGAACGCGGCAGCCGGAATCAGGTACTGCGGCGGGACGCCGTCGGGATAGCGGCCGAGTGCCATGTAGGCGAGGTTCAGCTGCCAGCGCAGGCCGGGGTCGTCGCCCTGGCGTTCGAGCGCCTTCAGGAAGTACTCGACCGCCCGGGTCACGCCTGTGCTGTCGGGGTAGGGCGGGGCGTTGAGGCGCGGCAGGAGGCAGAAGTCACCCGGTGTGCGGTAGACGCCGTTGTCCATCTCCGCCTTGTGGAGCCACGCCAGACCGAGCGTCTCCTCCATCATCGCGACCGCGCCGGGAACGCCGGCATCGGCAATCTGTTTAGCGACCTCCCACCGGCCAATCGCCTTGCCGAGATCGCCGATGTAGGCGTGAATCTGCGCCCAGGCATACTGGCCGTTCAGGACGTCGAGCTGCGATTCGCCGGGGCCGGGAGCGCTGACCGGATTCGGATTCCGTTCCAGCCGATCGAGAATGGCCGGGATCGATTCGGTGCGGACCCGGCACATCTCGCGAACGTCCTGGTTCCACGCCGCCGATTTGGGAAACGCCAGGAACATCGCGTCCGCCTCACTCAGCCCGCCCACGTTCAGGCTGTCGCGCACCGCGCCGGTGGCGGTTGCCGCGAGAAGGCGGGTGGGATTGGGGTCCGGCGCCTGGATCTCCTGCGTGTCGGGCAGCACCTCCAGGATGGCGTAGCCGCTCGGGATCTGGATGACGCCGGTCAATGATCCGGGACCGATGCCCCGCAGCGCGTCGCGCAGCTCCTGGCGGAGCGTCGCCGGATCCAGCTTGCCCAGATAGCCCCCATCGCGCCCGGTCGGATCGGTCGATTTCTCGGCGGCGAGCGCGGCGAAGCTGGCGCCGCCCTGTAAATCCTCGAGCAGCCGCCGCGCCTCGTCCCCGGACGAGACGACGATCATGCGGAGACCGACGGGGCCGGCCGGCGGGCCTTGTCCGGCAAGGACGAGGACATGCAGTGAAACCAGCAGCCCGCCGAGCGCGAGCCAGGCTTTGAGCGGAGGGCGGGTCACCCGGCGATCTTACGTTGCCGGACCTATAATGCAGCCAGTAACAGTCAAGGAGTAAGCGAGATGATGAACCGATGGCTCGCAGCCGCGGCCGCCGCCGCGTTCGTTCTGGTGACCGTCGCGCCCGCGGCGGCGCAGGCCCCGACTACCAGGCAGCCGGCCAAACCCGCCGCCAGGGCGTGGACGGCGCCCAGGACCCCCTGGGGCGATCCCGACATCCAGGGCGTCTGGACCAGTGACAGCGTGCGCGGCATTCCCACGCAGCGGCCGGCCGAGCTGGCCGGCAAGGCAGAACTGTCCGAGGCCGAGTTCAAGGCCAAGATCGAACGGGACAACAAGACGCGGGCGGCCGCGGAACAGGCCGAAGGCGCCTTCCGCAACGACGGCTCCTGGCTGATCCGATCGTTCAATCAGACCTCGCTGATCACCGAGCCGGCCGACGGTCGGTTCCCGCCGCTGACGCCGGACGCGCAGAAGCGCGCCGCACCGCGCGACCGCGGCAGCTTCGGCGAAGGACCGTTCGAGGGGCCGGAAGCCTTCACCTTGTACGATCGCTGCATCACGCGCGGAATCGTCGGCTCGATCCTGCCGGTGGTGTACGGCAACGGCAACCGCATCCTGCAGACACCGGGGCAGGTCGTGATCAGCTACGAGATGGTCCACGATACCCGGGTCATCCCGCTCGACGGCCGGCCGCACATCGGCTCGAAGATCCGCCAGTACCTGGGCGACGCCCGCGGTCACTGGGAAGGCAATACGCTGGTGGTCGAGACGACAAACCTCACCGACCAGACCAGCATCGGCGCCAACGGCAACGGCCTGCGGCACAGCGCCGACATGAAGATCATCGAGCGGTTCACCCGCACCGAGGCCGACGTGCTGAAGTACGAGGTCACCGTCGACGATCCGAAGACCTACACCCGGCCGTTCACGATCACGATTCCGCTGCTCTCGCCGCCCGGCTTCCAGCTGCTGCCCTACGAGTGCCACGAGGGCAACTACATGCTCGCGGCGGTCCTCGGCGGCGAGCGCGCCGAAGACAAGGCGCTCGAGGAAGACGCCAGGAAGGGGATCATCCGCCCCCGCAAGGGCGTGCAGCAGGGGCTGGACGCCGGCGCCCGTCCGCAGCCGGGCAGCGAGGGCGGCGAAGGCGCGCCGCCGGCGCGATAGACACTGGGGGCTGGAGGCTGGAGGCTGGAGGCTGGAGGCTGGAGGCTGGAGGCTGGAGGCTGGAGGCTGG
>JBDTRR010000063.1:0-30381 GCA_039931615.1 Acidobacteriota bacterium
GTCCTTGGTCCGTCCTTGGTCCGTCCTTGGTCCGTCCTTGGTCCGTCCTTGGTCCTTGGTCGTCCTTGGTCGTCCTCGACCCTCAGCGTCCTCTCCGTCCTCAGCGTCCTCGTATCCCGTGGTCCCACTATTCCCTGGTCCACGGATCGGACTCGAGGCGGGCGGTCCGTGGTGGCGTTCGGGGATCGTCCGAGGGGTTCACGTATTTGAACTCGACCGGTCCCTGGCCGAACAGCACGATTGTCGTCTCGGTCCGGGTGTACGCGAAGTGATTGCTGTTGGCGGGCATCGAGGCGAAGCCACCCACACCGAGCCCCAGCCCCGATTTCCGGTCCAGCTTGTTGCCCATTCCCATGAACAGCTCGCCCGAGACCACGGTGACGTTCTCGTCGGTGGGATGGGAGTGGGCCGGGATGTCGTAATTGGCCGGAAACTTCAGGCGGACGGTGTAAGGCACCGCCCTGGTCGGGTCGCCGGCCAGGACCGCGATCTGCGCGCCGGGCGGGAGCAGCGGCGGCGCCGGGCCCCATTTCGCCGTGCTGAGGTTTTCCATCACGTGGGCCGGCGTCTGCGCGACGGCAGCGAGGGTGATGAATGGCGCAAACAGCAGCGCCGCGACGAGACTTCCGAACACCGTGGTCATCAGGCGGGCCGACTTCATGATTTCTTCTCCACAGAAACGATGACGGGAATTCGTCATGGGAAGAAATCTAGCAGGCGGTCCGAGCCGGCGGCTTCACCGGTTCGGGTCATTTTGTGGGAGCGGATTGAAATGGCCCGCCTGGGCCATGGCAGGCAGCGGTGCCATCGGCTTCTATAGCAAGCCTAGACGGCCGGCCTGGGCGACGGCCGCCGATCGTGAGGATACGCCCAGTTTGCCGAGGGTGTTGGCAACGTGGCGGTGGACGGTGTGCTCGCTGATGAACAGCCGTTCGGCAATCGCCTGGTTGTTGAGCCCGGTCGAAATCAACCGGAGGATCTCGACCTCGCGCGGCGTCAGACCCTTGCGGTCCTCGGGTCCGGCGGCGGCAGCGCCACGGGCCGGCGGCAGGGCCTCGAGGGCGGCGCGGGCGCGAGCGAGCTCCAGACTGGCGCCGAGCGGTGTCAGATCGTCGATGGCGCGGCGGGCTTCGGCGGCGGCGCCTTCGAAGCGGCCGAGCGCTCCCATCACCCGCGCCAGTTCAACCCGGGCGCGGCCGGTTTCGAACGGCGCCCCGCTCTCCTGGAACAGATCGACGGCATCTTCCAGGTGCGGCCGCGCCGCGTCCGGGTCGTCCGATCGCGCCGATACCAGACCGGACGCCAGGCTGGCCAGCGCCCGCAGCGGTCCGGTTCGGGCTGCCGCCGCGATTGCCTGGAGCTCAACGACCGCGTGCCGGGCGTCGTCCAGGCGCCCCTGCTCGAGGCAGGCGCGGACCATCAGCTCGAGCGCGGCCGCGCGCTCGGTCCGATTCGCCACCGGCAGGCGGCGGAGATGCCGTTCAGCCAGATCCGCACTGGTCGCGAAATCGCCGCGATCGAAGATCACGGTGGCGCGCCCAAGCGAGGCGAGCGGATGAGACCCGCCGCGCTCGAAGAGCGCCATCGCTTCGTCGAGCTTGCCCTGGCGCCGCCGCAGTTCGCCAAGACGGACCAGCCCTTCCCCGGTCATCGCCGGACGGCACACCGCAAGCTCGTCGGCGGCCGAGGTCAGCTCCCGTTCAGCCTCCTCCCACGCGCCGCGCCACATGCACACCGAGGCGTACTGCGTGCGGCAGACGGCAAACAACGGTCGCAGTCCCCACTTCGCGCAGAAGGCCTTCAGGCGATCACACCATTGCACCGCGCGTTCGTAGTCACGGATGCGCTCGCAGGCCGCGATCAGGTAGCAGCAGGCCAGGCCAATCATCACCCGGTCGCGCATCTCGCCGGCCAGCACCGCGGCGTTGACCTCGTCCAACTCCTGGAGACCGGTGTCGACATGGCCCGCGCTGACCCTCGCGAAGCCGTGCAGCGCCCGTCCGACCATCTCATGGTCCACCGCCCCGAGCGCCTGCCCAATCCGTACCGCTTCCGCTGCGAGCGTCGCCGCTCCCTCAGGATCGCCATCGTCGAGCAGCGCGACGACGCCGCGCCGCAGCGCCAGCCAGGCATGCTCCGGCGCAGCCGGAACGCCGTCGAGCAGGCGTTGCGCCCGCTGCAGCCAGCCGTTGGCGATCGCCTGCTCACCCCGGAAGGCCGCGGTGTCCCAGGCGATCCAGATCGCCATCCGTGCGGCGCCCAGGGTGTCGTCACGCTCACGGTAGATGCGAAAGGCACGCTCGCGGACGTCGAACACGACGTCGGACTGATCGAGCCACCAGGCGGCAAGCCCCAGACCTTCGAGCGCCTCGGGATACTCCCCGGCCGCCAGCGACAGTTGGAACGCGGCGTGGGCCGCCGCCCAGTCGCCGCGGTCAAGCGCGGCGCGGCCGGCCTCGAGGCCAGTGATCGGCGTGACGCGTTCGCGGCGGGAGTCCTGTGTCTTCACGGCCCTCTGTCCCGCCCAGATTACTACGCGGGTGCGCGAGAAAGGGAGCAACCGTGGACTGTGGAAGAAACACGCCGGCCGCGCCAATCGCTGTAGACTCGCGGGGGAGGACCGATGGTAGAGGAGCGCGAGAAGCCGGCGACGCCGAAGGCGGGACGGTGGGCTGGATTCCAGCTGACCTCGATGGTCGCCGTCTGCGCCCTGGTCCTGTCCGGGCTCGGCTTCTATCGCAGCTACATCTATGAGAAGCAGGCGCTCGACATCACCGTGACCGAAGTGTCCTACGTCACCAATCAGGGCGAGTTGTACATGACGGTCGCGTTTGCCAACGGCGGAAACCGGGACGCCGCGCTGCTGCGCCTGGAGCCGGCGCTCTGGGGACGGCGCAACAACCAGGCCGCCGCGTGGATTCCGCTGAGTGAGAGAGTCCATCCCGACATTCCGGTCGCCGTGCCCAAGACACCAACCGTGGTGAGGGCGGGCGGCGTCGAACTGGTGACGCTCTCGGCGAGACTGGTCCCGCTCGACGCCGAACAGACAGTGGCGGCAACCAGGAGCGGGGCGTTCGTCGGCATCCGCGTCGCCACGATGAACGCCCAAGGCAACCTCTTCCTCCTGCATCACGCGGTCGCGCGTCTGGTGCTCGATGAGAAGGGCCGGATCCGCAGCGCGGAGCCGGCCATACACCGGAGTATCAGCGGCTTCACCGACTTCGATGGCGCGCCGCCGGGCGACCAGCTGCAATCCAACAAGAAGACGCCCTTCGTCTGGGCGGATGAGCACTCCTGAGACACGCCTGGGCGTTGCGCCGGACCGCAACCCAATCCGCACGAAGCCGGACCTGTCCCCCGCATCTGTCCAATGAAATCGTCGTGACCACCAGCGGACCGATGCCAATCGCACGCTTCGGGACCGCTCCGTGAACGATCCCGATGGTCGGCTGCCCAGGCGCACGCCGCTCGACAAGCAGTGGGACGAATTGATGTTTCTGTGCAAGAAGGAATCGGAGTTCCGTCAGGGTGGCCGTCATCCAAAGGTGCTCCGGCTGGTGAGTCGGCAGATCGACGAGCTGGCGGGTCAGATGGGGTTCACCGCGCAGACGACGACAGCACGTGAATTCCGATCCGAGCGAAGCGGCGGTCACATCGTGCGCATCCTGACAGACTAGCGTCCCGGTCCGGCTTGAAGAGGATGAGAAAGAATCGATTTTCTCACTCGCTCTGAAGCCGGACCCGACGTCAGTGACTGTAGTAGTGCAGACCTTCAGGCCTGCCCGTGGGTGGCCATCGACTGGCGGCCTGCGGTCCGCTGTGTGATATAAGAACCTGAAAATTCAGCAACCGACCGGTCCCACCATGAATGACGGCATGCGTCGATCTGCGTTCTATTGGCTGTTGACCGCGGCCGCAGTGGCCTGGTCCTTCACCGGCGCCGCGCAGCAGGGCAGCCAGGCCGGGAACTGGCGAGCGTATGCCAGCGACGCCGGCAGCACCCGCTACTCGACGGCCGACCTGATCACCCGCGACAACGTCAAGAACCTCCAGCTCGCCTGGAGCTACAAGTTCGACAATGTCGGCGGCGGCACCAGTGAGACGACGCCGATCATGGTGGATGGCGTCCTCTACTTCACGACCGGCCAGCGCCGGAACGTCATCGCCGTCAATGCCGGCACCGGGGAAACGTTGTGGCTCTGGCGGCCGGATGAGGGCGAGCGGTTCGATCGGGCGCCGCGAAAGGTCGGGCGTGGCGTCGCCTACTGGACCGATGGCACGAACGCGCGGATCATCACCGTCACTCCAGGATTCCAACTGGTGGCGCTCGACGCCAGGACCGGGATTCCAATTCGCGGGTTCGGCGACGACGGGACGGTCGATCTCTTCAAGCAGCTGGACCTGACGATCGCGGACCCGATTGGCCGGATCGGCAACAGCTCGGCGCCGGTCGTCTCCAACGATGTCATCGTCATCGGCCCGGCCCTCACGCAAGGGGGCACCAGCCCGAACAAGGAGAACGTCAAGGGTGACATCCTGGCCTTCGACGTCCGCACCGGCAAGAAGCGCTGGATCTTCCATACCGTTCCCCGCAAGGGCGAGCCCGGCTACGAGACCTGGTTGAACGGATCGGCGGAGTTCACCGGCAACGTCGGGGCGTGGGGTCCGATGTCCGCCGATCCCGAGCTGGGCTACGTCTACATCGCGACCGAGTCGCCGACCAACGACGGGTACGGCGGCCATCGTCCCGGCGCCAACCTGTATTCCGACTCACTCGTGTGCCTGGACATCAAGACCGGCAAGATGATCTGGTACAAGCAGCTCATTCATCACGATATCTGGGACTACGACATGCCGGTGCACCCGATCCTGCTCGACATCAACGTCGACGGCCGGCCGGTCAAGGCGGTCGTCCAGATGGGAAAGATGGCGCTGGCGTACGTGCTCGACCGCACCAACGGCCGGCCGGTGTGGCCGATTCCCGATGTCCCGGTTCCCCAGACCGAGGTGCCGACGGAATGGACCTCGCCAACGCAGCCGATTCCCTCGAAGCCGCCGGCCTTTGACGTCGTCGGGGTCAAGGAAGACGACCTGATCAACTTCAACGCAGCGCTCCGCAACGAGGCGCTTCAGGCTGTCGAGGGCTATCGGATGGGGGCTGCCTTCGCGCCGCCGTCCCTGGTCGGAATCAATGGGAACAAGGGAACGATCGTCGCACCTGGCTTCGGCGGCGGCGCCAACTGGCAATCGGGCGCGGCCGATCCCGAGACCGGGTTCGTCTTTGTCGGATCGGTCACCAGACCGTTCGTGGCCGGCGTGGTGCAGACCGATCCGCCCGATCCCACCAAAGCGGCTTACACGGCGGGCCGGGGCGGGGCCGTGCCGAGTGTGCAGGGACTACCGTTGCTGAAGCCTCCGTATGGCCGAATCACCGCGTATGACATGAACAAGGGTGAAATCGCCTGGCAGGTGCCCAATGGCGACACGCCGCCAAACGTCAAGGACGCCCTCACGAAGGCTGGCGTGACGAACGTGCCACCGACCGGCTTTCCGGCGCAGGCCAGCTTCGTGGTCACCAAGACACTGCTGATTGGCGGCGAGGGCGCCGGCGGACGTCCGCTTCTTCACGCCTATGACAAGAAGACGGGCGAAAACATCGCGGAGATTCCCATGCCCGGGAGTCAGACCGGCGTGCCGATGACCTACGTCCACCAGAACCGGCAGTTCGTGCTCGTCGCGGTCAACGGCCAGCCTGCCGGTCAATTGGCCGCCTTCGCCTTGCCCGCGCCGGCTGGCGCCGGCGGCCGCGGCGGTCGGGGCGGGGCTCGTGGTGCTCCACCGGCCCCGGGACCCGGCGGACCCGCCGCGCCGGCGCCTCCGGGCGCGGCCGTCCCCGCCCCCGGCGGCGCTCGCTAATCCAGGCACGAGTGTCCGGGATCGTACCGACGCGGAGCCGAGAGTGTGGGATGGTGTCGATTGTCATGGCTGGCCAACGACGCCTTCACCCCCAACTCGGGCCCTTGCCGACGCAATCCTTCCCCGGCCTCAACGACTGGCTTCGCTTCATCGCCGAAGACATGGACGCGATTGGCGAACTGGCCGTCGTCGTCGACCAGCACAAGGCGCAGGGTGCAACACCGTCGGCGGCAACCGTCCGATCCGCTGCGGGGTCAAGCCGTCGTCGCCGTCTGGAATGACGCAGCCCGATTGATCGAAGCGGACGCCGGCGGCACGAGGCGTCATCTTCCCGATCACCCACTCGATAGGAGTGTCCCGTGCCGAAACGTTCCGGTCGCGAGCCGGGAGTCGCGACGCAACCCCTCCCAGCGACTCCTGAAATACGAGCGAGCGCGGCGCGCATCATCGACATCGTGCAGCAGCTGGTGATCGCGAGACCGGAGATGGTCATCCCGCTGGAAGAGATCGTCAGGGGCGCCATGGTGGACCTTCGAATCGACGTCGACAAGCGACGCTGACGACACAGCGCACCTGCGGCGGTGCGCTGGTCGCTGCCGCGTCTATTTCTGCACGATCGACGCCTTCAACGGTCCCAACAGCGCGAGCAGTTGTCCCTTCTCCTTCTCAGGCACCTTCAGCCCCTCGAGCACGGCGAGCAGGTCCTGTACCACCGCATCGAACGCCTCGCCCGTGACGGCGCGCCCCGTGTGGGCGGTCACCATGTCACGGCCGGTGTACTGACACGGACCGCCGGTTGCCTGGCAGACGAAATCAGCGAGCTTGGCCTTGTAGGCGGCGGCGTTTTCTGGGCTGGCGGCGGCGTGCGCAAACCATCGGTTGACCCGCGTATCCAATAAAATGCGATCGACCAGCCCGCTCGCGACCGCCTGGATCGCAGGTTGTCCCCCCAGACGATCGTAGAGCGAAGCCGGCGCCTGTGCCCGGACTCCCGACGTCGTTCCGACCATCACCGTCAGCAGTACGGCCGCACCGATCGTCTTCCACACGTTACTGTTCATCACTGTCCTCGTGACCACTTACGGATGAGCCTCGTCGCGAAGCGATCAAAGTGGTATACAGAATGTGACTTATCACATGCATGATGCTAGGCTGTCAAGTAGTGCCGGGGATCAGGAGGGATTGTGCGTCTGTCCAAACACACCGAGTACGCGTTCCGCATGCTGATGCACGCCGCGCTGCGCGCCCCGGCGCTGACCACGGTCGGCGATATCGCATCGGACTTCGCTCTCTCTGCCACGCACCTGAACAAGGTGGCGCAGACGCTGGCGACGCACGGCTACCTGCAGACCGTGCGCGGCCGGACTGGCGGACTTCGTCTGGCGCGGGATCCTGCGACGATTCGGTTGGGCCAGCTGGCGATCGCGACCGAGCCGGATTTCCAGATCGCTCCCTGCATGGCGCCGGGCAGCGTCTACTGTCCGATCTACGACCCGTGCGTGCTTCGGGAGGCGCTGTCGCGGGCGGCGGACGCCTTCATCGCGGAGCTCGATCGCTGGACGCTCGCCGATCTGATCGAGAAGCGGCAGCCGCTGGTGTTCCAGCTTGATTCAGCACGCCTCTCGGCGTCACGCGAGGGACGGACGAACGCGTCCCGGCAGATCTGACACGAGACGCAGCCGCGTCATGCCGTGCCTGAACGAGCCGAGTCGCGCGGCACGCTTATCGTACGTGCGATCCGGATTGATCCGTGGTCCGACTAAAGTCGGACGCCACGTACGATTCTAGAATGCGTCGCGCTACTGGAGGCCGCCGCGCACCGACGTGATGCGCTCGGTGTTGAAGCCGAGCCAGTGCATCCGCCCGACATAGCGGGCATGTTCGACCTTGAGGCACCGATCCATGATCACGGCCAGGCCGCCCGCCTCGGCAATCCGGCCGCCCTCCTCGTTGACCACCGAAAACTGGCACCACAGACTGGTGGCGCCGATTGCCACCGCCTCGCCGGCGATCTCCGGCAGCGCCTCCGGCGCGCGGAAGACGTTGACGATGTCGACGGGAACCGGGACGTCGGTCAGCCGGCCGAAGCTTTTCTCCCCGAGCACCTCCGCCTCGCGGGGGTTGACTGGGATGACGCGGTAGCCGTGGCGCTGGAGGTAGAACCCGACAAAATGGCTGGCGCGAAGGTGATTGTTCGAGAGTCCGACCATGGCAATGGTCCTGGCGCTGTAAAGCACCTGCTGGATGGTCAACGGGTCCTGATATCGGCTCAGGTCGAACGCGGGGCTCATCGCGATGCCATCCCGGCTGCCGCCGGCCGGCCGATCGCGGCGAACCCCTGTTCCAGATCCCAGATCAAATCGTCGACCGATTCGGTGCCGACCGAAAGCCTGATCGTTCCGGGGCCGACACCGGCGGCGCGGAGTTCGTCCTCGTCGAGCTGCCGGTGGGTCGTGCTGGCAGGATGAATGACCAGACTCTTGGAGTCGCCGACGTTGGCGAGGTGCGACCACAACGTCACGCCGCGGATGAAGTCCTGGCCGGCGGCGCGGCCGCCGCGGCAGTCGAACGAGAACACCGCACCCGCGCCGAGCGGCAGATATTTGTCCACGATCGACCGGTAGCGGCTGTTCGCCAGGCCGGGATAGGTCACCTTCGCCACCAGATCGTGCGATTCGAGATACTCCGCCACCGCCACCGCATTCTCGACGTGCCGTGCCATCCGCAGCGAGAGCGTTTCGAGCCCCTGCAGGAACAGGAAGGCGTTGAACGGGCTCAAGCACGCCCCCAAATCGCGCAGCGTCTCGGCCCGCAGCTTCATCAGGTAGCCGTAGGTGCCGAACGTCTCGTGGAACTGCAGGCCGTGATAGGCCGGCGACGGGTCGGCGACCACCGGATACCGGCCGTTCGACCAGTTGAACTGTCCCGAGTCGACCACCGCGCCGCCGATGCTGGTGCCGTGGCCGCCGATGAACTTGGTCGCCGAATGGACGACGATGTCCGCGCCCCATTCGATCGGACGGCACAGATACGGCGTGGCGAACGTGTTGTCGACGATCAACGGCAGCCGATGGTCGTGCGCCACCGCGGCAATCGCCTCGATGTCGAGCACGTTCCCCCCCGGATTGCCGATCGTCTCGGCGTAGAAGGCCTTGGTGTTGTCGCGGACGGCGCGCCGCCACGCCTCGGGATCGTCGGGATCGACCCAGGTCAATTCGACCGACATCTTGCGGAGCAGGTGTTTGAGCTGGTTGACGGTGCCGCCGTACAGCGCCGACGCGGAGACAACGTGATCGCCGGGCGACAGCAGGGTGAACAGGGCGGCGGCCTGAGCCGCGATGCCGCTGGCGAACGCGACGGCGCCGCAGCCGCCCTCGAGATTGGCCAGCCGCTCCTCGAATACCGCCACCGTCGGGTTCATGATGCGCGAGTAGGTATTGCCGTACTCCTGCAGGTTGAAGTACGCGGCCGCGGATTCAGGATCCTCGAACACATAGCTCGTCGTCTGATAGATCGGGACCGCGCGGGCGCCGGTATTCGGATCCGGCCGCTGCCCGGCATGTACCTGACGGGTTGCAAACCCGAAACGCCGCGACTCTTCCATTGGCTGCTGCCTCCACTATCTGGTGTCCCGAATCAGAGATTCGCTGACATATTCCGAGCGGGGCATCCCGCCTCGCTGCGTTGCTCATCGCTCATTGATGCCCAATAAACTCGCTCTTCACGCCTTGCGATCCGGGCGCCGCGCCCGGAATATTTGTCACCGAATCTCTGATTCGGGACACTAGCCGGCGAGGAACTGCTGAATCATAGGGGTCTGCCGCGCCTCCTCCAACAGGAAACAGTCATGTCCGTAGGGCGCGTCGATGACATGGAGCTCGACCGCTTTGCCGGCGGCCCGGAGCGCGGCCGCCAGTTCCTCGGAGCCGGCCGGCGGGTAGAGCCAGTCGGAACTGAACGCGATCAACAGGGTTCTGGCCGAAACGTTGCGGAGCGCGTGTCTGAGCTCACCGCCCCCGTACTGGCGGGACAGATCGAAATAGGAGAGCGCACGGGACGTGTAGAGATAGGTGTTGGCGTCGAAGCGCTTCACGAACGTCTCCGCCTGGTGGCGCAGGTAGTTCTCGACTTCGAACTCGGGATCGGTCAGTCGATAGCGGATGTCGTCCGCGAACTGGAGACGGCGGCCGAACTTGTCCTTGAGCGACGCGGCGGACAGATACGTGATATGGCCGAGCATCCGGGCGACGCCCATTCCCGCCGTCGGCGCGCGGCCGGTGCCGTGGTAGTGGCCGTCCTGCCAGTCCGGATCGGCGGTGATGGCGTTCCGCGCGATCGCATTCCAGGCGACTCCCTGCGGTTGCAGCGCGTGGGTGCTGGCAATCGGGATGATCGCGCCGACCTGTTCGCCATACTGGACCGCCCACTCCAGCGCCTGCATGCCGCCGAGGGAACCGCCGGCGACAGCCGCCAGCCGCGTGATCCCGAGACCCTGCAGCAGCGCCCGCTCGGCGCGCACCATGTCCGACACCGTGATGACTGGAAAGTCGGATCCGTAGGGCCGACCGGTCGCCGGGTTGGTCGAGGTCGGTCCGGTCGTGCCGCGGCAGCCGCCCAGCAGGTTGGAGCTGACGACAAAGAACCGGTCGGTGTCGAACGCCTTGCCCGGACCAATCATGCCGTCCCACCAGCCCAGCCCCCGGCTGCTGCCGGCGTCGCGCTCATCGGCGCGGAAGCCGTCACGAGTGCTCCCGGCGGCAGGCGCCCCGGACACGCCGGCCGCGTGCGCATCCCCGCTCAGCGCGTGGCAGACCAGGATGACGTTGTCGCGCTCCGGCGCCAGCGCCCCGTAGGTCTCGTAGGCGATGCGGATCGGATGCAGCGTGCGTCCGCAATCGAGCGCGAGCGGCTGCGGCAGGTCGAAGAACTGCGTCTCGACCCGGCCGACGGAGCCGACCGCGCGCTTCGCCCCTGGAGGCATCATCCCGGACGATCATATCTCCTGCCCGGTTGACCTCGATCGACCCACCGGTCCGCTCCCGGGTCGCCAGCGCGGGAACGCCGATGTATGATCCGCAACTTGGGTCAAGCGGTCCGGCACGACCACGAAAACAATCAGGGGGCTGGTGATGGCTGAATCGAGTGTCAACAACGGCGTCAACGTCGGGGCATTGCTGGCGGCGCGGGAGGCGTTGAAGAGCGCGCCGGAGGCGGCCAAATTCACGTGGCGGGCGTCCTGCAAATGGCAGAACGGAACGCACAGCCAGACGACGGTTCAGGGCTTCCACGGCCTGGGTGGTGAGCAGAAGCACAAGACCGAATTCTCGTTCGAAGCCGATCATCCGGAGGTGTTCGCCTCAGAGGATCTCGGCGCGACGCCGGTCGAACACGTGCTTGTCGCCCTCGCCAGCTGCCTGACTGCCGGCGTCGCCGCGGTGGCGCAGAACCGCGGCGTCCAGCTCAGATCGGTCGAGGCCAGGCTCGAGGGGTCGATGGACATCCAGGGCATCCTCGGCATCGACAGCGACGTCCGCAACGGCTACGACGACATCAAGGTTTCCTTCCACATCGACGCCGATGCGTCGAAGAAGGACATCGAGGCGATCGTCGCGCAGTCGCAAAAGCGCTCGGCGGTGTTCGACATCATCACCAATCCGACCACGGTCAGCGTCGAGGTCGTCTAGCCTACAGCGCTTGCCGTTTCTCTCGTAGTGTCCGGCTTCAGCCGGACCGTGGGAGGTCCGCCTGAAGGCGGACACTACGTAGACATGAAAAATGCTGTAGCGAGTCTCGTGCGCGACGATCTGCAGGCGGAGCCCCACCATCGAACACGTCACGACCGTTGTCATCGGTGCCGGACACGCCGGACTGGCGGTGAGCCGCTGCCTCACCGAGCACTCGCTCGACCACCTGGTGCTCGAGCGCGGCGAGGTGGCGAACTCCTGGCGCCGCGAGCGCTGGGACTCGCTGCGGCTGCTGACCCCTAACTGGCAGAGCCGGCTGCCCGGCTATCGCTATCAGGGCGGCGATGCCGACGGCTTCATGACGATGCACGACGTCGTCGAGTTCGTGTCGCGCTTTGCGGTCGTCGCCGACGCGCCGGTGCGCATCCGGACCACGGTCACCTCGGTCAGGCCAGTTGAAACCGGCTACCACGTCGCGACCTCGAGCGGCGACATCCGCTGCCGCTGCGTCGTGCTGGCGAGCGGGGCCTGCAACCTCCCCAATGTCCCGGCCCTGCGCCAGGCGCTGCCTTCGTCGATTGAGTCGGTCACGCCGCTCGACTACCGCAACCCGGCCCAACTGCCTGACGGCGGCGTCCTGATCGTCGGCGCGTCCGCAACCGGCGTGCAGCTGGCCGATGAAATCCAGCGCTCCGGCCGGCGGGTGACGCTGTCGGTCGGCGAGCATGTCCGGCTGCCGAGGACGTATCGGGACCGCGACGTCCTGTGGTGGATGGACGCCTCGGGAGTCTGGAACCAGCGTTACGACGAGATCGACGACCTGACCCGCGCCCGCAAGCTGCCGTCACCGCAACTGATCGGCACGCCGGAGCGGACGACACTCGACCTCAACGCTCTCGGTGCCGCCGGCGTCGAGATCGTCGGCCGGCTGGCCGGAATGCGCGACGGTCGGGCGCTGTTTTCCGGCGGCTTGCGCAATCAGTTCGCCCTGGCCGACCTGAAGATGGAACGGCTGCTGGACACCTTCGACGACTGGGCGCAGCGCCAGACGCGTCAGCCCGAAGTCGGCCGGCCCGAGCGGTTCGAGCCGACCCGCGTCCCGGCCTCGACCCGACTCGACCTCGATCTGCGCCACGGCGAGATCCGTTCCGTCGTCTGGGCGACCGGGTTTCGACCCGACTACAGCTGGCTCGACGTGCCGGTGGTCGATCACAAGGGCCGTCTGCGGCACGAGGGCGGCGTCGTCGACGCACCCGGGCTGTACGTGATCGGACTGCCGCTGCTGCGGCGGCGCAAGTCGAGCTTCATCCATGGGGCGGAGGATGACGCGCGCGACCTGATCGATCACCTCGCCGGCTATCTCGCCCGCCCTCAACGCTGAGCGCGGACGATCAGAATCGGCCCCAGAACGCTTCACCCACCATTTGGTGACCTGAAGTCATCGCCCTCGCAGGTGGCGTCCGCCCTGCACACAACTTCCCATTCGCGCCGGCTACACAATTTGGCCGATGCGCGCCAGCCGGACTCTGGGTACCATCTGAGCCGGATCGACTTCGCGTCGACATTTGGAGAGGTGGAGCATGAGCAACAACCATTCGTCCGAGCGTGTTCAGGTCGTCGTCATCGGCGGCGGGCAGGCGGGCTTGTCGGTCGGCTATTGCCTGGCGCGGCTCGGGCTGTCGTTCGTGATCCTCGATGCCAACGACCGCGTCGGCGACTCCTGGCGCAACCGTTGGGACTCGCTGCGCTTGTTCACTCCCGCCAGGTACGATGGCCTGATTGGCCTTCCCTTTCCGGCGCCGGCATCCAGCTTTCCGACCAAGGACGAGATGGCGGATTATCTCGAGGCCTACGCCAGGCATTTCGACCTGCCGGTCCGCCCCGGCAGCAAGGTCCATCGCCTGTCGCGCGACGGCGATCGTTACATCGTCGAGGCCGGCCATCTGCGCCTCGAGGCCGACCACGTCGTCGTGGCGATGGCCACTTACCAGGCGCCCCGCGTCCCCGAATTCGCGGCGCAGCTCGATCCCGGCATCGTGCAGCTGCATTCCAGTGCCTACAGAAACCCGGGCCAGCTCCGGCCAGGCGACGTCGTGATCGTCGGCGCCGGCAATTCCGGGGCGGACATCGCGATCGACGTCGCACGATCGCACCGCACCTGGCTGTCGGGACGCCATCCCGGCAACGTCCCGTTCGCCATCGAGAGCCGCCTCGCGCGCCTGGTTCTTCCGCTGCTCTTTCGGGTCGTCTTTCACCGTATCCTGACGGTGGCCACCCCACTCGGACGGCGGGCCCGGCCGGGTCTCATTGCGAAGGGGGGCGTGCTGATTCGCGTGAAGCCGGCGGACCTCGCGGCCGCGGGAGTGGCACGGTTACCGCGGGTGACCGGTGTCCGCGACGGCCGGCCGCTACTGGCCGACGGCCGCGTCATCGACGCTGCCAACGTCATCTGGTGCACCGGTTTTCATCCCGGCCTGTCCTGGGTCGACCTGCCGCACCCGGTCTACGGCGCCGATGGCGAGCCGGTCCACGACCGCGGCATCGTGCCCGACGAACCGGGGCTGTACTTCGTCGGCCTGCACTTCCTCTATTCGTTCTCGTCGACGATGATCCACGGCGTGGCGCGGGACGCCGAGCGGATCGCCGGCACGATTGCGGCGCGGGTGCGAGCGCGAACAGCGGCTCGACCGGACACGGCGGGCATCGCGGCGGCTTGAGCGCGTGTGAACACATCGATTTCCTTCGCCTGCAGGTCGAACCGGCCGGAACTTCAGAGGTGCGCGACATGCTCGGGGCCGTCAACTCACGAAACAGGTCTTGTTGGTTCTAGGGGCTGGTGACGGGACGCCCCCTGGCGGCGAGCAGCGTTTCGAGCAAGGCGACCGTTTCGGGGAACGCCTCCCGGGTCGCCTGGCGAACGCCCGGGACGCCGACACCCTTGGCCAGATCGAGGGGTGTCCGGCCGTTGGCATCTTTCGCCTCCAAGTCGGCGCCGTTCTCCGCGAGGAACTGCACGAACGCCGTGAACCCGCGCTCCGACGCGCCGTGCACTGCCGTCTCGTGCGGCACGGCGAACGGGCTGGGCACCTGGCTGCCGCGTCCGCGCCCGCCGCCGCCACGCGCCGGCGCTCCGTCGGCTGCGGCGCGCCTGGGCTCGGTGACCATCCGGGCATTGATGTCCGCACCGGCATCGAGCAGCAGCCGCATCGTCGCCAGCACGCCCTCGTTGGTGCGGTTGCGGCCGCGCGTCACCCGCGTCCCGAATTCGACGCCGGCGGCCGCCATCAGCGGCGTGACGCCTTCCTTGCTCGGCAGATCGACCAGCGCCCGATGCTGCAGCAGGAGGTCGACGAACGGGGCATCGCCGGCCCTGGCCGCGCGCAGCAAGGCCGTCGCCCCCTGGGCGAGGATCGCGTCGCCGCCGCGATCCTGAGGGACGTCACGATAGGGCGGGCGGCGCTTGAGCTGGAGATTCGGATTGGCACCGGCCTCGAGCAACAACCGGCCGACCTCGAGCGCGGTGGTCGGATCCTCACTCGGGATCACCGCCATGGCGCCGTTTCCTTTAAGCGGCAGCGTGCTGACGTCGGCGGCCATGTAGAGCGGCGACCGCCCGAACAGGTCCCACTTGTCGACGTCGGCGCCGGCCTTGATCAGGGAGGCGGCGAGCTCGAAATGCAGATTGAGCAGCGCCATGTTCAACGGCGTGATGCGCTCGGGGTCTTCGAGATCGGGATCGGCGCCAGCGGCAATCAGGTGCCGCGCACACTCGACGCAGCCTTCACGGGCGGCATAGAGCAGGGGGGTGAAGCCGCCTTTGTTCAGGTCCTTGGGACGCGGCTCGGTAATCACCTTGCGTTCCCACTGGCGGACGATGCCGCGGGCATTGAGATCGGCGCCCTTCGACGCCAGGAACCTGACCATCTCGGCCTGGCTTCGCGCCGACGCCCACATCAGGGCCGATTGGCCGCCCCAGTCCTCCCGGGCGTTGATCTCGGCCCCCGCAGCCAGCAGCCGCCGGGCCGCTTCGACCTTGCCGCTGCGGGCGACCGCCATCAACGGCGTTTCGCCTTCCGGATTCTTGATATTGGGATCGGCGCCCGCCTTCAGCAGCGCGTCGATGACCGGCGCCGAGCCGATGATGGCGGCCTCGGTCAGCGCCGCCGAACCGAAGTGATTCTTGACTTTGACGTTGGCGCCGGCCTTGATCAGCGCGCGAACCAGCTCCAGATCATCGTTCGACGCCGCCCACATGACGGCCGTCGTGCCGTCCGGCCCCGGCGCATTCGCGTCGGCGCCCCTGGCCAGCAGCCGCAAGGCGGTCGCGCGATCGCCACGCTCGGACGCGTCGAGCAAGGTCGTCTCGGCGGCCGTGGTGATGGCGATCGAGGTCGCCGCACCCCAGACAGCCAGCATGGCGACCTGGCGCCACCTCGGCGACCTCGGCGTCCTCGCCGACGCCTGCGTCCTCCGCGCCCTCTGCGTCCTCGTTGTCATGTTCCCTAGATCTCCGACAAGATCCCGCCGCTGTCGCCGATCTTCTCGACCGGGATGTTGTTGCGGTCGAACAGCGTCAGGAGGAGATCGGCGAAGCGCGAGTCCTGCGGATACTTCAAGTGCTGCCCGCCCTTGATGCGGCCGTGGGCATGGCCGAGCACCGCCGACGGCAGCGGGTCGTTGTTGTGCCGGTCGCTGTTGCTCATGTTGCTGCCGTAGACAATCGTCGAATGATCCAGCACGGTGCCGTCGCCCTCCTGCGCCTTCGCCAGCCGCTCGACGAATTTCGCGAACACCTCGGTGTGGTAGCGCTGGATCTGGATCAGCTTTTCCTGCTTCTGCGGGTTGTTGCCGTGATGTGAAAGCGGATGGAATGCTTCGGCGATGCCAAGGTTGGTATACGTCCGCATGCTCGCCTCGCGGTCCATCGAGAAGGTGATGATGCGGGTGATGTCGGCCTGGAACGCCAGGGCCATCAGATCGAACATCAGCGTGAAGTGCTCGGTGATGTCGTTGGGTGTCCCGACCGGCGCGTCCGGAATCTCCAGCGACGAGTCGTCCTGCTGCGACGCCATCTGCACCCGCCGCTCGATCTCGCGGACCGAGTCGAGGTAGTCGCTGACGACGACACGGTCGCGGACGCCGAGGCTGCCCTGCAGCCGCGCCGCCTGTGCCTTGACGCGGTCGAGAATGCTGCCGGTCTCGCGGAGGATGGCCGCGCGCTCCTCGTCGGTATCGCCCTGGCCGAACAGCTTCTGGAACACCGCCCGCGGATTACCTTCCTGCGGCAGCGGCTGGGTCGGCGTCCGCCAGGCCAGCCGCGCGCCGACCTGCGCCGTCGTCAGCTCGAGCGACGGCAGCCGCGTGTCCTGACCGAGATGCCGCGCTGCCAGCTGGTCGGCGGTGACGCCGGCCTCCGGCGCGGTGACGCCGTGCTCCCAGGGCCTGACGCAGCTGAGCCAGGTCGATTCGATATAGCCATGCGGCTCGGGCGTTTCGCCGGGCTTGTTACGCAGCCCCGAGACAATCGTCAGGTGCTCGCGGAACGGAGTCAACGGCTGGAGGATCAGCGACATCTCATAGTCGGTCCCGGTCTGCGTCGGCGACCATCGGTCCATGATGGCGCCGTGCGGAAAGCCGATGAAGGCCAGCCGCTTCGGCGTCGCGCCGGCAGCGGTCCGGGCCCACGCTGTGGCGGCGGGATTCATCGCATCGAGAAGCGGCAAAGCAATGGTGGCGCCAACGCCTTTGAGCACCGCACGCCGTGACACATGTCGCTTGGACAAATACATCTGGTCTCTCCGTGAGCTGGCCGATTGAAGCCCTATTTGCTGGCGTGACTGGCGACCGGAGCGCCGTCGCTACCCGGAGCCGCTGCCGGCACGCGGCGCATCGTGAACTGTTCGCTTCGCACCACCGCCTGGACCAGTGCCGAGAACCGGTAGTCGCCCGCCGCCGCACCGCGGACGATCCGGCGTACCGTCGGCATGTCGTAGGCCGCCAGTTTCCGTCCGGTCGCGTAGGTCAGCAGCCCCTCGGTGAACGTCTGGACGAATTGGCCGGGGCGGCGCAACAGGGCCCGGCGCAGATCATCGGGGCCGTTGATCGGCGTGCCGTCGGGCAGTTCGCCCGTCGAATCGATCGCCGCGCCGGCATAGCGATCACGATCCCGCCACATCCCCGTCGCATCGAAGTTCTCCAGCGCCAGTCCGAGCGGATCCATGACCGCGTGACAGGACGCGCACGTCGGGTTCGATCGATGCCTGGCGATCATCTCGCGCACCGTCAGCGCCCTGGTCGTGCCGATGTCCTTCTCGTCCAGGGTCGGGACATTCGGGGGCGGGTTCGCCGGCGGCACGCCTTGAATGTGCTTGAGGATGAAGGCACCGCGCAGGACCGGCGAGGTCCGGTTGGGGTAGGCCGCCGCCATCAGCACGGCGCCCTTGCCCAGCAGCCCCCAGCGCGCCGATTGCTTCAGCTCGACCCGCCGGAAGCGATCGCCCTTCACGTCGGTGATGCCGTAGTGCAGCGCGACCCGCTCGTTGAGGAAGGTGTGGTTCGCTCTCAGCAGATCGACCACGCTGCGATCTTCCTTGAAGATGCTGTCGGCAAACAGTGTCAGCTCGGTGCGGAAGTCGTCCCGGGGATCGGATCGGCCGGAGGCATACGGGAACACCGTGCCGTCCGGCACGATCTCGTCCAGACGCTTCATGTCGAGCCACTGCGGGACGAAATTGCCGGCCAGCGTGACGGCGCGCGGATCGGCAAGCAGGCGCCGCACCTGGCGGTCGAGCACGGCGGGATCCTTGAGCTTGCCGCCGATGGCCGCCTGAAGGAGCTCCTGGTCCGGAATCGTGCTCCAGAGGAAGAACGACAGCTTCGACGCCAGCTCGAGATCGCTGATGGCGTAGGTGTCGCCAGGCCGCAGCCCGGCCGGGACCTGCTCGCTGCGATAGAGGAAGAACGGGCTGGCCAGCAGACCGGTGATCGTGCTGCGGATGCCGTTCTCGAAACCGCCGTCCTTCACGCCGTCCTGGTAGTACTGGAACAGCTCGTCGACGTCCTCGGTGGACACCGGCCGCCGGTAGGCGCGTGTGGCGAGCGTCGAAATGATCTGTCGGGCGCAGCCGGCCTGCGCATCGGCCCGATCGGCGTGGCAGCTGAAGATCCGCGTCCGGCTCGGCGTCGCACCGATCCCCTTCGCGTCGAACGGTCCGCGCACCTGAAACGAATTGACGCGATACAGGCGATCCTGGCCGCCGCCAGGCGCGAACAGCTGCAGCTGATCGTCGGACTCGGCAAAGCTCTGGCGCTTGAAGGCGACGCCAATCCGGTGCGGTCCGCCGGTGGCCGGAAAGCGGATGTTCTTCAGGCGGGCGTTGACCCGATCGAGCGCGCCGTTCTGCACTTGATCGTAGAGCTTCATGTCTTCTTCGCCGCCAATCACCGTCTCGTAGACAACCTTGTTGTCGAGCGTCACCACCAGCGGGTTCTGGAACTCCATGCCGTTGCCCCAGATGTGGGTGACGATGTCGGCGATGTCGACGATGTACTCCCCGTCCGACGGAAGATCGACCGTGGCGAGAATGCCGCCCCGCGTGCCGAGCGGCAGGCCGGGAACATGGGTGAGCTGCGTGCCCGGCCCGGCCCGGAAGGTCCACCCGCCGGGTCTGGCGTCCGGCCGGCCGACCGCCTTGACCGCCACGGCGCGCGCGGCGATGACGTATTGCTCGATGAAGGACGGCGACACCTGCAGCGCCTCCGCGATGTTGTCGAACCCGTCGGCGATGTCGTCTGGCGGCAGGAACTCGCCGGCATCGACTTCGACCGCCAGGAGATCCCTGACCGCGTTGGCGTATTCCTTCCGGTTCAGCCGGTGCAGGACGACCCGGTCCGGCACGTGCGCGCGGCCGGCCGTCCGGTCGAGCGACGCCTCCAGCCACGCCACCAGCGACTCGATCGCCGCGGCGTCCGGCTGCCGGGCGCCGGGCGGCGGCATGACGCGCCCGCGCAGCTTGCGCACCGCCTTCTCGAACACCTCGGCATGCTGGCCGATGCTCTCCGGCGTGAGTCCGTCGAAGCTGACGCCCGCGACCTTGGCGCGATCGTTATGGCACCCGGCGCAATACTGCTGAATCGTCGCCAGCTCGCCTCGAGCCGCGGCGCTCTGCGGGGCAGACGCCCCTTGCGAGGCCGCGAACACGCCGGTCAGCGACGCCAGCAGGACGCCGGTCAACGACAGTGCGACAGTGGATCGGGTGGGGGTTCTGGTCATGCGTGGCATGTCTGGCAGCCTAGGCATCGGGCGACAGGTAGGCCCACAGGCTCTCGAAGGCGCGGCGGACGAACTCGTCCGGATTGCCCATCCGGGCATCGAACTCTTTGGTCGGCCCGGCCGCCACCGCCTCGGCCGGCCCGCGTCCCTTGTTCAGAAGCTGGGTCAGCCGGTCGTAGATCGTCCCGTACATCTCGTACTGCGCCTTGAGGTCGGCCAGACCGAGCACCGGCCCACGCGCCGGCACAATCCGGGTCTCGTCATTGGCCAGGCTCTGCAGCCGCTGCAAGCCGCCGACGATGCCGCCAATCCAGCCGCCGGTCGCCCAGTCGACGACCGGCCAGCCCTGGCCCGACACCGCGTCGCCGACCGCGATCACGTTCTGCGCCGGAAAGTGCACGTAGAGATCGCCGTCGGTGTGCGCCGCGTCGGGGATGTAGCCGTAGCGAACGCCGGAGTCGAGCTGGCCGGTGTTGTAAAACGTCCTGGTCGGTTGCGCGATCTTGGCCACGCGCGGGAACCGCTGGCCGTTCCACGGCCAGACGACGCTGGTGGTCAGCCACAGCCGGGTGTTCTCGTGCGCCACGATCACGGTGCCGGCATTGCCGAGCCGTTCGTTCGAGCCGGTCTGCTCAGGGTGCCAATGCGTATTGAAGAGGGTGTGAACCGGACCGCTGCCGGGCAGCCTGGCGACCGCGTTCATCAGGGCGTCGGAACCCGCCGCGGAGGTGCCATCGACGAGCAGGACGCCGGTGGCGCCCGTTTGCGCGACGACATTGGCTTGGGCGGGGATGGTCACGACGAACAGGTCGGCGCTCAGCTCGAGGACGGCGGCATCCTGCGCAACGCGCTGCGGCGCCGCCGCGGCCAGCCGTCGAGCCGGCGCGCCCAGCACGATTCCGGCAGCGCTGCCGAGTGCGGCCGTCAAGAGTTGTCGGCGTGTCTGACCGCCTCGCGTCACGACGATCCTTTCGTCTGTCCCCGGCAGGCACGTTTATATATCAGGAGGCGCGTAAAAACACCGTCAAAGTCTCAGGCGCAGGATGAGCCGGATCGCGTCGCCATCCGCGTACGTAGTGTCCGGCTTTCAGCCGGACCGTGACAGGTCGACAGTATGTAGGCGTGCTCCCGGTCCGCCTCAAGGCGGACACTACGTACGGACACCTGCATACGCCGGGACGGCCGTCCCCGCATCAGCGAATGCAGGCCAGCGCGTCGCCGTTGTTCACGACCCGGCCACCGAGCGCCTCGCGGATGAATCCCGGGATCGGGCACAACGGCTCGGCTGCCCAGCTCTCCCGCCGCAGCGAATAGGGCCGGATGAACACGCTCGTCTCATTCACCGGAAGCGCCGCCACGTTGTCGTAGAACGCGCGGGCCTTGCCGTCCTGGAACAGATACTGTTCGACGTTGGACAGGTAGAAGGCGCTGACGACCGCGCCCTGCTTCTGCAGATAGGCGGCGATGGCGCGAATCGCCTTCGGGCCGCCGAAATCTCCGCTGACCGGGACGAGGAGATTCTTCTCGTGCAGCCCCTTCACGAACCGGAAGTTCTCTTCGGTGGACAGGAAACTCTGCGGCTCCCCCGCGTCGTCGTAGGCCCAGCCGGTGAGGTCGGCAAAGGTGCCGCCGTTCCCGCCGCCGGCCACCCGCCCGACACCGCCCCAGCCGCGCGTCGAGATGTCAGGCCCATACAACACGAACGCGGCACGCACCGACTCGAGCTGGGCGGCCTCGGCGGCCGTGAAGAGGAACCGGTGCGTCCGCGTCAGATGGTTGACGATCCGGACGGCGTTTTTCGATGCCAGCTGGCGATCGGTGGCGACCGCCGCGTAGGCGTTCCAGATCCGCTGGATCGGCGTCGTGCCGTCGAGGTTCTCTGGCCGCGGCTTGGAGAACAGCAGCGAGATGAAGTCCGCCCGATCGCGGGCGAGCTCGAACACGGCCTTGAACAGCAGGTGCTGCATCACGGCCTGGCGGCGGATATCCACGACGAAGGCCATCACCGGACGGATCGCCGCGATGTAGGTCAGGTTCTGCTCGGGACCGACGCCGAGGTAGACGCCGCCCGAGACGCCCCGCTCCCGCAGCATCGTGAAGACCCGTCCGACTTCCAGCTCATTGGACGTGAAGTTGTCGGTGATGCGAAAGAAACCGCCCGGCTCGGAGATGTCCGACGCCAGGCTCCAGAATTCCGCGTCACTGAGCGCGTGGAGTGGCGGCGCCGCCTGGTAGGGGGCTGTTCCGGCGGCCGCTGTCGGAGGGTGCGTCGCCAGCGCCGCGCCGCAGACGATCAGCACCGCGATCGTCGCGGCAGGTATCGATCCACGCACCGATGTCGTCATCGAACCCTCCCGATGACCTACTCTATCGCGATCGCCGATCCGGCCAGTGACAAATTGGCGGACCCGAGGAACACGACGCTGCTTGGCTACCAGGATGCGCGCACGCTCAATCGTGGCGCAGCGCCCGATGGCGCGATTCGCGAGCGGTGGGCGTACGATGCCGCGGTGATGCGGTATCGCTACACGCTGGTCGCGGAGTAGGACGCCACCGATGCCGCCGGTCACCGTCTACCAGAACGAGGAACTGCTGCCGTCTTCGTGGCGCCAGACGGTGCGGCCGGGGGATGCCTACGTCTTCAATCCCTCGATCACCAGATACCGCGATTCCCTGCTCCTCGCCTATCGCGTCGTCCTCCCCGATCGGCGGCGTCGGCTCGCTCTGTGCCGGCTCGACAGTGCCATGCACGTGGTGCCAGGCAGCGTCGTCCCGCTGTCCGATCATCTCGACGGTGCCGGCGACTGGCACGCCGACCCGAGATTCTGCCTCTACGACGATCGGCTGCTGGTTCACTTCAACAGCGGCCTGCCACATCGGGGAGCCAACGATATCTTCGTCGTCGAGATCGATCCGGGATCGCTGCATCCGAGCGGAGCGGCGCGTCAACTGGTTCTGCCTGGCCGCCAAACCATTGAAAAGAACTGGATGCTGTTCGAACACGATGCAGACATGTATGCCGTCTACGGGATTGCTCCTCACATCGTGTTGCGGCTCGACCTGGGCGTTCCAGGACAGACCGGGCCGATCGAATGCCGGCGGGTCCATCAGGTCACGTGGGATGCCTCGGCCTATGCCGATCGCTACGGCGAGTTGCGTGGCGGCACGCCGCCGATCCGTCACGACAACGTCTTCTACACGTTCTTTCACTCGACCTATCCGATCCAGCAGTGGCGCGCCCTGGTCCGGCGACTGGGAGGAGACGCCACCGCCCGGCGAACCTATGTCGCAGGGTTCTACGGTTTCAAGGCGGCGCCGCCTTTTACTCCAATCATCTACACGCCGGCGCCGGTCGTCGGTCCTCGCATACTCGAGTGGCGTCATCGGGACCGCCTGGATCCGGGCGTCGCGCGATGCGTCTATCCAGGCGGCGCCATCCTGCGCGACGGTTCGTGGATCGTCGCCGCCGGCGTCCAGAATGAATACTGCTGTCTGGAATCGTTTTCTCACGCGGACCTGCTGGCCTCGGCCGCAGCATGCCGCGCCAGGGACGCGGAGCATGACGCCCAGGGTTGATATTCACATCGTCTCGTTCCGGAACGATCTCGAGTGGTGCCGCTACGCGATCCGATCGGTGCGCAAGTACGCGACCGGGTTCGGCGGTGTGACCCTGGTCGTCCCGGCCTCTGACGCCGCGTTGTTCGCCGGGATGGCGGACCGCCTGGTGACCTTCCGGCAGAGACGGTGGCGCGGCTTCCTGCACCACATGATCATGGTCCATCGCGCCGATCAGGCCTGTCCGGATGCGGACTTCGTCGTGCACATGGATTCAGACTGCCTGTTCGTGGCGCCGGTGACGCCGGCCGACTACGTCCGCGGCGGCAGGGCGGTGATGATGCGCGAGTCGTTTGATCAAATCCGCACGGCATATACCGGACGATTCCGGTCCGGCGCGGCGCGGTTTCAATGGCAGGAGGTCGCCGAACGGGTGCTCGGCTTTGCCGTCGACTACGAGACGATGGTCCGGCACCCGTCGGTGCATCCGCGGGCGCTCTACGCAGAGGTGCGGCGCCACATCGAGCGGACGCACGGCATGCCGTTCGACGACTACGTGTTCAGCTGCGGCCGGCGTCATCGCTACACCGAGTTTCCCGTCCTCGGGGCATACGCGCTGAAGACACAGCCGGACCGCTACGAATGGATCGACGCGCGATCGCCCCACGAGGATTTCGATATGGAGAAGGCGATCGGGGTCCGGGAGAAGATGCGGCAGTTTCCCGGCCGGCTGGGCATCAAGCGGTTTCGGGCGGAGGTGGAACGCATTCTCGCCTGACATCCAAACATCCAAACATCCCCACATCCAAACATCCCCACATCCTCACATCCTCACATCCCCACATCCTCACATCCTCACATCCCCACATCCTCACATCCTCAGATTCCCCTCATCTCCTCAGTGTCAGCCACTGTTCGAACACCTCATCAACAGACACATTGAGAATGCAGTGAGCGGCCGCGCTCTGGCAGCCGCCGCGACAGGCGCGGTCGACGGGGTGGGGCCGCGCATACCTGAACGGAACGCCCCACGGATGGAATCGCTCCGGTGAATTCGCGTGGCCAGGTGAAGCGCCGAGCGGATGGCAGGAAATCACGACGCACGGCAAGCTGGCCGCGGCGGCGAGATGCATCATCCCGGTATCGTTGCCGATGTAGACGTCGGCGGCCTGAAGCAGGGCCGCCAGCTGGTTGAGGCTCGGTCCACCGCAAAGATTGATGGCGTGGAGGCCCGGCACGGCGGCAATCGTGTCGCCGGCGGCACCGTCCGCCGGCCCGCCGACGATCAGAAAGGTGGTCGGGGCGGTCGCGGCGATTCGGCGGGCCATTTCGATCACGCGGTCGTGCGGCCACACGCGTTTGGCCACGGCGGCGCCGATACCGAGGACGACTATCCGCCCGCCGGCGGGAACGGCATGATCCGGCCCGAAGGCGCGCGCCCACTCTTGATCTTCAGCAGCCGGCCAGAGTTCGAGCCGGTCATCGAAATGCGCGTCGCCCAGGCGCCGCGCCGGCTCCAGGGTTCGAAGCACTTCGTGTTTGACCGAGCCATCCACCAACCGCCAGGTGAGATAGCGATCCAGGCCCCGGTTCCGGGGATGCTCGTCCGGGTTGACACACGTCGAGTAGCCGACCCGCTCGGGCGCGCCGCTCATCACCGCCATCAGCACGCCGCCGTCGGCATCCTGGTCCCATCTGGGCAGGATCGCCAGGTCGAATCGAGCGTCTCGAAACAGCCGCCCGGCCATCATCCACACGTCGGCAAGACGCAGCAACGGCTGGCCATGAAGCGGACGATCCTGCACGTAGACGGCGTCGACGTACGGACAGCAGCCGTACAGACCGGAGGCGAGCGGCGTGGTCAACAGGCCAATCTTCGCGGCGCTGAACCGATCCCGAATCGCCCGGAGCAGCGGCGCGGTCAGGATGTTGTCGCCCAGGCCATCGTTGCGGACAATCAGAATGCTCCCGATCTCGTCGAGGCTCACCCTTCGTCCCCGCCGGCCCGACACCAGCACCGCCAGGCCGGTCAGCGTCCGCAGGACGGCGGCCGGAGGCTGATCGTAGCGAACCGATCGGACGATGGCGTTGAGACGCCGCCTGGCGCTATGACCGATGGCGGGCAAGTTCATGCACGAACACCAGGTCTGGCCGGGCGCGGATTGCCATCCGTTCCCGGATGCCGGGCAGCTTCGATGACCAGGCCGTCCGCTCGGCGAGCGCCTGCTCGATGACGGTGGCCAGGATGTCGGCGTCGACGCCATCGATCCGTCCGCCGACCGGTGTCTGCGTATCCTCGACGAGCGATTGCATCTTCTGGCCGCGCAGAATGGCGACCGGCGTGACCCCGGCCAGGATCGATTCGATGATGAAGTGATAGCGCTGGCCGACCGTCACCGAGGCGCGCCTGAGCAACGCCAGCGTCTCGTCCGGCGAGTAGTACCGGTTCGGAACCAGCACCGCTGGCCGGCGCAGCATGGCCGCCACGTCCGACGCCGCGGCGAAATCGTAGGCGGCCCCGTCACGGCATTCGTTGCAGAAGAAGGCCAGCTGCAGGTTCATCCTCACCGCCGCCGCATCCAGTGCCGCGGCGATGTTGCGTTTGACCTGGCGGCGATCGCGCCAACGCAGGTTGACGAGGTTGGCCACCAGCAGGGGCCGCTCCGGGTCGATCCCGATCTGCCGCCAATAAGCGGCCGCCCACTCGTTGAAAGGCAGCTCGGATCGGTAGAGCCAGGCAAGGTCCGCCCCGATTCGCAGACACTCCGGCGAGACGCCCATCGCGACGAGTGCCTCCTGGCATCGCGGCGACCGCACGGTCCAGGAGCGAATCGGGTGGAATGCTTCCCGGAACAATCGCCGCGCCGGGGCGCTGTGCAGCAGGTCGACGCCAACGGCGACGGCGTCCACCGGGACACCCTGCCGGTGAAAGGGGCGCAGCTGGCCGGCGAGGTATTCGAGCGGCCAGCCCACCCCCTCGTCTTCAGTGACCGGCGTCGTTCCCACCACAAGACCAGGCAGCAGATCCTGACGGCCGCGTCCGCGCACGAGGTAGCGGTGCGGAAGAGGATACGGCGCATGCTGCCGGGCCGCCCCGGAATCGACGATGACATCGAGGACGGTATCGGCGGACAGCTGCTGCCAGAACGCACGCGCCATGAACTCGTCGCCGATATTGCCGGCGCCCAGACCGCTGAAGATTTGCAGGGCGCGAATCCTCTTGCTCTGTACGTGGGGTCCGGCTTCAGTCTGGTTCATACGCCGTCGACCACGCGGTTCCCCGCAGCACGCACGATCGCCGCCGCCAGAACGGCCCGTGCGCGAACGCGCGGTCGGACAGCAGCGTGACCTCGGTCGGCCGGCTGCGGGAGCTGTCGTACGGAACCGACACCGAGAACCGGCCCGGCGCGGCAACGGTCTGTTCACCGACCACAGCTCCATTGGCGACAATCCTGATCCGGAGCGCCGCCGTCGCTTCCCGATCGTTGCGCTCGAGGTCGAGGACGATCCGATCGGCTGGCATGCCGAACGGAAACAGGAAGCGCGCTTTCCTGCCGAGCGTCGAGTCGTCGTAGACCCCCTGGCCGTCGAACAGGATGGTCCGCAGCCGTTGGCGGAGGGGCGCGTCAGGCGGCGGCGAGACGCGGAGGCCCCTCAGGCACCGATCATAGGTGATGGATTTCATGAATCCGGCCATCAGGCCCAGCGTTTCACGGCGTGGCAAACGCCGGTTGTGCCGCTTCAGCATGGTCAGGATTTCGCGGATCCTGGCGATCCCTCCCTGCGACGTCTTGGAGGCGGGATGCACCCGCGCGTTGGACAGGCAGTCGCCGATGTACATGACCCTGAAGCGGCTGCCCATTTTGATCCAGAGGTCCCAGTCCATGCACCAGTTGAGGCGTTCGTCGAGACCGTCGACGGCGTCGAACGCTTCCCGCCGGAAGAAACAGCTCGGTTGCTGGATGTAGTCGATCCCGTTGGCCAGCTTCCAGAGATCGAAGGGCTGCGTCCGGGGAAAACGGCAGAGAATCCGGCCCGACTCGGTCATCAGGTTCCCTTCGCCGTAGATGAGCATGACGTCAGGGTGCTCGACGAATGCGCGCACCACGGCGGAAATGGCGCCCGGCAGATACGTGTCGTCGGAGTTGAGCCAGCCCAGGATGTCGCCCGCAGCCATCGACAGCCCTTTGTTGATGGCGTGGGCCTGTCCGCGATCGGGCGCGGACGTCCACCGCAACTGCCCGCCGTACTCTTTCAGGATGGCCACGGTCTCATCGGTGGACTGGCCGTCGATCACCCAGTATTCGAGGTGGGGATAGTCCTGGGCCAGCACGCTGTCGATGGTCTGCCTGACATACCGGGCATGGTTGCGGGAGGGAGTGATGATGGTCACCAGGGGCGGCGTGGTCATCGCACAGCACCAGTCGTATGGGAGGCGGCCTGGCTGGTGATCGTACTGCACAGACGAAGCGGAAAATCGCCGCGCGGCATCTGACCGTGCATCGTTCGCGTTGCCGCGGCAGGGACCTGTTAGGCTGAACCGCGCCGATGACGCTGCTGTTCACGAACGGCTGTTTCGGGGTCTGGCCATCCGGGCCATCCGGGCCCGTGGGGTCTCTGGACTTGACCCGCGCGGCACCGTCGTGAGTCAACCTGCGAACCGGCCGGTCCAACGTGCGCCGGATGCTGCCGGGGCGTCACGCGGCAGGCTGTTGCGCCTCGTCGATCGCTTCGCCGGGCAGCGGGTCCTGATTCTCGGCGACGTGATGCTCGACCGCTACTGGTGGGGCACGGCCAGTCGCATCGCACCGGAGGCGCCGGTGCCGGTGGTGAACCGGGTCGAATGCACGATGGCGCCGGGCGGCGCCGGAAATGTTGCCGCCAACGTCGCCGCGATGGGCGGGCGCCCCAGTCTGATCGCGATTGCCGGCGCCGACCAGGCCGGGCGCGACCTCGAGCGCTCGCTCGAGACGTGCGGCGTCGATGAGCGGACGCTCGTCGTCTCGCGGGCGCGCGAGACGACCGTGAAGACCCGTTTGTTCGCCAATCATCGGCAGGTGGCGCGCCTCGACGCCGAGGACACGTCACCGCTCACCGCGCGCCAGGAGCAGGAGATCATCAAGCGGACGCTGCAAGGGCTGCCGCAGGCCAAGGTGCTCCTGCTGTCCGACTATTCGAAGGGAGTGCTCTCGCCTCGCGTGCTGCGCACGGTGATCGGCGCCGCCCGTGAGCGTGAGGTCCCCATCCTGGTCGATCCCAGGGGTCGCGACTACACCCGCTACAACGGGGCGACGCTGATTGCACCGAACCTGCTCGAGGCGGCGATCGCGGCCGGACTCGATCCGGACCGCGCCCGTGCCGGCGACGAAGCGGCGCGCACGCTGCTCGATCGCCTCGAGGTGGCGGCGGTGGTCGTCACCCAGGGGCCGGGCGGCATGACCGTGTTCGAGCGGGGCGTTCCACCAGTCCGGATGCCGACGCAGGCCCGGGTTGTCTCCGATGTCACCGGCGCGGGCGACACGGTCATGGGTGCGCTCGCGCTGGCGTTCGCCAGCGCGGCGGGTCTAGGCCTGGCCGGTCAGGTGGCGAATCTCGCCGGCGGCCTGGCCGTCGAGCAGCTCGGCACCGCCATCGTCACGGCGGCTCAGCTCCGGTCCGCCCTGAAGCGGGGGGCTCGCGGCGAGCGGTAGATCATTTGAGAGAATCTGCCGCGCCGATGTTCAAGTCCTCGCAGGTAGGTTGCGCCTTCAGGCGGACTTTTGTACGTAGTGTCCGCCTTCAGGCGGACCTCCCACGGTCCGGCCGAAGCCGGACACTACGTCCAGACAGGACGCTCTTTACATCTTGAACGGTTCATCGGCGCTGCCGCCGTAGATGCTGGGCACGGTCGAACCCATCGGCCGCAGATAGGTGGCCAGCTGGCCCCGGTGATGCGCGTTGTGCACGGCCTGGAACACGAGATACTGCGCGTTTGGCATCTTCATGCCGTAGAAGTCGACGATGGCGGCCAGCTTGACCCCGTCCATCGCGAGGACGTGCTCCAGCGCCTTGGGCATCTCGTGTTTGTACCAGTCCACCAGTCCCTTGACCGTGTCCGCCGGCGCGTCCTCGCTGGCCGGAGCGAACTCCTGCTTCAGTATTCCGTTGAGGAACCAGACGTCCGCCTGACAGAGGTGCACCGCCAGTTCCCACGCCGACCGGCTCTTCGGGTCGGGCTTGTAGGACTTCTTGTCTTCAGGTATCGACTCCACCACCTTGACGGTGGTCATCCACTCCTGCTGAATCTGCTGTCCCAGTGTCTGGGCGACGGCTTTCGCCTCATCGACGGTCATGAACGATGCTCCTTTTGTCTCAACTTGTCGGGTCACGTCAGCGTGCGACGCGGCGTGGCACGCCGCCGCGCCGCGCCACGGCACGGCACGGCATGCAGTTATAGCAAATCCGGCACGACACCGCTCGCGTTAGAATGACGTGTCCCGAGAACGCCATTTCCCGGGACAAGCCGTCAACAAGCGCACCCACGATGATAGATCACCGGCTCCTGGACGGTCGGGCCATCCGCGACCGCATTCTCGGCGACGTGACGGTGCGCGTCGGCGCCGCTGCCGCCGCCCATCGGATCGGCCGCCTCATCTCGATCAACATCGGTGAGCAGAAAGAGGCCGCCGTCTACGTGCGCGCCCAGGCGAGCGCCGCCCGGAAGGTCGGTTTCCGCTTCGAGGATGCGCGCTGGCCCGGCCTGCTCACCCAGGACGAGTGCAAGGCCCGGATTGTCGCCATGAACGACGATGCCGACGTGCTCGGGATCATCCTGCAGCGTCCCGTGCCCAGGCACATCAACGGCCGATCGCTGGCGTCCGCCATCCACCCGCTCAAGGACATCGAGGGCATGAACCCCGCCTCGATCGGCAACATCGTCTACAACGATCTGGCGCTGGCGCCGTGCACGGCGGC
>JBDTRR010000064.1:0-30088 GCA_039931615.1 Acidobacteriota bacterium
AGGGGACATTTCTATCGAGGGAAGGATGGGGACATTTCTAACGAGGCTTGACACGCCCGGAACCGTTGGGTTGACAGCCGCGGCGACCCTCGCTACACTCGAGATGGTTTTCCCGACAATTCCATTGCCCTCAACGCTTTCCAAGCGAAGGGGTCGTCCCGTCTGCGGCCGCGCCGTGCACGCGTGTGACTGGCGTTGTGGCTGCCGAGTTGGAGCTGCACGATGGTCTCGCGACGGGTCGTATTCCTCAGCTCGGTCCTGGCGACGGCGGTCTCCTTCTTCACCCTCGGTCTGATGCAGGCGCGCCGCTCCGACGCGTCGGTGCGCGCCGCGAGCGACGCGCGCTTCGAGGCGCTGCGCGACGAGGTGTATCGTGAACTGGGCAGGGAGCCGGTGCCGGCCGGCACCAGCGGCGAGGCGACGCGGCCGCCGGCAGGGCGGGCGCCGCAGGGATCGCGCGCCAGGATGGTGGCCGAGATCAAGGAAGAGCTCCAGAGCGAGATGGGACTGCTGCCGGTCCATCTGTTGCGCGAGCGGAGCTCCAGCTTCGTCGAGCTCTACGCCGACGATAACTTCGGCAAGACCAGTTACGGAACGGCCGGGTACCTCGGCGGCGGCTACTTCGTGACCGTCAAGCACGCCGTGGTAGCGCTCAAGGATGAAGACAACCGCCAAGGTGCGCGGCGGATCGTCGCCATCAAGATTGTCGACAACGGCAAGGAGATCCCGGCCACGGTCGTCGACGCCGGGGCGGCGGAAGTCGAGGTCGACAGCGGCGACTGGGCGATCATCAAGACCCGCGAACTCGATCTGCCGCCGCTGACCGTCGATACGGCGTTCGCCTATAACTTCGCCGAGCCGATCTTCCGCCTCGGTAACGACTATTCGAAGGGCATCATCGTGTCGACCGGCTACGTCGGCCAGAAGACGGCCGGCGGCCTGGTCACGTGCCTGACCGACGGGCATCCCGGGGTGTCAGGCGGCGGCGTGCTGGACCAGCGCGGCCACCTTGTCGGCGTCCCGATCGGCCGGATGCAGGGCGACTACCGCTTCTCGTTCATCCTGCCGATGCGATCCGAGATGCTGCGGAAGGTGCCGGCGTTCGGGCAGCGTGAACCGGCGGTCGCCGTCGCCTCGTTGCGCTAGGTGGACCACGAAATCCGGCTGAAGCCGGATCCCACGTACGAGGGGGCGTGCGGCCCGCCCCGGACTCGTTCATCGCCCTTTCTTGATCGCCTCCCAGCCGTCGAGCCGGCGCTTGATCTCCTTCTCGAAGCCGCGCCCGGCCGGCTCGTAATAGCGCCGGCCTTCGAGCGCCGGCGGCAGGCAGGTCATGTCGGCGACGGCGTCCGGCTGGTCGTGCGCGTATTGGTAGCCTGTTCCGTACGCCAGTTCCTTCATCAGTCTGGTCGGCGCGTTGCGCAGATGCAGCGGCACCGGCTGCGCCACGTCGTGGTGGGCGTCGGCGGCGGCGCGGTTATAGGCCTGGTAGACGGCGTTGCTCTTCGGCGCGGTGGCGAGATAGAGCGCGGCCTGGGCCAGCGCGGTATTGCCCTCCGGCATGCCGATGAAGTGGACCGCCTCCTTGGCCGCGACGGCGACGGTCAGGGCCTGGGGATCGGCGTTGCCGACGTCCTCGGAGGCGAAGCGAACGAGGCGCCGCGCGATGTACATCGGATCTTCGCCGGCCTCGACCATCCGCGCCAGCCAGTAGACGGCCGCGTCCGGGTCGCTGTTGCGCATCGACTTGTGCAGCGCCGACATCAGGTTGTAGTGCTCCTCGCCGGTCTTGTCGTAGAGGAGCGCGCGGCGCTGGATCGTCTGGTCGACGCGCGCCGCGTCGAGCCGGCGCCTGCCGTCGACCAGCGGTGCGGCGGCGACGCTCAGCTCGAGCAGGTTCAGCGCCACCCGGGCATCGCCGTTGGCATAGAGCGCGATCGCCCGCAGCGCGTCCGGATGGACATCCGGGGAGTCGCCGCCGAGCCCCCGCTCGCCGGCGGCAAGGGCACGGTGCAGGATGGCGTCGACCTCCTCGGTGCTCAACCCCCGCAGCACGAAGACCTTCGATCGCGACAGCAGCGCCGCATTGACCTCGAACGAGGGATTCTCGGTGGTGGCGCCGACCAGCACGATGTCGCCCGCCTCGACGCGCGGCAGGAAGGCATCCTGCTGCGCCTTGTTGAAGCGGTGGATCTCGTCGATGAAGACGATCGTCCGGCGTCCGGTCGAGCGGCGCAGCCGCTCGGCTTCTGCCATCACCTCGCGGATCTCCTTGATGCCGGCCAGCACGGCGCTGAACGAGACAAACCGCGCCCGGGTCGTCTCGGCGATGATCCGCGCCAGCGTCGTCTTACCGGTGCCCGGCGGCCCCCACAAGATGATCGACTGCAGCAGATCCCGCTCGATCGCCTCGCGGAGCGGCCGGCCCGGGCCCAGCAACTCCTCCTGGCCGACGAACTCGGCAAACGTCCGCGGCCGCATCCGTTCGGCAAGGGGAGCGGTCGCCACCGGGGGCGGTTCCACGTCGTCGTCTGGGAAGAGAGAGGACAAGGGAGGGGCTCCTGAATAGATGATTGCAGATTGCTGATTGTCCAGTCGCGAATTCCGAATTCCGAATTCCGAATTCCGAATTCCGAATTCCCAATTCCTAATTGTTAATTCCTAATTGTGAATTGTTAATTCCTATTGGCCCTGCCTCTGTCGTCGCGCTTCGTAGATCAACAGGGCCGTCGCGACTGCGGCATTGAGCGATTCGACCGGCGGCTGCATCGGGATGGTCACCTGCACATCCGCGCTGTCGATCAGGGAGCGGGCGATGCCCGGGCCTTCGCCGCCGATCAGAATAGCGATGCGGCCCGACAGGTCGGCCTGGCCGTGCGGCTGGCCGCCGCGCGGGACCGTCGCCACCAGCCGGCAGCCGTGGCGGCGCGCCTCGGCGGCGGCGTGATCGGCCGCCGGATCGACGGCGATCGGCAACCGCAGCGCGCTCCCCATCGAGCCCCGCAGCGCCTTCCAGCCAAGCGGGCTGGCGGTGGCTCCAGCGGCCACCAGGCCGCTGCCGCCGCCGGCTTCGGCGACGCGGATCATCGCCCCCAGATTCCCCGGGTCCTGGACGTCCATGGCGATGACGACGAGGGCGTGGCCGCCGTAGATGGGGGCCAGGTCGGCCGCCGGGAGCTGCCCGATCGCGACGATCGGGCTGGCCGAGCGCAGCGGGCTGATCGCCTGCATCACCGCGGTGGAGCCGGCGGCGATCCCGATGCCGCGTTCGGCGATGGCGTCCAGGATGGTGCGGATGTCTGCCCGGTCCAGCACCTCGACGGCCACCATCGCGTGGTGAATCAGCACGCCTGCCGCCAGCGCCTCGGCGACCAGGTGCGTTCCGTCGAGCAGCAGGGCGTCTGCGGGCCGGCCGCGCGCGCAGTCGCGATAGCGGGCGACGAGCGGATTCTGGCGGCTGGTAATACGCTGCATCGCTGACGCGTCGACCGCCGGGCCTGGATCGGGACGCCGCCGGCGGCCGGCGGCGGGCCCGCCCGCGCCGCGGTGACAAGCTGGAGAAGCATAACACTGTGGTACGATCGGTCCGTTTTCAACCAGAGACCTGACCCATGCCGGAGTCGATGAAAGATCGCCTGATCAAGAAATTCGAGGACGAGATCGCCACCCTCGACCGCGAGCTGAAGCTCGAGCTGCCCAAGGAAATCAAGCGGGCGCGCGAGCTCGGCGATCTGCGCGAGAACGCCGAGTACTCGGCCGCCAAGGAGCGCCAGCGGCTGGTCGAATCGCGCATCAGCATGCTGCAGAAGCGGGTCGGCGAGATCGCGCTGATCAACATCGATCGCATCCCGAAGGACCGGGCCGGCTTCGGCTCACAGGTTCACGTGATCGAAAAAGGCGGCGAGCCGCTGGTCTACACGCTGGTCATGCCCGAGGATGCGGATGCGGCCAGGGGGTTGATCTCGACGACCTCGCCGATTGGGCACGCCTTTCTGAACCGGGAGCCGGGCGATACCGTCAAGGTCGTGACGCCGGGAGGGTCGCGCCAGTTCGAGATCGTCAAGCTGGTCACCATTCACGACGTCGCGCAGGAATGATTGATTCGCCTGCGGCGCCGCGCGGCCGCCGGCGCCCTGGCGGCGACGCCGCGATCGAATCCGCGTCGCCCGCACCCCCCGACCCGTACTCCCCGGAAATCCGCACCGCTCTCCTGTTGACCGGCACCGGCACGGCCGGCGCCTACCATGCCGGCGTGCTGCGTGCGCTGCACGAAGCCGGCATCAAGATTGACCTGGTCGGCGGCCACGGCATCGGCGCGATCGGTGCGATGTTCGCCGCCGTCGACGGCGCCCAGCGCTTGTGGGATGACAAGGGCTTCTGGCGCGATCGCGCCGTCAGCGCACTCTATCCATGGCGGATGCTGCTGCGCGTCGCCGCCTGGGCGCTGGCGCTGTCGGCGGCCATCGTCGCCCTGCCGATCGGCACGATCGCGGTGGGGCTGGTCGTCTACCCGATCGATTTTGTCTGGAGGATGGTCGGATCCCGGAGTGAAGGCCTGGTCGGCAGGTATCTGGCGTTCACGCAGGCGGCGTTTGCGCCTGGTGGGCTGCCGACCTGGCTGCCGCGCCTGGTCGTGCTCGTGCTCGGATCGGTCGTGCTGATTGGGCTGATGACGGCGTGGGCGGCGGGCGGCCGCCGCCGCCACCGCGGCGCGTTCTGGTGGCGGATGCTGCCGTCGCCGCTGTCGACGGCGCCGGCGGTGGCGCACAGCTGGCGCGCGATGTGGGATCTGCTGCGAGGAGCGGCGCAGTTGAAGGAGCCGTCGCCGCTCGAGCTGTGCCGGCGATTCATCGAGCTGGTGACCGAGAATCTGGGCCAGCCCGGCGTCCGGGAGCTGCTCCTGGCGGTTCACGATCTCGACGCCCACCGCGACCTGGTGTTCGCGCTGGTGGCCGACGAGCGCCGCCAGGCGCTGTACCGGGGCTGGCCGGGGCGGCCGGGTGCCGCGGCACGCCAGGAAGACGGTCCGCCCCACCCGGCGCCTCACGGCACGCCTGAAAGCCGGGAGGCGGAGGCACGCCGGGCGGAGGTCTTCGATCTGTCGGGCGTCGCGCGCGACTACCTCCCGGATGTGGTGGCGGGGGCGCTGGCGGTCCCGGTCGCCAGCGAGCCGAGCGCGCTGCGCTTTGCGCCGGATGCCTACTGGCGGGGCGAGACCCACCGGTTGTGCGATCGGCCGGGGATCGTGGCGCGCCTGCTCGAAGAGCTGATCGAACTCGGCGCCGAACAGATCCTGATCGTGAGCGCCGCACCCGACGCGCGCGGGCCGCATTCGCTGTCGCCGCCGCGGCTCGACGGCCGAGGCCGCCTCGGCCAGTACCTCGAGTCGGCCGAAGCCGCCGCTGTGCGTGACGCGCTGCACCTGGCCGGACGCCGCCCGATCCGCATCTTCCCGATCCGGCCGGCGCACAATCCGATTGGACCGTTCGATTTCGCCGGCGGGTTCGATGACCGGTCAGATCGCCGTCAGCCGCTCGAGGAGCTGTTGGCGCGCGGCTACGAGGACGCCTACCACCAGTTCATCGATCCGGTGGTGGGAGCCAGTGGGGAGAGGGTGGGGCGGTAGGGGAAATTAACAATTAACAATTAACAATTAACAATTAACAATTTGTGAATTGTGAATTGTAAATTGTAAATTGTGAATTGACCGAGGTTCGCGTCACCGGGTCTTGAGCTCTTCGCTCTCCGCCCGGCCGTCACTTTTGCCTTCTGCCTTCTGGTTTTTGCCTTCCTTGCCTTCCTTGCCTTCCTTGCCTTCGTGCCTGGCGTCGTGAAGAAACTGCGCGACCAGATCGTGCAGCCGGGCGGTGACCTCGGTGGGGTTCAGGTCGCCGAACTTGCCCCGGAAGCGTTCCATCGGGATGACCGCCTTGGCCATGGCGCGGTGTCCGCCGGCGCTGCCGACGTCGGAGAAGAACCGGCGGACGAACTCCCCGGCGTTCTTCGAGTAGCCGAGATTGCGGACCGAGATCACCATCGTGTCCTTGACGATGCCGGCGATCACCGTCCACTTGACGTCTTCGACCTGGAGGAAGAAGTCGGCGACGTAGGGGATGAAGTCTTCGCGCGGCGACGGGCCGAGGCAGGCGCAGAACACCTGGTCGGTGAGCGTGCCGCCGCGATGCGCCTTCAGGACGTATTCGAGCCGCTCCCGGGTGATTTCGGCGCCCTCCATCTTCCGGATCATCGCGGCGTCGGCCAGCGGATACAGATACGAGAACGCCTCGAGATCGACGCGATTGGTGTGGCGGCTGAAGAACAGCGTGTCCGACTTGATCGCGTAGAGCATCGCGGTGGCGGTCCGCTCCGAGATGTTGACGTCGACCGCCCGCAGGTGCTCGGTGAGGATCGTCGAGGTCGATCCGTAGTCGGCGCGGATGTCCTTGAAGATCGCGGTGTAGCCCGGCTGTTCGGGGTGATGGTCGATGACCAGGTCGACCCGATCGATCAGGCCGCCGAAGTAGTTCGGCTGGACGTCGACCATCGCGATCCGGTCGTATTCCTTGAGCGACTCGGCGGTGATCGCCTCGACGTGGATGTCGAGCAGGTTGACCATCCGCTGGTTCTCCGGCCGGGTCACGCCCTGGATCGCGCCGATGATCGCGGTCGCCTTGGTCCGGCGCAGGATGTTGCGGAGTGCGAGTCCGCTGGCCATCGCATCGGGGTCCGGATCGTTGTGGAGCATGATCAGGATCCGATCGGCGTCGCTCAGATAGCGCTGGTACTGCTGGACCCGGGCCCGGGTCAGCGACCGGCTGAACTCGGTCAGCAGCGGTCCGCCAAACAGCTCCGACATCGAAAGATAGGTGACGTCGGGAAACTCGCTGTGGAACTCTTCCTCGCGCCGGGCGCTGGCGGCGGGTCCGGAGTAGAGGGCGTAGACCAGCGTGCCGCCGGCGTCGCGGACCGCCTCGAGCGTCTTCTTCAGGCTGCGGCGGGCGTTGTCCTCGATGATGACGCAGGTGCTGGGGCCGATGTCGGCCTTGAGGTAGGTGTCGGATCGCCGCGGATCGCCCACCGTTGCCTGGATGCCGGCGTCGTGCAGACGCCGCGCGACCGGCTTGCTCTCGACGATGAACTCGACGTCGAAACCGGGCCGCAGACTCTCATCGAGGAGCCTGATGACCAGTTCGTCCTGACAGACGGCGACACACCTCATATCAACAACCGCCGATTATACGCCGCGTCACGCCGAGCCGTTGTAGAGTGGGATGCCATGACCCGGGCACCCCGACGTGTCGCCGCCATCGACCCGCGTTCACGAGTGGTGCCGGGGCAGTGGCCGGCCGGGTTCCTGGCGGCTATCCTGACCCCGGTCTTGATCGCAGTCCTGATCTGGGGCGTCGAACCGGTTCGCGGCGCCCAGCAGGTGCCGGTCTTTCGCACCGCCGTCGACCTGATCAACACGGGCGTGACGGTCGTCGACAAGAGGGGGCAGTTGATCACCGGGTTGCGCGCCGAGGACTTCGAGGTGTTCGAGGACGGCCGGAGACAGCGCGTCAGCTATTTCACCGCCGGTGATGACCGCGATCCGACCCGTCCGGAAATGCATCTCGGCCTGCTGCTCGACGTCAGCGAAAGCATGGGCGACGACATCCGGTTCACCCGCACCGCGGCGATCAGGTTCCTCAACACGCTGACCGACGCCGTCGATGTCACGGTCGTCGACTTCGACACGGAAGTGCGGGCCGCGCGCTACGGCCAGAGAGAGTTTGCCCGGCTGATCGAGCGCATCCGGCAGCAGAAGACCACCGGCCTGACCGCGCTCTACGATGCCATCGGCATCTATCTCGACGGCGCCTCTTCGCAGACCGGCCGGAAGATCATGCTGCTCTACACCGACGGCGGCGACACCCGCAGCTCGCTGCGGATGAACGAACTTGTCGATCTGTTGAAAGCCTCCGACGTGACGGTCTATGTCATCGGCGCCCTCGATCATCAGTCCTCGTCGGGCCGGGACCGCGCCCGGCTGACGCTGCAGCTGATCGCCGAGACGACGGGCGGCCAGGCGTTCTTCCCGAGCTCGGTCAAGGAGCTCGACGCGATGTACGCAAAGGTGCTGGCCGAGATCCGGGCGCAATACACGCTGGGCTATCTGTCCAGCAACGAGAAGAGCGATGGCGCCTGGCGGAAGATCGAGATCAAGCTGGGGGCGAAAGAGCACCGGGACGCGCGCATCCGGTCGCGGAAGGGCTACTTCGCGCCCTACACCGCCCGGCCCTAGCCGCCCGTGACGGCCGCCCGCCGCTGCGATCGGCGCTACCACAGATGCCACAGTCCGGCACCGAGCACCGCCGCGGCAATCAACGCGTTGGTCGTGGCGTGGGCGGCAACGGCGTCGCCAATCGATCCGCGGCGCAGATAGGCCGCTGCGTAGACCAGCCCGGCGATCGCCCCGGCCAGCCAGCGCTCTCCATGCAGGATGCCGAATGCCAGCGACGAGACGATGATCGCGAGGCTGGTGACGGTGGCCCGGTCGACCCGCTCGAAGTCCTCCCTGACGAACCGGCGCAGGAGATAGCCGCGAAACGCCAGCTCCTCGGCAATCGGCACCGCGACCACCGCGCCGAGCACCCGCAGCGCCAGCCACGTATTCCGCCCGCCGTCGCCGGCCTGGGTCAGGGCGGCCGGCATGCCGGCCGCGCCGCTGCCGACCAGCGGTTCGAGCGCCAGCCAGATTGCGAAGACGATCACGCCGAGGCCGATCGAGCCCCAACCGATCCGCCAGTCGATCTCGCGATAGGAGCGGCGCCAGGACCACAGCACGGCACCCACCGCCGCGACGCGGATCGCGTAGAGCCATTCGAATGTGCCGGTCCCGAGACCTGACACCATCCCGCCCGCCAGGAGGGCCAGGAAGGGCATCAGGTAGGTCGCGGTCGGATTCGAAGTGGTCGCCGCCGACGCAGCCTTCACATCTCCCAATTCCGAAATCACGGTCCGGCTGAAGCCGGACGCCCCGAACTGCACGTCGGGGACGGTCGAAGTCATGGTCTGGCGAAAGCCGGAGGCCGCGTTCTTCTCGTAGGGGACGCTCTTCAGACCGTCCCGTGGGCACCCGGCGAGGCGCTTGGCACGGCGTCCATCCGACGAGACGGTCAGCCACGGCAGCCGTCGCGCCGCCAGGCAGATGCCGATCGCGGCGGCATTGAAGCCGAGCCAGCCGGCCTGCGAGTGGAACCCGCCGAGGGCGATCTCCGGTGCGCCTTCGGCGCCGATCAGGACCAGGCCGGCAATCCGCAGGCAGTTGAAAAGCCACACCAGCGACAGTCCGATTGGCACCAGCAGCAGCGCCCGCGGAAACCGCCATTCGGCGCGATGCAGCCACAGCCAGGTCACGGTGAACGCCAGCATCAGGCCCAGCCCTTCGGCGCCCGAACACTCGCGCGAGACGAGCACGCTGAACTCCGGCGTGCCGAGCCTGAACGTCGACGGATCGGCGGTCACCGTCGGAACGAACGGCTGCAGCATGGTGAAGGCAACGAGGAGGGTGGCCCGGCTCATCGGCTGCCACAGGATCGTCGCCAGCCAGCCGAGACCGGCGGCGGCGCCGGCGACCGCCACGGCTCCCAACAGCATCGTCCGCCTGATGCGCAGCAGCTGCGCCCATGCCCGCGGCGGCAGCAGGATGAAGGCGGCCGACGTCACCACGGCGGCGCCGGTCAGCAGCCAGGCTGCCGCCAGCAGTTCGTCGAGGGCCGGCAATCGTCCTTGAAAAAGAAGGTAGGAGACGGCCGCGAAGATTCCCGCGATAAGGAAGTGTGTGGCGAGCCAGAAGCGGGTATTGTCGGGCGCCGGTGCGTGCCAGGCAGGCAGGCGGCGCGCCCCTGATGCCGTGGCCGTGCCGAAGACCAGCGACAGCACCGCCGCCGCGATGGCAATTCGCAGCACGACGGCCCCGCTGTGCGCAATCAGATAGACCAGACCGGTGCCGGCATCAAGGGATCGGGTGTCGAGCCAGGTGGTCATCGCCAGCATCTCGACCACCAGCAGGCCCGCCAGGGCGGCGATCCGCAGCGGGGCGCCGTCGAATGTCGGGCCGGTCAGCGCGACGGCACTGCCGGCAACTTCAGCATGTGCTCGCATCGCTGTTCACCTGTAGAGAAAGGGGAGCGGGCCGCCACGCGACGCGCCGCACGCCGGACGATACATCCGTGCGAACGGCGCGCGCGTGTCGACGCTAGATGCTCGATTCGCGCTGCCGACCGCGGATCACCAACAGTCCGCCGGCGAGCAGAGCCGCGGCCACGGCGGCCGATGACGGGTCGATTTCGGGAACGCTGGTGGCGCCGCCGCCATTGCCATTCCCGTTGTTGCCGTTGCCGTTGCCGTTCCCGTTGTTTCCGTTGCCCCGGCCCTGAGCCGCGGCGACGCCGGAAATTCCGAGAACGAACAACCCGATGGTCAACGCGCGCAGTACTCGTGAATTCATCTGCACCTCAAGACGTCAAACCGCGTGAATATTCCGACCTCGGTTCGCTTCAGAGCAAATGGGTCGCCACGGGGGCGTCCCCGAGCTCATCTGAGCAATTGGAAAGAAAGGCCAGACAATCCGATCGAGCCCTCGTTCGGCCGATCCCCACCGGCCCTCGATCGGCGTGTCAGCCGCGCGGGAGACAGAACAAAGTCTCCGCGGGGGGCGGCTTCACCAGCCCGTCGGGACGCGGCTGTAGTACGATCCGAAGCTCTCATGCCTTCGTTGTACGACCGCTTCAACCTCGTTTCCGATTTCCAGCTGGCCGGCGACCAGCAGCGGGCCATCGGCGAGCTGGTCGAGGCGCTCGATCGCGGCGACTCCCATCAGGTGCTCCTCGGCGTGACCGGCTCCGGCAAGACCTTCACCATGGCCCAGACGCTGGCGCGGGTGAACCGGCCGGCGCTGGTGATGGTCCACAACAAGACCCTTGCCGCTCAGCTGTACCAGGAATTCAAGCGCTTCTTTCCGGACAACGCCGTCGAATACTTCGTCAGCTATTACGACTACTACCAGCCCGAAGCCTATGTCCCGGCGACCGACTCGTACATCGAAAAAGAAGCCACCATCAACGACGAGATCGATCGGATGCGTCTGTCGGCGACCCGCTCGCTGTTCGAGCGCCGCGACGTCATCATCGTCGCCAGCGTCTCGTGCATCTACGGCCTCGGGTCGCCCGAGGCCTACTACGGGATGCTGCTGCCGCTCGAGCTCGGCCAGCGCATCGGCCGCGAGCAGGTGCTGCGCAAGCTGGTCGAGATCCAGTACGAGCGCAACGACCTCGAGTTCGGCCGCGGCACCTTCCGCGTCCGCGGCGACATCGTCGAGGTCTATCCGTCCTACGAGGAAACCGGCCTGCGCATCGAGCTGTTCGGCGACGAGGTCGATGGCCTGACGACCTTCGACCCGCTCACCGGCAGGACGCTGAAGCGGCACGACAAGATCGCCGTCTACCCGAAGTCCCACTTCGTGGCGCCGCGCGATCGCACCAAGAAAGCCGCCGAGTCGATCAAGGAGGAGCTGGCCTGGTATCGCGCCAGGCTGGAGTCCGAGGGCAAGCTGCTCGAGGCGCAGCGCCTGCACCAGCGGACGATGTTCGACCTCGAGATGATCCGCGAGATCGGCTACTGCCACGGCATCGAGAACTACGCCCGCCACATCAACGGGCGGGCGCCGGGCGAGCCGCCGCCGACGCTGCTCGACTACCTGCCGAAGGACGCGGTCATCTTCGTCGACGAGAGCCACCAGACGGTGCCGCAGGTCCGCGGCATGTACCATGGCGACCGCTCCCGCAAGGAGGTGCTGGTCGCCTACGGCTTCCGCCTGCCGTCGGCGCTCGACAACCGGCCGCTCGATTTTCAGGAGTGGGAGCAGCGGGTCGGGCAGGTGGTGTTCGTCTCGGCGACGCCGGGGCCGTACGAGCTGGCCAGGTCGCAGGGCGTCGTGGTCGAACAGATCATCCGTCCGACCGGGCTGATCGATCCGCCGATCGACGTCCGTCCGGTCAAGGGGCAGGTCGACGACCTGTTGCAGGAGATTCGTCTCCGTGCCGCGCAGCGCGAGCGCGTGCTGGTAACGACGCTGACCAAGCGGATGGCCGAGGACCTGACCCAGTATTATCAGGAACTCGGCGTCAGGGTGCGCTACCTGCATTCGGATATCGAGACGCTCGAGCGCATCGAGATCCTGCGCGATCTGCGGCGCGGCGCCTTCGACGTGCTGGTCGGGATCAACCTGCTGCGGGAGGGACTGGACCTGCCCGAGGTGTCACTCGTCGCCATTCTCGACGCCGACAAGGAAGGGTTCCTGCGCTCGGCCGGATCCCTGATTCAGACCTCGGGCCGGGCGGCGCGCAATGTCAACGGCCGCGTCATCATGTACGCTGACAAGATGACCGATTCGATGCGGACCGCCATCAGCGAGACCAGCCGCCGCCGCACTATCCAGTCGGCCTACAACGAGGCGCATGGGATCACGCCGCAGTCGATCATCAAGCAGCTCGACGAAGTGATGTCCAGCGTCTACGAGCGCGACTATCTGACCCCGGCGCTGCCCGGCGACTCGGACCGGTTCGGCACGCCGGCCGAGCTGGCGGCCCACGTGGCGTCGCTGCAGGACCAGATGAAAGCGGCGGCCGCCAACCTCGATTTCGAGAAGGCGGCGTCGCTGCGCGACGAGATCAAGCGGCTGCGCGATCAGGATCTGGGACTGCTTCGACCGGTGCGGAGGGCCTGACCGACCGCGTGACCGGCATCCTCGAGACCTGGCTCAAGAAGACGGCGCTCGAAGTCCAGGAGTACGTCCGGCTGTGCGCGGCGGCGTTCCGGGGCGTGGTCTCGCCGCCATTCTACCGCTACGATTTCATCGAGCAGCTGGACGCGATCGGCATTCAGTCGCTGACGGTCGTGCTGCTGACCGGCTTCTTCACCGGCGCCGTGCTGGCCCTGCAGAGCGGCTTGACGCTGGATCAGTTCGGCGCCCGGCCGGTGGTCGGCCGGCTGGTTGCCGCGTCGATGATCAAGGAGCTCGGCCCGGTGCTGACGGGGCTGATGCTGACCGGCCGGGTCGGGTCGGGGATTGCGGCGGAACTGGGGTCGATGGTCGTCACCGACCAGATCTTCGCGCTGCGGGCCCTGGGCACCGATCCGGTGCGGAAGCTGGTCGTGCCGCGGATGCTGGCGGGCATCCTGATGGCGCCGGTCCTCACCGTGGTCGCCGATTTCGTCGGCATCGTCGGCGGCTGGATGGTGGCGCGGTTTCAGCTCCAGGTGACCTCCGGCGTCTACTGGTCGTCGATTCTGGAGGCCCTCTACATGCAGGACGTGTGGATGGGGCTGCTCAAGCCGCTGGTGCTGGGTTTCGTCATCGTCACCGTCGCCTGCCACGTCGGCCTGCGCGCCAGCGGCGGCACCCAGGGCGTTGGCAAGGCGACGACGGTCGCGGTCGTCGCCGGCTCGGTCGGCGTGATTGCCGCCGACTTCTTCATCACCCGCGTCCTCATCTCCCTGATCTATTGAGCCGTGGACACCACGACCCCTGAACCTCAGACCGCCGAACAGGTGCTCAGCGGGCCGGGTGCTCCGGTCATCGTCTTCGACCACGTCTCGCTGGCGTTCGACGAGCGGGTCATCCTGAAGGACGTCAGCTTCACCCTGATCTCCGGGCACACCAAGATCATCCTGGGCGCCAGCGGCGCCGGGAAGTCGATGACGTTGAAGATTCTGCTCGGGCTGTTGAAGTCCGACGGGGGAGTCGTCTGGGTCAACGGCGAGCGCGTCGACCAGTTGACGGAAGCCGAGATGATGGCAGTCCGGGCCAACGTCGGGATGGTGTTCCAGGAAGGCGCCCTGTTCGACTCGCTGACCGTCCGCGAGAACGTCGGCTACCGGCTCTATGAAGAGACCAGGATGGGGCTGGTCGAGATCGATCAGCGCGTCAAGGAAGTGCTCGGCTTCATCGGTCTCGCCGAGTTCATCGATCGCATGCCGTCGGCGCTGTCCGGCGGCCAGCGCCGCCGCGTCGCGATCGCCCGCGCCATGGCCTCGAAGCCGAAAATCCTCCTCTACGACGAAGCGACGACCGGCCTGGATCCCATCACCGCGACGACGGTGGACGACGAAGTCATCAAGCTGCGGGATCTCGAGAACGTCAGCTCGATCGTCGTGACCCACCAGCTGCGCGACGCGTTCTACGTCGCGACGCACACGGCGGTGCGCGATCCGGACGGCTCGATCCGCATCGTGCCGGCGGACCAGCACAAGGAGCGGGAAACCGAATTCCTGATGCTGCGCGACGGGCTGATCGTGTTCGAGGGGGACGCCGAGGCGCTGCGCCAGTCGGATGACGAATACATACGAACGTTCCTGTCGTAGCTGTCAGCCAGCGGCTGAGAGCTGTTAGCGCGGAGGGTCCAGACATGCCACGCACGCGATCGCTCGCCTGGTCGGAGCTCAAGATCGGGATTGTCACGATCATTGCCCTCGCCATCACCGTCGTGACCATCTTCCTGCTGACCGGCAGCCGCGGCTTCTTCTGGGATCGCTACCGGCTGAAGACGCAGTTCAAGTCGGTCGCCGGCCTCAAGTCCGGCTCGCCGGTGATGGTGGCGGGCGTTGAGAAGGGCACGGTCACCGACGTCGAACTGACCGGCGAGGTCGTCGACGTGACCTTCGAGGTGAAGAAGGACATGCAGGACCGGATCACCACCGAGTCGAGGGCGACGCTGGGGTCGGTTTCGCTCCTCGGCGGCGCCTCGGTCGAGATCAACCCGACACTCCGGGGCACGCCGATTCCGGAGTGGGGCTACGTCCCGGCCGGCCCGGTTCCTGCCCAGTTCTCGGATCTCGCCACCCAGGCCAACGAGGGCGTCCAGCGGATCAGCGCGCTCGTCGAGGACATCCGGGCTGGACGCGGTACCGTCGGCAAGCTGATGACCGACGATCAGCTCTACCGGGAGATGACCAACTTCATGGCGACCGCCGGGGCGATGACGCGCGGCATCCAGGAAGGGCGCGGCACGATCGGCAAGCTGATCAACGACCCGAAGGTCGCCAACTCCCTGGAGACGTCGCTCAAGAGCGTCGAAGAGATGACCCGGCGCCTCAACGCCGGCGAGGGCAGCCTCGGCAAGCTGCTGAACGACGATGCCTTTTCGCGGTCGCTGACCGATGCGACGTCCAACCTGAAGGATTTGACGGGCAGGTTGGGCCGGGGCGAAGGCACCGCCGGCAAGCTGCTGACAGACGCGACGCTGTTCAACCGCGTCAACGCGACGAGCGAGCGTTTCGATCAGCTGGTGGCGCGTCTCAACGAGGGGCAGGGAACGATCGGCCAGTTGCTGAAAGATAAACAGTTATATGAGAACATGAATGGCGCGGTGAGCGATCTGCGCACCCTCGTGGCCGACATCCGGAAGGATCCGAAGAAGTATCTGAACGTGAAGATCAGCATCTTTTGACGCGGCGTGTCGAGCGGCGGCCCCATCGGTGGGCGCTCGCGGCCGCGGCGGGAGTGCCCTCGAACGGCGCTCAGCAAGCAAGGGAGTCCTGATGGCGAGAGACGAAGGGGCGGGCGCGGGCAATATCCTGTTGGCGTTTCTGCTCGGCGCGGCCAGCGGCGCGGCGGTGGCGCTGCTCTACGCGCCGGGGCCAGGGAGCGATACCCGGGGGTACCTGGGTGAACGGGCCCGCGAGGGGCGGGACCGGGCCGCCGCCGCGGCGGAGAAGGGCCGGCAGGTCTTCACCGAAGGGCGCGACACCTTGTCGACTGCCGTCGAGCGCGGGCGCGAAGCCTACCAGCAGGCCCGGTCGCGGGAGACCGTGTGAGCGGCTGGGCCGAGGTATTTCTCGGCATCATTGCCGTCTCGACGCTGGCGACGTCGGTGATGCAAATCGGCGTGCTGATCGCCGCCGGCCGCCTGGCGCGGCGGCTGTCCGGGCTGGTCGATCGGGCCGAACGCGAGTTGCAGCCCACCTTCGAGCATGTCAAGGCGATCGGCCGCGACGCGTCACGCGGCGTCGCGCTGGCGACGGCGCAGGTCGAGCGCACGGATCATCTGTTCCGCGACGTCGCGAAGAAGATCGAGGAGACACTGAATATCGTGCAGAGCAGCCTGCTGGCGCCGGCCCGGGAAGGCAAGGCGCTGATGCATGCGTTCCGGGTCGCGGTGGACGTGGTCCGCGACGCTCGCCGGCGCGCCCGGGCCCGCGCTCGAGGCGAAGACGAAGACGCCCTCTTCATCTGAGTCACTGAGCTCTCCGTCGCTCAGCCTTCGACAGGCAGTGGCGGTCCGCATCCTGTTCTGGCCGGGCCGTTTCGGGGGACAGCGCGGCCTTCGATGATGACACCCGCACCTCTGCCGGTGTACGCTACGATCTCGGGCGGTCCGGCAACAACCATCAGCGCAGGATGTTACGCGTGTTCAAATCGCGCCTCGTCGAGTCGACGCCATGGCATGGCTGCTGCACGGCCGGCTTCATTCGGATGGGAAAACAGATTCGTGCGGGAGGCGCCATTGCCGCCTTGGTGCTGATGGCGGCATGCGATCAGGCCGGCACCATCACCGACCTGCCCAGGCCGACGACTCCGCCGGCAAAGGTGGTCTCCTTCAGCGGGACGCTGCAGCCGCAAGCGACCGATTCCTACACGTTCACCGTTACCCAGGAAGGCTACGTCGAGGCGACCCTGGTCGGCCTGTCCGCGGCGGCCGGCACGGCCGTCAGCCTCGGAATCGGCACGGCCACCGCCGCTTCGACCTGTGCGGTGATTCAATCCGTCACCACGGTGGCGGGAACGGCGGCGCAGGTGATCGGCACCGGCCTTCCTGGCACCTTGTGCGTCACAATCTCCGACGTCGGGAATCTCACCGCCCCGGCGCTTTATACCATTACGGTCGCCTCCTCATGACAGGCAGCACCGGACCAAGCGGGCAGGTTGCGTTCTGACTATGCATCACATCTTCAAACTCTCCGCAATCCTCGCGCTGCTGGCGGCCGGCGGATGCACAAACTCCGACTCACCGACCACCCCCGACCCGACCACCCCCGCGACGACGGCGATCAGTCCGGCCACCACCGTGCTGCAGGTCGGCCAGACGCAGGTCTACACGATCACGCCGACGACGACCAGTACCATCACCTGGACCTCGAGCAATGAGAGTGTCCTGACGATCGATGCCAGCGGCTCGGCGGTCGGTCTCGCCAATGGCGTCGCCACGGTCACGGCGGCGCCCGAGAGCGGGACCGGCGCGACGCTGGCGGTGCAGGTCGTTCCGGTCTACGCCGGCAGCTGGAGCGGCACGTCGACGGTTCTGGCGTGCACCGACCTGGCCGGTTTTGCCGCGGCAGGGTACTGCGCGCAGAGCCTGCAGACGACCGATACCTGGGCGTTGACCCTCGCCCAGTCCGGGCTTGCGGTTGCGGGTACGATGACGAAATCGGAAGGGGCCAACGTGCTGAGCGGCGCGGTCACCGGTGCGATCGGCGGCAGCGGCGACATGATCTCCCTCACCGGCACGCTGACCGGCTTTGCCCGGGGCGCCAATCTCGTGATCACACCGATTTCGTGGAACACGCTCGCCGGGGGAGGTTCAATTACCGGGACCTGGGCGGGCAACGTCACGTCGCCGCAGATTCTCGGCATCGCCACGGTCCAGTGGCACGTGGCCGGAACGGCGCAGTAGCCGCACAATGGCAACCGCACAATAGCAACAGCACAGTAGCAACAAAGGATCCGATGACAAAGCTCGCTTCCTTGGCGTTGGCGCTGGCGCTGATCGGAGCGGGTTGTGACAACAGTGGATCGGACACGACGCCCGACGCGCTCCCGCTGACCACCGAAACGTTCTCCGGCAGCGTCGACCCGTTGGGGTTGGCCTCGCATCGTTTCACCGTCGCCCGCCAGGGCGAGGTGGACATCACCCTGACCGTGGCGGGCCCGCCCGCGACCATCACCATGGGACTGGGCGTCGGCACTCCCAGCTCGACCGGCTGCGACCTCAACATCTCCGGCGGCAGCGTCGCCGCTCAGGCCGGCGCCGTGCCTCAGCTGGTGGGGACGGCGGCCGCCGGCGAGTTGTGCGTGGCGGTCTACGACATCGGCAATCAGACGGCTGCGGTGGCGTATACCGTCACTGTCGCCCACCCCTAGCAGGCTGCTGAAAAACGTCAGCCTGAATTGGGAATTCAGAATTAGGAATTAGGAATTAGGAATTCGAGCGTTTCCTGGGGTCTCCAATCTGAATTCTGCATTTTGAGTCCGCCACGACGAAGCCGGGATTACCGTGAACACCGTCGCGGTGACCCGCGGCGACGTCGTCGATGCGATTGCGGCCACGGGGACGCTCCAAGCCGTCAACACCGTTCAGGTTGGCAGCCAGGTGTCGGGCACCATCCAGTCGGCGACGCTCGCCCTCGGCATCACCGACGGCATCAACACCGAACTGGTGAGCGGCGATCTCCAGCCTGGCGCGGCGCTGGCTACCGGCGTGACGGTGGACGCGCCGGCGGCGGCCAGGGCCGGTGCGACGGCGAATCCGCTGCTGGGGTCGCAGCGTGGTGGCGGACCGGGTCGCGGGTTGTAGGGACGCCCCACTCGAACGTGGGGCCCGGCTTTAGAGCGTGAAGAAATCGTACGTGGGATCCGGCTTCAGCCGGATTGATCTGGGGTCAGACGAAGAATCGGCGGACGACTATCGCTCGAACCGCAGGTGGATGCGGAACTGGCGGAACTCGGAGTTGTAGAACGATCCGAACTTCGGCGATCCGACGTTGGCCTGGACGTCGGCCGGGAGGAAGGAGTCGAGCGCATTGACGGCGCGAATCCCAAGCCACGGCTGCCACTTGGCGATCGTCACGCGTCGCTCGAGCGCGAGATCGAGGCGATGGTAGGCCGGGAAGCGCCGCGCGTTGCGGGCGCCGACGAACTCGAGCGCGTCGTCGACGATCGAGTAGGGCAGGCCGCTCCGCCAATCCAGGGTCCCGAGCACCATCCACCGCGAGGTCGGTATCGCCCGGCCGCGCATGAACAATCGATGCGGGGCATCGGCCGGTGCCGGGGCGTAGGCATTGGCGCCGACGACCGGTTCGAGGATGGCGTCGAAGAAGTTGACGAGCGCGTTCAGGTCTTCGCGCGCGGATGAATGCACGTACGACGCGTTGACATCGACGCGGGAACCGCGCGTCACGTGGACCGCGACTTCTTCCTGCAGGTAGCTCGATCGACCGCTGCTGCTCAACAGCCATTGGCCGCCCCGCTCTGTCAGCACCGGGTCGATCACCAGCTGGTGGCTGCCCTGGCGATCGAGCACGCTGATGTGCACCGAGAACATCCGGTTCACCCGGTGGTCGTACGCCAGATCCCAGGCGGCGCTGCGCGCCGTCTGCAGATCCGCCGCGGTGACGTGCTCGTAGATGGTCGGGGTCCCGAGCGTCGTCACGCCGTCGGTGCCGAAGCGCGTGTCGGTGGCGGGCTCGAATTGCTGGAATGCGCCCGCGATTGAGGGCGTGCGCTCGTAGAACAGACCATATCCGCCATGCAGGACGGCCGTCGCCGACGGGTTCAGGAGGACGGCCACTCCGGCGCGCGGCGAGGCCCCGGAGCGGTCTGCGATGCCGTCGTGGTCGATCCGTCCGCCGAACTCGACATACCAGCGCGTGCCGGGCTGGAGACGGTCCTGCGCGAAGATGGCCACATCCGTACTGTGCACCGACTGAACGGTCGGGTCGCCGAACTCGAGCCGTCTGGCGAGCGTGCCGTCGGAGCGGGCGATCAGGACCGGGGCGCTGGCGCTCGTCCCGTCGTAGGTGCTGTGCAGGAGATCGACACCGACTTTGTAGAGGTGCAGGCCGCCGGCCGCCCGATGCGAGCCCGACGCCGTTTCGATCCATTGCAGCGCCGAGGTGTCCCGTTGCTGCCGGTTGAAGAAGTTACCGACCGTCGTTTCGGGCAGCAGTTCCATCGGCGCCGAGCCCTGGCCGTGGACACCGGTGTGATATTCGTGGAACTGCACGGTCGTCTCGACCATGGCGGCGGGTCCCCACAGCGAGCGTTCCGTGAGCATCGCGTGTCCGACCTGGTCGGTGAGGTCGGCGGTGGCGTCCGGCGGGGTGAATGTGCCGAGTGTCGTGTGTCGGGCGGTACTCGGCACGAAGCCGCCGGTCAGCGCCAACCCATGCCGGGGCGAGAGGACCGCGTCGACGCGCGTAAACGAGCTGAACCACTCGCTGGTTCGCAGCTCCGATTCTGGACGGCTGGCCACGTCGGTCGCCTCGTAGTGGTACTGCGCGGTCTGCTCGAGAAAGACGCGTCCCTTCTTGAGCGGGCCGCCGATCTCGAGGTTCGGTTTGAGCCCGGCGATGCCTTGAATATCCAGCAGCGTGTAGCGCTTCAGCCGGAACGCCGGCTCGAAGTCGTTGAGCCGGACCTTCCATTGATCGCCGGCGCGTTTGGTTTGAATCTGAATCAGACCGGACGAGAACCGGCCGAACTCTGCTTCGTAGGGACTCGGCAGCACCGAGACCGAATCGATCCCGGGAGCGGGCAGGGAGAGCCGCGCCAGGTTCGTCGCCGGATCCAGCATCGTGCCGGCGCCGACCTGGACACTGGCCTGGTTGGGATGGCCCCCGTCGATACTCTCGCCGCCGCCCACTTCGATCACACCCGAGAGCAGGCGCACGGCAGCCTGGAACCCCTCGCCGGGGATCAGCAGCCGCGTTTCCGTGTTGTTGACGGTTTGGGAGCTGGCCAGCGTGCCGGCGTTCGAAATCGGCGCCCGCGCCACCACCTCCACGCTTTCAGACACGGCGGCGATTGGCAGGTCGAGAGTCAGCGTGACGAGGCCGCCCGCTTCAACGAGGGCCGCCGCCTCGACCGGCTGAAATCCATCGAGCGTGGCGCGGACGCGGTAGCGCGCCGGCGGCAGATCGGGGATCGTGAAGCGGCCCTCGTCGCCCGATACCTGCTGGGAGACGTCGCCGCCGTCGGCGCCCACCACGGTGATCATCGCCCCCGGCAACTTGACGGACCCGTCCAGCGTCGACACCGTCCCCTGGATGCCGCCAGGCGGGTCGGTCGCTGCCTCTCCGCGCAGCGGCGTCGCGCCGGCGATCAGTGCGAGGACGACGACAAGTCGGGCGAGGTGTGACGAACAGCGCCAACGCGCGCGGATCATATGCCACTCCATGTCACGGCCGCGGAATCGCCCGGCGTGGCGATCTCTCGCGGCGGACTGTCGGGTCTCGTGCTGTGATCGCGGGTGCCGGCACGCGGTGGCGAGCGAAAATACAACTGGCAAGAAACATAGCACGAAGAGCGGCGACCCGCAGGCGGCGGCTTTACTGTTCCTTGAGGCTTTCTGTACGTGGTGTCCGGCTTCAGCCGGACCGTGACAGGTCGGTCGAAGGCGGGTATAGGTGCGGATGAAAATCAGGCGACCGAGCGGGCGGATGCACTGATGCGCAGCGTGACATCTCGCGGACCGGCGCTCTTCGTCGGCGCCTGTCTGGTTGCCGCGATGACTGGAGTCTCTGCGTTCTGGGGACCCGGGCTGCGCTGGCTCCTGCAGCCGCCGACTCCCCGGATTGTCTTCCTCGGCGACAGTCTGACCTCGGGGCGGGGACTCTCCGCGACCCGCGCCTATCCGGCCGTCATTCAACACCGGCTCGACCAGGCGGGGTGGCGCTATCGCGTCGTCAATGCGGGCGTATCGAAGGGCACCAGCAGGCAGGCGCTCGAACGGCTGCCGGGCGCGCTCGACGGCGATGTGCGGCTCCTGGTCGTGGCGCTCGGCGCCCACGACGCGCGTCGCGGCGTGCCGATTTTCGAGCTGAAGGCCAACCTGGCGAAGATCATCGAGGTGGCGCAGGCGCGACGGATTCGCGTGCTGATCTGCGGGTGGGCCGGCCGCGGCGGCCGCCCATTCGACACCGCCGAACTTCACGCCGCGTATCACGATCTGGCGGCGCACCATCAGGTGCCGCTGGTGCCGTCCATGCTCGAACACGGGATCGATGACCCGACGATGATGCAGCCGGATTCCGTGCATCCCACGGCGGCCGGGGCGGTGGCGATCGCGGACACCATCTGGCCCTACCTGGAGCCGCTGCTCGAAGCGGACACCACTGCCCGATGACGGCCGCCCGCCCGGCGACAGAGGGAACCACGCGAGGCTCGACGAGACGCCTCGCGGTTGGCGCCATGCTCCGACATCGTTCCCGACCGCCCGGCGTGTGCTATCGTCCGCAGCCCATGTCCTCATCGGTACCGCTCGACGGCATCACGGTGGTCGCGCTCGAACAGGCGGTGGCGGCGCCGTTCGCGACACGCCAGCTGGCCGATCTGGGCGCCCGCGTCATCAAGATCGAGCGGCCCGGCGCCGGCGACTTCGCGCGCGCCTACGACACCACCGTGCAGGGCCTGGCCAGCCACTTCGTCTGGCTGAACCGCTCGAAGGAATCACTGACGCTCGATGTCAAACGTCCGGAAGCGCAGGAGGTGATCGCTCGACTGCTGGCCCGCGCCGACGTCTTCGTGCAGAACCTGGCGCCCGGGGCGGCCGATCGCCTCGGGCTGGGGACCGCCGCGCTGCGCGCCGCGCATCCCCGGTTGATTGTCTGTAATCTGACCGGCTACGGGACCACCGGTCCGTACGCGGCGAAGAAGGCCTACGATCTGCTGGTGCAGAGCGAGGTCGGGCTGGTGTCGATCACCGGCACGCCGGAGACGCCGTCGAAGGTCGGCGTCTCGATTGCCGACATCGCCGGCGGGATGTACGCCTACTCGGGCATCCTGACCGCGCTGTTGCAGCGGGCCCGGTCCGGACAGGGCAGCTCGTTGGAAGTGTCGCTGTTCGAAGCGCTCGGCGAGTGGATGGGCTACGCCATGTACTACACGCTCGGGGGCACGCCGCCGCCCCGGACCGGCGCCAGCCACGCGACGATCGCGCCGTACGGACCGTACCGCCTGCGCGATGGCCAGGAGATCCTGTTCGGCCTGCAGAACGACCGCGAATGGACGACGTTCTGCGCCCGGGTGCTGGAGCGGTCGGACCTTGCCGAGGATCCCCGCTTCCAGGGCAACCGGCTGCGCGTGCAGCACCGCGCCGAGATGAACGTCGCGATCGCAGCGGTGTTCGATCGGCTCCCGGCCGCGGAGATCGTCAGGCGGCTGGACGAGGCGCAGATCGCCAACGCCCACCTCAACACGGTCGAGCAGTTCATCAACCATCCCCAGCTGGCTGGTCGCGACGCATGGCGCGAAGTGGCGTCACCGGTCGGGCCGATCCGCGCCCTCATCCCACCGGTCCGGATGGAAGACGTCGAACCGGTCATGGGGCCGATTCCCGGCGTCGGCGAACACAACGAGGCGATCCTCGCCGAGCTCGGCTTCGACGCCGCGACGGTCGAGGCGTGGAAGGAGAACGGGACGATTTGAGTGAACAGTGAGGAATTCACCATTTATAATTCACGATTCACAAATTGTGAATTGTGAATTGTGAATTGTTAATTGCCTTGACGCGGCGGGCACTCGTAGCCAGAATTGCCGGGTATTTGAGACCGCTATGAAACGACAGACCGGACACCGAAGACTGGCCGCCTCCAGCGCGCTGCTCGCCGCCGCGCTGATCCTCCTGCTCGGCGCGTGGATCGAACGCGCCTCCGCCCAGCAGGCGCCCGCGAGTGATCTCGAGGTCGTGCAGCTGCGGCCGAACTTCTACGTGATCGGCGGCGCGGGCGGCAACGTGGTCGTGCAGACCGGACCCGAGGGCGTCATCCTCGTCGACTCCGGTTCGACCGGGATGGCGGACAAGGTGCTGGCGACGATCCGCCGGCTGACGCCGCTGCCGATCCGCTACATCATCAACACGAGCATGGACGCCGAGCATGTCGGCGGGAACGAAAAGCTCTCCAAGGCGGGCCTCAGCATTCTCCCGGGTGCCGTTGCCGCAGGCGCGGGGTTGAGTGACGACCTCGTCTCCAACTCTGGCGCCGCCAGCGTGCTCGCGCATGAACGCGTGCTGACGCGGATGTCCGCTCCGACGGGCCAGACGTCGCTTTTCCCATCCGCGCTCTGGCCGACGAAGACCTTTGCCTACCGGATGTACTCGATGTATCTGAACGGCGAGGGCATCCAGGTCATCCACCAGCCCGCCGCCCGCACCGACGGCGATACGATCGTGTTCTTCCGCCGTGGCGACGTGATTGCGACCGGCGACATCGTCGACACGACGCGATTTCCCTACATCGACGTCAAGGGCGGCGGCACCATGCAGGGCGAGCTCGATGCGCTGAACCGCCTGATGGATCTGAGCATCCTCAACCTGCCGCTGCAGTGGTACCCGGACCGCACCTTGCTCGTGCCCGGCCACGGCCACGTCTACGACAAGCTCGATCTGCTGGAATACCGGGACGCGATGACCATCGTCCGCGACCGGGTGCAGGACCTGATCGAGCAGGGCCGGACACTCGCGGAGGTCAAGGCCGCCAACCCGACGTTGGGCTACCGCAGCCAGTACGGGACGGACTCGGGTCCGTGGACGACCGACATGTTCGTCGAGGTCGTCTACAACGAGCTCGCGGCAAAGAGCCGCCTTCGCCAAGGCTCCGGCGGGCAGGAAGGGAAGAAATGAGGCGCGTGCCGACTTGGATCGCCGTGATCGTCGCTGGCATTGTTCTCGGTGTGAGCGGGGGCGTTGACGCCCAGCGCGGTGGCGGAGCGCCGGCGCCCCCTCCTCCGGTTCCACGCGCCGCCGCGCCAATCGACCTCACCGGTTACTGGGTGTCGGTCGTCACGCAGGACTGGCGGTGGCGCATGGTGACGCCAGCCAAAGGCGACTATCAGGGCTTCCAGTTGACTCCCGAAGCCACCAAGGTGGCCGACGCGTGGGATCCCGCGAAGGACGACGCCGCGGGGGAGCAGTGCCGATCGTATGGCGCGCCCGCCTTGATGCGCGTCCCGGGGCGGCTGCACATCACCTGGCAGGACGACAACACGTTGCAGATCGAGACGGACGCCGGCATGCAGACGCGTCTCTTTCACTTCGGCGCCTATCAGGCGCCCCCCAGCACCCCGCGGACGTGGCAGGGCGTCTCCGTGGCGCAGTGGGAGATGCCGCGCGGCAACGTGCCGTTGATCTTCCGCCCGGCCGACCAGATCGCCGAACGAACCGCCGACGTGCCAGCGGTGCGCCCGGGCGGCGGGTCGCTGCGCGTCGTCACGACACGTTTGCGCCCCGGCTACTTGCGCAAGAACGGCATCCCGTACAGCGAGAACGTCGTGCTGACCGAAAACTGGGACCTCTACAAGCGACCGAACGGCGAGGAGTGGCTGACGATCACCCAGCAGATCGAAGATCCACGGAACCTGCGGAACACGAAGCTGACCGCGCCGCTCTTCAAGAAGGAACCGAACGGCGCCAAGTGGGATCCGACTCCCTGCTCATCGAGGTGGTAACTGTGTCCAGAAGGGGTGAAGCCGTGCGTCGAATTGGATTCGCTGCGCTCGTCGTGGCGGTCATGCTGCCGGCGGCTCCGGCGTTTGCCCAGGTCGATCTCACCGGCACGTGGGTGCGCAGCTCGCAGTCGGACAACGGCGCCGCTCAAGAGCAGAACGATCTGCTGGGTATTCCGCTGAGCGCAGACGGCCGCGCGAAGGCGCTGAGCTACGACATCGCGTCGCTGTCGGCGACCGAGCGGCAATGCCAGATGTACCCGCCGTTCTACGCCTTGACCGGCCCGTTCCCGCTGCAGATCTCGATCGAGCAGGAACCGGTGACCCAGAAGCTCCTCGGCTGGAAGATCGCCGGGTGGGGCGATCGGGACGTCACGATGATCTGGATGGACGGCCGGCCGCAGCTGTCGAAATATGCGCCGCACTCCCATGGCGGATTCACCACCGGTTGGTGGGAAGGCGACACGTTGACCGCCGTCAACACGCATTTCAAGATGGGCGACATCAAACGCCATCGTGCCTTCAGCAGCGACCGCGCCACCCTCACCTATCGCTTCAACCGGCACGGCGACCTCCTGACCGTCACCGGCATCCTCGAAGATCCCGTGTATCTCGCGGAACCGTACGTGCTCACCGAGATCTTCCGGCTGACGACAAATCCCAACAACTTTCCCTTGACCGCGTGCGAGCCGATCGAAGAGCTGCCGCGCCTGCATGAAAACCCGGCGCTGGTGCCGCACTATCTACCCGGCAAGCAGCCATTCGTCAACGAGGCGACCGAGCGATTCAATATCCCGCTCGAGGCGGTGCAAGGGGGCCCGGAGACGATCTATCCCGAGTACCGCAAGAAGCTGAAGGACAAATACGTGCCACCGGCGCCGGTCCGCAGCGGACGGGGAGCGCCACCGCAGTAGCACGCATCGCCGGCAATCGCACCACTCCTTCCTTGGAACGTGCAGGAACATATGCGACGACCGATCCTGGCTGTAGCCGCTCTCGCACTGATGGTCGTGGCACTGATGGGTCTGGCATCGGTGCAGACTGGCGCACAGTCATCTGGATCGCCTTCTGGATTGGCTCCCGGGTCGGCGGCAGCCGGCCCGACCTTCAGCCGCGACGTGGCGCCCATCCTCTACAAGAACTGCACGAACTGTCATCGGCCCGGCGAGATCGGCCCGATGTCGCTGCTGACATACAAGGATGCCCGCCCCTGGGCGAAGTCGATCGCGGCGCGCGTCGGCGCCGGCACGATGCCACCGTGGCACGCCGACCCGGCGACCGGTGAGTTCCTGAACGATCGGCGTCTCAGTGGCGCGGAGCAGGAGACCCTGCTGCAGTGGGCCGCCGCGGCGGCCCCGGAAGGCGATCCGGCCGCCCTGCCCGCACCGCCGCACTATACCGAGGGCTGGACGATCGGCGAGCCGGATGTTGTCCTGCCGATGCAGGAGGATTATCCGATTCCTGCCAGCGGTACCGTCGCCTACCAGTACTTTGAGGTCCCGACCAGCTTCACCGAGGATCGATGGATCCAGGCGTTCGAGGTTCGCCCAGGCAACCGCGCCGTCGTCCATCATGTGATCGTCTACAGTCGTCCTCCGGCGCCAGCGGTACGGGCTGTGCCGGCCGTCCCGCCCGTGCCGGCGGAGAACGCGGCACAGCCGGCCCGCCGGCCGGTGCCGTTGTTCACCTTCGCCGCGGGGATGGAGATCCCGGCGGGGCAGACCGGCGGGCCCCAGTTGCCGCCCGATCAGCGGAAACCGCGTGGACCCAACGACCGGCCGGCCCCGCGGGTGCTCGGCCCATCGATTGGCGCCTACGTTCCCGGCACCGCGAGCCGGGTCTACCAGCCGGATACGGCGGCGCGCCTCGTCGCCGGATCGACGCTGATCTTCCAGATGCACTACACGACGATGGGGAAGGCGACGACCGATCGGACCAGCATCGGCCTGATCTTCGCCAAGGCCCCGCCGAAGACCGAGCTGCGCAGCACCGCCCTGATCAATGGCAGCCTGCATATTCCCGCCGGCGTCCCCGACTACCGCGTCGACGCCGAGATGACCTTCAACCGGGACGTCACCCTGTGGGGCATGCTGCCGCACACGCACGTGCGCGGCAAGCGGTGGATCTACGAGCTCCGGTATGCCGACGGCCGGCAGGCCACGATTCTCTCGGTGCCGAACTACGATTTCGAATGGCAGACCGACTACATCTTCAAGCAGCCGCTCCGGCTGCCCGGCGGCACCACGCTGCATGCGACGGCGTGGTACGACAACTCTCCGGCCAACCGGTCGAACCCCGATCCCCGGCAGGAGGTCTGGTGGGGCGATCAGACGTGGGAAGAGATGATGTTCACGGGTCTGACCTACAGCATCGATCCGGTGGCCGCCGGGCGCTGATCTGAACGGACGTTGTAAGATCGGATCTCCACCAACGCCGTCCCGGCAAGGAGCACCGACATGGCCCGTTTCGAAACCACCCCTGACAGACCGTTCAGCGCATCCTGGCCGGTCGAGGAACGCGTCACGACGTTTCTTCGCGCCGTCTACGGGTGGATGTGCGGCGGTCTGGCGATCACCGCCGTGACCGCGTCGGTGATCGCGTCCTCCCCGTCGATCGTCATCGCCGTCGCCACCAACCGGCTGCTGTTCTGGGGCTTGATGCTGGCCCAGCTCGGCATCGTGTTCGTGCTGTCGGCCCGCGTCCAGCAGCTCGCGGCGTCGACGGCGGCGCTGCTGTTCATCGCCTACTCGGCGCTGACCGGGATCACGATTTCGTTCATGCTGCTCGCCTACACCGGCGAATCGGTCGCGACGACGTTCGTCATCACCGCCGGGATGTTCGGCGCGATGGCGTTGTATGGCACGACGACGCGGCGCAGCCTGGCGGGGTTCGGGCAGTTCCTGTTCATGGGCCTGATCGGCGTCGTGCTCGCCTCGCTGGTCGGTATTTTCTGGCACAGCGACGCGCTGCAGTTCGTCATCTCGTTCATCGGAGTCATCGTCTTCACCGGTCTGGCGGCCTACGATGCGCAGCGGATGAAGTCGATGGCGCTCGCCCTGCCGATTGGCGGCCAGACCGGCTCGTTCGCGATCGTCGGGGCGCTGGCGCTCTATCTCGACTTCATCAACCTCTTCCTGTTCCTGCTGCGGTTCACCGGCAGCCGCCGCGACTAGCAGGATTTTGTAGGTAGTGTCCGGCTTCAGCCGGATTGATCCGTAGTCCGACTAAAGTCGGACGCCACGCACCTATTTCGCGGGTGCCGGCGGTACCACACGTGTGAATTTCTGGATGCGCCGGTTTTCCGGCTTGAGCGGCGTCACCTCGGTGACGTAGAGGTTGCCTTTCAAATCAGCGGCCATGTGGTGAAGGGTGCCGAAGTCGCCGGGCGCCGAGCCCCACTGTCCGAACGAGTCCACGATCTCCAGCGTCCGGCGGTTCAGGACCATCACCTTGGCCTGGCTGCGGTTGCCCACGTAGAGGAACCGCTGCTCCGGGTCGGTCGAGAATGCGGTGCTGGCCGCGGTCGTCCCGTTCCCGCAGTCCGGCGCCCGGCAGTCCCGGCCGATGAACACCTGGGCGACGAACTTGCCGTCGAGCGTGAAGACCTGCACCCGTTTGCCGCCGCGGTCGGACACATAGACGAGGCCGTCGCTGGAGACGCGGGCCGCATGGACCGGCTGCACGAACTGGGGGGCGCCTCGTTCCTCCGCGTCCGGGAGCGCCGGATTCGGCGCGGCGTCGGTCGGCGCGTTGCCGAACGCGCCCCACATCCGCTTGAACCGGCCGGTGTCGGCGTCGAACACGATCACGCGCCGGTTGCCGTAGCCGTCGGCCACGAAGAGCTCGTTGGTCGCGGCATGCACGAACGTGTCGGCGGGCTGGTTCAGGTTCTGGGTATCGGCATTGCCCTTACTCTGCCCGGCCCGACCGATCTGCATGACGAACCGTCCGGCCCTGGTGAATTTCAGGATCTGATGATCGTTGGTCCCGTTGCCTCCGATCCAGACAAACCCCTTCGGGTCGACGTAGACGCCGTGCTCGGAAGACGGCCACTGATACCCCTCGCCCGGGCCGCCCCAGCCCTGGATGAAGGTGCCCGCGGCGTCGAACTCCAGCAGTGGGGGAGCCGCGCGCGGCTTTTCTTCCGGGCTCAACGTCGCCGGGCGCTGCAACACCCAGACATGATCCTGCGCATCGATCGACACGCTGGCGACCTGGCCAAACTGCCAGCTGTTCGGGATCTTCGGCCAGGCGGGATCGACCTGGAACTTCGGGATCGCGCTGGCCGCCGCTGACGGGGCCCGCGCCGCCGCCGCCGTCTGCGCGCCCGCCTGCTGCGATCCGGTCCCGGTCCCGACCGCCGCCACGACGACCGCCGCTGCGAACGCTCGCCTCATGACCGCCTTCCTCCCTGCCGCTTGGAGTTCGTCCGAGTAATGCCTGAACGAACTCCTAGTAGGCGCTTTGCGCGCTAGACCGGCGGAAATCACTAGGCCTTCCGCCGGCGAAGCCGGCTACTCGGAGCGTGTTCATGTTACTCAGACACGCTCCGAGCTAGCGCCGTTCCCACCGGATGTCGACGCCGTCGCTCGAGCCCAGTGCCTGGCG
>JBDTRR010000065.1:0-28273 GCA_039931615.1 Acidobacteriota bacterium
GGCCAGTTGATCCTCGACAAGATCAGGACGGTCACCGACAAGCCGATCATGGCGATCATCAACACCCACACCCATGCCGACCACACCGGCGGCAACGAGTTCTTCGGCACGTCGGTCGAGTTCGTCGCCCACGAGAACACCAAGACGAACATGGAGAAGATGGCGAACTTCAAGGACGACAAGTCCGTCTTCCTGCCGAAGAAGACCTTCAAGGACAAGCTGACGCTGGGCAGCGGCAAGGACGAGATCAATCTGTTCTATTTCGGACCGGCTCACACCAGCGGCGATGCCTTCGTCGTCTTCAAGGACAGCCGCGTCATGCACGCCGGCGACGCCTTCGCCGGCAAGACCACACCGCTGATCGACGGCAACAACGGCGGCAGCGGCCTCGAATACGGCAAGACGCTGGCGAAGGCGGCGGCGGCGATCAAGAACGTCGACGCGATTATCACCGGGCACAGCACGGTGATGACGCCGGCCGATCTGAAGGAAGTGGCCGACTTCAACAACGACTTCGCTGCCTGGGGACAGGCGCAGATGAAGGCCGGGAAGACGGTCGAGGCCGCGGCGGCCGAGTACAAGGTGCCGGATTGGTACAAGGCCAGGGGCTTCACGGTCGGCGGCCGTGGCGTCGGCGGCAACCTGCAGGTCATCTACAACGAGCTGACGAAGAAGTAGCAGGGGGCGTGATGCGTCGAGCCATCGTCCTCGGCACTGTCATCGCGGTCGGCGCGCTGTCGCTCGCGGTCGCGGCCTTCCAGGTGCCGCCACAGCCCACCTCCGGGCCGAATCCGGTGTCCGTGGCCGCGACCAGGATCGAACAGGTCAAGGACAACCTCTACGTCATTACCGGCTCGACGCCGATGCCGCGCGAGGCGTTCGCCGGCGGCAACACCGGCGTCTTCATCACCGACGCCGGCGTCGTGGTGGTCGACACCAAACTGGCCGGATGGGGCCAGATCCTGCTCGATCGGATCAGAAGTGTCACCGACAAACCGGTCACGACCATCATCAACACCCACGCGCACGGCGATCACACCGGGAGCAACGAGTTCTTCGGCACGACGGTCGAGACGATCGTGCAGGAGAAGACCAGGGCCAACATGGTACGGATGGCGGCCTTCCAAGGCGACAAAGCCAGGTTCCTCCCGAAGCGGACCTATCAGGACAAGACGACGATCGGCTCCGGCAGGAATCAGATCGACCTCTATCACTTCGGCCGCGGCCATACCGACGGCGACACCTTCGTCGTGTTCACCGCGTTGCGGACGATGCACGCCGGCGACATGTTCCCGTGGAAGGACGCGCCGTTCATCGATCGGAACAACGGCGGCAGCGGCATGGAATGGCCCCGCACGCTGGCCAAGGTGATCGACGGCGTCAAGAACGTCGACGCCGTCATCGGCGGCCATCAGCCGGTCGCCACCTGGAAGGATCTGCAGGAGTATCAGCGCTACACCGCGGATCTCTTCGCGCAGATCGAGGCCGCGATGAAGGCCGGCAAGAGCGTGGACGAAGCGACGGCGGGATTCGATTTCTCGAAGTACCCCGGCTTCGAATCAACGCGCTTGAAGGCGGCGGTGCAGGCGATCTACGACGAGTTGGGGAAGAAGTAGTCCGATCGCGTGACCGCCGGGCAGCCGCAACTCAACTCACCCACGTCGTCCGCCGCGAGACGACGACCCAGGTCCCGCCGATCTTTCTGAGCTGCACATCCTGACCGCCGCCGCTGGCGGCCGACCGGCGATCGCTCAATTCCACCCGCGCCGCGGCGGCGTGTCGCTCGGCGATCCGCCAGCTGACGTAAGGCCCGCCCGCCGATCCGTCCCGGGGCATCGGATGGCCGAACAGCACCGGACCGCCGTAGCCGAAGAGGTGAATCCTGCGACTCTCCGGCGTCACGTAGAGCAGCTGGCGCGAGCCGGTCAGCCCGAAGGCGGCGAAGACCGCTTTCTGGAGGATGACCGCCTCCTCGTCGCCCGCTTCCTGCGGCGGCGCGGCATACAACGGACAGACATCGGCGCCGTCGAACATGCCGTCGCCGTCACTGTCCGGATCGTGAGGGTCGGTCTCGAGCCGCCCCTCTTCCCTGTCGGTCCATCCGTCGCCGTCTGAGTCCTGATTCAAGTCGAGCAGCGACAGCTGAAGCGCCCGGGCGCCCGGAGCCCCGGCGAACGTGAAGCCGAACGTCAGCGTCTCGCCGGCACCGGCTGTCAACCGCCCGCCGCGCACGCCCTCGGGGCGCGAGCGTTCGACCAGCCTCGGGCGCGACCAGCCCGGCGGATCGGTGGCGCGCCTGGAGAGCAGAAAGAAATCGAAGGCTCCGAGCAGATTGGCACTGACCATGACATAGGTCGTGCCGTCCGGCACGGTCGTCTGCGCCAGCGGATCGACGACGAGGTCGCCGGTATGCCAGGCGACGGCGGGCCAGATCCGGGCAGGGACGGTCGGCGTTGTTGGAATGATTTGCGTCGCGCCGACTTCGATACGCCCGATTGCCGCCAGACTCTCGGCGGTGCCGAGCTCCCCAAGCCGCGCATAGGCCAGCGTGCGTGCCGCCTTGGTGAGATCGAGGCGGAGGGCCTGCTGCAATTGCTCGAGATCGATGATCGACGGCGCCACTCCGACCGTGGAGTTGGCGATGCTTTCGAGCCATCGGGTGTCCGTCGTGGACTGGATTCGCGTCGCCAGCCCGCTGACGGTCATCGACTGGGCGTGGGCCGATGGAGCGCCCGCCACCCACGCACCGAGCAACGCGCACGCCGCCACGGCGGCGCCGTGCAGTCGTTGCGTCACGTCAGTGGATGACTTCCTCCTTCTCTTCATCGTCCTCGTCTTCATCTTCGTCGTAGTCGACATCGGAAAGTCCGGCCGCCATCGCCAGGGCCTCGTCAACCGCTTCGACGATATCGTCGTCGCCGGACTGAGAGAGATCGAGCAGGATCTCTGCAGCTTCGTGGGGGCGGATGCTGGCGACGGCGTCAATCGCAGCCAGCAGCATCGCCTTGTCCTTTCGCTCCGACGTGATGATGGACTCGACGTGCCGCCATGCCGCGTCCACCTCCCAGGTCCCGGCGGCCAGGACGGCCTCGTAGCGCGCGTCCCGGTTGGCGCTGTCCAGCGACTCGACAATCTGTTCGTCGAAGCCGGGCACGTAGCTCATGCAGAAGACAGCAGTGAGCCGCCAGCTCTCGTCGCGGCTGGCGTAGGCCTCGCGAATCGCCTCGGCGTGCCAGTCCTGCGGCGCGCGCACCGAGGCTTCGAGGATCCGCCGCCGCACGTCAGTTGGAACGTCAGCCCGTGAATAGAGTGCCTGCAGGGACGCCTGGATGGTATGGAAGAGCGGCTCCGAGATGAGGATGGTCTGGGCATCCTCGTCGAACCCCTCGGTGTCGGTGTGATCGAGTACCGGACCCAGCGAGATCGCCGCCTGGGCGCGCAGCGCGTCGGGCAGATCGCTGCGATGGAGGATTGACAGCAGCGCCTCAGCCACGTCGTCGCTGATGATCGTGAAGTCGCCGGCAAACTCCGTCGCCAGCAGTCGATCCGACTCCGTGGCCCGATCGTCCCGGACGATGCCAAGCAACAGCTTCCTGGTCCCGCTCGGCCAGTCCCACGGCGGGGTGTCCTTCAATGCCTTCAAGTCCATGTCGCTACCCTCGCTTGCTTCACCAGGCGCTCGATGCACCGTGTCACCCGCTGGAGAGATCTTAACTCTTTCAACGCCAGGGGGAGCGGCGCTGCCGCATCACTTGCGGCAGTTCCCACCCTCGCATCGATTGTTCTCCTGACAGACCATTTCGTAGAGCCCGGTCTTGTCCCATTCCGGGTGCAGCGTCATCTCCCAATCCACCGACCAGGGCGCGGTGAAGATCTTCGGATCGTCGACGGTGAACTGGTAGGAGATGGTGTTGGCGTCGGTCCGGCGCAGGCGCTCGATGGTGTGAAACGCCTCGGAGTGCATGCGATATTCCTTCGGGTTCTGATAGTACCAGTCGTCCAGGGACCAGCGCTTGTAGTTGGTCGCATCGATCACCAGCGTGTCGCCCTCCCAGTGCCCGATCGGCTCGCCGTAAAAAGTCGGCTCGATGTCCTTGGCGTGCGGCCGGCCGTCGAGCGGGATCAGGCGGGTGACCCGCATGAACTCGGTCACCATCACCAGGTAGTTGGGGTTCTGGACGATCTGGATCGGATAGGGTCCGAGAAACGCCGAAGGAAAGCCGGACGGCATGCAGAAGGCGCGCGGCTCGTCCCGGCGGGGATCGCCGGTGCGCGGCTCATAGAACAGCGCTTCGCCGCCGGGCCGGAAGGGCGCCATTCTCGCTTTGTCGAAGACGGTCGCGCCGCCGCCGCGGCTGCCTGGCGGCTTGGGCGTGTCCCAGATGCCGGAAAAATCCGGCTTGCCGTCAACGGTGCGGGGGATGCTGCCGCGTGCGACACCGGCCCGCGCGCCGGACCGGCCGCCAGCCTGACTGCCCGCCACCGCTGGCGCGATACCGAGTGCAAACGCGGCGGCGCCTGCGAGCACCGCACCGACCGCGCCCAAATACCTGGTCATGATGAGCTCCTGATTCAGCGTCCAGCCTTCGTCCAGCGAGGCTCCGCCTCAGACTGCCGGGAAACGTGAGGCGGGTATTGGCTCCGCCTCGCTAGACGCTGTGTTTTCCTGCTCCCGCCTCCGGCGGGGCGAGACGTCTCGCGCAGTCACTTCTCCGCCTTGGGAAGAGTGTCCTCCTGGGATGCGGTGAAGACCCGCCGCCCGTCGGTAAAGGTGACCGTCCCGCCCGATCCGTTGTTCGAACCATCTCGTGCCCGGAAGCCCTCGACAACGATGACGTCTCCCACTTTCATCGCGGTTCTGGGGATCCCTCGCCGCTGCAGCACGCCGGGAGGACCGCCGGAGAAACCCCAGTTGGTGACGGCGCCGTCGCTCCCCTTCACGTCGACGAAGAACCAGATGTGCGGGTTGGTCCATTCGACGCGCGTCACGACGCCCGTCAGCTTGACCGGTTTCGTACTGTCGTACTCTGCCGCAAAGGAATGATGCGCGATGGCCGGAGCGACGGCCAGCACCAGCCAGAGAGTAGCCGCGATCAGGGTCCGCTGTGTTCTCACGATCGGCCTCCTCCAGAACTGGATATAACGCCGGTCCGCGCACGATGTCAACGCCGATTGGGACGGCCGCCCGGTTTCGCCTTCCACGGGTCCTCCGGCCACGAATGCCTTGGGTAGCGGCCGCGCAGCTCCTTCCGCACTTCCGGGTAGGTGCGGTCCCAGAAGCTGCGGAGATCGCGGGTCAGCTGGACGGGCCGGCCGTTGGGTGCCAGCAGCGAGAGCAGAACGGCAACGCGCGCCGGTCCGAGACGTGGTGTGTCCGCCAGGCCGAACAGGTCCTGCAGCCTGACCGCCGCGGCGACTCCGCCGTCGGCGCCGTACTCAAGCGGAACCGAGCGGCCGCTCGGAACCGTCAGCGTCGTCGGCGCCTCGCGCTCGAGCACACGCAGAACGTCGCGAGGCAGTGCCCGGGCCACCTGCACATCGTCGAGGCACCGGGCCTCGCGTGCCGCCAGGCGAACCAACTCGTCGACATCGGCCGATCGGCCGGCAAATGCCAGGCGCCGCAGCAATTGTTCGTCGGCCGGCCGGGGGCCGCGCCGCTTCCACGCGTCGGCGAGCAGGATCGCGGCCGTCGCGGGGTCGGGCCTGGTCGGATGCTCTCCCAGCATTAGCGCGTCGTAGCGATCGATCCGCGCGGCGTGTACCGTGCCGCCGTCCGGATCGAACCGATGGACGATCTCCGACTGGTTCGGCTCCAGCCACGCCCGTTCGACACGGCTGGCGAGTCGGATCCGGGCGTCGGCCGGCGCGCTGGCGTGGGAGCCGCTCTTTCCGGCGTGCCAGACCACGTCCAGCGCGACCAGGAATTCGCCGTCGTGGACGCCGCTTTCCGAACCGATCACCGCTCCCGATCCCGACGCCAGACGGACGCGAGGCGACGAGGGGTCACGACGCTGGGCCACCCGATCGGGATAGCCGGTCAGGATGGCGCGCCGGAAGTCGCTTTCGGAAAGCGAAAAAAGGGGTCGGGAGTGATTTATTGATTCGGCCCTGACCGGGGAGTTCCGCCGTTGCGACGAGCCTGGGGTCGCCTCGAAAAGACTCCCGACCCCTTTTTCGAACCTCTGTCGGATCTCGTGCGCGACCCGTTGGAGGTGGGCCGGCATCGCCTGCCAGTCGTCGAGCGCCGATAGCAGGTCCGAGGTCGTCGCCTCCGATCGGGCGGGCAGGTAGTGCCGCTCCGCCAGCAGCGCGCACGCCCGCGCCATCTCCGGCGCACCGCCGGCGGCGATCAGCATTCGCGCCAGCCGCGGGTGCAGTGGCAGATCACGAATCCGATCGCCGAGCTCGGTCAGCCTCCCCTGGCGCAGCGCGCCGAGACGGTCGAGCAGGGCGACGGCGGCATCGATGGCTTCCTGCCGCGGCCGCTCGAACCACTCGAACGTCCGCGGATCGCCGCCCCACGCCACGATGTCGAGCACCGCCGCCGACAGGTCGACGCGATGGATTTCCGGCTCGCGGTGCGGCCGCAGCCGATCGCGCGCCTCCCACAGCCGCCAGACGATCCCCGGCGCGAGCCGCCCGGAGCGGCCGGCCCGCTGATCCGCGGAGTCTGCGGTGATCCGCTCGGCGTCGAGGCTGTCGATACCCCGCTCGGCATCGTAACGCGCCACTTTGTGCCATCCGGCATCGACGACCGCCGTCACGCCGGGCACCGTCACCGAGGTCTCGGCGAGATTTGTCGCGACGACGATGCGGCGGTGCGCCGGCGACGGCCGCAGCGCGGCATCCTGCGCCGCCGCATCGAGCGCGCCGTGAAGCGGGATGACGGCAACGGTCCCACGGCGGACCTGCGACTCCAGCTCGCCGATCGCCCGGCGGATTTCCGCGACGCCGGGCAGGAAACAGAGGACGTCACCCGATGAGGTGGCAAGTGCGTGGATCGCCGCGACCGCTACTGACTCCTGCGGCGCGTAGCGGATCTCGATCGGAAACAGCCGGCCCGGGACGTCGACCACGGGACAGCCGCCGAAAAACGCCGACACCGGCGCGGCATCCATGGTCGCCGACATGACGACGATCTGCAGATCATCGCGGGCGCGCCACGCCTGCTTCGCCAGCGCAATCCCGAGGTCGGCGTGAATGCTGCGCTCGTGAAACTCGTCGAGCACGATGGTGCGGAAGCCGGACAGCAGCGGGTCACGCTGCAGCCGTGCCGTCAGCACACCTTCGGTGACCACCAGGAGCCGGGTGCCGGACGTGAAGCGTCGCTCGAACCGGACCTGCCAGCCCACCTCACGCCCGATGGTCCAGCCGCGCTCCTCCGCGATGCGCTGCGCCACCGCCCGCGCGGCCACCCGACGCGGCTGCAGCAAAATGACCGGGCCATCGTCGATCAGCGCGGGCGGCACCCGGGTGGTTTTGCCCGCGCCGGGCTGCGCGGTGACGACCACCGCCCGCGACCGCCGGAGCTGGTCGACGATCGCCTTGATGTGGGAATCGATTGGCAGCGTGACGATGGGTAACTCCGAGCGGCATGCCCCCTCGTACGTGGGATCCGGCTTCCGCCTTCGCGTAAAGCTTCGGCGGACCGCCGTCGCCTTGACGGAGGCTGGTCAGCCGGATTGATCCGTAGTCCGACCAAAGTCGGACGCCACGTACAATTTCGATCGATCGCCCATCAGGTCCGGCTGAGTCCGGACACGACGTACAAGAACTGCGGAGTCAGGCTTTGACGGCGAGCCCGACCGGACAGCTCACTCCGGTGCCGCCGAGCCCGCAATAGCCGTTGGGATTCTTCGCCAGGTACTGCTGGTGGTAGTCCTCGGCGTAGTAGAACTCCGGCGCCGGAACAATCTCGGTGGTGATCGCGCCGTAGCCGCGAGCGGACAACTCGCGCTGGTAGGCATCGCGCGAGGCTTCGGCCGCGCGCCGCTGCTGCTCGCCGTCGTAGTAGATGCCGGAGCGGTACTGCGTGCCGATGTCGTTCCCCTGGCGCATCCCTTGCGTCGGATTGTGATCTTCCCAGAACGCCTTGAGCAGATCCTCGTAGCGGATGACGGCCGGGTCGAACACCACCAGCACCGCCTCGGTGTGACCGGTCATGCCGCTGCAGACTTCGCGATAGGTTGGATTCGGCGTATGTCCGGCCGCGTAGCCGACCGCGGTGGTGTAGACGCCGGGCAGTTCCCAGAACTTCCGTTCCGCGCCCCAGAAGCAGCCCATCCCGAACATCGCGCGGGCCAGGCCGGCCGGGAACGGCGGCTGGAGGGGATGCCCGTTGACATAATGCGCCGCCGGGACCGGCAGGCGCGCCTCACGCCCAGGCAGCGCGTCCTTCTTCGACACGATCGCGAGCGACTTCGTGAACATACCTCATTCTACCAGCCGGGCATGCTACCAGGCGGGACGACGAGACCGGTGACGCGTCACCGGCCTCCCCGTCCACCGCCGCGGCGTCACGGGCGCGGATTGAGCGTGATCACCGCGAACGTCGCGCCCTGTGGATCGCCCAGCATCGCGAAGCGCCCGGTGTTCGGGATATCGGTGGGCGGGACGTGAATCCGGCCGCCGGCCGCGGTGGCGTTGGCGGCGGTGACGTCGCAATCGTCGACCTGGAAATACGGCATCCAATGCGGCGGGACGTTGCCCCATTTCGGGTCGATCTTCATCATGCCGGCCTGCGGCACCGGACCGACATTGAACTCTGTATAGGCGGGACTGATCTTGCTGGTCCAGCCGAAGAGCTGGGTGTAGAACGTCTCGGCCGCGGCGGTATCGTTGGTCATCAGCTCGGTCCAACCGAGGGCGCCCGCCTCCTGGAGAATCCTGGCGCCGATATGATGTTTCGGCTGCCAGACCGACATCACGGCGCCGGTCGGATCCTGAAGCGTGGCCATGCGTCCGGAGTCCATCACGTCGAACGGGGGCACCAGTAACGTGCCGCCCAGCGCCTGCGCCCGCTTCACCGACTCGTCGGCATCGGCGGTCGAGACGTACGAATTCCAGTGCGGCGGCGCGCCGTGCTCCCGCTCCTCCGGCCGCATCGTGTAGGCCGACGCCACCTCCAATCCGCGCAGCGTGAACATCGAGTAGGTTTCGGTCGGACCCATCGGATAGTCGGTGACCTCCCAGCCCAGCAGCGTGCGGTAGAAAGCGACCGCGCCGGGCTGATCGGTCGTCGACAGTTCGGGCCAGCAGAACGTCCCGGGGGCATGCGAAGAATATTCAGGCATCACTCATCTCCCGCGCTCGCGCCGTGATCCTGGTGAACGACCCCGCTACGGCCGGCGCGGGGTCGTCAGGAAGTCGGCAAACGTCTTCGTGAACGGTTCGTGGTATTCGTGTCCGCCGTCAAAGGTGCACATCACGACCGGCGCGGCCGAGCACGACTCGGCGGCAAAGCAGCCAGGTGTACCGCTCTTCGGCGGCGCGCTGCAGCCATTTTTCATCGCCCACGCTGCGGCGGCGTCGACGCCCCGCTGGTATGGAATCGTGGTGTCGCGCAGGCCGTGGCTCAGGATGATCGGCCGCGGCTCGGGTGGGGCGCACGACAGGTTGCCGGAGGCAATAGCCACGCCGGCGATGGCCGCCGCGCGCTCACAGGCGAGCACGCTCGACAGGCCGGCGCCGTTCGAATAGCCCATGACGAACACCCGCTGCTCGTTGAAGCAGTGATTGGCACGCAGCCAGTCGAGCATGGCGTCGAAATAGGCGACGTCGCGGTCCTCGAGATCGCCGGGACGGTTCTGCCATCCGGGTTGCATGCCGCCGGCGCCGCCGAGCCGTGGCATCGCATTCGGGTAGACCGCGATCGCGTCCCGCCAGACCCGCGCCACCGGGACGCGGCCCTGCATGTATTGCGCGTTCATCCCGCCGGGATGGAACAGGAAGATCAACGGTCCAGGCGTGCGGGCGTCGTAGGCGGCGGGCAGGCGGACGGTAAACGGCCGCACGAACGTGCCCATCTTCAGATCGACGGTGCCGGACGGCCCTGCCGTGCCGCTGCAGGTGGCGGCGGTGGCACTGCCGAGGGCGCAGAGGAAGCAGAGGGCGCAGAGGAACAACGCAGTTCGGGCCGACGCGATGCTCATTTCATGTCTTCCAGTTGTGGTCTGCCGATTCTGGGCCTCGACGCCTCGCTCAGTTGCCGCTCAGGCCGCCGGGCCAGGGCGAGTTCAGATGGTAGGACGCGCTGGGGCCGATCATCTCGACGCGGCGGATCTTCGCGTCTTCGATCAGGAAGGCCTCGGTGACCAGGATGCTGCCCGGCCGGTTGAAGCCGGGATACCGGTGCTTCGTCCCGTCCGACAGGACGCCTTCGTTCACCGTGCCCTGATCGAACACGACGTGCGCCCAGACCACGCCGCGCTCGGCGTCGACCAGCGGATAGCGGCGGCCGTGGATGTTCTGCACGACGTAGTACAGGCCCATCTTGAACTGGGACAGGCAGTCCATTGAAAACAGGTTGATCGTGCTCGGGTCCTGGTTGGCCGGCCGGGGGACATTCGTCGTCGGCGATCCGTTTTCGATGCGATGGCAGTCGCTGGTGAACGGATAGGTGCCGGTGCCCTGGATTCCCTTGCCGTCGTTCTTCTGCAGGCCGGTGAAGTAGCCGTCCGCGATCGAGATCATCTGCTGCCGCGGCAGCCGCTGCGCCGTCGGGATCGACTTGAACCAGATGTCATCGGCCTTGCCCGTCTGGTCCATCGCCGCGATGTTGTTGGGACCGCCGCCGCCAGGCCGGAAGTAGACCGACTCGATCTCGGTGATGCGCCCGAGCTCGATGCGGAGGCGCAGGCTCAGCAGCAGCGGCGCGCCGGCCTCCTGCATCGTGCCCATGAACGCGACCTGGCCGAACTCCGGATCGGCGAAGTAGTGTTTGTATCTGCCCGGACCGGCGGCGGTCTTCCAGAACCCGTCCCCGACCTTCACGACCTGATAGTTCTCGGTGTACGTGACGTCTTCCGACAGCGGCACCTGCCTGGGGTCGTGCGCGACGACCGCCGCGAGATACTGATTCATCACGCCTTCGAGGCAGGCGCGATCGCAGTTGACCGGAATCGGGCCGGTGGATGCGCCAAGCCTGACCGACGAGTAGCCGGCGGCGACGACGGCGAGGCAGGCGGCGGCAACGGCGGTGAACAGTTTCGCGTGCATTCGTGCTCCTCCTCGAGCGGTCACAGATCTCCGGTCACAGGAGCCAGATTGTAGCCCTTAAACGAACACCTTTCCCGGCACCACGACCGGCGTCCCCCGGTGCTCGTAGGAAACCTGGCGGGGGGACGGCAACGGCGCATGCGGCGACTCGTGGCCGATGCGGCGGGTGAGGTGCGGGGCGAAGCCTGAAGCCCGTGGTTGACAAGCAGTCGGGGTCCGCGATAATCAACACCTCGATCGTTCCTTGGTCAAACGAACGCCATCGCCAACAGGAGTGCCGGACACCATGAGTTCTCAAACGAGTTCCCAAAGTCTCGAGGATCTGCTGCAGAACGCCGGGAGTCCGGTGGACCTGCTCAGGAATTCGAAGATTGGCGCCTATGTCTACCCGGTGGTTCCTTCCGAGTACACCAACTGGCGCGACGAACAGGGGGCGTGGCGTGAGAGCTGCATCATGTTCGACCTCTCCCACCACATGGTGAACCTGTATATCGAAGGTCCGGATGCGGTCAAGCTCGTCACTCATCTGGGGTTCAACAGCTTCACCAACTTTTCCCCCGACCGGGCCAAACAATTCGTCCCGTGCAATTACGACGGCCAGGTCATTGGCGACGGCATCCTGTTTCCTCTCGAACAGAACCGGCTGGCGTTTGTCGGCCGCGCCCCGGCCGCCAGCTGGATCGAGTTCCATGCCGCGACCGGTGGATACGACGTCAAGACCCTCAAAGATGATCGATCGCCCTCGAACCCGGGCGGGAACGCCGTCGTTCGCACGGTCTACCGCTACCAGATTCAGGGTCCGAATGCCAGGCAGGTGCTCGAAAAGGTGAACGGCGGCCCGCTTCCGGACATCAAGTTTTTCAAGATGGGAACCATCAACGTCGCCGGACGGAAGGTCCGCGCCTTGTTTCACGGCATGGCGGGCACTTCTGGACTGGAGATCTGGGGGCCGTACGAGGAACGCGAGGAGATTCGGGCCGCGTTCGTTGAAGCCGGCCGCGATTTCGACCTGCATCTCGTCGGTTCCCGAGCGTACGCGACCAACACGCTGGAATCGGCCTGGATTCCGTCCCCGCTGCCAGCCGTCTATTCCGGTGAGGCGATGAAGCCGTACCGCCAGTGGTTGCCCGCGGCGTCCTGGGAGGGCACCGCTTCCCTGGGCGGCAGCTACTATTCGAACCGTGTCGACGACTACTACGTGACGCCGTACGAGATGGGCTACGGGTCGTTCGTGAAATTCGACCATGATTTCATCGGCCGGCAGGCGCTGGAGGGAATGGCGAACCGGCCGCACCGCAAGAAGGTGACATTCGCCTGGAACGCCGATGATGTCGTCAAGGTGTCCCGATCGATGTTCGAACCGGGCCCGATCTACCGGTTCATCGACCTTCCGCTGTCGAACTACGCCTCTGCCTCATATGACAAGGTGCTGGCGGGCGGGAAGACGGTCGGTCTCTCGATGTTCGCCGGCTACAGCTATAACGAGCGATCGATGCTTTCCCTGGGTATCGTGGAGCCGGACATCGAGCTCGGCAGCGAGGTCACACTCATCTGGGGCGAGGAGGGCGGCGGTTCGAAGAAGGCGACGGTCGAGCGGCACAGGCAAATCGAAATCCGCGCGACGGTCAGCCCCGCGCCGTTTGCCAAATCGGTGCGCGAGGGATACGCGGCAGGGTGGCGCACCAAGCAGGTCTAGCTGGAGGCTTGAGGGCTGGCGGCTGGGGCTCGCAACACCAGGTTCTCCGTTCCGAACTCGAGGCTCTTCGAGCGCACCTGAACTTGCGATTTCAGGTGCGCTCGGTGTAAGCCGCTATTCCGGGCGCGCGACGTGTACGTCCCGCACCTCCGCATCGTCATCGGTAAAGCCAAGCAGCCGATCGGCTTCCACCTCGAGCTCGGCCGTGCTCGTTCTGGACAACCGGCGAAACGGTTCGACCACCAGGGCAGCGGTGCGTTTCTTCCGCTCGATCTTCCAGGTGCCGGCGACAACGCCGTCGACCAGGAACGTCGCCCGGACCTGGAGGTTCTTCGACACGATCCGGGAACGGTCTGCGTCGGCGACGACGCGGGTGCGATCGGCGTGCGACAGCACGAGGTTGTCGAACTCGGGGAGAAAGCGCACCGGGGCGGGCGAATCGTCTGATGGGCGAGGCGCGTCAGGCAGGTCGAACAGTTCGCGACTGTGCGCGTCGCGAAAGGTGATCAGCGTCGGGCGCAGCGTCTCGAAAATCTCACGCAGGGCGGGCAATCCCGACCAGACCTGGGCATCAGCCGGCGTCGCCGGCCCGAACGCCGCGAGATAGCGTCGCACCAGCAGGTCCGCCGTCCCGTCAGTGGCCACCGCAGTTCCCAGCCAGGCATCAGCCAGCGCGAAATCGGCGGACGCCGGAAATCCCCAGCGGGCGCCGGTCGGCACCTGCACGAGCGGCAGACTGGTCCGGATGGCGTAGGCCATGGCGCGTTCGTCCGCATTGGGATCGTGCTGCCGCAGCGCTGACCGCAGGCTGTCGAAGGTGGCCGGTGCGGCGGCGAAAAACCGCCGGGCGAATGCGTGCAACGCCGGAACATCGAGCGCGTCGGTGCGGCCGCGGAGCGCCGACTCCATGCCGCGGGTCAGCGCCGGCTGGAGCGCGCCGCGCAGCGCGACGTAGTCGGCGGCGGTCATCAGATGCAGCGTGCCGCGCATCGCGGTGACGCGGACAACCCGGCGCGCCGACAGCTGGCTGAGGAGATCGTCGCGGCTGAAGCCGGCCAGCCGCGTCCACAATCCGACGAACGGCGGCCGGGGCGCCTGCGCCTGGAGACCGGCCAGCCGTGTCACGGCATCGAGGACGTTCGCCGGTTCACGCGCGAGCAGCATCTGCCGCGCCAGCGTGGCGCGATTGAGCAGCCGGGCAGTCAGCGCAGGAGGGTGGTTGGCGGGCAGAAGGCGGGGCGATTTTATCAGAACTGCATAAATCGATGGAACCTCTGCTGACTCGGATTCAACCATTCGCATATCCTCATGGTCCAACGACCAAGGGGAACGACGAAGCGGTACCGCCTTTTTCGCACCCGCTGATCCATGAGGACACACGGCCGTCCGATGACATTTGCGGCGTGCTCCGCCTGGGCGCTCGTCGAAGTGCTGGTCGGGGCGCAGGCGGCCCAGCCTTCGGCGGCGCCGCCGCCCGCCGCGCTGCGGTGTCGCGTCGACGGACGCGTCACCAGCGGCACCACCCCGTTGCCCGGCGTCTCGATCGTCGTCCAGGTGGGCGACGCGATCAGAGCGACAACGTCGACCGATCTCGACGGCAACTACACGATCGCCTTTGTCCCCGGGGCGACCTACCACATCACAGCGGATCTCACGGCGTTCACGCGCGGCGAACGCGACGTCACCCTGGCCGCACCACCGTGCGACACCAGGTCCGATTTCGCGCTGGCGTTGAACCCGCGCCGGCCGGCGGCGGCGGCCACCGGGCCGGCCGCAGCGGGACGCGGCGCGCCGCCCCGGCCGGCGCCCGCCGCGCAGCGCTTTCAAGCCCTGAACATCGAAGCCGATGCGAGCGGGGCCGCCGCCCTCGACGCGGCGCCGACGGAGGATGCCGCCGGGGTCGCCCGTCTGCTGCCTCCCGGCTTCTCCGTAGAGAATGCGCAGGCTGATGCCATCGCCGTCAACGGGAACGCCGATGCGACAAGTCTCGATCGCGGCGTGCTCAACGATCGCCTGCAGGCGATCCGGCTGGGCGAGATCGACCCGGCGACGTTCGCGGCCGGCGGACCTGCGGGCGGCCTGGGTCCAGGCGGCGTCGGCTTCCCGGACGCGGGTGGTCGCGGCGACGGCGGTCGGGGCCGGGGCGGACCCGGACGCGGCGGGCCTGGCGGGCGGGGCGGGTTCGTGCTGGGCGGGCGCGGTGCGCGCGCCCAGAGTCCCTATCAGGGTTCGACCAGCTACACATTCGGCGGCGCCATCCTCGACACCCCACCCGCCCAGCTCCGGCCTGACGTTCCGGTCACCCAGCCGCAGTTCAGCAAGAACAACTTCGGCGCCACGTTCGGCGGACCGGTGCGGATTCCCGGGCTCTACCAGAACACCAACCGGCGCACCAACTTCCAGCTCAATTACACCGGCAACCAGTCGAACAACCTGTTCGATCAATATGCGACCGTCCCGACCGATGCGATGCGGACCGGCGATTTCTCGGCGACACCGTTTCAGCTGATCGATCCGGACACCGGGCAGCCGTTTTCCGGTAATCAGATCCCCGCCGGCCGGATCGACCCGGGCGCGGCGCTGCTGCTCGGATTCGTGCCGGCCGCCAATCTGCCTGGCACGGCGCAGAATTATCACGTCTCGACGACGTCGCATTCGTCGTCGGACAGCGTCAGCCTGCGGCTGACCCAGAATCTCTCGCCGACGGTGGCGCCGGGTGGACGAGGCGGCGCCGCAGGCGGGCGGGGCGGCGGCGGGGGCGGGCGCGGCGGGGGATTTGGCGGCGGACCCGGCGGTCGCGGCCGCGGCACCAACATCATGCTGACCGCGCAGGTGCAGTACCGGCGCAACCAGAACGAGGCGCTGAACGTGTTTCCGAATCTGGGCGGCGAGAGCACCAGCACGACCATCACGACGCCGATTACGCTGAACATCGCCAAGGGACGATCGATTCAGAACGTCAGCGTCAACCTGACCCACGCCAGCACCGAAGCGAGCAACGCGTTTTCCGGCACCGACAACGTCGCCGCTCGGGCCGGCATCGAGTTCCCCAGCCCGATCTCCACGGATCCGCTGAACTGGGGCGTCCCGAACCTCTCGTTCTCGGGCTTCACCGGCGTCCGCAGCGCGGCCGCGAGCACGCGAATCGACGATCGCTTCGCGCTCGGCTACACCTGGATACACCCGACGCCGAAGCACCAGCTGCGGATGGGCGGCGACTACCGGATTGACACGTCGAGCACGCAAAGCAACGCCAACGCACGCGGCAGCTTCACGTTCACCGGTCTGTACTCCTCGGGCGGGGCGGAGGTGGCGGGCCGGAGCGGGGCCGACTTCGCCGACTTCCTGCTCGGCCTGCCGCAGCAGGCGACGCTGCAGGTCGGCGGCACGACGCATCTCCGGCAGCGTTCGATCGACGCCTACATCGAAGACAACTGGCAGAAAAGCGCGAAGCTGACCTTCAACCTCGGGCTGCGCTACGAGCTGGCGCTGCCGTACGTCGAGGTCAGCGGCCAGATGAGCAACCTCGACGTCACGCCGGACTTCACCGGCGCCGCCCCGGTGATCTCGGGCGGCACCGGCCCTTTCACCGGTGCCTTTCCCGCCGCGCTGCTGAACGCCGACGCCAACAACCTCGGGCCCCGCCTTGGAGTCGCCTACCGCGTCGCCCGCAGCACCATCCTCCGCGGCGGCTACAGCATCACCTACAACAGCGGGTCCTACGCCAACATCGCCCGGCAGCTCGTCGCGCAGCCGCCGTTCGCCGAAACCGAAACGGTCACCGGCACCGCCGACGTCCCGCTGACCCTCGCCGAGGCGCTGCTCTCCTCGACGTCGGCGACGACGAACAACTTCGGCGTCGACCGCGACTATGCGCTCGGCACGATCCAGACGTGGACCGGCTCGGTGCTCGAGAACCTGAACCCGAACTGGGCCCTCACGGTGGGATACACGGCAACGAAGGGCACCAATCTGGACATCCTGCGGGCGCCCAATCGCGGCCCGCTCGGCCTCCTGATTCCCGGGGTCCAGGCGTTCATCTGGGAGTCGTCTGGCGGAAACTCGATGCTGCACGCCGGCAACATCCAGCTCCGCCGGCGCCTGGCCGGCGGAGTGAGCGGCGGCGTGAACTACACCGTCGCCCGGTCGATGGACAACGCTTCGTCCCTCGGCGCGGGCGGCACGGTCGTGGCGCAGAACGATCGCGACCTGACAGCCGAGTGGGCGCTGTCCAGCTTCGACCGCCGGCAGCAGGTCGCCGGCGATTTCTCCATCGAGCTGCCGTTCGGCGCCAACCGCCACTGGCTGAAGAACGGCGGCCGGCTGGCAGCCATCGTCGGCGACTGGACGGCCGCGGTGAACCTGACGCTGCAGTCGGGCACGCCGTTCACTGCGCGCGTCATCGGCGCGGCGAGCGACGTGCGGCGCGGGACCAACGGCTCACTGCGCGCGGACGTCACCGGCGCACCGATCCAGTTGAGCAACCCGACGGTCGACGCATTCTTCAACGCCGCGGCGTTCGCCATTCCTGCAGAGGGTCAGTTCGGCGATTCGGCGCGGAACACGATCGTCGGGCCGGGCGCGCGTCAACTGAACGGCACCCTCACCCGGGACGTTCGGCTGGGCGGCAACCGGTTCGTCACGCTGCAGGTGAACGCCACCAACCTGCTCAACGCCGTCCAGTGGGGATCGATCGACACCACCGTCAATTCTCCGACCTTCGGCCAGGTCCTCTCGGTCCGGCCGATGCGCAGCATCACGGTCAACGCGCGGTTCAGATTCTAACGAGGACGCAGAGGGCGCTGAGGACGCTGAGTGTAAACAGATGCGATTTCGATTTATCACCGGCCTTACCGTCCTTGTTGCCCTGGCGACGCCGGGCGTGTTCGGACAACAGGCCTCCCAGCCGCCAGCGCCGCTCTTCCGCAGCGGTGTCAACCTGGTGCTGATCGACGTCGTCCCGCGCGATCGGAACGGCGTCGTCAAGGGACTGACGGCGGACGATTTCGAGCTGACCGAGGACGGCGTGCGGCAGCAGATTGTCACGTTCGCCTTCGAAGAGATCACGATGAACGCGGCGCCGATCGCCGCCGGCTCGACCCTCGCCCGGGCCGCGGCGGCGACGGCCGCAACCGGGAGTCCGGACGGGACGCCGGCCGCGCCGCTCACCTCCGAGGATGTCGCCGGCCATCGGCTGCTGACGCTGGTCTTCGACACCAGCTCGATGCAGCCGGAGGAGGTCCAGAAGGCCGCCGACGCCGCGATCAAATGGGTCGACGAGAACATGTCGGCGGCCGATCTGGTGGCGGTGGCGTCGATTGGCAGCAGCCTGCAGGTCCTCACCGACTTCACCGGCAGCAAGGAGACGGTGCGATCCGTGCTGACGGCGTTAACGGCCGCCGAGGGCACGGCGTTCGCGGCCGTCGACGCCAGCACGGCGGCGACCGACGAAGCGGCCGCCACCGCGACCGACGACGCAGCAGTCGTCGACGCCAGCGCGCAGGAACTGGACACCTTCAACAACGACGTGCGGTTGCGCGCCTTGAAAGCGCTCGCCGACGCGCTCAAGCCGATTCAACAGAAAAAGGCCATCATCTATTTCAGCTCGGGGATGCAGCGGAGCGGGACCGACAATCAGATCGAGCTGCGCGCCGCCGTCAACGCGGCCGTGATGGCCAATGTCGCCATCTACCCCGTCGATTCGCGCGGCCTGCAGGCGATCGTGCCGGGCGGCGGCGCCCGCCAGGGCAGCCGGGGCGGCGTCGCCGCATTCTCCGGCCGCGGCGTCGCCAACCAGTTCAACCAGATCGCCGCGCAGCAGGAGACGCTGACGACGCTGGCCTCCGACACCGGCGGATCGGCGTTCACCGACACCAACGACTTCGGCGAGGCGTTCACGCAGGTGGTGAAGGACATTTCGTCCTACTACATGCTCGGGTTCGCCAGCACCAACCAGAACCGGGACGGCCGGTTTCGCCGCGTCAGCGTCCGGCTCAAGAACCGGAGCGGTGTGCGGGTGGAGGCCCGCAACGGCTACTACGCCGATCGGGACTTCACCCACACGGCGAAGGGCGACCGCGAGATCCAGCTGCAGGAACAGTTGACGACGCAGATTCCGTCGACCGACGTCCCGCTGTTCGTGACCGCGGGATGGTTCCGCCTGGCCGCGGACAAGTACTACGTGCCGGTCTCGGTGGCGGTGCCTGGCGCCGCCGTGCCGGCCGCGAAGGAGAAGACGACGCTCGACGTGGCCGGCGCCATCCGGGACGAGCGCGGCGCGCCGGTCGGGCGAATCCGCGATACGTTGACGGTACCGCCGGCGACGACCGACGGGCTGGCGTCGCGGCAGGTGCTCTACCAGACCGGGGTGACATTGCCGCCCGGCCGGTTCTCGCTCAAAGTCGTCGTCCGCGAGAACACGACCGGCCAGATGGGCACGTTCGAAACGGCGATCGTCGTGCCCGAGTTGAAAGCGGCGGCGGTCAAAGTCAGTTCGCTGGTGCTCGGCACGCAGGTGCAGAACGTCGCCGGCCGCAAGACGGTCAGCCCGCTGGTTCGCGACGGCGTGGAACTGGTGCCGAACCTGACCCACATCGTGTCGCGCCGCCAGAAGCTGTATTTCTATTACGAGGTCTACGAGCCGGCCGCGGAGAACGGCGCGCCGCAGCTGCGCACCAGCCTGGCGTTCTACCGGGGCAAGGTCAAGGTGTTCGAGACGCCGATCGTCGAACGGACGCAGATCGACGTCGCCGATCGCCGCGCCGCCGTCTTTCAGTTCGAAGTGCCGGCCGAGGAATTCAAATCCGGTCTCTATACCTGCCAGGTCAATATCGTCGATGCCGTCGCCGGACGCTTCGTCTTCCCGCGTCTCGAGCTCTACGTGCGGTAATCACGGTCCGGCTGAAGCCGGACACTACGTACGAACAGACACGACGACGAACGAAGGTGTCGGGGACGGTCTTGAGACCGTCCGTGGCCAGCCGCGCGATCAGGCTTTCGGCTCGAACTTCAGCGCCGTCCCATTCATGCAGTAGCGCAGCCCGGTCGGCTGCGGGCCGTCCGGGAAGACGTGGCCGAGATGCCCTTCGCATTTTGCGCAGTGGACCTCGGTACGCGTCATCAGCAGGCTGCGATCGGCGGTCGTGGCGACGGCCTGCTCGGCGATCGGTTGCCAGAAACTGGGCCAGCCGGTGCCGCTCTCGTACTTGGCCTCGGCAGAAAACAGCGGCTCGCCGCAGCCGGCGCAGGTAAACGTACCGCCGCGCTTCTCGGTGTTGAGCGGGCTGGAACCCGGCGGTTCGGTGCCGTGCTTCCTCAGCACGTGGTACTGCTCCGGGGTCAGCTGGTCCCGCCATTCGTCGTCAGGGTTCTGCATGACCGGATTGTACCTGAGCGACAGCTGACGCCGGGGCCGCCACCTCAGCGGCTGAACTGGTGAAACGAATGCGCGACCGCGGGGTTCTTGCGACATGAGTCTCCTGCACGACCTTCGCTTCGCGGTCCGCCTGCTGCTCAAGGATCGCTGGTTCACCTTCGTCGCCGCCCTGGCGCTGGCCTTGGGGATCGCCGCCAACAACGCCGTGTTCACGTTCGTCAACGCGATCCTGATTCGCGGCATTCCGTTCAAGGACGCTGAGCGCATCATGGCGCTCGGCACCCGCGACGCGCGCAACCGCAATCTGGGCGTGTCGTTTCTCGATTTCGAGGATTGGCGAGCCTCGGCCAGGACCTTCTCCGAGCTGACCCTGTTCGGGCGCCCGATCCTCAACGTCAGCGAGGAAGGCCGGGCGCCGGAACGCTACGCCGGCGCCATCGTCTCGGCGAATCTGTTCCGGCTGATCGGAGAACAGCCGCTCCTCGGTCCGGGATTCACGGCCGACGACGATCGCTTCGGCGCGCCGCCGCGAGTGGTGATTGGATACGGGATGTGGCAGACGCGCTACGGCGGCGACCCGGGGATGATCGGCCGGACGGTCAAGGTCGACGACCTGATCGCCACCGTCTCCGGCGTGATGCCGAAAGGCATGATGTTTCCGCCCAACACCGAGATCTGGCTGCCGATGGGACAGGCGACGCTGGTGCGTGGACAGGCGAGGAACCTGCGCGACTACAGCGTGATCGGACGCCTCGCCGACGGGGTCACGCCCGCCCGGGCGCAGGCCGATCTGGCGTCGATCGTCGCCCGGCTGGCCAGCGACTACCCGACGACGAACCGGGACATCACGCCGCGGGTCGTCCCCTACAACGAGCAGCAGAACGGCACGCAGATCAAGACGGTCTTCCTGTCGCTGATGGGCGCGGTCGCGTTCGTGCTGCTGATCGCCTGTTCCAATGTCGCCAACCTGCTGCTGGCGCGGGCCGCTCACCGGTCGCGCGAGATCAGCGTCCGGGTCTCGCTCGGCGCCTCGCGCTGGCGGATCGTCCGGCAGCTGCTCGTCGAAAGCGTGCTGCTCGCCGCGATCAGCGGCGCGTTCGGGTTCATTCTCTCGATCGTCGGCATCAGGATTTTCGACGCCGCCACCCAGGACGTCGGCAAGCCGTACTACATGGACTTCCGCCTGGACGGCATCGTCTTCGCCTTCTTCGCCGCCATCTCTCTCGCCACCGGCATCATCTTCGGCCTGGCGCCGGCGCTGCACGTATCCAAGACCAATGTCAACGAGGTCCTCAAAGAGGGCGGACGCGGCATGGGATCGGGTGGCCTCCGGGCCAGGCGCTGGACCGGCGTGCTGATCGTCGTCAACCTGGCGCTGACGCTGGTGCTGCTGGCGGGCGCCGGATTCATGATGCGCAGCTTCCTCGCGATGTACCGCCTCGATCTGGGCGTCGATACCTCGCGGCTGCTGACGATGCAGCTGGCGCTGCCCTATCGCAAATACAGCAACGCCGCCGAACGGAACGCCTTCATCAAGCGCGTCGACGAGCGGCTGGCCGCCAACGGCGCCTTCGAGTCGGCGGCGACCACCAGCAATTTTCCTCTCGGCGGCGGCCGCGGCATTCAGCTCACCATCGAAGGCGCGACGAAACCGGACGAGCGGCTGCCGATCGTCACCCTGCTCAGCGTCGGCCCGAAGTATTTCACCACCATCGGCATCCAGGCGCTGCGTGGCCGCGGTCTGGCCGACACCGACGGCACGCCAGGCCAGGCCAACGCGATCATCAATCAGCGGTTCGCGCAGATGTACTTCGCGGCGGACGATCCGGTCGGCAGGCGCATCCGTCTTACTGACGACGGCCCGAACCCGATGGGCCCGCCGCTGCCGGCGCTGACCATCATCGGCGTGGTGCCGAACGTGCGCCAGCGCGGCGTGCAGAACACGCAGGACCCCGACCCCGATCCGGTCGTGTACATTCCGCACGGCGCCAATACGCAGCAGAACGCCGGCATTACCGTGCTGGTGCGAACCCGGACGGATCCGGCGAGCATCACCTCCGTCGTTCGCGAGGAAATCCGCTCACTCGATCCGGACCTCCCGCTGTTCAATGTCCGGACGATGGAACAGAACCTGGCGGAACAACGCTGGCCATTCCGGGTGTTCGGCACGATGTTCGCGGTGTTCGCCGGTATCGCACTGGTACTGTCGGCGGTCGGCCTCTATGCGATCACTGCCTACTCGGTCACCCAGCGGACGCAGGAGATCGGCGTCCGCATGGCGCTCGGCGCGCAACCCAAGCAGGTGTGGTGGCTGATCGCACGGCGGGCGTTCGTGCAGCTGGCGATCGGACTGGCGATCGGCATGCCCGGCGCGCTGGGCGTCGGCCGGGTGATGCGCAGCCTCCTGGTCCGGACCAGCCCGTCAGATCCGATCACGCTGATCTCGATTGCCGTGCTGCTGATGGCGGTGGCATCGGCCGCCTGCTACTGGCCGGCGCGACGGGCGACGCGGCTGGATCCGCTGGTCGCCTTGCGGTATGAGTAGGGGCGCGCTTTCCGTTTGTACGTGGGGTCCGGCTTCAGCCGGACGGTGGGCAGGTCCACCTCTTGCGCTGAACCCCGGGACGGTCTGAAGACCGTCCCCTACGCCTGATGGGGGACACACTCTTCAGGATGTGCCGCGAGTCGCCTGGAGCGGGGGGGCGCAACGCGTCGCGTGCGCGACGACGTCAGTGACGTCGCGCCGCCGAGCGGTCTTGCCCGCCAACGATAAAGACGTGGCGGCGCGGGCCGCCGTGCCTATAATGCCGCCATGCAACGCCGACAGTTCCTCGCCACCGTCGCGGCCGCCGGAGTGGCTGCCGCTCAGTCTCCGGCCCTCAACGCCCAGGGTCAGCCGAAAATCCAGCGCAAGGGCCGTCTCAAGCAGGCGCTGTTCCGCCAGGTGTTCGGTCAGACCACCATGTCGCTCGACGATCAGTGCCGGATCGCCGCCGATCTCGGCTGCGTCGGCTTCGATCTGATCGGCCCGTCGGACTGGCCGACGCTGAAGAAATACGGCCTGATCCCGACGATGGCGGGCGCCGGTCCGGTGACGTTCCCCGACGGCCTGATTCACAAGGAAGTCCAGGCTGCGCTCGAGCCCAAGCTGAAAGCCCATATCGATCTGTGCGCCGAGGCCGGCGTGACCAAGATCATCACGGTCGGCGGACAGCGCAAGGGGATGTCGTATGCCGAGGGCGCCGACAACGCGGTGGCGTTTCTCGACCGCATCAAGTCGTACGCGGAGAGCAAACGGGTGGTGATCTGCCTGGAGAACATGAACACCCGCTATCCGGACAACGTGCTCGGCCGGCCTGATCAGATCTGCGACCACGTCAGCTGGGGCTTCGAGGTCTGCAAGCGCGTCAATTCGCCGAGCGTGAAAATGCTGTTCGACATCTACCACGCGCAGGTGATGGACGGAAACGTCTGCGACACGATCAAGGACAACCTGCCGTTGATCGCCCATTTCCACACGGCGGGGGTGCCGGGCCGGCACGAGCTCGACGACACGCAGGAGCTCAACTACCGGTTCGTCGCCAAGACCATCGTCGATCTGGGATTCACCGGCTACCTCGCCCACGAATACCGGCCGACGCCCGGAAAAGATCCGATCGAGGTGCTGAAGCGCACCCTGGACCTGATGGACGTGTAGAGAGGGCAGGCGCGCTACAATCCCGGGATGCCCTCTGCCCTGCCCGAAGTGTGGCTGCGCGGTCCGATCGAGGGCTTCCCCCCGGAACTGATGCCGGTGGCTCAATCGCTCCTTCAGGTTCTGGAGGAGGTCGACAGGGTGGTTCGGCCGCTGACGTTCGAAGAGCTCTGGATCAGGCCCGGCGGCGCGGCGTCGATCGGATTTCACCTGAAGCATCTCGCCGGCAGCCTGGACCGGCTGCTGACCTACGCCCGCGGCGAGCGTCTCAGCGATGGGCAGCGGTCGGCCCTCGACGCGGAGGAGATCGCCGGGCTGGCGAATGATCAACCGGCGCTGCTGCTCCACGCCGCATCCGAGGCGATTGCGCGGGCCCTGCAACAGGTACTGGCGACCGGCGTCGAGACGCTGAACCAGCCACGCCGCGTCGGCCGGGCCGGTCTGCCGTCGACGGTGCGAGGACTGCTGTTTCATTCCGCCGAGCACGCGCAGCGCCACGCCGGCCAGATCGTGACGACCGCGAAAATCGTGTGCGGCTCCCGCGGCCCGGACCAGACGTCTTGAAGGCAGGACATTCGGGGACGGAACTCGCGACGCAGAATCTGCCTACCCATCGGCCTTCAGCGTTGCGCGAACTGCATCATCTGAACGCCCGCGCCGAAAAACTCCAGGAAAACCGCCTGGCGTTCCGGTTGCACGATGTCGGCGCATGGATCCAGCCGATTTCGATCGTCTTGTGGCCCGCGCCGCCGATCCGCGCCTGATTCCGGGCATCTACAACTACTGCGACGGCCGATGCGGGCGCTGCCCATTCACCGAACGGTGCCTGACGTTCCTGGACAATCGAGAGCTCGAGTCGGCGATGGAGCCGACGACGATTGCCGAGATGGTCAGCACGTCGCTGCAGCGCACGCTTGCCATCCTGACCGAGGTGGCGCGACGTGAGGAAATCGATCTCGAGGACGCCGCCAATGGCGACGCTGCCGGGTCCAACGGGGACGACCCTGGGCGTCACACGCGCGATCCGCTGGCCGCCGGTGCGCGGCAGTATGCCGAGCTGGCCTGGCGCATCGCGCAAGCGCTGCAACCGGTCGTCGCCAGGCGCGGCGACCCGGCGGTGATCGGCGCGGTCGACACGATTGCCTGGTTTTCGACGCTGATCAGCGCCAAGATCCGGCGCGCCATCTGCGGTCAGTCCGACGGGTGGGAGGATCGCGACGGCGTGCAGACGGATCACAACGGATCGGCCAAGGTCGCCCTGCTCGGCATTGCCGAGTCGCGGGCAGCATGGGCCGTGCTGATGGAAGCCGGGAGGGCGACCGCCGACGGCGTCCCCGCGCAGGCGGTCAAGATGCTGGACCGGCTGGAGTGCGACCTGCGCACGCGCTTTCCCCGCGTCAACGAGTTCGTCAGGCCGGGATTCGACGACACGACCGCCCCGATCCGATCCGCCCGGGAGGCTGGCGAAGGAGAACGCAGCACGGGGAGGCCGCCTGCCGCTGGCCACGGCTGATGGTCGGGCCGGTGACGGCAATCGCGGCGGTGCGACCTGCGCTCTCAAAGAACTGGCCGGCGCTGTCAGCGTCCCAGCGCGAGCAGGCGGGAGAGGACGCGCTGGCGGGATTCGTCGACCCCCACGCCGCCATGCATCGCCCGTCGAATGCAGTCAGACTTTCACCGCGGGCTGCCAAGGCGTTCGGTCAAGTCAACGGCGTGTCCGGCCGCGGATCCCGAGCCGGTGTTGTCGAAGATGCACCAGCCTGGCACGGCGCGGAGGCGCAGGTTCGCCTCGAGTTCGGCGATCCGTTCGGTCGAATACGGTGAGAAGTATGGGCGCGGCGAACCGTGCATCCGGTAGTAGACCAGGCCCGGCCAGCCGGCCGGCGCAGACAGACCGTCGGCGCGCGGCGGATCGGCCGCCACCCGGGCGATCTGGAACTGCATCAACAGGCGGGCTGCCCCTTCCGACGTCCAGCTGACATGACGCGGCTCGCAGACCACCGGTCCGTCATGATGGGCTCGCAGCACGGCGAGAAACCTGCCGACGCGCCGCGTCTCGAAGGCCAGCGATGGCGGCAGCTGGACCAGCAGCGGACCGCGTTTTGCGCCCAGACCGGCGCTTTCGTCGAGAAACCGGCGGAGAGGATCACGGGCGCGGGCCAGCGCCTGGTCGTGCGTAATCACCCGCGGCACCTTGACGGCGAACTGGAACCCGGACGGCACCAGGCCGGCCCAGCGTTCGTACGTGCTGGGTGCATGCGGACGTAGAACGATGTGTTGATCTCGGCGGCGTTCAACCGCGCGGCATAACGGGCCAGCTGTGCTCCGGCGATCGGGAATCGATCGCGGTGCGCGCGCGGGATGTTCCAGCCTGCCGTGCCGACCCGAACCAGTCTTTCGCAATTCACCATCTACAATTCACGATTCACAAAGAGTTCACGATTGGCAATTTTACGATTCACAACGGTCTAATGGGCAGAGACGTCGTCGTATCGTCATCTCCCAACATCTTGTGAATCGTGAATGGTGAATTGATCGCGCCTGGCTGCGTCATCCGGCCTTCGGCGGGCCGGTGTAGGTGGCGAGCCAGATCGGATACAGCGTGCGAAAGGTGTCGTCGATGGTGGACGCCAGCTTCGCGCGGTCGGACAGGATCTTCGCGTCGGCCGGATTCTCGAGGAACAGCCAGCGTCCGACAAAGATCCACGCCAGCGCGGCGGCGTTGCGGCAATTCACCAGCCACTCGACGGCGCGCTCCGGCAGGAGGTCAAGCGCCGGCGGGCGATCCCCGTACTGGATGAATCCGGCGTTGGCGCTCATCCAGCGGGCGAGTTCGCGCCCCCAGGCCTGGTCGAGCGTTTGTTGAAATCGCTCGAAGAATGCCAGGCTGCGCTCCTGGCCGGCGGCGCGATCGGCATCGCGGCCGGTCTGGGAAAAGTCGAAGCCGAGGCCGATCCTCACCGCGCTGGCCTCGAACGGCGGGCTGCTGAACCAGCCGATATTGAACTGCGGCTCCCAGCGGCCGCCGTGATGAAAGGCGAAGATGTGCCCGGTCGAGTGTGAGTGGAAGCTGTTGGCGTGAAACAGCTTCGACCCGCTCTCCCCCTGGCGTTGCCGGGTCTCGACGATGCGGGCGGCGATCGCCGAGGCATTGACCGAGTCGAACAGCACCTCGATTCTCGGTCGCAGGGCACGACCGGCCTCGTCGGGCGATAGCGTTTCGAGGATGGTGAATTCACGGGCCGAGAAGCCGGTGGTGACGCGCGCGGTCGCGGTCGGTGCGAGGGCGCGGCGTTTGCGCACTTCCGTCAGGAGATTGGTCGCGACGGCGTTGGCCGGATTCAGGGCGAGGGCAGCGCGGAGGGCCGAGACGGCCTCGTCGAAGTTCCGCTGTTCCAGGTGGCAGCGGCCGAGCCGGGTCCAGGCCGACTCCTGTTTTGGCGCCTGCTCGAGGATTGCGCTGTTGACGCGGACGGCTTCGGCGCCAAAGTCCCCCTGCTTCATCAGCTCGAGCGCCCGCTGCTCGAGCGCCTTGGTGTCTGGGTGCATATGCTAGTGTCGTGCATTCGGTGCGTCGGTGTAATCGCCATTTACAGGCGCCCGTGCAGCGCACGGGAAACTGTGTGGCACAACGCAGCCCGCGTACAGACGAAAGCCCGCGAAGCGAACCTCGCGGGCTTTTGAATAATGCCGGCAGCGACCGACTCTCCCACATCCGCCGCCGAGCCCGGCGAGGCGGCCCGGCATGAGGCGCCCGTGCAGCGCACGGGAAACTGTGTGGCACAACGCAGCCCGCGTACAGACGAAAGCCCGCGAAGCGAACCTCGCGGGCTTTTGAATAATGCCGGCAGCGACCTACTCTCCCACACAGTTTCCCGTGCAGTACCATCGGCGGTAGCAGGCTTAACTTCCGTGTTCGGAATGGGAACGGGTGTGTCCCTGCTCCTATGACCACCGGCAAACTTGCTGCCTGGGGTCCCGCCGACGCTCGCTGCCGGACCGCGCAGCGCTGCGTGGTGACACGGCGTTCTGCGACGGCGCCCGGAGGCGCGAAGGAGGGTCGTCCCAGACAATCTTGTGATGCCTTCAGACGACGATCTGTCAAAGAGCACGTTCGACCAGATGGTCGAACGGCAACTGAATATCCTGCAAACGGTAGTTTAACCGCCCACTTCACGCAGCGTTTCTGCGTGCATTACGCTTTGTTGTCGCGGCCCCTTTTGCAACGGGCCGCGGAAACGAAGTTATGGTCAAGCCTCACGGCTGATTAGTATCGGTAAGCTCAACGTGT
>JBDTRR010000066.1:0-27663 GCA_039931615.1 Acidobacteriota bacterium
GCGAGCGCCACTTTCTCCTCACCAGCGGCGGCGGTGGGGTTACGCTCGGCGAAGCCGGTCCGTTCTACGCGGTCCTTCTGACAGCCACAAAATAGAGGCTGGGGACTGGGCTGGGGAAATTAGGAATTGAGAATTGAAAATTGGGAATTCGTTCTCGCATTCCTCATTCCTAATTCCCAATTCCTAATTGTTTCTTCCAGCCTCCAGCCTCCCGCTACTGCGGCGTAATCACGGCGTGGAAGACGCGCACCCCGAGCTGCCGTCCGTCCCTGCTGCCGGCCGGGTTCACCTGGGCGGGGACGAAGACCTTGTCGACGCCGACCTTCAGTTCGACCATCTCCTCACTGCCGAAGGCGTCACCCGGGATCGCGATCTTCCGGAGCTGACGGGCCGGGTGCAGGACGAAATCGTCGACGGTCTTCGCGCCCAGCGTCACCTGGACGTGCTGGCCTTCGGGGAAGATGCCGCTCGGATTGTCGAGATCGAGGTAGAAGATGGCGTCCTTCTTGGGATTCTTGAACGCGATCGTCGCCTGGTTCTTGCTGGTCCAGCTCCACTCGACCTGGTCGTTGTTCGGCGGCGTTTCGGCCGAGTGCCAGCCGTCCTTCAAGACCGTGAAGACCGCTTCGCTTTGCGGCAGAATCTCGAGCGTGGCCACGTTGTAGGAGTGCTGGCCGGAGTCGTGGCCCGACATCGTCAAGCGCTGCTGCGAGGCCGGCGAGTAGAGGCCGACGTGGATTGAGGCGCCGCCGATATACGGACGCACCGGAATGAACATGGTCCGAACGTATTCGACCGTCTGTCCGGGCTTCCATTCCGTTGTCGGCGTCGGCGGATCATGATCCTCGGTCCACATCAGTTTTTCGTCAGTGTCGACGACGTGGACGAACACGCGGTTGTTTTCAGTGAATGCCGGCGCATCGGCGGCGACCACGAAGCGGAAGGTCACATCGACCGGCGCGCCGAGCGGCACCATGGTGCGACTGAGGGTGACGGTCGGCGTCGCCACGGGCGGAGTGGGGGCGTCGCTGCGGCGGCACCCCGCCAGGCCAACGCTGACGATCAGCGCCAGGATCAGCGTGCCGGGATGGCGATGTGAAACGATCCGCGAGGTCAGACAAGACAGGCTATTCATCGTCATTCAATAAATGATGTCGGTCACGGGTTGATGATCGGCCCACTTGTCGGCCGGATCATAGATATTGACTTCCGAGGCGTGCCGCAGCCGGGCCCGCGGGAACCAGTTCAACTGCGCCAGGTCGCTCTCCCCTTGGAAGCGCTGCTCGAACGATGTCATTTCCGTCGTTTCGAGCACGAAGTACGGGTGGTAGCCGAGGCCGCGAAACTGCTCGATGACATCTTCGAGGCCGTCGGTGGGGATCCAGTCATAGCGAACGGTCAGCCGACCTGAATAATAGCGAATGCTGCCGCTGTGCTGCAGGCAGATCAATACGGCGCGCTCCGGCAGCTGGCGCCCGATGTAGTCGCCAACGGCGCTGTACTTCCGCTCGCCTTCGCGGAATTGGAATGCCGAGCGGTCTTTCGCGAACTGCACACCGTGCCACGCCAGCACGGCGACGACGAGGGCGGCGGCTAGGCCGCCGGGCCGGCCCGCCAGCCTGGTCGCGATGCCGATCAGTCCGATGCTGGTCAGGACCAGCAGGGCCGGGAAAGCGGGCAGCAGGAAGCGCAAGTACCACCAGACCTCGAACGGTGCGTAGAACGCGTAACAGCCGGCGACTGCCGCGATGAACGACAGCCAGGTGACGGCCAGCCGGCGTGAGCTGACTCGAGAGTCGGCGCGGCCGCCGCGGCCGAGCAGGAACGGTGCGACAACGGCCAGCAGGACGACCGGTGTCTGCGACTCCAGCAGCCAACTCGAATACTGGGTGATGTTCGGCCACAGATTTTCGACGCGGTAAAGATAATCGAAGGGCCCGTAGCCGCTCTTCAGCACGCCGCCGTACCAGCGGGCGTTGAGATAGGCCACGACCAGAGACGCCACGATGGGACCGACGACAAACAGCAGCAGACGCTGCACGGCCGGTCCCCGGTCGTGTCGATGACGAACGACGGCCCAGAGCAGGAACATCCCGGGGACACACAGGATCGGTACGAGGTTCGGCCGCGTCAGGGTGGCGATTCCCGCCAACAGGCCGGCGGCGAGCGCCGCGGCGCGCCGCGGGTAGGGCAGCAGAGCGAGGCACAACGCCCACCACGCCGTGACGGGCACGTCGCTCATCGGGAACATGAGCTGATACAAGAAGACCGGACTGGTCGCCAGCAGCACGGCGGCGGTGAGACCGACCGCCGGTCCGGCGACGGCCGACCCCATCAGGTAGGTGGCCCAGACGGCGACCCCGCCCAAGAGCGGCACCACGTAAAAAACCGCGTGCGATCCCGCGACCCGCTCGAACAACGCCATCGCCATCGGCAGGCCCGGTGCGTAGACCGGGACGATGGCCGGGCCACTTGGCGCGGGACGGTAGCCGAGAGGGGTCAGCGCCAGGTCCGAGAACGGCCACGAGACGGCGGTCATGATCGGCTGCTCGACTTGCAGCCTCCCCTGTGCCCACAGGCGCGCCTGGCTCAGATAGCCGTACGAATCTGCGCCCCCGGCGACGAAGGCGCCCTCCGAACATCCCACGATGATCACCGCCAGGGCGATGAGGCCGGCGAGGACGGGCGCGACCAGGCCGCCGGCGCGGCCGAACAGCCTGGGCAGAAGACCGAGAAGCAGATCGAGCTCGGCGACAGCCGACTGAAAGCGCCGGCCGGGCCTGGCCAGGAACGCGACCAGCAGGGCCGTCAGCGCGGCGATGATCACGACGTTGCGTGGATTGCGCGACTTCAATTCGACCACGCCGAGATCGACGGTGAAGCCGCCGGTCAATGCCACGGCGCCGGCCCAGATCCCGGAGACGACGAACAGGGTGAGACAGATTCGAAACCAGACGGCCCTGCGGCTGATGGCGGGGCGCGCCGGCGGACGGGTCGTGGGGGGGAAGTCGGCTCTCATGGTCCGCGTGGCCGCGGGAATCGGGCAGCAGCGTCCCATGTTTCGCCGATCGATGCAAACCCCGGCGCGCCGCGAGTGGTGACACGGTTACAGGACTTGTTTCCTGCCGCTGATTTCGACCCACGGCGGACAGCCACACGGCTGCGGGCAGCCGGCGGCGCGGTCGGCGGCGGCCTGGGCCAGGTCGAGCGCCTGATCGTCGACCAGTATCGAGACCGTGCCTCCCGGCTCGGTGGCGTACGCCACGTAGACGCCGGCGCCTCGCGCTTTCGCCACGGTCGCGGTGGCGCCGTCCCGGTGCATCCGGATCCATGACATGGTGACCTGCCGGCATCCTAACGGAACGACGCGCCGTCCGCTGTACCCAAGCGGACGGCAAGAGCAGATGTGGCGCGCGCTCCGTCACTCCAGCATCCGAAACTGCAGCGCCTCGCTGACATGGTCGGCCTCGACCTCATCGGCCCCGGCGAGGTCGGCCACCGTTCGCGCCACCTTCCGGACGCGGTCGTAGGCGCGGGCGCTCAGCGCCATGCGGGTGGTCGCGGTGTCGAGCACACGCGCCGCCCGGGCGTCGAGCGCACAGTGCCGGGCCATCAACAGCGCAGTCAGTTCGGCATTGGTGCGAATCCGGTCGCTGGCATAGCGCTCGCGCTGCCGATCGCGGGCGGCGACGACGCGGGTGCGAACGGCGGCGGAGGACTCGCCCCAGATCGGGGCGGAACGGCGACCGCCGGGCGAGGGCGCCGTCGCGCCATCGGGCGTGGGTTCAGCACGGCCGCTCGTCAGCTCGCCGGGCCGGAGCGACGGCACCTCGACGGTGAGATCCATCCGATCCCGCAGCGGACCCGACAGCCGGCCGCGGTAGCGCGCGATCTGGAGCGGCGTACATCGGCATTCGCGCATCGGGTCGGCGAGATACCCGCAGGGACAGGGGTTCATCGCACCAATCAGCATGAAGCGCGCGGGGAACGACGCGGTCCGCGCCGCCCGGGCGATCGTCACCTGCCCTTCCTCGAGCGGCTGGCGCAGGACCTCGAGGACGTGACGGTTGAACTCGAGCATCTCGTCCAGGAACAGCACGCCGTGGTGGGCGAGGCTGACCTCGCCGGGACGTGGCTGCGATCCGCCGCCGATCAGCGCGACGTCGGAAATCGTATGGTGCGGCGCCCGGAAGGGGCGATCGACCAGCAATCCAGCCCCGGTTGGCAGCAATCCGGCGACCGAATGGACGGCGGTCGCTTCGAGCGCTTCGTCGAACGTCAGCACGGGCAGGATGCCGGGAATGCGCCGCGCCATCATCGTCTTGCCCGCGCCGGGAGGACCGACCAGCAGCAGATTGTGGCCGCCAGCCGAGGCGACTTCCAGAGCGCGGCGCGCGAGCAGCTGGCCGCGCACGTCGGCGAGATCGGCGACCGTCGGCAGCCGTGCCGGCGGCAGGCTCAGCGGCGCCGCCGCCACGGTCGACGGATCGTTCAGGGCGCGCACCGCCTCGGCGAGCGACGCGACGGCAAAGACATCCAGTCCCGAGACGATGGCCGCTTCGCGGGCATTGGCGACCGGCAGCAGCAGGCCGGCCAGGCCGTCGCGCCTCGCGGCGACGGCGATCGGCAGGACACCTCGGGCGGCGTGGATCGATCCGTCGAGCGAGAGCTCGCCGAGCAGCACGAGATCGGCGATATGGCGGCGTTCGACGATGCCCTGTGCGGCCAGGATGCCGAGGGCGATCGGAAGGTCGAATGCCGAGCCGGCCTTTCGCACGTCGGCCGGCGCCAGGTTGACCGTGACGCGGTGCTCGGGAAACGGGAAGCCGGAGTTGCGGATGGCGCTGCGCACGCGATCCCGGCTCTCGCGCACGCTGGCGTCAGGGAGCCCGACCATGGCGAATTGCGGCATGCCGAACGAGACGTCGACCTCGACATGGACCGGACACGCTTCGACGCCGTAGACCGCCGCGGTGCGCACGCAGGCAAGCACGGCCTGACACACCTGCAAAGGTGGACGCACATCGCCGCCGCGTGTTATTTCAAGGAATTGTCGCGATCGGGTAGACACGCGATCGCAGATTCTGCGGCGGCAAGGGAGCGGCGGCGTGCAGAAAGTGCAATGACAGAAAGGCCTGAAGGGCTGACCAAGAACGATCTCGCGTCACGGTTTCGCTGAAGCGACCGTGAAAAACATCATGAATCAGTGCAGACCTTGAGGTCTGGCAGACACGGCAGGCCTGCACGACAACTGAAGAGACCGTTCAGTCGCCGCGCACGGCGTAGATCGTCAGACGATCCCCGGTGGCGATGCGGTCGCCGGGCAGTTGGTTCCAACTCATCAGCGCGGCGACCGTCGTCCGGTAGATCCTCGCGATGGCCGTCAGCGTGTCGCCCTCCCGGACCAGGTACAGCACCTTCACGCGGTTGGAGTTGACCGAGTTCTGCGCCAGGAGGGTGTTGGGCGTCTTGATCGGGCGTGACTCGGCGACGGGCACCGACCGCTCCGTCCGCGCCGCCATCAGCCGTGTGGTCTCGCGGGGGACGATCAGCTTTTCGCCCACCTTCACCCCGGCAGTGACCTTCAAATAGTTCGCGTCGGCGAGGTCGGCCCGGCTGACCGTGAGCTTGCGGGCGATGGAGGAGAGGGTATCGCCTGGTCTCACCACGTACCACTTCAGCGACGCGACGTCGATGGCCGGCGCATCATTCACGCGCGCCAGGACCAGCTCGCCGGTGCCCTCGGGTACGCGCAGGCCGTATTCGGTGTCCCTGAGAGGGGTGGTCCAGCGGCGGAGCTCGGGGTTGAGGGCCTGGATCTCGTCGATGGTGGTGCCCGCCCATTCGGCGACCCGGCGCAGATCGACCGGGCGGGCCAGCTTGATCTCCTCGTAGGCGGCCGGGGTCTCGGCCTCGTACTCGAAGCCATATTGCGCCGGATTCCTGGCGATGACGATCGCCGCCAGGATCATCGGCACGTATTCCCGCGTCTCCCGGGGGAGGATCTTCGAGCCTTCCGCCAGCTTCCAGAAGTCGTCGACGCCGACGCGCTTGATCGCGCGCTGCATCCGGCCCGGACCGCCGTTGTACGACGCCAGCGCGAGGTGCCAGTCGCCGCTGAACAGCCCGTTCAGCATCTTCAGGTACTTCGCTGCCGCCACGGTCGCCTTCTCCGGGTCGGAGCGTTCGTCGATGTACCAGTCGCGCCGCAGCCCGTTCTCCTGCGCCGTGCCGCTCATGAACTGCCAGACGCCCCTCGCCTGTGCCCGCGACAGCGCGTTGGGCTTGAACGCGCTTTCGATCAACGGCACGTAAGCGAGATCGAGGGGCAGCCCTTCGGCTCGAAAGACACTCTGGATCATCGGCAGATACCGGCCGCCGCGAATCAAGCCCTCCTCGATGAAGTCGTGGAGCCGCCCCTGGAACAGCTCGATGTAGGAGAGCACCCGCTCGTTGAGGGGAATCTTGATATCGTGCCCGGCAGTCTGCAGGTCGGCCTGGACCGTCGCCTTCAGCGCGGGCTTCAGCGTGCCGACCGTTGTCGAGAAGGCGAGCAGCTGGTCGATTGAGGCCGGCTCGTCCTTCTTCTCCGTGAACCCGTCGCCTTCGGCCAGCGCCCTGACCTCGTAGGTGCTGATCCGATCGACCAATCGATCGAACAGTTCGCGGATCCGAGGTTCGGTGCGGCCGCCATACGGGGACGACAGCAGGACGCCGGTGGCCTGGTTGAACTCGCGTTTGGCAGCGTCGGCGTGGCCGAGCTCCATTTCGCGCTGTCCCGCACTGAAGTGACCTTCGGCGGCGGCCATCAGCGCGATGACCGGATCCTCGGCGGGCGCCGGATGGGTGACTTCAAGAACGGGCCGCGTCGGTGGCGGCGGGAGCTTGGGAACGGGGGCCCTGGTGGCCGGGGATTTCGTCTTCAGGCTCGATCCGCAGGCGGCCCATCCGCAGGCGGCCACGACCAGCAAGACGTACCTGAACCGGGACTGTAAACAGTGTCGGACCATCTGGGCGCTCCGCGACCGCGTCCGGCGCCAGTGCGCCAGCCGCATCGTAAGTCGCCCCCACAGCGGGGGCTCCGTGTTTTCACGCGGGAGGCTCAAGAACCCCCGCCTTGAGCCGAAGAGCCGACCTCTCCGGTGCTATGGCTGAGGCATGCTACCACCCAGCCGGAGCGTGGTCAACAATAACTCCAACTGCTTCATCAGTTACGGTAGTGCCGAGGTGAGGGTCGCCTGCTCAGCCGCGCCAGGGAGCGACACTGAAGACGTGATGAGCTTCGCCGAGGTCGCGAGCCGCTGGCGTGACGATGGCGCGCTCGGCCAGGACGAGTGTGCGGCCGGCGCGGATGGCGACCCTGACGTCCTCTTCGCAGACGAAGTCGAGCGGAGCTGAACGATCGGCGGCACGCTCGCTCGAGCGGTCGGCGCCGGCGTCCGCGACGTCGGCCTTGCTGGTAGCGCGCCTGTCACGCGGTTCGGCATGGGTCGGGCTGCCGGTGCCGTGGGGCTCTCCGCGAAAACCGCGCGAGCCGAGAAAATCGTCGATCCGATCAGTCAGCGCTTTCGCGGCAATTCCCGCTGCCGGTTGCGGCCGCGCCGACGCTTCGGGAAGGCGGCTCGCGCCGCCGCCCGCCGATGGGCCGGCCGTCTCGAAACGGTTGGCCACCGCAGTGATCTCGTAGGCGAGGCGCTTGATGTTGATCAGGTGCCGGGGAGAGATATTGTCGGAGGTGATGTTGCCGCCATAGCCGCCGCACCCGAGGGTCATGGCAGGGTCCAGCCCGGTGGTCAGCCCGATCGACCCCAGCGTCGTCGGCGTGTTGACCACGATCCGGAACGCCGGCTTCTTCAGCCCGAACTCGAGAATGACCTGTTCATTCTGCGAGTGGATTGACATCGTATGGCCCATGCCGCCGTAGCGCAGGATCTGCTTGCAGCGTTCGCAGCCTTCGCGCCAATCCTTGACCACATAGTAGGAGAGCACCGGGCAGAGCTTCTCGATCGACAGCGGGTAGTCGCGACCGACGCCGTCCAGCGGAGCGATCAGCACTCGCGTTTCGGCCGGAACCGTGATCCCGCACTTCTCCGCGATGACCGTCGCGGATCGGCCGACCAGCGCGGGGTTGGGCAGCCGTTGCGGCGTGATCAAGACCCTGGCCACCGCCTCCGTCTCAGCCCGGGACAGGAAGTAGGCGTTCTGCGCGACGAACTCGCGCTTCACCTCTTCGGCGACCGGTTCGTCGACCACCACTGAATTCTCCGACGAGCACAGCACGCCGTTGTCGAAGGTCTTGCCGGTGATGATGTCGCGCACCGCCTTCTTCAGGTTGGCCGAGCGCTCGATGTAGGCCGGCGCGTTGCCGGGCCCGACGCCGTAGGCCGGCTTTCCCGCGCTGTAGGCGGCGCGCACCAGTCCCATGCCGCCGGTCGCGAGGATCACGGCGACGTCGCGCTGCTTCATCAGCTCCTGCGTCCCCTCGAGCGTCACGGTGGTCATCCAGTTGATGGCGCCGGCCGGCGCGCCGGCGCGCCGGGCGGCCTCGTCCATCACCTCGGCGACGCGCGTGATGCACCGGACGGCTGACGGATGCGGGCTGAGGACCACCGCGCAGCGGGCCTTGATCGCGATCAGGATCTTGTAGATGGCCGTCGACGTCGGGTTCGTCGACGGCACCACGGCGGCGACGACGCCGAACGGCTCGGCGATCTCGAGGACGCGGGTCGCTTCGTGGCGGGCGATGACGCCGACCGTCTTCATCGGCCGGATGAAGTTGTAGACCTTCTGGGCGGCGAAGAGGTTTTTCTGGATTTTGTCGGCGACCACGCCGAAGCCGGTCTCTTCCACGGCCAGGGTGGCGAACGGTTCCGCCTGGGCTGCCGCGGCCGCCGCCATCGCGTCGACGATCGCGTCGATGCGCGGCTGGTCGAACTCGGCCAGCTCGATCCCGGCCTTCTTGGCGCGCGCCGCGAGGGCGCGCGCCTCGGCCATCGACGTCAGGTCGCGGTTGGCTGGTGGGGAAGTGGCCGGTTGTGGCATGCCTGGTTGGAGGAGGAGGCGAGGGAAGGGGTCGCTCCGGCCGCTCCCTCGTCCGCGACGATGTGACGGCTCTGCGTCCCCAGCTTCCTGGCGTCCTGGTCTACGTCGACTTGGGCAGGATCTTCTCCACCTCGGCGTGCGGCCGTGGAATGACGTGCACCGAGATCAGCTCGCCGACGCGGCGCGCCGCGGCAGCCCCGGCGTCGGTGGCGGCCTTGACGGCGCCGACGTCGCCGCGAACCATCACCGTCACGTAGCCGGCGCCAATGTATTCCTTGCCCACCAGGATGACGTTGGCGGCCTTGACCATCGCGTCCGCGGCCTCGATCGATCCGATCAGGCCCTTGGTTTCGATCATCCCCAGCGCTTCGAGCGACATGTCAGCGAACTCTAGCAGATTGCCGAAGACGCTCGCAATGCGATTACGATGGGCGGATTCTCACCGGTGGGAAAAGACGCTCTGATGAAATCGTTCCGGATGTTGACGGCCGCCGTGCTGGCTGCCGCGATCCTGCCCCGCCTCGCGCAGCGCGGCATGTTCGTCGACGGCGTGACCTACGCCTCGATCGCGCGCAACCTGGCGGAGGGACGCGGCAGCTTCTGGGCCCCGTCCTACACCGCCACCGTCTATCCGCAGTTTCATGAGCACCCGCCGCTCGGCTTCTGGCTGCAGTCGCTCTGGTTCCGCCTGCTCGGCGATCATCTGTTCGTCGAGCGGGCCTATTCGCTGGCGGCCGCGATCGGCACCGCCTGGCTGATCGCGTGGATCTGGCGCCGCCTGCACGCGGCCGGTGGGGGAGAGCCGGACGGCGCCGATGGCGCCGGGGCGCGCCTGCGAGCGGGCCGGGATTTCGAGTGGCTGCCGATTCTTTTCTGGATCATCGTGCCGGTCGTGTCGTGGGTGATTGTCGGCAACCTGCTCGAGGCCAGCCTGTCGCTGTGGACGACCGCCGCTGTCGGCGCGGCCGTCGCCGCGGGGGTCGCGGCGCGCCCAACGGTGTCGGCCGGCTGGGGCATGCTCTCCGGGGTGTTCGTCGTCGCCGGCGTGCTGACCAAGGGTCCGGTTGCTCTGTTTCCACTCGCCGCGCCGGTTGCGCTCTGTCTGATTTCGGGGCCGAGGCGGGCGGTGGCAGCGCTGGCCGGCCAGTGGGGCGTGGTGGCGCTGTGCGGGGTGGCGTTGTTCTCGTTCGACGCGCCGCGGACGAGCCTTACGCAATATGTCGATCAGCAGGTGCTGGCGTCGCTTGGCGGGCGGCGCGAGATGAGTGCCGGATCGTGGACGATCATTGTCCAGTTGGTCAGCGGCGTGCTGGCGCCGATGATTCTCGCCGGCGCCCTTGTCGTGGTGGCGGCGCGCCGCTATGAGCGTCCGGGACGGCGGCAGGCCGCGCAAGCCGCGGCGCTGTTCGCATTGGGTCTTGCCGGGACGCTGCCGATCGTCGCCAGTGTAAAGCAGGCCGGTCACTATCTGGTCCCTGCGGTGCCCCTCTACGCGCTGGCGGCGGCGACCGCCTTCGCGCCGACGGTTACCGCCATGTCGGCGCGCTTCGCTCCGGCTGCGCTCGACCGCCTGGTGCACGGCCTGAGCGCGGTTGCTTTCCTGGCGGCCATCGCGGGCGCGTTCGTGCCGGCGTTGGGACGCGATCGGTCCAGGCTGGCGGTTCTCGACGCCCTCGCCAGCAGCGTGCCGCGGGGAGCGACGGTCGGCATCTGCCCGGGATCGAACGGGGACTGGGGTCTGCACGCCTGGTTCGAGCGCCGCTTCGTCGTCAGCCTCGATGCGGCGAACGGGACGCAGCGTGAGTGGTTCCTGGCGACGGACGCGCCCGGCCCCGGGTGTCCGCCGGCCAACTGCACGGCAGTGACCGACCCGCGTCGTCAGCTGATCCTGATGAGATGCCCCGGCGGACCTCAGCCCAGCGGGCGTTAGACAGCGCGGGGGACGTCAGGATGTCCCGCAGCGGACATTGATGCTGCGTGATCGGCGCGGCCCGGCCGACCTCGACCGACGACTAACTATCGGCCCCTCACGGGGTTCGCGGTATAATGACGGGTTGTGTCGAGGTCGCCGTTTTCATGAGAAGCATCAGCATCGTTGTTCTAGCGGCGGTAGCCGTCTCACTCCTTGGCTGCCGGCAAAAACCGCCGCCCGAGCCGGGCGTCGCCACGCCATCGGTCACCCTGAAGAGTGACCGCGCGGCGCTGGGGAGTCCGATCGAGGTGACCTATCGCTTCGATGTGGCCGCCAACGCGCCGCCCTTGACCGAGGATTACAAGGTGTTCGTCGGCTTCGTCGATACCGATCAGGAGCTGATGTGGACCGACGACCATGACGCGGCCGTTCCGCCGACGCAGTGGAAGCCTGGTCAGACCATCGAGTACACCCGGACCGTCTTCGTGCCGGTCTATCCCTACATCGGTGAAGCGGCGATTCATATGGGCCTGTACTCGCCGACGACGCAGAAGCGCCTGACGCTCTCGGGGACCGACGCCGGCCAGAACGCCTACACCGTGGCGAAGATCCAGCTGCTGCCTCAGTCGGAAAACGTCTTCATCGTGCTCAAGGACGGTTGGCACGGCCCCGAATCTCCGCCCAACGACGCCCACATCGAGTGGCAATGGACCCGGAAGAAGCAGTCGACGCTGGCCTTCAAGAACCCGAGGAAGGATGCGGAGTTCTTCCTCGACCTGGACAATCCGAGCCGCACCTTTCCGGAGGGGCAGCACGTGCAGGTGAAAGTCGCCGACCAGGTGCTCGACGACTTCGTCTTGAACGAGGGCCGGCAGTTGCGGCGGATCCCGCTGACCGTGGCGCAGCTTGGGGCGGGTGAGACGGTCGAGCTGAGCATCGAGGTCGACAAGACATTCGTCCCCGCGCTGCTGCCCGGTTCGACCAACCGCGACTCGCGTGAGCTCGGCGTCCGGGTGTTCCACTGGTACGTCCAGCCAAAGAAATAGCAACAGCCTGCATGACACCGATGCGATTGATCCGGCTGGACGGCTTGTGTGTCGGCGCCTTGCTGCTGGGTGTGCTGGCGCTGGCCACGCCGGCGCATGCCGAACTGGTGTTTTTCTCGTCGGGCCGCAGTCTCTCGGTCAAAGAGTACCGGATCGAAGGCGATCAGCTGGTGCTGACCCTTCGCACCGGCGGCGAGATCATCTGCGATCGATCCGGCATCGTCCGGATCGAGCCCGATGAGGTGCCGTATCCGGAGCCGGAACCGGAGCCGGGCCCGGCTCTCATCGCGGCGGCGGCGCAGGTCGCGGCGCCCCTGGTGCCGTTCGGGGAAATCATCGATCAGGTGTCGGCCCGGCATGGGGTCCCGGCCGGCCTCGTTCGGGCTGTGATCAAGGTCGAGTCGGCCTATCGCCAGGGAGCGCGATCGCGCAAGGGCGCGATGGGACTGATGCAGCTGATGCCAGACACGGCACGGCAATATGCGGTCGGCAATCCATATGAGGCGCGCGCGAACATCGAAGGCGGCACCAGATACCTGAAGGCCCTGCTCGAACGATTCGAGCTGCCGATTGCGCTGGCCGCCTACAACGCGGGCGAAGGGGCGGTGCGGCGGTTCGGCGGCATTCCTCCGTACCCGGAGACGCAGGCCTACGTCAGAAGCGTCCTTCGGGCGTTCGTCCGGTAGCGCCAGCTTTTCCGCGACGTCGGCAGTCTAATCATCCGTGGATCGGCGGTGGGCGGCCCGGCAACCTTGCTATACTTCAATGGTCATAATGTCCATGCTGACAAGCTCTTGCGGCAAATTCCCGACCCGAGCCGCCGCCGGCCCCGCCGCCTGACCCGTGGAGTTTCGTTGCCGGCATGCGTCCGCCTCCGGCGAGATCGTCGAAGGCGTCTATGTGGCTGAGAGCGAGTCCCGGCTCCGGCATGAGCTCGAAGAAAAGGGACTGTTCGTTCTCTCGCTCCAGCCCAAAGGCGCGATTGCCGGCGTCTCGTTCAAGCTCCCGCTGCGGCGGAAGATCAACACCCGCGAGTTCCTGGTGTTCAACCAGGAGTTGGCCACCCTGTTGAAGGCGGGCATGCCGCTGGTGCAGTCGCTCGACCTGCTGCGCCGGCGCGTCGAGGCGCCGGTGTTCAGGCAGGTGCTCGACGACATTCACGAGCGGGTCCGTTCGGGCACCGCGCTGTCCGACGCGTTCGGTGTGCACGCGGATCTGTTTCCGCGCGTGTACACCGCGTCCCTGCTGGCCGGGGAGCGCAGCGGCAACCTCGACGCCGTGCTGCGCCGCTACGTCGAGTACACCAAGATCATCGCGACGGTGAAGCGCAAGACGGTGTCGGCGCTGGTCTACCCGGCGATTCTGACCTTTCTGGCGCTGGCGCTGGTCTCGATCATCGTCCTGAAGGTCGTTCCCGCCTTCGCCGATTTCTACGGCGGCTTCAACGCCCAGCTGCCGATCTCGACCCGCGTGATCATGGCGATTTCCGATTTTGCGCGCCGCCAGTTCCTGCTGATCGTCGTGGCGATTGCCGGTGGCGTGGTGCTCGGCCTGGTCTGGGTCCGCCGGTCGGGAGAGAAGGTGCGGGCCCACCGCCTGCTCCTCCGCGTGCCGATGCTCGGCCCGGTGGCGCGGAAGTTCGCGACCTCGCAGATGTCGCGAACCCTGGCGACGCTGCTCGGCGGCGGCCTGCCGCTGGTCCATGCCCTCGACATCGCCGCCCAGTCGATCGGCAACCAGTACATGGCCGGTCAGCTCCAGATCGTCAGCTCGCGGGTGCGCGAGGGCGAGTCGTTCGCCGCCGCGCTCGAGGCCCGCCACGCCTTTCCCGAGGTGGCCGTCAAGATGGCCGAGGTCGGGGAATCGACCGGCGCGCTGCAGGACATGCTGAATACGGTGGCCGACTTCTACGACGAAGAGATTTCCACCACCATGGAGCGGTTCATCACGCTGGTCGAGCCGGTGCTGCTGGTGGCGATGGGCATCGTCATCGCGGGCCTGCTGCTCGCGCTCTACATGCCGCTGTTTCAATTGAGCTCGGTGCTCGGGCAATAACGATGACGACATCCTCGCCGACGGAGCTGCACGCCGACGTGCCGGCGGAGCTGCAGGCCGCCTCGCCGACGGAGCTGCACGCCGACCCCCCGGATCTCGGTCAGGCGGATCGCCGCGCCGAGCTCGACCAGGCGCGGCGCCTCGCCGAGCGCTACCGGATCGAGTTCGTCGATATGGAGACCTTCCGGATCGATCAGGACCTGTTCCGATCGATTCCGGCCGACCTGATGCTGCGCTACGGCTTCGTCCCCTACCGCCGCGACGGCAAGAGCCTGGTCATCGTCGTCTCCGATCCGAGCGACCTGCCGATGATCGACGAGCTCGCCGTGCTGCTGTCGACGCCGATCAAGGTGACGGTCGGGCCGCGCTCCGCGATCGAGTCGATCCTCAAGAAGAGCGAAAGCTCGACCCGGGTCCTCGAAGAGGCGACCGAGAGCTTTCAGCTGCAGCTGCTGAAAGAAGAAGACAACGGCGACGAGAGCCTGACCGTCGAACGGCTGACCAGCGACCTCAGCCCGGTGATCCGCCTGGTCGACTCGACCATCTACACCGCGATCCAGCGCCGCGCCAGCGACATTCATATCGAGACGCAGGACGACGCGGTCTACGTCAAGTACCGCATCGACGGCGTGCTGCAATCGGCGATGCGGCCGATCGCCAAGCAGTTCCACAGCTCGATCATCTCGCGCATCAAGGTCATGGCCGAGCTCGACATCGCCGAGAAGCGGGTGCCGCAGGACGGCCGCTTCAAGCTGCGCATGCCGGGCAAGACGATCGACTTCCGCGTCTCGATCATGCCGAGCGTGCACGGCGAGGATGCGGTGATCCGGATCCTCGACAAGGAGTCGCTGAGTGAGCAGTTCACCGAGCTGCGGCTCGACATCCTCGGCTTCCCCGAGGCCGAGCTGAAGCGCTTCCGGAAATACATCGCCGAGCCGTACGGCATGGTCCTGGTGACCGGTCCGACCGGCAGCGGCAAGACCACCACCCTCTACGCGGCGCTGTCCGAGATCAGGACGATCGAGGACAAGATCATCACGATCGAGGACCCGGTCGAGTACCAGCTGCGCGGCATCACGCAGATCCCGATCAACGAGAAGAAGGGGCTGACCTTCGCGCGCGGCCTGCGGTCGATCCTGCGCCACGATCCCGACAAGATCATGGTCGGCGAGATCCGCGACGCCGAGACGGCGCAGATCGCCATCAACTCGGCGTTGACCGGCCACCTCGTGTTCACGACGGTCCATGCCAACAACGTGCTCGACGTGCTGGGCCGCTTCCTGAACATGGGCGTCGAGGCCTACCAGTTCGTCTCGGCGCTCAACTGCGTGCTGGCGCAGCGCCTGGTGCGGATCATCTGCACCCATTGCAAGCGGCCGGCGAGCGTGACCCGCCTGCTGCTCGAGGAATCGGGGCTCGACCCGGCGCTCGAGCACACCCAGACGTTCTACGAAGGGATCGGTTGTATCGAGTGCGGCGGCACCGGCTTCAAGGGCCGGATGGCGATCTGCGAGCTGCTCGATCTGACCGATCGCATCCGCGAGATGATTCTCGAGAAGCGATCGACTTCCGAGATCAAGAAAGCCGCCCGCGAAGATGGCATGCGGTTCCTGCGTGAGTCGGCGGTCGAGCGCGTCCTGAACGGCACGACGACGCTGCGCGAGATCAACAAGGTGACATTCGTCGAATGAGTTTCCTGTCGTCGCTTCACGCCGCGACGCCGCCGCCGGTGGCGGTCGAGATCGCGGCCAACCGCGTGGCCGCCGCCGCCATCGAGTTCCGGGGCGGGCGGGCCGTGCTGTCGGCGCACGCCGCCGAGCCGCTGCCCGAGGGCGTGCTGGTGCCGTCGCTGACCGGCACCAACGTCCACGATCGCGCGGCGATCATCGGCGCGCTCGGCCGCGTCTTCGATCGGCTGGGCGGCCGGCCGCGGCGGATCGGGCTGGTGATTCCCGATTCGGTGGCGAAGGTGTCGCTGGTCCGCTTCGAGCAGGTGCCGGCGCGCCGCCTGGATCTCGATCAGCTGGTCCGCTGGCAGGTGCGGAAGGCGGCGCCGTTTCCGATCGAGGAGGCGGCGGTCAGCTACGCGCCCGGGATCGGCGGCGCCGACGGCCAGGAATTCATCGTCGTTTCGGCGCGCCGCGAGGCCATCCGGGAATACGAGGAGATCTGTGGCGAGCTCGGGTCCCACCCCGGCCTCGTCGATCTGGCGACCTTCAACGTCGTCAATGCCGTGCTGGCCGGATCGACGCCGCCGACGGGCGACTGGCTGCTGGTCAACATCACGGCCGACTACGCGTCGATCGCGATTCTGCGCGACGCGCGGCTGATCTTCTTCCGCAATCGCGCCGCCGAGACCGAGGGGACGCTCGCCAATCTGGTGCATCAGACCGGCATGTATTACGAGGATCGGCTCAGCGGCACCGGCTTCAGCCGCGTCCTGCTCGCCGGGAGCGCCGGCGAGGGAGTGCGGCAGGCCGCCGATGCCGAGCAGGCGCGGCAGAGCCTCGCCGAACGCTTGACCATCGCGGTCGAGACGGTCGATCCGCGCACCGCCGTCACGCTCACCGACCGCATCTCGGTCGCGCCGGCGCTGCTCGACACGCTGGTGCCGCTGGTGGGTCTGCTGCTGCGCGGCCAGGAGACGACGGCGTGATTCGAACCAACCTGTCGACGCGGCCGTTCTACAACGAGCGCGCGGTGCGGCTCGTGCTGCTGGGCGTCGGGCTGATCGTCCTGGCCGCGACGCTGTTCAACGTGACGCGCATCCTCCAGCTGTCGCGGCAGGACACGCAGCTGGCGACCCAGGCGGCCAGCGACGAAGCGCGGGCGCGGGACCTGGTGGCATCGGCCGCCGCCCGCCGCGCCGCGGTCGACCCGCGGGCGCTCGAACTGGCCTCGGTCGAAGCCCGCCAGGCCAACGAGCTGATCGACCGGCGCACGTTCTCGTGGACCGAGCTGTTCAATCGCTTCGAGATGACCGAGCCCGACGACGTGCGGATCACCGCCGTCCGGCCCCGCCTCGATCCCAAGCGGGGCACGATCGTGACGATCGCCATCGTCGCCAGATCCGTCGAGGACGTCAATCAGTTTCTCGACCGCCTCCAGGCGACCGGCGCCTTCAGCGAACTGCTGCGGATCGATGAACACCTCGACGACGAGCAGAGCCTGTGGCAGGCGACGCTGGAAGGCATCTACAAATCTGGAGCGGCGCAGCCGGCCGGCGAGGAGCGCGCGCGATGACGCTACTGCAACGGATTCTCACCGAGAAGCGCGCGGTGGCGTTTCCCCTGCTGTTCGCGCTGCTGATCAACATCGGGGTCTACGCGCTGGTGGTCTATCCGCTGAATCGCCGCGCCACCGGCGCCGTCGACCGGGCGGCGCGGGCGGCCGAGGCGCTCGCGCTGGCGGAGCGGGATCAGGCGGCGGCCCAGGCCCTGATTGCCGGCAAGGCGCGAGCCGAGGTCGAGCTCGCCACCTTCTACGACCGGGTCCTGCCGGCGGACTACGTCAGTGCCCGCCGGATGACCTACACCCAGTTGCCCGCGCTCGCCCGCAAATCGGATTTCGGCTACCAGTCCGGAGCATCGGAAGTCGATGCGTCGACCAGGATCCCCCGGATCGGACGCCTGCAGTCCCGGCTGGTCCTGCACGGTGATTATCCGAGCTTCCGGCGTTTCATCTACGAGGTGGAGAGCTCGCCGGAGTTCTTGATCATCGACAGCGTCTCGCTGGCGCAGGCCGACACGGCCAAACCGCTCCTGGCGACGCTCGAAGTGTCGACCTACTACCGCACCAGGACCAATGGCAGCTGACCGCAAGCGGCTGGTCCTGCTGGGCGGCCTTGCGATCGCGCTGGCGTTTTTCGGCTACCGCGCGTGGGCGCCTCCGTCCGGCGCTCCGATCCTGTCGTCTAGTGGATCGGCGAGTGCGGCGGCGCCGTCCAGCCGGCAGAAGGCATCACCACCGGCGGTCGCGCCGGATGTTCATCTCGAAAAGCTCGAGGCTGAGCGGCCGCGGCCGGGCGAGGCCGATCGCGATCTGTTCCGGTTCAGGCCGAAACCGCCGCCACGCCTGCCGGCGGCCCCGCCACCGCCGGTGCGCATCGAGACGGCGCCGGTCACGGCGCCGGGTGGTCCGCCGCCCCCGCCATCGCTGGCGCCGATCACATTGAAATTCATCGGGCTGATCGGGCCCGCGGCTGAGGTGCCGAAGATCGCGGTGCTGACCGACGGCAAGGGACTGCCCGTCTACGGGAAGGAAGGGGATATCATCCTTGGTCAGTTCAAATTGATCCGGATTGGCGCCGAATCGGTGGACCTGTCGTACCTCGACGGACGCGGACGGCAGACGATTCGTCTGTCGGGAGGTTAGAAGGCTTTCTGACCCTGTCTCGGGTTGTTTTTCAAGGAGCTGCGTTGATTAATTCGCTGAGGCCGGTCGGTGTCCTGTTGGCGCTGGCCCTGCTGGCGGGCGGTTGTTCGGCCGGGCAGGCGTTCCGCCAGGGCGACGTCGCCACCCGCGCCGGCGATGTCGATCAGGCCGTCGCCGCCTATCGCCGCGCCGTTCAGGCCGACCCCGACAATCCGCGCTACAAGATCGCACTCGAACGGGCGATGCAGGCGGCGTCGCGCGTGCACCAGGAGCGGGCCCGTGCCTTCGAGCAGCAGGATCAGCTCGACGCGGCGCTCAGCGAGTACAAGCTGGCGAGCGAGTACGACCCGACCAACCGCGGACTGGCCATCAAGGTGGCGTCGCTCGACAAGACGCTGCGCGACCGGGCGGAAGCGTCCCGTCCCCGTCCGGCTGGCCAGCAGCTGCGCGAGCGGGCGCGCGCCGCCGCCGCCGAGCCGGTGCTCAGTCCGACCGCGCGGTTCCCGCTGACCACCAACAACACCTCGCTGCGCGACACGCTGAACTTCATCGCCAATCTGACCGGCATCAACGTCACCTACGACCGCGACGTGATGGACCGCGCCGTCACGCTGAAGCTCGACGACGTCACGCTCGAGCAGGCGCTCAACCAGATCATGACGATGAACCGGCTCTCGTACAAGGTGCTCAACGAGAAGTCGATCTTCGTCTTTCCCGACGATCAGCAGCATCACCTGCAATACGACGAGCAGGTGATCAAGACGTTCTACGTCCAGCACATGGACGCCACCGAGCTGCAGCAGATCCTCAGCGTCATCATGCGGCTGCCGAACATCGCGATCCAGCCGGCCATCACCGGCAGCAAGACCAACAATACGATCACCGTCCGATCGAGCACGACGGTGATGCAGATCCTCGACCGGCTGATCGAGCAGAACGACAAGCCGCGGGCCGAGATCGTGTTCGATATCGAGATCCTGGAGGTCGATCGGGAGCGGGCCAAGACCTACGGCCTCGACTTGACGCAGTTCGCGGTCGGCTCGGTGCTGTCGCCCGAGGTGTCGCCAAGCTCGACGACGACCGGCGGAACCGGGACGGGCACCGGCACGGGCACGGGGACCGGCACGACCACCACGCAGACCGGCACCTCGACGGCGCCCGATGCGTTGACCTCGCCGCCGGCGTTCAACCTGAACACGCTGTCGCGCGGGATCAGCACCGCCGACTTCTATCTGGCCGTGCCGGCGGCGGTACTGAGATTCCTCGAGACCGACACGCGGACCAAGTTGCTGGCCAAGCCGCAGCTGCGGGGCGCGGAAGGGACCAAGATGACGGTCAATCTCGGCACCCAGGTGCCCGTGGTCTCGACCAGCTATACGCCGATTGCGACCGGCGGCGCCGGGGTCAACCCGCTCAACTCCTTCCAGCTCAAGGATGTCGGCATCAACATCGACATCACGCCGCGGGTCACGCTGGACGGCGACGTCCTGATCGATCTCAACGTCGAGAGCAGCGCGCAGGGGCCGGACAAGAACGTCGCCGGGACGAACTACCCGTCGTTCGTGACGCGCAAGGTCGGCACGCGGCTGAGGCTGCGCGACGGCGAATCGAATCTGCTCGCTGGCCTGCTGCGGGAGGACGACACCGAGTTCACCCGGGGGTTTCCCGGGGCGATTCACGTGCCGCTGCTGAAGCAGGCATTCTCGTTCAACAACAGCACCAAGAGCCAGATCGACCTGATCATGCTCCTGACGCCGCACATCATCCGGACCAACGAGGTCACCGCCGACGATCTGCGGCCGATCTACATCGGCTCGCAGCAGAACATCGGTCTGGGCGGACCGCCGCCGCTGATCGCGGTGCCGGCCGCTCCTGACACGCTGGCCGCTCCCGCGGCGCCGCCGCCGGCCGCGTCGCCGAGATCACCGGCGACCGGACCTGGCGCGTCGGCCAACCCGCCGCAGACTCCACCCGGAACCACGCTCGCCCCGCCCCCCGGCGCGACGCCGGTACCGGGATTTGTCGTCGTGCCGCAGCAGCCGCAACCGGCTCAACCGAATCCGGCCGGTGGACCGCCGGCGCCGCCGGCGCCCGCTCCGGTGCCTCCTCCCGAAGGGGCGGCGGCGAATGCGCCCGTCCCGCCCGCGCCAGCGACGCCGCCGGTAACGTCACTCGAGCCGACGGCGGCGGCCGGGGTCGGGACGGCGCAGGTGCTGATCTCCCCGCCCGGCACCGCCTTTCGCGTCGGCCAGGGACCGTACACGGTGCCGCTGTCGATCGTCAGCGTGGCCCGGCTCTCGATGATCACCTTGACGCTGACCTACGATCCGGCGCTGCTGCGGGTGCGATCGGTGCAGGAGGGAAGCATCATGCGATCGGGCGGCGCGACGACGACATTCACGCCGCAGATCGCCGCCGGCCGGGTCGACATGACGATCACCCGCGCCGCCGACGCGACGGGCGCCACCGGGACCGGTCTGCTCGCCGCGGTCGTCTTCGATGCCGTCGCCCCTGGCAGCGCCACGATCACCCTGAGCGGGACCGGGCTGGGACCAGGCGGCACGCCGATGGGCTTGCAGTTCCGGCCGGTGACCATCACAGTGCAGTAGAGCAGTCGCGAAGTGAAGGGCAGTGAAGACCGTCAACCGAACGCCGCAGTGGGAAGGCCAGTGAGCACCCACGAGCACCAGATGCCCGGCGCCACGCTCGCGGGGTCGGCCGGCTACACCTTCATCGAACTGCTCGTGGTTTCGACCATCATCCTGATTCTGGCGTCGGCCGTGATGCCGCTGGCCCGGGTGACGGCGGCGCGAACGCGCGAAGCGGAGCTGCACCGCGTCTTGCGGGAGATGCGCACGGCGATTGACAAATATAAGGATGCGGCCGACACCGGGGTGATCGGCGCGCTCGAGATCAAGGTCGGCACGGAGGGGTACCCGCCGGACCTGGAGACGCTGGTCGAGGGCGTGGCGATTGCCAACGATGCGACCGGACGAAAGCTGAAGTTCCTCCGCCGGATTCCCGTGGATCCGATGACTCGCAGCAGCGAATGGGGCTTGCGCTCGTACCAGGACAAACCGGACACCACGCGCTGGGGCGGGCAGAACGTCTTCGACGTGTATACGACCTTCAATGGTCAAGGGCTCGACGGCACCAACTTCAGGGACTGGTAATGATGCGCTTCACTTGCGCGGCCGTTCGTTGCTCGGCACAGCAGCCCGACCACGCCGCTGCTGTGCCGCGCCGGTCGTGGCGGCGGCCGCTCGGCCGGGCCGTCGATCGGGGATTCACGCTGATCGAGCTGCTGGTCGTGCTCGCCCTCATCGTCATTCTCGCCTCGGTCGCCCTGGCCCAGTACAAGAACAGCGTTATCTACGCCAAGGAAGCGGTGCTGAAGGACGACCTGTTCAAGATGAATGAGGCGATCGATCAGTACTATGCCGACAAAGGGCAGTACCCGAACGGCCTCGAGTCGCTGGTCAGCGACGGGTACATCCGAGCCATCCCGGTCGATCCGTTCACGAACTCCGCGAGCTCGTGGCTGACGGTGCCTTCCGAACCCGATCCCAACAATCCGACCGCGCAAGGCGGAATCTACGCCGTGAAAAGCGGGTCTGACGGCACGTCGATCGACGGAAAAAAGCATTCAGATTTTTGAGAGGCGAGTCGTGAGCCACCGGCAGTTCCCCAGGAGCACCATGTCAAGCGGTTCGATCGTGACCATTCGCAGGATTCCGATTCTCCTGACGCTGACCGCCGTCGCGGCGCTGACGGTCGTCTGCCAGAGGGTTCCACTGCTGGCGCCTTCCGGCTCGACGATCACGCTGACGACCGGCGTGACCGCGCTGCCGGTGAACGGTTCGGCGGACATCATCGCGCAGGTCATCGAACCGTCGGGCACGCCGCCGCAGAACGGCACGCACATCACCTTCACGACCACGCTGGGCACGATCGAGCCGGCTGAGGCCGAGACCGACATCAGCGGCCGGGTGCAGGCGAGGTTTCGCGCCGGCTCCGCGAACGGGACCGCGACGATCACGGCGATTTCGGGTGGCGCCTCGACCGGCACCGAAGGCGCGATCAAGATCGCGGTCGGTACGGCCGCGGTCGGTCGGGTGACGGTGAACGCCAGCCCGGCCTCGGTGCCGAACACCGGTGGCGCGACCACGATTTCGGCGTCGGTCTTCGACATCAACGGCAACGCGCTCGGCGCCGCCCCGGTCAGCTTCTCGACGACCGCGGGCGTCTTGTCGACGACGCTAGCGATCACCGACGCCACCGGTCTGGCGACCTCGGTACTGAACACGAGTCTGCCGGCGACGGTGACGGCGAGCGTCGGGGCGCAGGCGCCGGCAGCGGGCGGAACCGCCACTGGCACCGGCACGACCACGCCGGTCGCGACCGGCCAGGCCTCGGGTTCGGTCAACGTGACGATCTCGGCCGCCCCGGCCCTGGTCATCACGCCGCCGACGCCGCCGCCGAGCGCCGGCCTGCCGGCGTCGTTCACCTTCGCCGTCACGGTCGCCGCCACCAACGGCAGCGCGGTACGCGATGTCACCGTCGACTGGGGCGACCCCCCCCGAGTGCTCCAGTCGCTGGGCGCGATCTCCGGCAATGCCATCGTGTCGCATGTGTATAGAGAGGCGGGCACCTATAAGGTCACCGGCATCGTGACCGATGCCTCGGGAAACTCGAGTACGGTCTCGACAACGGTGACGGTCATTCCGGTGCCGCGTCCGACCATCATTGTCACGCCAACGCCTCGCACTGTGGGGCCAGGAGGCGGAACCATCAGCTTCGGTATTCAAATCACGGCCCCAGCCGGCATAGGCATCGTGAGGACGACGATTAACTATGGTGATGACAACGTTCAGTACGAGCTCGGAGGTGGATCGTCGGCCGTCGTGCCGCACACGTACCTTCCGGGAAACCCGGGCGATAAACTGGTGACGGTGACCGTCGTCGACACCGCCGGCCAGACGACGATAGGTACGACCAGCGTCACGATTACCTGATGAAAATATGAGCTCCAGCGGCGACACCCGGATGGACCGCGGTTACGCGATGGTGGTGCTGATCGTCGGCATCAGCATCATGGCGATCCTGATGACCGCGGCCATGCCGGTCTGGAAGCAGGTCTCGCAGCGGGAGAAAGAGGCCGAACTGGTATTTCGCGGCGAGCAGTACGCACGGGCCATCGGTCTGTTCCAACGCAAGAACGGTCCCGGCACGCTGCCGCCGAGTTTCGATCTCCTCGTCGAGCAGAAGTTTCTCCGCAAGAAGTTCAAGGATCCCATCACCGACGACGAGTTCGTGCCGGTGGCGCTCAACGCCGGGGCGCAGGCCGCGGGTCAGGTCGCTCCGCAACCGGGAGGCGCAGCGGCCGGATCGCCGCCCGCCGGCGCGGCGCCAGGCGGAACCGGCAGGGGCAATGCGTCCGGCGCCGCCGCCGGTGCCGCAGCATCTCCTGGCGCGCGCGGGGGAACGCCGGGAGCGGGAGCAGCCGCCGGGATTGCCGGGGTCACCAGCAAGAGCAAGGAGAGCTCGATTCGTCTCTACAAGGGCCGAAGTCACTACAACGAGTGGATGTTCATGTTCACGCCGCCCGCTCCAGTGGCGGGCGCGGGCGGCGCGCCCGGCATTGGCGCGGGCACAGGTGCAGCGGGAGCCGGCGGCGGGCGCGGCCGGGTCGGCGCCCCCGGTAGCCCCGGCGCTCCGGGTGCTCCCGGTCGGCCAGGTGGACCCGGTGGCGCGGGGCCGCTGTTTCCAAACGGCGGACGCGGCGCGGGAGGCAGTCCCTTGCCACCAGCGCCCGGGCGTTGAGGATCGATTCACAATTCACAATTCACGATTCACAACTTGCGAATTGTAAATTGTGAATTGTCAATTGATGAGGCCGGACCCCGCGTACAGCGGGTCTGCCGCGTCCGGACCACGACAACCGTCAAAGATCCGCGAGTGAGTCGTGAAACGCGCGGCGCACCTCTCGCATCTGCTCGACGGTGCCGTCTCCGCAGGCCCGGTTGGTGAGCAGCACGAAGTAGCGATCGCGCAGCGGATCGATCCAGAGCGATGTCCCGGTGAACCCGACGTGGCCGAACGCGGCGGCGGACATCCGCGTGCCGCAGGACGACGTCGGCAGCATGGTGTCCCAGCCCAACGCCCGCGAACTGCCCGGGACCGCGCTCTGCGTGATCATGGCCGCGACCTGCGGCGGCGACAGCGGCGGTGGCACCGTGCCGTCGCCGCGGGCCGCGCGCAGGACCAGCTGCGCAAAGCCGCCGACAGCGGCGGCGGTTCCGAACAGCCCGGCGTGGCCGGCGACTCCGCCGAGCATGGCCGCGTAGTTGTCGTGCACTTCGCCGGCCAGCATTCGGCCCCTCCGCAGATCGTCTTCGAGCGGCCGGGTCGGCGCGGCGCCGAGCCTGGCGTCGCCGTCCAATCGGAACGACAGCGGTGCGGTGGCGAGCGTCCCGTCGATCGAGGTCAGACGCTGGAGAACCGTGTCGAAAGTGGCATCGAGTAATGTCGTCGTGCGGCGTTCCACCAGCAGGCCCAGCAGGATGAAACCGAGATCGGAATAGAGGGAGCGCGTCCGCGGTCCGTATTCGAGCGGCATGGCGCAGATGTCGTGCTCGAACTCGCGCCGGCCGGGCGGCGGCGGGTCAACCAGACGAGCCGGCAGGCCGGCGCTGTGTTCGAGGAGATCGCGAACCGTGACCGGCTCGCGATCGGCGCCGTGCCATTCGGGAAAAGATGCCGCAAGAGGTTCGTCGAGGCCAATCGTCCCACGGCCCACCAGATCCATCACCACGGTCGTCGTGGCGATCGGCTTGGTCAGTGACGCCAGATCGTAGCAGGTGCCCGCCGCGACCGGAGCCGATTCCCTCGCGAAGGTCCGCCGGCCCAAGTGGCCCTGCTGGAGCGGACCGGTGCTCGATCCGACGTCGAACACCGCCGACGGAAATACTCCGGCGGCGATGGCGTCGAGCAGGACGCGTCGCGCGTGATCGGCCGCCATCAACGCGCCGCCCCGAGATGACAGTGGTGAGTCTTCGCCGCAGCCACGGCGCGGCGACCGTTCAGCTGACCGCGAGCAGTTCGCGCAGGCGGGGTTCGGCGTCCTCGCCGATCGCGTCGCGCACGAAGTCGTGCGCCTGGCGGATGCGGGCCAGCGATCGCGGATAGGTCAACCCGGATTTCTGCATCACCAGGGCGGCCTTGACGTTCCAGTGGGCGCGCTTCAGCAGCTTGTCCGCCGCGTCGTATTCCAATCCGGTCACGATGGTGACGATGCGGCGGGCCCGATCCTTCAGCTTCTCCGAGCCGGTCTGCACGTCGACCATCAGATTGCCGTAGGTCTTGCCGATCCGGATCATCGATGCCGTCGTCAGCATGTTGAGCACGATCTTGGTGGCGGTGCCGGCCTTCAGGCGCGTCGATCCCGCGATCACTTCGGGGCCGACTGCCGGCGCGATCGTCAGGTCGACGAAGGTCTGCAGTTCGGTGCGCGGATCGCAGGTCACGAAGATGATCTTGGAGCCGGCGCGGCGGGCGCGGGTCAGCGCGCCGCGGACGAACTGGGTCATGCCGCTCGCCGACACGCCGATCACGACATCCTTCTTGAACGGCTTGAGGCGGTTCATCGAGCGCGCCCCCTCTTCGTAGTGATCCTCGACGCCCTCGCGCGGCCGGACGATCGCGCTCTTGCCGCCGGCCATGATCGCCTGCACCAGATCGGGGCTGGTGCCGAAGGTCGGCGGCATCTCCGCCGCTTCCAGCACGCCGAGACGGCCGCTGGTGCCGGCGCCGACGAAGATGACCCGCCCGCCCTTGCGCAGCACCGCCGTGATGATCTCGATGCCGACCGCGATCCGCGCCTTCTCGCGGTGGACCGCCGCGAGCATCTTGCGATCCTCGTTCAACATCCCTTCGACGATCTCGGCGGGGGAGAGCTTGTCGATGGCGAGGGTGTCCGAGTTGATGGCTTCGGTGGGAAGACCTTGCCATTTCGAGCGAGCAGCCATGGTGCAGCGACCTCAGGGAGCCGGCGGCGGTTTCCCTCATAGTAACCTAGTGTCCAGTGATTGATCTCTACCTCGATCACCTGCGCGTCGAGCGCCGCCTGGCCGGCCACACCCTGGAGAGCTACGGGCGCGACCTGCGAGCACTGGCCGGGTTTGCCGCCGCGGCTGAGCGGCAGCCCGAGACGCTCGACCGGGCGGCCCTTGAAGCGTTCGTCCGCCAACAGATGGCCAGCGGGCTCGCGCCGCGCTCGGTGGCGCGGTCGGTCGCGGCGATCCGGGGATATTACCGCTTCCTCGTGCTCGATCGCCGGCTCGACGAGAGCCCGGCCGACGACCTGCACGGGCCGTCCGCCTGGCCGGCGCTGCCCAGGTTCCTGTCGATCGAGCAGGTCGACGCGTTGATTGCCGCGCCGGATGTCTCGACGCCGCGCGGACTCCGCGATCGCGCCCTGATCGAACTGCTCTACGCGACCGGCATGCGCGTGTCCGAGCTGATCAGCGTCCGCGCCGTCGATCTGCATCTCGACGATCAGTACCTGACCTGTCTCGGCAAGGGCAACAAGGAACGGCTGATTCCGATTGGCGAGCACGCCGCGGCCTGGCTGCTCCGCTACCAGCGCGACGGGCGGCCGGCCATCCTGCACGGGCGCTCGGCGCCGCGGCTGTTCGTCAACGCGCGCGGCCGGCCGCTCGGGCGGGTCGGGTTCTGGAAGATCCTGAAGGGCTACGGCCGCCGGGCCGCTCTGCCGCCGTCGCTCAGCCCGCACGTGCTCAGACATTCGTTCGCGACCCACCTGCTGGAGCGCGGAGCGGATCTGCGATCGATCCAGATGATGCTCGGCCACGCCGACCTGTCGACCACCCAGATCTACACGCATGTGCTCGAGGCCCGGCTGCGGACCATCTACGATCGCTTCCACCCGCGGCCGTGATCTGCTAGACTTAACCGTTTTTGCGCTATTTGTTTGACCTCTGGTGGCAGCACACTGTAGCGCGGGCTGGGCCTTGCGTTGACACGCCCCGACAAGCCTCGACCACCTCGCTGCACGATCCGCACAACGAAACCACGAAGGAGCACGGTGCATGAGCGGTAACGTACGACATCTTTTCACCTCGGAATCGGTCACGGAAGGCCATCCGGACAAGATCGCGGACCAGATCTCGGATGCGATTCTCGACGCGATTCTGGCCAAGGACCCGCTGAGCC
>JBDTRR010000067.1:0-27369 GCA_039931615.1 Acidobacteriota bacterium
CAACAGCTTGGAAGGCTGTGACTCTACCACTGAGTTACTCCCGCCTTCGCGCCGCACTGCTCCGGCGCTGGGCCGCGGCGCCCAAGCCCGGTTCGCGCTGACGCGCCCCTCTGTTTCAAGCGACGGCGGGACGAACCCGCCGCGCACAGCATTCGGCCGAATTGCATCGACCGAATTGCACCAACTGAACTGCACCGACCTGAACCGACCACCAGCCTTCGCTGGCGTGCCAACCGAAGCTCGTGCTCGATCCAGACGAGCGAAGGTTGGTGGCGAGGGAAGGACTCGAACCTTCGAAGCCACTAGGGCGACAGATTTACAGTCTGCTGCGTTTGACCGCTCCGCAACCTCGCCAGTTGTCTGTTTGGATTCTTCGACGTCGACGCGTACCTTGTGCGGTCCGGACGTTTGATATCGCGCCGGGATCGCTCACCGGTAATCGCTCCGGCCTCCCGGATGCCAGGCCGCTCCCACGCCCCGGCGGTTCCGGTGGAGCTGGCGAAGGGATTTGAACCCCCGACCGGCTGATTACAAATCAGCTGCTCTACCGGACTGAGCTACGCCAGCCAGACAAAAGTTGGACTATAGCACGTCCTATGCCAGCGACGCAACAAATCGACAGAAGAATTTGTTCTGGCACCGAAGAATCTGTCGCCGAGCAGGCACAACCCACCCCGGCCCCCTTGATCGCTTCCAATCGGGATCGCTTCCAATCGGGATCGCTTCGAACCGGCGGCCGCTTCCAATCAGCGGCGGTCAAATGCCAGGCAATTCCCGTATTTCACCCATTTCGGCCTCGATCCGCCCCCAGCGCCGCCCCACCGCCGCTCCGCGTTCGCTGCCGGATCGCCTCGAACAGCACGATCCCGGTGGCCACCGACACATTCAGGCTCCCCACCCGGCCGCGCATCGGAATCGACGCCACCCAGTCGCAGCGCTCGCGCACCAGTCGCCGCAGCCCGGCGCCTTCCCCACCCACGATCAACGCGGTCGGCACCGTGTAGTCGATCTGATCGTAGCGCGTCGGGCCATCGTCGGCGAGCCCGACGGTCCAGACCCCGGCATCCTTCAACGTTTCCACGGCGCGCGCGATGTTCACCACCTCCGCCAGCCTGACGTGCGAGACGGCCCCCGCCGACGCTTTCGCGGCCGCGCCGCCCAGGGCCGCCGCATGACGCGACTGCCGCACCACCCCATCGGCGCCGGCGGCGTCGACCGTCCGCAGAATCGCCCCGAGATTGTGCGGATCCTCGATGCCATCGAGCACCACGATCAGCGGCACCCCCGCCGCCCCGACGATCAGGTCCTCGACGCTGAGCGGTCCACCGCTTCTCACCTCGGCGACCACGCCCTGGTGCACGGCGCCGCGCGTCTCCCGATCGAGATCGACCGCCTGCACCCGCCGCACGGGCACGCCCTGCTCCTCGGCCCGTTTGAGCGCGGCGCTGACCCGATCCCCGGCGCGCGGCGACACGCGGATCGCCGTGACGCGCCCGGCCCGCAGCGCTTCGAGGACCGGGTTGATGCCGTAGATCAGCATGACGGCAGCCCTTTCATCACGACGACTCCGCCCTCACCGGCCCCGATCGAGCGCCGCCACGAACGCCGCCGCCCGCTCCCGGCAGCCGAGAATCGGCGGCACCCCGGCGTCGCGCGGCAGATCGGCGCCGCGGTCGATCGCCGGCAGCACCAGATCGAGCTCCGGCCCCTCGGCCTGCGCGGTGAGGGCGATGCGGATTGGATGGAACAGCGGCTTGCCCTTCTGTCCGGTCCGCGACCTGACCTCGCCGGCGACGCTGCGGAAGCGCTCGCGGTCCAGCCGCGGCGATCGCCCCAGCTCCTCGGCCAGCGCCCGCACCACCTGCTGCGCGGCGTCGCCGCTCATCTCCTCCCGCAGCCGCGGATCGGCCAGCGCGCTTTCCGGCCGGTACTCGAACACCGCCGCCAGCCGCGCCGGGACCTGATCGAGCCGGTCGACCGACGCAGTCGCCATCGCCATCGCCGACGCGAGAAATTCCAGGCCGCGGCGATCCGGCGTCATCGCCACACCGGCCAGCGCGAAGTAGGGCAGCGCGAGCGCGGCAATCCGCAGCGAATCGGCCATCTTCAGATAGTGGCGATTCGCCCACGCCAGCTTCTCCTCGTCGAACACGCCGGCGCTGTGACCGACGCGCTCCAGCGAGAACCGCCGCGCCAGCTCGTCGATCGGCAGCAGCTCGTCGTCTTCCCCCGGCGACCAGCCGATCAACGCCAGGTAGTTGACCAGCGCCTCGGGCAGATATCCCCTGGCGCGAAACTCCGCCACCGAGGTCGCGCCATGGCGCTTCGACAGCGGGCTGTGATCGGGCCCCAGCACCATCGCCAGATGCGCAAAGATCGGCGGCGGAAAGCCGAGCGCCTCGTACAACAGGATCTGCCGCGGCGTGTTCGAAATGTGGTCCTCCCCCCGCACCACGTGCGTCACGTCCATCAGGGCATCGTCGACCACGACGGCAAAGTTGTAGGCCGGCGCTCCGTCCGCGCGGACGACGATCGGATCGCCGATGACGTCGATGGGAAACCTGACGTCGCCGCGCACCACGTCCTGGAAGACGACGTCGCGATCGTCCGGCACGCGGAAGCGGATCGCCGGCCGATCGCCGGCGGTGAGACGGGCCTGCGCCTGCTCGGTCGACAGCCGCCCGCACGGGCAGCGCCTGGCCGGACGCCCTTCGGCCGCCGCCGCCTGTCGCTCCTCCTCGAGCTCGATGGTCGAGCAGAAGCAGTAATAGGCCCGCTCGCCGGCCATCAGCTCCTTGGCATAGGACTCGTAGAGATGGAACCGCTCGGACTGCCGGTACGGACCGTGCGCGCCACCGACGTCCGGCCCCTCGTCCCAGTCGATCCCGAGCCAGCGCAGGTCCTCGAGAATGGAGGCCTCGGACTCGCGCGTCGATCGCCTGGTATCGGTGTCTTCAATCCGCAGGATGAAGGCGCCGCCCTGGCCGCGCGCCAGCAGCCAGTTGAACAGCGCGGTCCGGGCGTTCCCGACGTGCAGCAGGCCGGAGGGGCTGGGGGCGAAGCGGACTCTCATGGAAATTAGGAATTAGGAATTAGGAATTAGGAATGAGGAATTACGAACGCAACAGCACAACAGCGTGCGCGGCGACCGCTTCTCCGCGGCCGGCGGCGTCGACCCCTTCATTGGTCTTGGCCTTGATGCTGACGCACGACACGTCGAGGTCGAGGCAGCGGGCGACGGCCTGGCGCATCGTCTCGATGTACGGACGCAGCTTCGGCCGCTCGAGCACGATCGTGACGTCGACGTTGCCGATCGTGAGGCCGTGCGGCGCCAGCAGCGCCGCGGCGCGGGCCAGGAGATCGAGACTCGAGGCGCCCTGCCAGCGCGCCTCCGAGTCCGGGAAGTGCAGTCCGATATCGCCGAGGCCGGCGGCGCCGAGCACGGCGTCGGTCACCGCGTGGCAGACCACGTCGGCGTCGGAATGGCCCAGCGCGCCGCGTTCGGCGGGAATGGTCACGCCGCCCAGCACCAGCGGCCGCCCTTCGACCAGCCGGTGCAGATCGTAACCGGTACCGACCCGCAGCCGATCGCTCCCGCCAACCGCCCGGCCGTCCCGGCTGGCGGCGATCACTTCGGCCAGCAGGACATCCTCCGGCGTGGTGATCTTGATGTTCGACGCCTCACCCGCGACCAGGCGGACCTCATAGCCAGCCTGTTCGACCAGCGCCGCCTCGTCTGTCGCGTCGACGCTCGACGCGATGGCGCCCTGGAAGACCTCGCGGCGAAAGGCCTGGGGTGTCTGCGCCAGAAAGATCAGCTCGCGGGCAAGCGTCTGCCGGACAAAGGATCGCCTGTCCGACGACCCACCGGGCCCGTCCAGCCCTGCACGGGGCGGACCGGCCAGCTTGACCGTGTCGCGCGCCTGCATCGCCGCCGCCGCGGCGCCCGACTCGGCGGCCGCCGCAATCGTCCGGTCAATCAGCTCGGCGCTCACGAACGGCCGCGCCGCGTCGTGCACGATCACGATGTCCGCCCCCGCCGCCACTTCGCGAAACGCCGCGGCCACCGAGTCCTGCCGCCGCTCCCCTCCGGCGACCACCCGCAGCGGCTTGACGGCTCGCCGCAGGTAGTCCGGCGGATCGGCGGCCACTCCAGCCGGCAGCGCGACAATGACCTCGTCGATTGACGGATGGGCGAGAAACGCCGCGACGCTGCGCTCGAGGATCGCCCGGCCGTTGATCGACACCAGCTGCTTGAGGCGGGCGCCGCCGAACCGGTGACCACGGCCGCCGGCCGCAATGATCGCTGAAACGTACATAGGGCAAACGGTGATTATAGCGTGCGGCCCGCAGCGAACTGGTGGGCGTCGACCGTCGCCGCGACAACCGTCCGGACGCGCTCGGCCAGCTCGCGGGCATCGTGCACGGTCGGCGCCGTCAGGGCCGGCGGCTGAATCGGGTCGTGGACAATCAGCCGGACATCGGCCGGCTCGGTGCGCAACCGGCCCTTCGGCATCACCGCCCGCGTGCCGATCACCGCGACCGGCACGATCGGCAGCTGCGCCTCGATCGCCAGCAGAAAGCTGCCGGCCTTGAATTTCGCGACGTGACCGTCGCGGCTGCGCGTCCCCTCGGCGTAGACCATCAGCGACGCCTCCGACACCAGCCCCCGCCAGCGCTCGAAGATACCGGCACGATCGGGATTCCGTCGATCGACGAACAGGTGCTGGCCGCGCTTCAGGTGCCACCCCAGGACGGGAAACTTCGCCAGCGACCCCTTGGCGATGATTCGCAGCTGGTAGGGCAGCGACCAGAAAATGACGGGCGTGTCGTAGATGCTCTGGTGGTTCGACACGAAGACATAGTTGGTGCCCGGCTGGACCCGGTCGAGCCCCTCGACCCGGACGCGGACGCCGGTGGTCTTCAGAATCAACCAGGACCACGCCCGCGCGCAGCGGTGCGCGAAGTTGCCGCGCCGATCGAACAGGCTCGAGATGATCGAGGCGGCGCCGAGCACGACGGTGTAGAGGGTGATGGCCGGAATGAGAAAAAAGACGGTCCGCCACCAGTGGTAGGGAGGGAGGGGGGGCATCTACAATTAACAATTAGGAATTAACAATTAACAATTAACAATTAACAATTAGGAATTAGGAATTAGGAATTAGGAATGCGCGATATGCGCGATATGCGCGATTCGGAATTCACGATTGACAGGCCAGCGACGGGAAGCCAGCGTGCGCAGTCAGTGACGTATGTCGAACGCGGACATTGTAGATGACTCGGCGCTCGAACTTCGCCCCGCTGCTCCTGGCCGGGGTGCTCCTGGTCGGGGCGGCGGTGGCCGGGCGGTTTGCCATCGCCCTCATCGCCCATCGCTACCTGTCGACGGCGCTCGATCTGATCCAGGAACATGCCCTGAACCGTGGGTCGGTCGACTGGGTGACGCTGCGGGCGCAGGCGCACGATCGCGCCGTGGACGCGCTGACCCGGGCCCAGACCTACGAGGCGATTCGCTTCGTCCTCGACTCGCTGGGCGATCGCCAAAGCGGGTTCCTCGAACCGGCGGCAGTGGCCGCCCTGACGAAAGCCCCCGCCGGGGCGTCGTTGCCGGAGGGCCGGCTGCTGCCGGCGCGCATCGGTCTGGTCCGCTTGCGGTCGTTCGTCAACGGTGACCAACGCGCCATCGACCGCTATGCGACGCAACTGCAGGATCTGATCCGAAACCTCGATGCCGCGGCGCCGTGCGGCTGGATTGTCGATCTGCGGCAGAACGGCGGCGGGAACATGTGGCCGATGCTGGCCGGCGTCGGTCCACTGCTCGGGATCGGCAAGATCGGCGCCTTCATCGATCGCCAGGGCGCGGAATCATCCTGGTTTTATAGCGACGGACGCACCCAGGAGGATGTGCGCACGCGGGCGCGCGTCATCGGCCTGCCCTACCAGGTTCGCGAGCAGGCGACGCCGGTCGCCGTCCTGCTTGGTCCCGCCACGGCGAGCTCGGGCGAAGCGGTCGCGGTCGCCTTTCGCCAGCGGCCCAACACCCGAACGTTCGGCCAGCGCACCCGCGGCCTGTCGACCGCCAACGAGCTGTTCCGACTGAACGACGGCGCCGCGATCAACCTGAGCGTGTCGATCTTTGCCGATCGCCGGGGTCACCGCTACCCGGATGGCGTCGAACCGGACGAAGCCACCCCCGCGGCCGCACTCGATGTGATTCCGCCGGCGGCCCACGCCTGGCTCGCCGGTCAGCCGCCCTGCCGGCACCCGATCTGACGGCGTCCGCCCCACGCGCCGTTTTTTTCCTGGTTTCCCCGCGCCGTACGTAGAATACGCTGACGGGGAGACCGGGCGACCATCCCGGTTCAATTCGTAAGGAGAGTGGAGAATGAGCACCCTCACGCTGAAGGTGAACGGTGGCGCACACACCGTAGATATCGACCCGACCACGCCGCTGCTCTACATCCTGCGTAATGATCTCGGCCTGCAGGGCCCGCGGTTTGGCTGCGGACTCGGTCAGTGCGGGGCCTGCACCGTCATCATCAACGGCGCGGCGGTGCGCTCGTGCATCACGCCCTGTTCGAGCGTGAAGGGCGAGATCACCACGCTCGAGGGCCTGGCCAGGGACGGCCGCCTCGACCCGGTCCAGCAGGCCTGGATCGACGAGCAGGTGCCGCAGTGCGGCTTCTGCCAGAACGGCCAGATCCTGACCGCCCGGGTCCTGCTCAACCGGCGCCCGAATCCGACCGACGCGGAAATCCGCGAGGGAATGGCCGGGACCCTGTGCCGCTGCATGACCTACTACCGTATTCACGCGGCCATCAAGCGGGCGGCGACGGCGACCGTCGCTGACGCGGCGGCGCCGGGCCAGGAGGTCGCATGACCACCTTCACCAGCGTGCCGCACCAGGTCGAACAGCTGCTCGGGGAGGCGATCGGACCGATCTCCCGTCGCAGCTTCATCAAGGGCTCCGGACTGCTCGTGGTGAGCGTTGGCGCCGCGGCGCTCGCTCCCGCCACTCCGCTGCTCGCGGCGCAAGGCGTCCAGGCCGGCGCATCGGCTCGCACGGCGGGCCCGTATCCCGATCCCGACTTCAAGCAGCTCGACTCGTGGATCGTCGTCCACGAGGACAGCACCGCGACCTTCTACGTCGGGAAGACCGACTGCGGCCAGGGCACCGGCACGGCGCTGCGGCAGATGATGTGCGATGAGCTGGACCTCGCCTACGACCGGTCCACCCTGATTATGGGGAGCACCGACACCACCGTGGATCAGGGCGGATCGGGCGGTTCGGATGCGATCCAGACCGATGGCTGGCCGATGCGCCGCGTCGCCGCCGAGGCGCGGCGCGTCCTGCTGGAACTGGCATCGGCACGCTTCGGCGTGCCGGTCGATCAGCTCGCGGTCGCCGCGGGGGTCATCACCCTCAAATCCGATCCGTCCAGAACCGTCAGCTACGGCTCGCTGATCGGCGGCAGACGGTTCAACGTCACGCTGATCGGGGACAACATCAACGCCACCACCGGCGCGGCGCCGGTCAAGGCAGTCCAGGATCTGAAGATCGTCGGCCAATCGCTCCCGCGCTACGACATTCCCGCCAAGGTCGACGGCTCGCTGAAATGGGCGGTCGACGTCAAGATCCCCGGCATGCTGCACGCCCGCAACATCAAGCCGCCGGTGGCGGGCGCCCGGCTGGTCAGCCTCGACGAGTCGTCCGTCAAGGACGTTCCCGGATTCGTCAAGGTGATCAGCAAGGGCAACTACGTCGCGGTTGTCTGCGAGCGGGAAGAGCAGGCGATCAAGGCCGCCAGACAGCTCAAGGTCAACTGGCAGAAGCCGGCGACGGCGCCGTTCCCCACCTCGGAGGGGCTCTTCGCCTACATGCGGGGCGCGACCCCGACCTCGAGCAGCCGGCCGAGCGTGACCGGCAACCCGGACGGCGCGCTGGCCGGCGCGGCGAAGCTCGTCGAAGCCGAATACGACTTTCCGTTTCAGGGTCACACCGCGATCGGGCCCGCCCATGCCACCGCCGATCCGTCGAACGGGCAGATGACGATCTATTCCAACGACATGAAATCCTACGGTCTGCGGAACGGGGTCGCCGTGTTCCTCCAGATCCCACGCGACCAGGTCCGCGTCGTCTGGATGGAGGGTCCCCAGGGCTACGGCCGCACCGCCGCCGACGATGCCGGCTTCGAAGCGGCGTTTCTCGCCAAGGAGATCGGCCGGCCGGTGCGCGTGCAGTGGATGAGGAACGAGGAGACGGCCTGGGACACCAAGGGCCCGGCGTTCACCTTCAAGATGCGCGGCGCGCTCGATGCCCAGAACAATCTCGTCGCCTGCGACTACAGCGCGCAAGCCGCCGACTACCATCATCTCGGCTACAACGAACCGGAAACCGTGCTGATCGCGCAGCTCACCGCCACGACGCGGCCGACGCCGGCGGCGGGCAGCGCCGCCACGCCGTCGGACATGTACGTCATCCCGAACCGGCGGATGGCGACCCAGGTCGTCAGCCTGCCGCTGGTGTTCGAATCGCCGCTGCGCACGGGAAATCTGCGCGACCCCAACGGTCCGCAGGTCACCTTCGCGTCCGAGTCGTTCCTCGACGAACTGGCGGCGGCGGCGAAAGCCGACCCGCTCGAGTTCCGCCTCAAACTGCTGTCGGCCAGCACGGTCGACGACAGCGGTTTCAAACGGGCCCGCTCGATAGCCGTGCTGAAGGCGGCGGCAGACGCGTTCGGCTGGGACAGCCGTCCCTCGCCCAAACCGCTCGACACCGGGGCCATCCTGACCGGCCGCGGCGTCGCCTACGCCTTCCGCAGCCAGACGGTGGTGGCGGAAATCGCGGAGGTCGAGGTCAATCGCCGGACCGGCCGGGTGTGGGTGAAGCGGCTGGTGTGCGCGCACGATTGCGGGCTGGTCATCAACCCGGAGGGTCTGCGCCGCGTCATCGAGGGCGGCATGCTGCATTCGCTGAGCCGCACTCTCCACGAGGAAGTGACGTTCGACGCGGAGAAGGTCACCAGCGTGGATTGGCGGTCGCATCCCACGATGACCCACGCCGACACGCCGGCCCGGATCGACGTCGTGCTGGTCAACGGCGATCCCAATCCGAACCGGCCGGACCTGCCTCACTACGGAGCCGGCGAGACGTCCTGCAAACCGACGATCGCGGCGATCGCCAATGCCATCTACGACGCCACCGGCGTGCGCCTCCGGCGGGTGCCGTTCAGGGACGCGCGCGTGCTCGCGGCGTTGAAGGCGGCAAGAGTCTAGGCCAGTACACGGCAGGCCTGAAGGCCTGCACTACGACTGTTCTCTCATCCAGGTCCGGCTGACGCCGGACCCCACGTACCCGACTGTAGTCCCACGAACGTGACTGTAGTAGTGCAGACCTTCAGGTCTGCCCCTGCCCTACGACTGATCGGTCATCGCGGTCAGCCGCAGCTCGTCCTCCGTCGCCGGCGTCACGCTGACGCCGACGTGCAGCGTGTGGGCGCGGCCGCCGAGCACCACGCCGCGCAGCGGGCTGACGTCACCGTAGTCGCGCCCCCACGCCAGGGTGATGTGGCGGTGCGATGGCAGGACATCGTTCGTCGGATCGAGATCCACCCACCCCACCTTCGGACACCAGACCGAGAGCCAGGCGTGCGACGCATCGGCGCCGACCAGCCGCGGCTGTCCCGGCGGCGGATCGGTCAACAGATACCCGCTGACATAGCGCGCCGCCAGCCCGATGGCCCGCAGACAGCCGATCTGCAGGTGCGCGAAATCCTGGCAGACGCCGCGGCGATTGGCGAGCACCAGCGTCACCGGCGTCGCCACCGTCGTCGCCCCGGAGTCGAAGGTGAACTCGCTGTAGATCCGGTGCATCAAGTCGATCGCGGCAGCGACCAGCGGCCGGCCCGGCGCAAATGATTTTCGCGCGTACTCAGCCAGGGCGGGAGCGGTGACGATGTACGGTGACGGGTAGCTGAACTCCGCCGCGTCATCGTACGGCGCGCCGCGATGATAGAGGAGCTCGTCGCGCACCGCTTCCCACGGCACCCCGGCGTCGAGCGCCAGGGTCGGCTCGGTTGCGTGCACCGCGACAAGGCTGCGCCCGACCACGCACATCTCGTCGTACGGCGTCAGAATCGTGAACTGATCGACGGCGTTGCCGAAGTAGTCGACCCGCCGCGCGCGGCTGGCGGGCGCCGGCTCGATCGCCAGCCCGTGCCACCGCACCGACTGGCCCGGCAGCGTCCGCGGCGTCAGGTAGGCGACGTGCTGCGAGGTCGAGACACCGCTGGCGTGGACGTAACGGGTCTCGTGCTCGATTCGATAGAGCGCATCGCTCATACCCCGACCGTCGCGCGCGGCACATCGTCGACGTGGCTGAAGTAGCGCAGCGAGAGCGCCGATCCCAGGCGGATCGAGACCCGTTGACAGCCGGTCAGCAGCGCGCTCAGCCGCCCTTCCCCGTCGGCGAACAACTCGCCCTGCTGGCCGCCGAAGTCGGATCGGCAGCGGTCGAGCAGGTGATCCACTTCGGCCAGCACCTCGATCACGCCGGCGTCCGGCAGCAGGCGGACGTGTTTGGCCAGCTTCGCCAGCTGGAACCGGGCCGATCGCGGGTTGCGCTCATCGATCAAGGTCAGGTCGACGACCGCCTCCCACTCCGGCTGCTGCATGTGCCGGACGCGGTAGGTCAGCAGGCTGTCCGACAGCTCGAGCAGCCATTCGAGCAGGCCAGTTCCGGCTGACGCCTGGTCGGTCGCGACATCGCCGACCGTACTGGAGACGAAATGCAGCCGCTCGAGGTGACGGCCCAGGCTGAGAAACCGCCAGCCGTCGTCGCGGGTCATGTGGGCCATCTCCAGCCCGCCGACAGCGACCAGCGAGACCAGGGCGTCGTCGATCAACTCGAGCGCGTCGTCCAGGGCGAGCGGGGCGTCCGAATCGCGCGTGAACAGTTGCAACAGGCGGTTCAGCACGCGCCAGTTGTCGGACGACAGCCGATCACGCACGGCGCCGGCGACCCGGACCGTCTGCTCGACGTTGAACCCGAGGCTGGGGCGGCCCTGGCGATCGACAAGGCCGGCAATCAGATCGTGGCCAATCACGGACGGGGTGCTGTCGGGCAGCGGCTGGGCGAGTAGACCGTGGCGCACGCAGGCGCGGAGAAATGCCGGTTGGAGCCCGGCCGGGACGCCGTCGGCGTCGGTCAGCCGGCCGAGCACCGAGCGCAGCAGCCGGGCGCTGTTCTCGCTTCGCTCCGCGTAGCGGCCCAGCCAGAACAGGTGCTCCGCCGCGCGGCTCGACGTCTGGAGCTCGCTCGGCGCCTCGCGCGGCAGGACGCGCCGTTCGATTGCCGCGGCCGCTGCCACCGGCACGTCGGAGAGCACCCAGGTATCCTTGCTGCCGCCGCCGCGCTGCCCCGACACGACGTGGCGATCCGCGCCGGCGATTCGCGACAGGCCGCCCGGCATCAGGGTGTAATCGCCGCGGCCGTCGGCGAGCAGGAAGACGCGCAGCATCAGCGCCCGGCTTTCCAGCCGCCCGTCGTGCCAGACCGGCGCGTGCGAAAGGGGCAGGAACTCCTCGACGACGTAGGCGTCAGGCGTGGTGCCCAGCCGCTCCGCCCATTCGCGGCGGGCGTTGGCGTCGAGATTCGAGCCGAAGACCGGCTCCATCGACGCGTCGGCAAAGGCCGGCTTGATCACGCCTTCGGCGAGGCGGCGGCGGGCGTCGTCGAGTGCCGCGGTCTCGCCGCACCACCACGTCGCAATCGCCCGCGTTTCGAGCGGCTCACCGAACAGCCGCTGGCAGATCGGCGGCATGAACGCCAGCAGCGCCGGCGATTCAAGGATGCTCATCCCGAAGGCGTTGGCGACCAGCACGTTTCCGGCGCGCCAGGCCTGCACCAGGCCGGGAATCCCCAGCGTCGAATCGGACCGCATCTCGAGCGGATCGCAGTAGTCGTCGTCGAGACGCCGCAGGATGGCGTGGACCGGCCGGAGACCGGCGACGGTCTTCAGGAAGACGTGATCGCCGCGCACCGTCAGGTCGCCGCCCTCGACGAGCGGAAACCCGAGCTGCCGCGCCAGGTAGGCGTGCTCGAAGTAGGTCTCGTTGTAGGGGCCGGGCGTCAGCACGACGACGTGCGGTGCGCCGCCGGTCGACGTTGCCCCGGCGAACAGCATCTGCCGCAGTTCGCGGAAGAACGCCGACAGCGCGTGGACGTGCAAGGCGTGGAACGCGTCCGGCAGCACGCGCGACATGATGGCGCGGTTCTCCAGCGCGTAGCCGACGCCCGACGGCGCCTGGGTGCGGGTGCCGACCACCCGCCACGCGCCGTCGGCGCCGCGCGCCAGGTCGAACGCCACGAGATGCAGGAAGACACCGCCGGCCGGGCGGACGCCATGGCAGGCGCGCAGGAAGCCTGGATGCCGGAAGACCAGCGCCGGCGGCACCAGCCCTTTGCGCAGCAGGGTCTGCGGGCCGTAGAGGTCGATGGCGATGGCGTTGAGCAGCCGGGCGCGCTGCCGCAGCCCGCGCCCCAGTTCCTCCCATTCCTGCGCCCTCACGATCAGCGGCAGGACGTCGAGGCTCCACGGCCGCTGCAGCCCGTCGGCGGCGGCGTAGACGCTGTAGGTGACGCCGTTCTCGTCGATTTGACGGGCAATGCGCTTCTGCGCCTGCGACAGCGAGTCCGCGTTCAGTCCGGTCGAGGCGGCGAAGTCCGCCCACGGTTGGCGCAGCGCGCCCTGTGGTGTCCGCACCTCGTCGAAGTGCCCGTCGGGGACGACGTACTCCGGCGATAGCGGGAGTCCGCTCACGGCAGCGTACGCAGATCCAGCGTGTAGGGAAACTCCAGGCTCCGTTCCGGGTGGCCGGTCTGCACGCGGCCGGGCGTCCGGGCGAGGCGCGTGAACCGCGCCAGCCGCCGGCTCTCCGCTTCGTAGCTGTTCACCGGGAACTGATCGTAGTTGCGTCCGCCCGGATGCATCACGTGATACTGGCAGCCGGCGACCGACTGTTCCATCCAGGTGTCGATGATGTCGAAGGTCAGCGGGGTGTGGACCGGAATGGTCGGGTGCAGGGCCGACGGTGGTTTCCAGGCCCGGTAGCGCACGCCGGCGACGAACTCACCGTTGCGCCCGGTCGGCTGCAGCGGCAGCGGCCGGCCATTGCAGGTGATGACGAAGCGATCGCCGGTCAGTCCGGTGGCCAGCACCTGGAGGCGCTCGAGCGACGAATCGACGAACCGCGCCGTGCCGCCAGCGCCGCCCTCCTCGCCCAGCACATGCCACGGCTCGAGCGCCTGCCGGAAGGTGAGGTGAATCGCACGCGCCGACAGCTCGCCGACCAGCGGAAGCCTGAACTCGAAATGCGGCGCGAACCAGTCCGACGACAGCGGGTAGCCCTCCCGTCCCAACTCCTCGATGACATCGTCGAAATCGAGCGCGATGAAATAGGGCAGCATGAATCGATCGTGCAGCTCGGTCCCCCAACGCGTCAGGCCGGCGGTGTACGGCTGGCGCCAGAAGCGCGCGATCAGGGCGCGAAGCAGCAGCTGCTGGACGACGCTCATCCGGGCGTCCGGCGGCATCTCGAAGGCGCGCAGTTCGAGCAGGCCGCGCCGGCCCGACGAGCCGTCCGGCGAATAGAGCTTGTCGATGCAGAACTCCGCCCGGTGCGTGTTGCCGGTGACGTCGACCAGCAAGTGACGCAGCGCGCGATCGACGAACCAGGGCGGGCTCGGGCTGTCCGGCGGCGCGAAGCGCGCGAAGGCGATCTCGATCTCGTACAGGCTGTCGTGCCGCCCTTCATCGATCCGCGGCGCCTGGCTGGTCGGACCGAGAAACAGCCCGGAAAACAGATAGGACAGCGACGGATGATTGTGCCAGTAGCTGATCAGGCTGCGCAGCAGGTCGGGCCGCCGCAGGAACGGACTGTCTTCCGGCGACGCGCCGCCCAGCACGAAGTGATTGCCGCCGCCGGTCCCGGTGTGGCGCCCGTCGAGCATGAACTTCTCCGGGCCGAGCCCGGCGTGTCTGGCGTCGCCGTAGAGCGCGGTGGTCTGCTCGACGAGCTGGTCCCAGCTGTCGGCCGGCTGCACGTTCACTTCGATCACCCCCGGATCGGGAGTGACGACGACATGCGGCAGCCGCGGATCGTCAGGCGGCGGATACCCCTCGAGCAGCACGCGCATCTCGAGCCGGTGCGCCGTCGCCTCGATCGCGCTGACCAGCTCGAGATAGTGCTCGAGCGCCTTGACCGGCGGCATGAAGACGTACAGGACCCCGCCGCGTGGCTCGACGCACAACGCCGAACGCACGACCTCGATGGCCGATTCGCCGCGGATCGGGGGACGCTCACTGGCGGTGACCCGGCCGTCCGGGAAGCCGAGCACCCGCCCCACATCCTGACCCGCCCGCGCATCAGCCGGGCCGACGCGTGATTGCTGCACCGGATCCGGCAGGAAATGCAGCCCGGGCCAGAGACCGGCGGGCGACAGCGGATCGATGGGAGAAGCCACTGCCGCGAGCGGCGGCGGCGGCGCAGACGGCAGCGGCGGCCCCAGGGCCGGCCGCAGCGCCGGCCGCGGTGCGAACGGATCGATCGGTTCGATCGTCAGCTGGTCTTCCGCAGCCGACCACGGCAGCGAATCGAGCGGCAGCCGCAGTCCCATCGGCGAATCGCCGGGAAACAGGTAGAGACGCTCGCTGCGCAGGAACCAGCGGCCCGACACCCAGCGACCGTCCTGACCGCCAACCCGCCGAATCGGCAGCGCGTAGCCGACGACGGCGGCGAGGCCCTGGGTGAACACCCGCCGCAACCGCTCGCGCTCGAGCTCGTCGTCGAGGCGGGCCTCGAACGGGTCGACGTTCGCCGGCAGCTGACGTTCACGCCACAGGTAGTACCAGACGTCTTCGTAGCCCGCCTGGGCGTGGGCGGCGGTGACGCCCAGCTGCGCCGCCAGCGCCGTGATGAAGCGCTCGGCGTCGGCGGCGGCGTAGCCGTCCGGCTGATCCTCGTCGGCGAACAGGTGGGCGTCCGTCCACGTCGGCTCGCCGTCCGCGCGCCAATAGCACGCCAGCGCCCAGCGCGGCAGCGGCTCGCCCGGATACCATTTGCCCTGGCCAAAGTGCAGGAAGCCGTCGGCGCCGTACCGCTGTTTCAGCCGGTGCAGCAGGTCCACCGCCCGCGCCCGCTTGGTCGGTCCCAGCGCCGCGGTGTTCCATTCCTCGGCGTCGCGATCGGTGGTCGCCACGAACGTCGGCTCTCCGCCCATTGTCAGTCGGACGTCGCTGGCGGACAGGTCGGCGTCGACCGCACGTCCGCAGGCGAGGATCGCCGCCCACTGCGCGTCGCTGTAGGGCTTGGTGACGCGCGGCGATTCGGCGATCCGCTGCACCGACATCTCGTGCAGGAAATCGACCTCGGATTGGCTGACGCCACCCGTGATCGGCGCCGCGCTCATCGGCTCGGGCGTGCAGGCCAGCGGGATGTGCCCTTCGCCAGCCAGCAGCCCCGACGTCGGATCGAGCCCGATCCAGCCGGCCCCCGGCAGGTAGACCTCGCACCAGGCATGGAGATCGGTGAAGTCGCGGCCGGCGCCCGCCGGTCCGTCCAACGCCTTGATGTCGGGCACCAGCTGGATCAAGTAGCCGGAGACGAAGCGAGCCGCCAGCCCGAGGTGGCGGAGAAGTTGTACGAGCAGCCACGTCGTATCGCGGCAGGAGCCGGTCGCGAGTTCGAGCGTCCGCTCGACGTCCTGCACGCCCGGATCGAGCCTGATGACATACGAGATGTCATTCTGCAGCCGGCCGTTGATGCCGACCAGCATGTCGATGGTGCGCTGAGGCGCTCGCTCGATCGTTTCAAGATAGCGGGCGAGGCGCGGGGTCAGCGGATCGGCGCGCAGGAACGGCTGCAGTTCGCGCCGCTCTGACGCCTCGTACTCGAACGGAAATTGTTCGGCGGACGGCTCGAGGAAAAAGTCGAACGGGTTGTAGACGGCCATCTCAGCCACCAGATCGACCTCGACCCGGAACTCGTTGACCGATTCAGGGAACGTCAGACGGGCGACGTAGTTGCTCTGGGGATCCTGCTGCCAGTTCAGGAAGTGTTCGGGTGGTACGATGCGTTGCGAATAGGACAGGATTGGTGTGCGGCAGTGCGGCGCCGGACGGAGCCGAACCAGCTGCGGCGACAATTCCACCGGCCGGTCGTACCGGTACTGCGTCACGTGGCGAAGGGCGACGTGGATACTCAAATGGGTTTTCCAGTTATACCACTTCGAATATGAAGATCTTCCACTGCGATCATTGCGGCCATCTACTTTTTTTCGAAAACACTGCATGCGTCGGCTGTCGCCGCCGTGTCGCCTATCTGCCGGATCTGCAGCTAATCGGATCGCTCGATGCCGATGGCGACGAGTTGTGGCGTTCTCCGCTGCCGCAGGCGGTCACCGAATACCGCCTCTGTCAAAACGACAAAATTGAAGGGATCTGTAACTGGGCGGTACCGGCCGACGACCACAACCCGCTCTGCATGTCGTGCCGGATCACGCGCGTGATCCCCAATCTCGCCGAACCGGCCAACCGCGCCGCATGGTATCGGCTCGAGGCCGCGAAGCGGCGTCTGATCTTCACCCTGATCGAGCTCGGTCTGCCGATGGCCAACCGGATTGAAGATCCCGCTCGCGGGCTGGCGTTCGAGTTTCTCTCCGATCACGAGCGCGTCACCGGGCCGGTGCTGACCGGCCACGCCAACGGGGTCATCACCGTCAACATCGCCGAGGCCGACGACGCCGAGCGTGAGCGGCGGCGGACGACGATGCGCGAACCGTACCGGACGCTGCTCGGGCACATGCGGCACGAGAGCGGCCATTACTACTGGGATCGCCTGATCAGGGAAACCTCCGAGCTCGACGAGTTCCGATCGCTGTTCGGCGACGAACGCGCCGACTACGGCGAGTCGCTCAGGACCTACTACGAGCACGGCGCGCCGGTCGATTGGCAGATCCGGTTCGTCAGCGCCTACGCCAGCGCGCACCCATGGGAGGATTGGGCCGAGACGTGGGCCCACTACCTGCACATGGTCGACACGCTCGAGACCGCCGCCGCGTGCGGGCTGTCGCTCAAGCCGCGCCGCCGCGACGAGCCGGCGATGCCGGATCCGCCGCAACCGGTGTCGCCGCAGCCGGCCGCGTTCGAGCAGCTGATCGACAGCTGGTTTCCGCTCACCTACGTGTTGAACAACCTCAATCGCGGGCTCGGACTGAACGATGCCTACCCGTTCGTCCTGTCGCCGCAGGCGGTCGCCAAGCTCTGGTTCGTCGACTCGGTGGTCGGGCGCTCCAGAGTGGACGGAGACGTGCCGGCGACACAAGGAGAGGTACCCGCGACCTGATGTAACGTGCGCGGCGCGCGTCCGGCGGTCCCTGCCGCTCCACGGCGCGGCTCGTTTCAGCGCCTGGTCGTGGCCGTTGTCGCCGGACCCGACAGGTGGTAGGCGTCGCCGGCCGCGAGGCCGGCCGCCGATTCTGCCGACGGCGCCTCGCCGTGCCGCAGCGGACGCACCAGCAGCGTCAGCACGAAGCCGACCGCGAGCAGCGCGGCGAGGACCTCGAGCGGCGTGTCGTAGATATGGATCCGATCCGCCCCGGGCGGCAGCGCGGTCCTGGCGCGGTTGGACAACTCGGTGATGATCACCGGGCCCACCACGGCCGCGGCGCTCCACGCGGTCAGCAGCGCGCCGTGAATGGCGCCGACGTTGTCGGGGCCGAAGATGTCGGCGAGAAAAGCCGGAATGGTCGCGAACCCGCCGCCGTACATCGTGAACACGATGAACAGGCTGGCTTCGAACACGCCCCAGTTGCCGCCGGCCGCCTGCCGCGGGATCAACAGGAACAGGACGAACTGCACGACGAAGAAAATCGTGTAGGTATTGCGGCGGCCGATGTAATCGGAGACCGAGGCCCAGAGAAATCGACCGGACGCGTTGAAGATGCTGATCAGCGACACCACCGCGGCCGCCTGCAGCGTCGTCCGGTGAAACATGTCCTGCATCATCGGCGACGCCTGGGCCAGGATGCCGATCCCGGCCGTCACGTTGATGAACAGGATGCTCCAGAGCAGGAAGAACTGCGGCGTCTGAATCGCCGCGTTCCGGCTGACGCTGCGATCCGCGATCATCGCCCGCCGCGCCGGCGCCGCGGTCCAGCCCGCCGGCTTCCAGCCGGCCGGCGGGCGCTCGAGCAGGCGGGAGCCGATCAGCATGATCGCGAGGTAGGTCACGCCCAGGGTCATGACGGTGTTGGCGACGCCGATCCGGTCCATGAAGAAGACGTTGAGGTAGCCGGCGATAAAGGCGCCGCCGCCGAAGCCCATGATCGCCATCCCGGTGGCCATGCCGCGGCGATCGGGAAACCACTTGACCAGCGTACTGACCGGCGCGATGTAGCCGAGCCCGCAGCCGATCCCGGCGATCACGCCCATGCCGAGGAACACGACCGCGGGCTGACGGATGGCCAGACCGATCCCGCCGACGATCAGGCCGACGCCGAAGAACAGCGCCGCAGCGGTCGCCGCCGCGCGCGGTCCGCGCCGCTCCACCCACGGCCCGCCAAACGCCGCGCTCAGGCCGAGCAGCACCAGCGCGGTCGTGAATGTGGTGTAGGGCGGACTGAACCACCAGGGCTGATCGGGGAACAGCGCCTGGATCGGCCGGTTGAAGGTGCTCCAGGCGTAGACCGATCCGATGCAGAGATGAACGGCGACCGCGCCGATCGGTATGCGCCAACGATTGGGAGACATGCTGGAGGATCCTCCTTGCACCGGCCGCGACGCCAGTCTAGATGGCGCGGGGGCGCGAGTGAAGGAAAAAAGGCGGATCCGGTCCAGCCGCGGCTCTTACGTGGTCGAGGTCGGCAGCGCCTCGCTCACCGACGGCTTCTTCACCGTGCCATAGAGCAGCAGGGAGACCGCTTCGCGCAGCCCACCGAGCGTGAACGGCTTCTCGAGAAACGCCTCGCCTTCCCACAGCGAGCGGCCGTTCATCAATCGATCGAGCTGACCGGTGACGTAGAGGATCTTCTGATCGGGATGAACGGTCCGGATGGTCGACGCCATCTCGACTCCGGTCAGACCAGGCATGCCGATGTCGGCGATGACCAGATCGAACAGCCACCCCTCTCCGAGCAGGGTCAGGGCCTCGAAACCGCTGCTCGCCTCCGTCACCTGGTAACCGGCATGCTCGAGCGTCCGCCGTTGAAACTGGCGGATTGCATCCTGGTCGTCGACGACCAGGATGGTGGCGTGTTCCATGGCCATCATGTGCGGGCCTCCCCGTCCTGAGCCGAGCGTTTCGATCGCACGCTCCAACCCTACACGCCCGGGCCGCCTGCGGCTGTCCGCTAATGCACACTTCCCGCACATCCGCTCCGCATGACCGGTCCGCCTTGTCCGCTTTTGAACAGCCGAGGATCGCGCCCTTTCGCTAGACTTCAGATTCGGTGTCGAGCTCCTCTACGCCCCATTAATCCAGGTCAAAGCCAGCGATGAACAACGATATCCGGTCGCGCCACGACTAAGGACCGGCGGCGCCGGGGGGGTCAGGCGGTGATCATCTGATCCCCCAGATCCGCCGCTGGGCGTCCGACCTGTCGCTCGCCCGTCGGGTCGTTGCAGTCATCATGGGCGTCACCAGCGCGGCCCTCGTGCTGGCGTGCGTCGCGCTGGTCGCCTACGACAACAGCACGGCCCGCACCACCCTGGCGCTCGAGATCGGCATGCTGGCTGACGTCGTCGGCGGCACCACCAACGCGGCCGTGTCCTTCGGGGACGCCAAAGGCGCCACCGAAACACTGAACGCCGTCGCCGTCAACAAGAATGTGCGATTGGCCGCGATCGTCCGCGACGGCGCCGTGTTCGCGCGCTTCGATCGGCGGCCGGAAACCACGGGGATATCGATCGAGTCGCATGTCACCGCCGATCTGCTGCGCGCGCCGCGCGCCGTCTTCACATTCGACGCCGACTCCCTTCGCGTGGTCCGCCCGATCCGGCTCGACGGCGAGGTCATTGGCGGCGTCTATCTCGAGTCCGATCTCGCCGGCCTGGCCGATCGCCGGCGCCGGCTGTTCAGCATCATCGCGCTGGTCCTGTCGGGTGCGCTCGCCGTCGCCTTCGTGCTGTCGTCCGGAATGCAGCGGCTGATTTCCGGTCCGATCCTGCGTCTGACCGCGGCCGCCCAGATCGTCTCGCGCGACAAGAACTACGACATCCGCGTCAAGAAGGCCGGCGGCGACGAGGTCGGCGTGCTGATCGATGGCTTCAACGAGATGCTGACCGAGATCCAGCGCCGGGACCGCAGGCTGCTCGATCAGCAGGGCGCGCTCGAACACGAGGTCGACGTCCGCACCACCGACCTGCGGCAGGCCAACGTCGAACTGCTGACGGCGCGCGACAAGGCGATGGACAGCAGCCGGGCCAAGAGCGAGTTCCTGGCCAACATGAGCCACGAGATCAGGACGCCGATGAACGGCGTCATCGGGATGACCGAGCTGGTGCTCGATTCGACCCTGACCGTGGCGCAGCGCGGCTGCCTGGAGATGGTCAAGTCTTCCGCCGCCTCGCTGCTGGGGCTGCTCAACGATATCCTCGATTTCTCCAAGCTCGAGTCGCTGCGGCTCGCCCTCGAGACGATCCAGTTCCCGGTCGTCAAGCTGGTCGAAGACACGCTGCTGCCGCTCGGGTTGATCGCCCACCAGAAGGGGCTCGAGCTGATCGCCGATATCGGCGCCGATGTGCCGGCCGGCGTGGTCGGCGATCCCAGCCGGCTCGGACAGATCATCACCAACCTGGTCGGCAACGCGATCAAGTTCACCGCGCACGGGCAGGTGCTGCTTGAGGTCCGGTGCGACGAGCGGTGGCCGGATCGCGTGCGCCTGCGTTTCTCGGTCAGCGACAGCGGCATCGGCATCCCGGCGGACAAGCACGCCACCATCTTCGAGGCGTTCAGCCAGGCCGATGGTTCGACGACCCGGCGCTTCGGCGGCACCGGCCTGGGGCTGACGATTTCCGCGACCCTCGTCCACCTGATGCAGGGGCGTATCTGGGTCGACAGCCAGCCCGGCGCCGGCAGCACCTTTCAGTTCACCATCGTCTGCCCGACGGCTGACCTCGAGACCCGGGTCTTCGACCACGAACTGGCCGATGTGCCGGTACTGATCGTCGACGACAACGAGGCCAGCCGCCGCGTCTTCGCGGATCTGCTGACCCGCTGGCAGATGAAGGTCACGGCGGTGGACGGCGGCCGCGCCGCGCTGTCGGCGCTCGCCGCGGCCGCGACGGCCGGCTGTCCGTTCGCCCTCGTCCTCCTCGACGCCAGCATGCCGGAGATGGACGGCTTCGCGGTCGCCGAACACATCGCCGCCGATCCGGAACTGAGAGCGACCCCGATCATGATGCTGACCTCGACCGGTCAGTTCGGCGACTCGACCCGCTGCCGCGAGCTTGGCATCGACACCTGGGTCACCAAGCCGATCCGCCAGGCCGATCTCTTCGACGCGCTCGACCAGGCGCGCCAGAACGGCCGGCCGCGGCGCCCTGTCGTGCCGCCGGTCGACGTCCGGACCGACCCGGTTGAGCGCGCCCACATCCTGCTCGCCGAGGACAACCTCGTCAATCAGCACGTCGCGGTCGGCCTGCTGACCCGGCGCGGCCATACCGTGGATGTCGTCGCCAACGGCCTCGAAGCGGTCGCCGCCACCGCACTGATCGCCTACGACCTCGTATTGATGGACGTTCAGATGCCGGAGATGGGCGGCATCGAGGCGACCGCCGCGATTCGGAAGCGGGAGGGTTCGACCGGACCCCGTCTCCGCATCGTCGCGCTGACCGCGCATGCCATGACCGGGGACCGGGAGCGCTATCTGGCGGCCGGCATGGACGACTACCTGTCCAAGCCGATCGATTCGGTCCGGCTCTTCGCCGCGGTCGAACGGCAGCCGCCAACCGCCGCCAGAATCCGATCCGGAGAAGGTCCAGCGCCAGCCCCGCCCTTTGCCGCCCAGGAGATGCGGCACCGGCTCGGCAGCCCGGAACTGATCGACGAAGTGACGAGGCTCTTCCTCGACGACATTCCGGCGCGGCTGGCCGAGATCAAGAGCGCGGTGGCCGCCCGCGATCGCGACGCGATCGGCAGCGCATCGCACTCCCTGAAGGGCGCCGCCGGGAGCCTCTCCGCCGCGCCGGTCGCCGAGCAGGCCGCCGCCCTCGAAGCGATGGCGGCCGACGGCCCGTTCGACCCGGTGGCGGCCGAGGACGCCTACGGCCGTCTGGAGGCCGAGAGCGCAAGGCTGGTGGCGGTGCTTCGGGCGAGTCTCGTCAACCCGGTAGAGGACGGCCCGCTATGACCATCGCGCCGGCGCGCCGGCGGTCCGGAAGCCAGCGCGCGCGAGCTGGGCCACTCGGCGCCGCAGCCCCCAGGGTGATGGCGAGCCCCAGCCGATCGAGCGCGGCTCGGCGCCAGCGCTATGGCTGCTGCCGCGGCGTCGCCATCGCCTCGTTCCTGTTGTTGTGCTCGATCGCGCGCGCCCAGGACGTGATGGAGTCGCCGCTGAAGGCGGCCTTCATCTACAACTTCGCCAAGTTCACCGAGTGGCCGCCCGACGTGATGCCGGCGGGCGCACCGTTCACGGCCTGCGTGCTTGGGGACGTCTCCCTCCGCGAGGCGTTGGAACGGGTGGTCAAGGGACGCCAGTTCTCCGGCCGCGCCATCCTCGTGTCCGACGTCCAGCTCGAGGGGAAGCTGCGATCGTGTCATCTGCTCTACATCTCAGGGACCACCGCCGCCCGCGTCACCAGCGCCATCGCCGCCGTCGGCAACGCGCCGGTGCTGACGATCAGCGACCTCGACAACTTCACCCAGATCGGCGGGATGGTCCAGCTGTTCGGCGAGAACGGGCAGATGCATTTCAACCTGAACCTCGCGGCCGCCAGGCAGGCCCGCCTGATGCTCAGCTCCAAGCTGATCGTGCTGGCCGCCCACGTGCGCGGCAACCCCAAGAGCAGCAGCCCGTAAAGTGTGGTGACGGCGCGGCTCCGGCCCTTGAGTTGCCTTTAACGTTCGCGGGTCGCCGCGGCTGTTCAATTTGGTACAGTGCCACGCGTCTCGATATGGGACGCTGACCAGTAATTGGCACCGTATGCGACTTCACCTCGACGGCGCTCCCATCGACACCGCCACTGACGGCTTATTCGATCCCACCGTGTGGACACCGGCGCTACAGAGTTATGGCGCCGTCACCCAGCTCACCGTCGCGTTGTACGACGCCCAGGGCAGCCTGGTCTGCGGCCCGGTGCCGGACACGCCCTTCATCACCTTGTTCAGGGACCACGGCTACGACCCGGGCCTTTTCGCCGACTGCGCCCAGGCCTGCCTGGCCCAGACCAGCGGCCAGCGTACCCCCGTCATCGTCAGCCGATCGTCCTGTCTTGCCGTGGTCGGCGTCTCGCTGGTGCTCCATGAGCGCGTCGTCGCGGCCGTCGTCGCGGGCTATTCCATGATCGGTTTCGCGGAATCGGTCGCGATCGGGCGCCTGGCCCGCGAGTGTGGCGCTCCCTTCCAGACCGTGTGGGCGCTGGCGCGCCGGCAGACCCCGGTATCAGCCGGGCGTCTGAAGCTGCACGGCGAGCTGCTCCGGATCCTCGGGGACACGGTCTTGCGGGAGAACGACCTCCGACGGCAGTCGGAGCTGACGGCGGTGCAGTTGTCACATCTGGCCCACCATGATTCGCTGACCGATCTCCCGAATCGGGCCCTGCTGGCCGATCGGCTGGCGCGTGCATTAGCGCTCGCCACCCGGCACCAACGAATGCTGGCGGTCCTGTTCCTCGATCTCGACGGCTTCAAACACATCAACGACTCGCTCGGCCATCCCCTCGGCGACGAGCTGCTGCGGGCGGTCGCCCGGGCGTTGACGGCGTGCGTCAGGAAGTCGGACACGGTCGGCCGGCAGAGCGGCGACGAGTTCATCGTGCTGCTGCCCGAGATCGCGCAGGCCGAGGCGGCGGCGGCGGTGGCGCGGACGGTCATTGCCGCGGTCGCCCAGCCGCATCAGCTGGACGGAACCGAAGTGCGCGTCTTCGCCAGTATCGGCATCAGCGTGTTCCCGACCGACGGCGACGAGGCGGAAACGCTGATGAAGCACGCCGACATGGCGATGTACGAAGCGAAAGAGCTCGGCGGGGGGCACTACCAGTTCTTCCAGCCCGACCTGAACCGGCGCGCCGTCGAACGGCGAGCCCTCGAAGCCGGCCTCTACCGGGCGCTCGCCGACCATGAATTCGAGCTGTTCTATCAGCCGAAGGTGCAGCTGGAGACCGGCGCCATCATCGGCGCCGAAGCGCTGATCCGATGGCGGCATCCCGATCGGGGTCTGGTGCTGCCGGCGGAGTTCGTGCCGATCGCCGAAGCGTGCGGACTGATTGGACCGATCGGCGGCTGGGTGCTCCAGGAAGCCTGCCGCCAGGCGAAAGCCTGGCACGATGCGGGCCTGCGGGCGATTCCAGTCGCGGTCAACGTGTCCGCGGTCGAATTTGGCCGCGACGACCTGCTGACCAACGTCGTCGCCTCGCTGCAGACCACCGGCCTCGATCCGCGACTGCTCGAACTGGAGCTGACGGAGAGCGTGCTGACGACGCGCGTGTCGGCGTCGGCAGCGACGTTCGGCGCGCTCAAGCAGCTTGGCGTGCAGATGACCATCGACGATTTCGGCACCGGGCGGTCGAGCTTGAGCGATCTCGCGCAGCTGCCGATCGACGCGCTGAAAATCGACCGGTCGTTCGTGCAGCAGATCCGGGCGAAGACCCAGGCGGCGCCGATCGTCAGCGCGGTGATCAGCATGGCCAGAAATCTCGACTTGCGGGTCATTGCCGAGGGGATCGAGACGCGCGACCAGCTGACGTTCCTGCAGGGGGAAGCGTGCGTCGAGGGGCAAGGCTACTACTTCGGCCGGCCGGTGGCCGCCGAGCAGTTCGCCCGCGTCCTGGAAATGGGCGTCGCCCCGGCATGAGCGCGTGTGAAGAATCGATTGGGCTGACCGCTCGGGAATTCTCGAATCAGCGTGGGGTCCGCCTTCAGGCGGACCTGCCGCGTTCCGGCGAAAGAGCCGTGATCGCACCGGCCGCCAGGCGATCGCGGGGCGCGACGGGTGGTCACCGAGTACGTCGGTTGCCGGCCGCCGGCAGACCCCGGGCTGGGAGGCCCCAGCCGGGGCGGGTCGCGGCGCCACTGCGACCGAACGAGAGGAGAAATGATGATGGGCCGCGAACTGGTCAAGACGGGTGTCGCCGGGCTGGACAACATCCTGATGGGCGGCCTCCCGCGCGGGAACGTCGTGCTGCTCGAAGGGGCGATCGGCACCGGGAAGACGACGCTCGGCATCGAGTTCGTGTATCGGGGCGCCAAGCAGTTCAATGAGCCGGGCATCATCGTGCTGTTCGAGGTCTCGCCCGACCGGCTGATCAGCGACGCGGCGGGACTTGGCTGGGATCTCCAGGCGCTGCAGGACGCCGGCACCCTCAAGATCATCTTCACGACGCGGCAGGTGTTTATCGAGGAACTTCTGCATACCGACAGCCTGCTGCTCGAAGCGGCGGCCGAGATCGGCGCCAAACGCCTCTTCGTCGACGGCATCCCGACCCTGGCCAACAGCGTGAGCGGCGACGTGCTGGCGGCGCGCGACGCCTTTCACGTCCTGGCCGAGGGGCTGCAAGCCGATGATCGCACCGCCGTGCTCGCCGTCGAGGCGACGGCCGCCTACGAACGGCGGATCACCGCGCTGCCCGAAGAAGCGATTGCCGATACCGTGCTGCGGCTGCGCATGGAGGACGTGACTCGGGCGACGGTGCGGTCGATTGAGATCGTCAAGTCGCGCGGCCATGAGTACCAGATGGGCCGGCATACGATCAGGATCGTCGACGGCCTCGGAATGCAAGTGTACCGGCGGGTGCAGGCGCCCCGTGGCACCAACCGCGACCACGCCTCATCGTTTGATCCGACGACGCGCATCACCACCGGCATCCCCGGCCTCGACCCGCTGATGAACGGCGGCTACTTCCTCGGCAGCACGACCGTGGTGGCCGGCATCTCGGGCGTCGGCAAGAGCGTGATGGGGCTGCAGTATCTGGCCGAGGGCGCCCGGCTCGGCCAGCGGAGCCTGATGCTGTCGCTGGATGAGCCGATCGCGCAAATCATCCGCAACGCCAACGGCATCGGCATCGATCTCCAGGCCTGCATCGACAGCGGGCTGGTGCAGGTGCGGTACGACACCCCGCAGGAAATCGAGATCGACCGGCACTTTCACGACGTCGAAATGCTGATCGAAGGATTCAAGCCGACCCGCGTCCTGTTCGACAGCCTGTCGACCTACGGCTCGAACCTGGGCACGACGGGACGGATGTTTCGCGACTTCTTCCACGCCCTGGTCGCCCTGATGAAAGAGCACCAGACCGCGACCATCTACAATCACGAAAATCCGGAACTGCTCGGGATGGCCTCGATGATGGGCGAGTTTGCGATGAGCTCGCTGGTCGACAACATCGTCTTGATGAACTGGATCGAGCTCGGCCGTGCCTTCCGCCTCGGCCTGACCGTGGCCAAGATGCGAGGGAACCCGAACTCGCGCGAGACGCACGAGTGCGAGATCGTCAACGGCCGCGGCCTGCACGTCCTGCCCAATCCTATTCCGGCGGATTTGGTTCGGCCGTTCGGGAGCTATCAGAACCTGGTCTCGCGCAATCCGACGCGCGTCTGAGGGCGGCGCCGCCATCGGTCAGTTCGGACGGGGCAACGGAATGAGCGGCCATTCCTCGTCGTCTCATCTCGACCATCGCCACAGCCTTCCCCAACTTCTCCCGATCGACCGGACGGTCCGGTAGTAGACTCCTCGGGGGTTGAAACGCCGCACCGGTGCCTCGAACGACGTGAATCGGCTGACTGATTCCGTTGCAGCGTGACCACCAGCGCGGGGACCCACGACGCAACTGCGCGACGCCGACGATCAGCGGTCGCCCGCGAACGGGATGAAGTGAGGAGATGACATGAAGCGAGTGGCGCTCTTTCTGGTGCTGGGCACGATGGCGATGGCGGCGGCGCGCACCTCGGCGATGATTCCGGAGCAGGTCAAGATCGAGCTGGGCCAGATCGCCGGCAAGACTGCAGCCGGTCAGCCGTCGGTGCGGGTGTTCAAGGGCATTCCGTTCGCCGCGCCGCCGCTCGGCGACAACCGCTGGCGCGCCCCGCAGCCGGCGGCGAAGTGGGACGCCGTCCGCAACGCCGACGCGTTTGGTGCGCCGTGCGCGTCCGGGCCCG